>JASGFL010000066.1:0-17325 GCA_047605545.1 Asticcacaulis sp. | reverse complement strand
CCACCCTGCTGCCCGCATCTGGGATGACGCCCTGAGCCGCGCGCGCTTTGACTTCCGCTGGGAGGATCAGTTCAACCTCGGCCTCGACCCCGATACAGCCCGCGCTTTCCACGACGAAACCCTGCCCAAGGACGCACATAAGACCGCACACTTCTGTTCGATGTGCGGGCCTAAGTTCTGTTCGATGAAAATCACGCAGGAAGTGCGCGACTATGCCGCCAACATGACCGATAACGAAAAGGCCGACCTTGAGGCCGCCGCGTCGGGCATGAGCGACATGTCGGAAAAATTCAAAGCCCTCGGCTCTGAGGTTTACATAAAGGCGTAAACGTAATCGCAGGGGCTTAGCCCCTGCACCCGTTTGCCCTGAGGTGTGAAACCCACACCCTAAATCAGCTCGCTTCCTTGACGATCCCCTCAAGGCCGCAATCACGCACCTTGCGATACAGCGTCGAACGCCCGATCCCCAGACGGCGTGCGACCTCTGACATATGTCCGGCATAGACGCCGATGGCATGTTCAATCAGATCGCGCTCGATATCTTCCAGTTTGCGCAAATGCCCAGCCTGATCAAGAATCCGCACCGGCTGATCCTCAAGATGCATAACCGCTTCACGTTGCTCACTGACCGCCTTTGGCTCGGTCGCCACGACCTGAAGGGGCTGGCTCACACCACTGATGGCCGGAAAATCAAACGGTTGCAGATAAGGCGAATCCGCCAGAATCATCGCGCGATACACCGTGTTCTCAAGCTGACGCACATTGCCGGGCCAGTCATAGGCCGATAACTGCTGCATGGCCTCCGGCGTCACACCAACGACGCGCTTGCCTTCCTCGACATTGAAGCGACGGATGAAATGGTCAATCAGCGCCGGAATATCCTCACGACGCTCCTTAAGCGACGGCGCTTCGATCGGAAACACATTCAGGCGATAGAACAGGTCTTCGCGGAACCGACCGGCCTCAACCTGCTCCGCCAGATTACGGTTGGTCGCCGAGATAATACGCACATCAACCTTGACCGGACGCTTGGAACCGACAGGATCGATCTCGCCTTCCTGAAGCGCCCGCAGCAACTTGACCTGCATATCCAGCGGCAATTCCCCGATCTCATCAAGGAAAAGCGTACCGCCACTGGCTTCCTGAAACTTACCCAGATGCTTGTCAGACGCACCCGTAAACGAGCCTTTTTCATGCCCAAACAGAATTGACTCCACCAGATTTTCCGGCAAAGCACCACAGTTGACGGCCACAAACGGCTTACCCGAACGCTCGGATGATCCCTGTATAGCGCGCGCGATCAGTTCCTTACCAACCCCGCTTTCCCCAAGGATCAGCACAGGGATATTGGACTTCGCCGCCCGTTCGCCCAAACGTCGCACCATCATCATGGTGCCCGAAGTCCCCACCAGATCGTCAAACCCGATGCGATTACCTGATTGCTTTTTCAAACGCGTCACCTCGGCACTCAAATCTCCCATCTGCAGGGCATTACGCACACTGACCAGTATGCGCTCAGGCGAAGCTGGCTTCACGAAGAAATCCTGCGCCCCCGCCTGCATAGCCCTGACGACGGTATCAATGCCGCCACTGCCGGTCAGCACCATTACCGGCGTGCGAATACCTGCGGCACGAATATCTTTAAGGGTATCGATGCCCGACTGACCCGGCATGACCAGATCAAGAATAACCGCATCAATACCCGAAGTGGTCGACAGCCGGTCAAAAGCCTCAGGCCCGTTTTCGGCGTGCATAACGGCAAAGCCCTCACGCTCAAGCACGGCCTGTATCAACCGCCTTTGTGTCGGATCATCATCACAGATCAGGATTGTCTTAGCCATTACCAACCATCTCAATATCGACTTATTTTGAGACAGCTTTAGCCCGACTGAGTGAAAATCCGGTGTAGAGGGATGGTTAATGTCCCGTTTCCGCACGCCACATAACCCGTGATTGAATTCACAAAAGCTACACTTGACAGTTAAATACCCCCTTCGTACGAAGAACTGAGTATCAAACCCAAGTGGCAAAGCATGAAAATTCAATCTGACCGGAAACGCACTCGTCGCACTCTGATAACCGGAGCCTTAATTGCAACTCTTGCAGGCGGCCTTGTCGCTTGCGGTGGTGGTGGTGGCGGCGGTAGCTCAGGCAGCAACAGCGGCGGTAGCGGTTCCGGCAGTTCATCCTCATCAGGCAGCAGCAGTTCATCCGGCTCAACTGCCTATTCCGGCGGCTCGGAGTTTCTGGTCAACACCAAAGTCGTGGATTCTCAGCGTAACCCCTCGGTAACGACCCTGAGCAACGGAAATGTGGTGGTGACGTGGGTAGATGATCTGGGCACCATCGGGGGCTTCGAAATTCTGGAGATTCGCGCCCAGATTTTCAATGCCTCCGGCACCAAGGTTGGCTCTGAAATTCTGGTCAGCCCCTCATATCTTGACGGTGCTGGCTTTTATTATCACGTCGAACCCAGAGTGGTCGCCCTTTCGGACGGCAACTTCTCGATCATCTGGCGCTCAAGTGCGACGACACCTACCCATAATGGTGGCATCAGCTATATGCGCTTCGATTCAACCGGCGCCAAACAAAGCGCCGCATCCGTGTATATTGGCGATGGGCTGGATGCCCGTCCTGATGCCGTTTTCCTGAACAACGGCAACATCCTTCTGCTTTGGCACGACTACAGCCACATAGCGCTGGCCACTGGCGGCTCAGACCTTCAGGCTATGGTCATTGATATTCATGGCAATACGGTTGTCGATACTTTTGATGTGGCCACCAATACAGCCGGCCAGCAAAGCCATGCCCGCGCCGCGGTTCTGACTTCTGGCGATTTTGTCATCACATGGACTGACCGCAGCGGCACATTAGGCGACGATAGCGAAAGCAGCGTCAAGGCCCAGAAGTTCAGTCAGGACGGCACCAAGGTCGGCTCGGAGTTTCTGGTCAATACCCGCACCGATCAGACACAGGCCCTGCCTGACATAACCGCACTGAACGACGGTGGTTTTGTGATTGTCTGGGACGACCGCAATTCACCCGACGCCGATGTCAGAGGACAGTTGTTCACCGCCTCAGCCAGCAAACAAGGCTCTGAGTTTCTGGTAAACACCAACACCAACCTCAGACAACTGGCACCCAATGTCTTTACTCTGGCCAATGGCAATTTCGTCGTCGCGTGGTCTGATAACGGCAGCCTTACCGGAGACAATAGCGACTTCGGCATCAAGGGTCAGATGTACAAGGCTGACGGCAGCAAGTTGAACAGCGAATTTGCCATCAACAGCCAGATACAAGACGCCCAGATCGAAGTTTCAGGCACAGCCCTGTCAACCAACCGCTTCCTTATGGTCTGGCAAGACAACAGCGGCACTTTGGGCGACAGCAGCGGCACCAGCATCAAGGGACGTATTTTCTCGCCCACATAGGCTCCGGTCTCATTTATGACGCCCCCTTTTGTGAAAACGCAAAAGGGGGCGTTCGCATTTTCTATTATATCACGGGCGTTATCCGCACCATGATCACCCCGTGTGAGGCCACCGTGCCCCCAAACCGGCCGGTGACATTTTTCGTAACCTTCTTCGACCACAGGTCTTTGACCTCGGCCTTCATGCCGGCAGGCAGATTAAGCTGCTCCCAGCTAACCTGCATATCGCGCGCTTCGACGGAACGGTTAAACAATATCACAGCCTGATCCCCGCCTTTCAGCGGACGTGCCCAGATTTCCAAATCACCGTCCTTATGGATACGCCGTCCCTGCACACCCAAACTGTCCTGATCCACGGCGATGACATCTTTGTTGGTCAGGATACGCAGCGTATCAGCATCCATATTGGCCATGTCATTACCGGCAATCAGCGGTGCCGCCAGCATGGCCCACAAGCTGAAATGCGATTCATATTCGGTGACCGTCATGCCGCCATTGCCAACCTCAAGCATATCAGGGTCATTCCAGCGGTTCGGGCCGGAATAGCGCCACAGATCGACCTGCTTATCGAGGATGTTGGTCATGCCGATCGAATATCCCTGCTGCCCTTCCCAGGCATCAAAGATATCACCCGTGGTGCGCCACATATGACCGGCCTTATGCGCCCAGGCTGACGGGTTATTGTCGCCCCACTCACAGATCGACAGAACAATATCGCGCCCCGAAGCCCTCAGCGCCTTGGCCATGATCGTGTAGGCCGCCTCGGCATTGCGCGTGCCGGTGTAGCACCAGTCATATTTCAGATAGTCCACGCCCCATTCGGCATACTGGCGCGCATCCTGAAACTCATAACCTGCACTGCCCGGACGACCAGCACAGGTCAGCACACCCGCATCCGAATATAGCCCGAACTTCAGCCCCTTGGCATGCACATAGTCCACCAGTGACTTGATACCCGACGGAAAACGTACTGGATCAGCCTGAATATTACCCCTTTCGTCACGGTGGCTCTGCCAGCAGTCATCAATGACAATATACTGATAACCCGCGTCCTTGAGGCCCGAAGCCGCCATG
This sequence comes from Asticcacaulis sp., assembly GCA_047605545.1. Classification (GTDB taxonomy): domain Bacteria; phylum Pseudomonadota; class Alphaproteobacteria; order Caulobacterales; family Caulobacteraceae; genus Asticcacaulis. The sequence goes on along the minus strand of JASGFL010000066.1, from coordinate 12,821 downwards.
GCATCGGCCTGTTTGCGGATCAGGTCTTCGCTGATGTCACACTTGTACTTGTTCCATGAATTCCAGCCCATCGGCGGCTGCGCCGCCAGATCCGGCTTGGGTGCCTCAAGCTTAAGGCTTTCATGCGCGAACGCACTTCCTGCCAACCCCTGCGCCAGCAAAAATGCTCCTGCGGCCAATCCCGCAAACAAAGATTTCATCGCTCCCTCCAATTATATGATCATTGAAGGGTAATAATTATATCAAATTTATTTAATGCAAGCCTTTTGTCGACTACCGGCAAAAATGATAGAGCACGATCCCTGAGGTTGTCGCCACATTCAGGCTGTCAAAACCGCCGCTCATCTCAATACGCACCGTCTGACAATCGGCCATAAGCGCCGCCGAAAGCCCCGGCCCCTCAGCCCCCATCAGCACCGCGCAACGTTCCGGCACGGCCACCTCATCCAGCCGCTTTTCGCCTGACGGACTAAGGGCAAACGCCGTAAGCTCCAACCGCGTCAACGTCTCAGAGACATTGTCTACGCGGAAATGCGGCACCTCAAGAACACCACCGACACTGACCCGAATAGCCTTGCGATAAAGCGGATCACAAGCCGTCTGATCCAGCACTACGGCATCAACGCCAAACGCTGCCGCATTGCGCATAAGCCCGCCCATATTGTCCGTATTACTGATGCCACACACCACCAATACCCGCGCCCGTTCACCGGCCACACAGGCCTCAAGGCTCTGCGGCGGCGCATACCGCCCCAGCGCCAGATAGCCCCGATGAATAGGAAAACCGGCCACCTCATCCATGACCGGTTGCGCCACCACATAGACCGGCACTGCCTCATCCAGAGCCGATATATCAAGCCCCTTTAACCGCTCAGGCGTGGTCAGAACACTAATTGTCTGCGCCAGTGCCGAAGCAAACAACCGCTCCAGCACCACCTTGCCCTCAGCCATAAACAGGCCCTCACGCCCGCTCAGGTCACGGTCTTTGACATCTTGGTACAGGCGCAAACGCGCATCAGCAGGATCATCTATCGGAATTATCATGCACGCCGATTAACTCACCTCCTGCCGATGCGCCAGACGCTTTATTCCCCCCTAAGCTCATGCAGCCGTTTGGCTTCGGGAACATGCACCATAAAATAACGCGTCAGGTTGACGATCAACGACACCCCAAGCGCCACTCCGGCCAGCATAGAGAACTGCAGGACGTTTTGGGCGCTCATCTTACCCGCCGCCTGAAGCTGCCACAGGCCCGCCCCGATCAGCGGCACCGCCACAATCAGCGCCGCCCCCATAAGCTTAAGCCTCTGACGCGTCATACTGTTGGCCGCCTGCATGGCCGCAATCGCGTCATTCAGGCTCATATTGCCAAAAGGAAAATGTCGCTCATAGCGCTTATGCTGAACGCGCATAAAGATCAGCACCACCCAGCAAAGTCCCAAAAGCGCAAACACGCCCCATTCCTGAGCGGGATCAAAGCTGTCCCGCTTAACGGCCGTGTAACCGGCCACCAGCGTAATCACGCCCAACACCGCCCCGACATAGCCGGTAAAAATATGGAACCCAAGCCGCATCCGGCGCAGTTTTTTCATCGTCTTTTCTAACATAACGTCCTCCGTTGACTGAGTGATCAGGTTTGCTGGTGACCGCCACAGACGGTCCAATTCCTCGTTATCCATCTTCGCCCTCCTTACCTATGAGGCGACTAAGCTCGGCCCGCGCCCGATGAAGCCGCACGCCGACATTACTGACGCTAACACCATGCAGGGCGCTGATATCCGCGTGCGACATCCCCTCAAGCACCAGCAGAAGCATCGACCGATCCATCAGCGGCAACTGCTGCATCACGCTATAAAGCTGATCCAGACGCCCGCCATTGTCGGCATCATCGCCCCACAAAAGCGCCCCCTGCACCTTTATCTCCGTCTCCTTCAGGTTCTGGCGATGCTTTCGCCCAACCCATGTCAGGGCGCGGTTATGCGCAATCCGGAACAGATAGGTGGATACCGCCGAGTCACCGCGAAACGCCGGTCGCGCTTTCCACGCACTGACCATCAGTTCCTGCATCAGATCGTCCTGATCCGCCGGTGCCGCAAAGGCGCGGCTGATCCGCGCCAAACTGGCCATATGGGGCCTGATCCACTCGGTAAAACCATCGTCCTGCACAGGTGCATCTCCTCTGTCTGTTTCATTAGACACCGCCCAATCAGAAATCTTACAAACAAAAGTTATGTGATCACATATCCGTGGGGGGACTTGGAAAAACAGGCTGACAAGGTCATGATCAGCCAAACAGCCCCAAAAGCAGGTTCATATGAAATCGAAATCCAAACGTCCGCAAACCGGTTTTTCCCAACGCGGCGCCACGGATATCACCTCAGCGTCCGAATGGCTCGCTCAGCAAAATATCGAAGAAATTGAATGTATGGTCGCTGACCTTGCGGGGGTGGCGCGCGGCAAAATCATGCCGGTGCGTAAATTCCAGACCGCAGGCTATATGAACCTGCCTCTGTCGATCTTCTATCAGACTATTACCGGCGATTTCCCCGACCTCGAAGGCATTGTCGGCACGGTGCAATCCGACACCGATATCTTCCTTAAGCCTGATTTCAATACGCTGGCGGTTGTGCCCTGGGCGACAGACCCGACCGCTCAGGTCATCCATGACGCCTTCCATCCGGATGGACGTCCGGTCGAGGAAAGCCCGCGTCAGGTCTTACGCCGCGTCCTGTCCTTCTATCATGAAAAGGGTTGGAAACCGGTCGTTGCCCCGGAGCTTGAATTCTATCTGGTCGAAAAAAATATCGACCCCGACTATGCCCTGAAACCGCCGGTGGGACGCTCAGGCCGCCCCGAAACCGGTCGTCAGGGCTATTCCATTTCGGCCGTGAATGAATTTGATGACCTCTTTGAGGACATGTACGAATATTCAAAGGCCCAAGGCCTTGAGATCGACACCCTGATCCATGAATCCGGCGTCGCGCAGATGGAAATCAACCTGCGCCACGGCGACCCGCTGGAACTGGCCGATCAGGTGTTCATGTTCAAACGCACCATCAAGGAAACGGCGCTTGAACACGACATCTACGCCACCTTCATGGCCAAGCCTATGGCGCTGGAACCCGGTTCTGCCATGCACATCCACCAGTCGATCGTCGATATGCAGACCGGCCTAAACCTGTTTTCCGATCCGAAAACCGGCGAAGAAACTGACCTGTTCGCCTCGTTCATTGCCGGTCAGCAAACCTATCTGCCGGCGGCCACGGCCCTGCTGGCCCCCTATGTCAATTCCTACCGTCGCCTGTCCAAAGGCTCAGGTGCACCGGTCAATACCCACTGGGGCTATGATAACCGCACCGCAGGCCTGCGCGTACCGCCGTCCGATCCCGAAAATCGCCGTCTGGAAAACCGGATTCCGTCATCTGACGCCAACCCCTATCTGGCCATAGCCGCCGCACTGGCCTGCGGTTATCTTGGGATGACGCAGGGCCTTAAGCCCCAGCCGCCGGTCGATACCGATGCCTCGAACGATCCATCTGCTGACCTGCCCTATTCGCTCATTCAGGCGGTCATAAAGCTGGAACGCTGCGAAGAACTGGCCGATATTCTTGGCCCCGCTTTCGTCACCGCCTATACCCGCGTCAAACAGGAAGAGTACGAGACCTTCATGCGTACCATCAGCCCGTGGGAGCGGGAGTTCCTTCTGCTGAATGTGTGATGCGCAATACCGGCCACCCGCCTGAGTCCTACTATGCCGCGACCGCAGACATACCGGCCTTCCCTGCCTTCGCCGGTGACGCTGAGACTGATGTTGCCATTATCGGCGGCGGTTTTACGGGACTTGGGGCTGCACTGGAACTGGCGCAAAAGGGGATAAACGTCACCCTGCTCGAAAGCGCGGCCATAGGCTCCGGTGCCTCCGGTCGCAACGGCGGTCAGATACATATCGGTCAGCGCATCGATCCCCATACCCTTGAGAGTAAGCTCGGTTTCGATGCCGCCCATCAGCTATGGGACATGGCCATTGATGCCCGCCTCCATCTGCAATCCCTGCTTGATGATGGCATTGATGCCGATTACCGCGCGGGGATTATCCATAGCTGGCATAAACCTCAGTTCGCCGCCGATGACCGCGCCTATATCGACTACGTCTCCAGACACTATGGCTATGATCAACTGTCCCTGCTCAGCAAACCTGAGGTCGCCCGCGAACTCGGCACCGATGTCTATCATGGCGGCCTGTATGATGGCGGCGGCGGGCATCTGCACCCGCTGAAACTGGCAATTGGCATGGCCCACAAAGCCGAGTCCGCAGGGGCGAAGCTCTATGAGCACAGCCCCGTGCACTCCTTTCAGCGCACTGCCAAAGGCATCACGCTCATAACCACGAAAGGCCGCCTGACGGCAAAGAAACTGCTGATCTGCGGCAATGGCTATATGCAGGGCCTTGATCAGCGCATTGACCGCCATGTCCTGCCGATCAACAATTTCATACTGGTCACAGCGCCGCTTACGGACCCCGCCATCCTGCCGAACAATTATGCCGCTGCGGATTCGCGTTTTGTTGTCCATTACTGGCGTAAGACCGCTGATAACCGGCTTCTGTTTGGGGGCGGAGAAAACTACAGCCCGCGCTTCCCGCGTGACATCAAGGCCTTTGTCCGCAAGCATATGCTGAACATCTACCCGCAGCTTGAAACCACGCCTATCGACTATGGCTGGGGCGGTACACTGGCCATCACCCTAAGCCGCGCGCCCTTTGTCCGCGAACTGGAAAAAGACGTCTTCATCAGCGCCGGCTATTCCGGTCAGGGCGTCGTTCTGGCCACCTATTTCGGCAAGCTTCTGGCGCGCGCCGTTACCGGCAACCGACACGACATAGACCTGTTGTCGCAATTACCCGTACCGGCCTTTGTCGGCGGCAAACTTTTACGCTGGCCCATTCAGGTCGCAGGCCTGAGTTATTACGCCCTGCGCGACCGCTTCTGATTATTCCCAGAACTGGAACCGGTCATAGGCCCTGAAGGCCGTGGACAGATCCAGATTCAACCACTCGGTAAAGCCGTACATCAGGCTGATAATATGCCAGGAGCCAAAGAAGAAAATCACCACCACCAGCACAATGGTAATCAGCGGAATACGCTCAAGCTTTTCGGCCATACCGCGTAATGGCTGCGGCAATAGCGGTGTAATCACCCCATAGCCATCCAGCCCCGGCAGAGGCAGCATATTCAGCACAAAAGCCATAAAATGGAAAAAGGCCAACAGGATGACCGCATCCCCCAGAAGGCTTTCCGGCTTATCGGCATAGATCGCATGCCCCAACGCATAAAACAAAAAGGCCAGAACCAGCGTCACTACAGGCCCCGCCAATGACACCAAAGACTGCTGCCAACGTTCGCGGATCAGATCGGGCCTGATAAGCACCGCCGCACCGGGCAAGGCAATCCCGCCAATCGCCAGAATAATAATCGGCAGAATAATGCTCATAGGGCCATTGATATAGGCCACCGGATCAAGCCCCAGATAGTTGCGTTGCTCAATCGTGTGATCGCCAAACCGCCAGGCGCTATAGGCATGCCCGAACTCATGCAGACACAGTCCGACAACCCAGCCTAACAGCACAAAGGCGAAGGTCGCAAAATCCGCATATTCAGGGGCGTAGATCAGACTGGCTCCGGTCAGGGCAAACGCCCCCAGAAGCAGTATAAAATTAAGGCTCAGACCGTGTTTCATAACCCTCAGATATATCCTCAGGGTCAAATGCGGAAGGCTGTTTCTATGCCGCCGACCCGAATTGCAGAAAATATGCCGACTGACTGCGCGGAACCATGTTATCTTTCGGCCAAAACATAACCGAGGGACATGATGCGCTTACCTATTTTAATCGTCGCAGGTCTTTCGGCTCTGCTCACCGCCTGCATAAGCGCGCCCGCCCCCGTAAACTCAAGCCTGACAACCATCGATAATATTAAGCCCGACAGGACCGGCCGTACCACGACCCGCAGGTTTAGTGACACCGCGGCCCTCAGCACCATCAAACGGGTCTATCTGCATCCGACACAGCTTATGACACCCGAAGACGCGCGTTATGAATTGGCGGATAATGAAAAAGCCCTCGTACTGGCTGAGGTCGAAGCCCAACTCTGTTTCGAACTGGCCGAGCGTTACGAAGTGGTGACCGATATCGCCCTGAGCGACGCCGAGGTGCGTTCCGCCGTCATCTGGTTTGAACCGACCGGCACAGTCGGTTCCGGTGCCGCCGCCGTGGCCAATTTCTTTATCCCCGGCCCCATAGGCCTGCGCTTGCCCGGCACACTCGGCGGACTTGGGGCCGAAGCGGAAATGCTGCAAACCGACAAACAGATCGCCGCCATTGTCTGGGTGCGTCAGGCTCAGGCGGTCGGCACCGATACACCGTCACTGTCACGTCTGGGGGATGCCCTGCAATTTGCCGAGCCTTTCGGCGACGATGCCGCCGCCGCCATGTCACCGGATCCCCTGCCGCAAAAACGCAGCTATACGCAGGAAACCGATCCGTGCCTGAAATATGGTGGCCGCATTAATGAGACCGGATTTATCATCGACCGGCTGACAGGGCTTTATGTGCCCGCCAGCCGTCCGCCGTCCGTGTCAGATACCCAGCCGGTTGCGCCGGACTAAAGCGCGCGCAATATCGGCTCGGCCTCATCAAGCGACTTCAGGATCGTATCGACAATGCGATCGATCTCCGCCTCGGTGATGACCAGAGGCGGGCACATGACGATGGAATCGCGGATACCGCGCACCATCAAACCGTTCTTGATACAGATATCCCTCACGACCGGTCCGGCGTTACCTTCTTCGCCTAAAAAGCGCTTATTCGTCCCTTTTTCGGAAACAATCTCAACCGCCCCAATCAGGCCCAGAGAGCGCGCTTCCCCCACCAGCGGATGCGCCGCCACACGCTTGAGCGCATTCGCCAGATAAGGCCCCGTCACGTCGCGTGTACGCTCAACAAGCCCTTCTCTTTCAATGATTTCGATGTTTTTCAGCGCCACCGCTGCACAGGTCGGATGCCCCGAATAGGTGTAGCCATGAACAAAGTCACCACCCTTTTCAACCAGCAAATCGACTATGTGTTTTGACACCCCAACCGCCGAGATCGGCAGGTAACCAGAGGATAAACCCTTGGCCATGGCAATCAGGTCAGGCTTAACGCCGTAATGCTGATGGCCGAACCACTCGCCTAACCGTCCGAAGCCATTAATGACCTCATCACAGATCAGCAGAATACCATATTTACGACATAGGGCCTCAACCTTTGGCCAATAGGTTTCCGGCGGAATTATAACCCCGCCTGCCCCCTGCACCGGCTCACCGATAAAGGCCGCCACCTTGTCTGCGCCCACCTGCAAAATGCGATCTTCGATATCCTTCACACAGGCATCGGCAAAGGCCACAGGATCTTCCCCAAGCCCCTCACCAAACAGATAGGGCTGACGCACATGCTCAACACCGGGGATCGGTAAATCCCCCTGCACATGCATAAAACTCATGCCCCCAAGCGAGGCACCGGCAACCGTCGAACCATGATAGGCATTGCGGCGGCTGATGAAAATCTTGCGCTCCGGCTCGCCTTTCAGTGTCCAGTAATGCCGCACCAGACGGAAGATGGTATCGTTGGCCTCAGAACCTGACGAATTGAAAAACACATGCGTCAGATCAGGATTACCGATCTGCATTTTCTCGGCAATCTTCGCCGCCAGACGCACCGCCGGTTCCGTCGCCGTCTTAAAGAAGGTGTTGTAATAAGGCAGTTCCAGCATCTGCTGATAAGCGACTTCGGCCAGTTCCGACCGGCCATAGCCGACATTGACGCACCACAATCCGGCCATGCCATCCAGCAATGAATTGCCGTCAATATCGGTGATCGTCGAGCCTTCGGCGTGAACGATTATCCGGCTACCGCCCAATTCGTGAATGACCTTATAATCGGCCTGCGCCGGCAGATGGTGCGCCAGATCAAGCCGCTTAAGTTCTTCGGCATTATGGTTTTTCAAAGCATCAGGCATAGTGCGCAACTCCGGTGCGGATCAAACTTATCCGCACTATAGCCGCTCAGTCAGCGCGCTGGAATGCCCTTCGCAAAATTGTGATCACATTTTGGATCACAGTCCGCTTAGCCCAGCAACGCCGCCACGGATGTGGCATTAAAGGCCAGCCACACCTTCTCGTCCCATGTGAAATCTTCCTGATCCCAGCGGGTAAGGTTAGAACGCAATACCTTGACCATACGTCCCGATTTCAGCTCAACCTCATAGACCGTTTCCGACCCCAGATAGGTCATCAGACGGATAGTACCTTCGGCAATATTATAGCCTTCGGGCGCGTCTTCCATCTTCGGCGGTTTGGAATCGTACTTGTGAATCTCGATCTTTTCAGGCCGCAAAGCCGCCCAGACTGTAGCGCCTGTGCCGCCGGTTACCCCGTGATCCAGATAGATGTCGCCCGCCTCTTTTGAACGGATAATGGCATGATCCGGTTCATCGACCGCCAGCGTGCCTTCGAACATATTCACGCTGCCAATGAAGTCCGCCACAAAGCGCGAATTGGGAAATTCATACAGATCAAACGGCGTCGCCACCTGCTGCAAAATCCCGCGGTTCATAACGGCGCATCGTGTCGCCATAGCCAGTGCTTCGTCCTGATCGTGGGTCACCATAATGAAGGTAATCCCCACCTTTTCCTGCAACAAAGCCAGTTCCGTACGCATGGCATCACGCAGCTTGGCATCCAGCGCCGACAAAGGCTCATCCAGCAACAAAACACGCGGTTTCTTAACCAGCGCCCGCGCAAGCGCCACACGCTGACGCTGCCCCCCCGACATCTGGTCTGGCATGCGCTCACCAAAGCCACCAAGCTTAACCAACTCAAGCGCCTCAGTTGCCCGTTGCAGCCGTTCGGACTTACCGACGCCATCCATTTTCAGGCCATAGGCGACATTATCCAGCACGCTCATATGGGGAAAAACGGCATAGGACTGAAACACCATATTGACCGGCCGCTTGTTCGGCGGCGTCAGGGACACGTCCTTTTCGTCAATATATATCTTGCCTTCCGAAGGCATCTCAAAGCCCGCCAGCATGCGCAACAGTGTGGTCTTGCCACATCCCGAAGGCCCAAGCAGAGAGAAGAACTCTCCCTCCTTGATCTCAAGCGAGACATTATCGACCGCAGTGTTCTTGCCAAAATGCTTTGAGACATTCTCAAAACGGATGATGGTCTTATCGCTGATTGGTGCGGAAATATCGGTCATGAGTTGGCTCACTTTTTGGCCTCCCCGCCGCCGTGTCCGGCCGTCAGGGCGCTGGAACCCTGCACCTTAAGCGCAAGGAAGGTCAGAAGAACTGTAACGACAATCAGTATGGTCGAGGCCGCATTGACCTCAGGCGTAACCGAGAACCGCACCATCGAATAGATTTTTACAGGGAAGGTCACCGTGTCCGGTCCCGCCGTGAAGAAGGTGATAACAAAGTCATCAAGCGACAGGGTAAAGGCCAGAAGCGCACCGGCAATCAGAGACGGCTTTATGTGCGGCAACAACACGTCAATCAGCGTGCGCCATTCCGAAGCCCCCAGATCCTTGGCGGCTTCTTCCAGTTCACGGTTAAATCCCGCCAGTCTGGCCCGCACCACCACCGCCACAAACGGGAAGCAGAACGAGACGTGGGCAATAATAATGGCCCCCAGATTAAACGGCCACATCAGCCCCTGAGGCCAGGGCATAACCTTGGCGAAAAACACCAGCATCCCGACGCCCATACAGATTTCAGGCACAACAATCGGAATAGCCATACCGGCATTAAATGCCGTCTTGCCCGGAAAGCGGAAGCGCCACAGGACAATCGCCGCCATAGCCCCGACAATGACCGAAATAATGGTGGCAAACAGGGCAATGACCATCGAGTTGGTAAAGGCCTGAATCAAGCTGTCATTATTCAGCGCCCGCTCATAATATTTGAACGTAAACCCTTGCCAAACCACGTTGCGGCGCGAGTCATTAAAGCTGAAAACCATCAGACTGATGAGCGGCACATAGAGGAATAGCGTTACCCCGATCAGCCAGACCTGCATCGGCCAGCGGCGCAGATACTCCAGTGGCCCCGGCGGAATTTTTCTCGGTTTCACAGTGACTTCGCTCATGCCGCCCCCCGCTTTCTCGCGGACCGGTCAAGCAGGCCCTGCAACGCGATACCGATAAAGGTCAGATAGACCAGAAGGAAGGCCAGCGCCGCACCGAATGGCCAGTTATTGGCACGCTTGAACTGCGATTCAATGACGTTGGCGATCATCTGAGAGTCGGTACCGCCCAGAAGATCAGGCGTCAGGTAGGCCCCCAGCGCGGGGATAAAGGTGATCAGAATACCGGACGCAATCCCTGCCCCCGCCAGCGGCACAACAATGGAAAACAGGGTGCGGAAATGACCAGCCCCCAGATCCAGCGAGGCCTCAAGCAGTGAGCGATCCAAACGATCAAGCGTCGAATAGAGCGGCAAAATCATGAATGGCAAATGCACGTAGACAAGACCAACAACCACCGCGAAATTGTTATAAAGCAGGTTCAGCGGCGTAAAATCACCCAGCGGCTGAAGTCCCGCAAAGGTCATCAGACCCGAGGCGTTTTCCCACAAAAACCGGTAACTCTGGTTGATATAGCCTTCGGTACGTAACACCGCGATCAGTGCATAGGTGCGGATCAGCAGGTTGGTCCAAAACGGCAGCATGACCAGCAAAAGCATCCACGGCTTCCACTTGTCCGGCGCGAAAGTGATGGCCAAGGCCACCGGAAATCCGATGACCACACACAAAAATGTCGTCAGGGCCGCAACCCAGATGGATTTGGCAAAAATCCCCAGATACAGCGGCTCAAGCGCCTTGGCGTAGTTCGACCATGTGCCCGTAAAGGCGATGTCGATCAGCCCCTGATTTTCCCCAAACGAATATAGCCAGACTATGCCCAGCGGCACAAAGAAGAACAGCACAAGCCACACAAGCGGCGCGCTGAACATAGCGGCAAATATTCCCTTGGCCTGACGCCAGCTTTGCTCCATGCGGCTATCCCCTTATCTAAAAAGCGCTACGCAGACCGTCTGCGTAGCGCCCGCTATCAGGAAGCCTTAACGCGCGTAATGGCGTCTTCATAGGCCTGCGCCAGTTCCAGTCCTTCGAAATCGGCATATTCGCATTTCGCCAGATCAGATTCCGGTGGGAAAATGATCGGGTTATTCTTGTAGCTGTCCGGCATAAGCGCCTTGGCGGCAGCATTGGGGGTCGGGAACAAAATCTTCTCGAAAATCTTCTTAGATGCCTCAGGATCAAGCATGTAGTTGATGAACTGGTGGGCATTGTCGGGACGCGGCGCATCCTTGGGGATACACCAAGTATCCGAGTTGAACTGCGACCCTTCCTTGGGGATGACAAAATCAATATCGTCGTCCTCAAGCTTCGCCTGAGCGATGTCACCGTTGTATTCCATCACCACGTCAACATCACCGGCCAGTAGCATGTCCTGACCATCGTCCTCGTGGAAGGCCTTGATGTTCGGCTTTTGCTTGATGAGCATAGCCGCGACCTGATTGATGATGTCCGGCGTGATCCCGTTGACGCTGTGCCCCAGATACTTGGCCCCCAGACGGATCAGGTCACCGGATTCCGACAGAAGCGCAATCTTGCCTTTGAACTGGTCGGAATCGAACAGATATTTCCATGAATCCGGCACCATCCCGTTCGGCATTCTGGACTTGCGATAGCCAATCCCCAGCAATAGCCAAGTATAGGCGACCGAATACTTCCCACCCGGATCATAGCTGGGGTTAAGGAAAGCCGGCTCAAGGTTTTTACGATTAGGTAGCTTTGCGTGATCAAGCTCAAGCAGAAGACCGGCCTGAGACAAACGCGTCACAAAATCGTTTGACGGCACCACCACATCAAAGCCGGAATTACCCGTCTTCAACTTGGCAAACAGCTCATCATTGGTCGCAAAGATTGACATATTAACGTTAATCCCCGTCAGATCCTTGAAATCAGACAGGGTCGTTTCACCGATATAGGTATCCCAGTTGTAGAAGTTCAGGCGTTTTTCTTCGCCATTATCCCCCACCTCTGCGGTTTTCGAGCAGGCCGCAAGCCCCCCGAAACTGATGCCAATAGCGGCCGCCCCCATCCCCTGTAACAAAGACCGACGCGAAGCTCTGTGGCGTGAAGAAGTCATATTCTATCTCCTCAGTTTTTCGGACGACCTGAACCTGCCGTCATCAATGTGTTAACAAGAGGAGAATACGCCAAAGCGAAATCGTCAAGCCCCAAGTGATCACAATCCCGCCATAATCGGAAAACTCTTATGTGCGGCATCTAGTCACCGCATAAAAAAAAACACCGGAGGCATTACCTCCGGTGCTGTGATCAGATGCTTACGTGAAACTAGGCTGCCTTGACGCGGGTAATGGCGTCTTCATAGAGTTGCGCCATTTCCTGACCTTCAAAGTCAGCATATTCACATTTCGCCAGTTCAGCTACCGGCGGGAAGATGATCGACGAATTGCGGTAGCTGTCCGGCATCAGAGCCTTGGCCGCCAGATTTGGCGTCGGGTACAGAATGGTCTCGAAGATGTGCTTGCTGGCTTCGGGATCAAGAATATAGTTGATGAACTGATGCGCATTGTCCGGACGCGGCGCATCCTTGGGGATAGCCAGCGTATCGGCATTGAACTGTGACCCTTCCTTGGGGATCACAAATTCGATGTCGTCATCCTCAAGTTTGGACTGAGCGATGTCACCGT
>JASGFL010000065.1:0-17381 GCA_047605545.1 Asticcacaulis sp. | reverse complement strand
CCCCGGCAACATAGGCCGGATTATAGATCAGGTTCTGACTGCCCGACTGCCCCAGACCGTTTGTCAGGCTGGTGATGCTTGATGACTGGCTGGTGTTCACACCTTCTGCCGCCGTCACGCGACTTTCCAACGCCGTAAGCGCTGTCGCACTGGCGCGGCTGGCCAGACCCGTGGTCGGATGGTTCAGCGTGTTCTGTAAGGACGTGATCGCGCTGCCCTGTAACGTCAGGCTGTTGCCTTGGCCAGTCACCGTGGTGGTTAGGGCCTCAAGAGCCGAAGCCGAGGCCTTAAGGTTGATGGCCGTATTCGCCGCCGCCAGATCATTGGTCAGGCTCGTGATCGCGGCATTCTGTGCGCTATCTGCTGTGGCCCGTGCGGTTCGCTCCTGATGCAACAGGCCGTTTGTCACCTGCGACAGATCAGACCCGTTATAGTTTCCCCGCATCTGCACGGCCAGACTATCGGTCTTGTTTACCGACGCGGTCAGCGCATCATTCAGGTAACCGGCCTCCGCCGTCAGCTGAGATATAGCCAGCGCGTGCGCAGCCACGGCCTCGCCAATGCTGGCATATTGACCGACCTCGTCCCAAAAGCTGCCATTATCAGGCGCATTGCCGGTCGTCGGGGATTTTGCGCGCCACAGGCTACCGTCATATTTGACAATATCCCCTGCCGTATATGTGACCAGCGGGTCATATTCAGCCGCCCCGACAATATCGGTAATCTGCGCCTGTACGGCGTCAATATTGGCCTGTAGGGCGCTAACCATACCGCCAATCTGAGCCGCACGGTCTGAAGCCTCCGCCGCAATTTCGTTTGCACGCGCCTGACCTTCGTCGGCAATCGCCTGTGCCCGTGCCGCCTGCTCTGCCGCCTGTCCGGCAGCTCGCGCTATGACCTCATCAGCCAAGGCCTGTGCCTGTGCCGCATGGCCTGCCGCGCGTATATTGGCTTCGTCGGCAATGGCTTGGGCATTGTCAGCCACCGCCTGCGCCTGTGCTCTTAATTCTTCGGCCTGCGCCAATACCGCCTGTGCGGATTGTTCAACCGACTCCACCAGCTCATTCGCCGACAAACCGGCCACCGCTTCGGTATTGGCCGATGTGTTCTCAGAGGTTTTGTCGGCACCGGCCTGACCGGGCTTAAGGTCTTCTAACGGCGTGCCGTCATCATACCGGCCTGCATTAGACAGGTCGGTATCCATATCATCCAGACGCTTGGTCAGATCATAACCAAGCGCCCCGTCGATATCCTCGTCGGAAATAACCTTGATGCGGTGTTCGTCGGCCATTAGCGCCGCCCGTGTTTGCAGCGGTCTTCGGCCAGACCGGCAAAGGCTGCACGAATAAACGCCGCCACTGACGCAACCACGCTGATAATCCCCAGAGTGATCATGACTGTTCACCCCCTAGCTTCTTAAGGCGGATATCCGCCAGATATTTCAGACCATTAAGTAAAAACCCGAAACCCAAGCCGCCCAGCGCCATGCTGATCAGCGCAACGGAAACCGTAGGCAGATCAAGATAGATCATGGTCATAACGCCAATGGTGGCAAAGGCCGGTAAGGCGCTGATTTCCGAAATCGCCAGCCAACGGCGGCGACGTTGCCAATGTTTCAATTCTTCGGGGTCAGTCGGCGGATCAGGAGCCAGCACAAACAACGCATAGCCCATGCGGCCCACGGCCACCGTAAGCGCTGAGAAAAAGCCACTAATCCAAAGGTCGATAAGCTGTGTCCGGGTCATGCCGCCAAGGTCACTATTGCCCGCCCCCAAGGCCAGCACGTGTCTGTGTAAATGCCGGATTTACACAGACACAGCCTCGCGTGAGGCGCACAGGCGCGGTCAATGTACGCGCATGTCAAATTACGCCTCCAACGCCATCGATCTGTCGCGCCTGCCCGCGCCCAAATTTACCGAGGCCCTGAGCTTTGAGGGCATCTATGCGCAGATGCTGGCGCGCCTGATTGACCTACATCCTGATTTTGACACCTCGGAATCGAGTATCGGCGTTAAAATTCTTCAGGTATCCGCCTATTTCCGCCTGCTTGACCGGCAGCAACTGAATGACGACGCTAAATCCGTCATGGTCGCCTATGCCACCGGCGCGGCGCTTGATCATCTGGGCGCGCTGTTGCGGGTAAAGCGCCTGCCGGACGAAAAGGATGATCCCTACCGCGAACGTATTGTGCTGGCACCTGATGCCTATTCGGTGGCGGGGCCTGTTGAGGCCTATATCTATCACGCCCGTTCGGTTTCCGCCGACATCCGCGACGTATCGATCGACAGCCCCGAACCGTGCGAAATCGTCATCACCGTGCTGGGCTGGGGCACTGACGGTGCCGTCTCAGAGGAAATTCTGGATCAGGTTACCGATGCCGTATCGGCTGATCGTGTCAGGCCCCTGACTGATCTGGTCAGTGTGCAGCCAGCCACAATCATTGAATATCAGATCGTCGCCGAAATTGAGACCTATCGCGGGCCAGATGAAACCGTAGTCATCACCGCTGCCCGTACGCGGCTTGAAACCTATGTTGAAAACGAAATCCGGCTGGGCCGTGAAATTACCCGCAACGGCATTACCTCGGCCCTAAGGGCCGAAGGTGTCCACAATGTCACCCTTACACAACCCGCCGCCGATATCCCCGCTGGCCCCTATGAAGCCTGCGTTTGCACCGATATTGCCTTGACCCACGCGGGCGTAATCTGATGGCGCACCTGCTCCCGCCCAATGCCACCGATCTTGAAAAAGCCATGGCCGAAGCGGTGCAGGTCACAAATCTGCCGCGTCCGATCAAAGACCTGTGGAACCCTGACACCTGTCCCGTCGAACTGTTGCCGTGGCTGGCATGGGCGCTTTCGATTGAAACATGGTCGGCATCATGGCCGGAATCGGTACGCCGGTCACACATCAAAACCGCCATCGAAGTGCAACAGATCAGAGGCACGAAACGCGCCGTCATGGACGTTATCGCTGGCCTTGGGGGCTTTGTGGTCTTGCGCGAATGGTTCGAACAGACCCCGCGCGGCGAACCTGGCACCTTTGATCTGTTTATTGATCTGGGATCACGCACCCACCACACCGCCGCCGATATCGATTCTGTGATCCGCGAAGTGCGCCGCACCAAACCGGCCAGCCGTCATTTCACATTCAATCAATCCACGGATGCCGCCGGTGAAATTCACGTCTCAGGAACGGTTCGGGTGACCGGCTTTGTGCGCCTCAGTGCGACACGGGCCACCGATGATTTTGAACCCACCTTCCTGACCACACCCGAAACAGAATTCCTCAACACCCCCGAAGGCGACTTCCTGATCGAGGCCCCGCAATGACTTCACATGTCCTGACCATTACCAATGCCGGACTGGCCGCGCTCCCGTCTCCTGACGGTCTGGGCTTGGGGCCGGTTACCATCTCGCATTTCGGGGTTTCGGCATCTGCCATGCCGCCCGCCGCAACCGCTGTGCCAAACGAAATCAAACGCCTTGATAGCATCAGCGGAACGGCAACCGGTGCCAATCAGGTGCATATCTCAATCCGCGACGAAAGCCCTGACGCTTATCTGTTGCGCACGGTCGCCCTATATCTTTCGACCGGCACCCTGTTCGGTTTCATCACCTCTGACACCCCGATTTTTGATAAGGCGTCGGGGTCGGTCATGATGATCGCTGTGGATCTGGATATTTCCGCGACACCGGCTGAAAACATCAGCTTCACCGGTGGCGACTGGCTCAACCCTACGGCAACCGAAACCATGGCCGGTGTCATCCGACTGGCCACAGTGGCGCAGGCCGTGGCGGGCATTGACCACACGCGCGCCGTCACGCCTCGCGGTCTTCTGGCATCCCTTCAGGCCTATCTGGCAACATGGGGAGCTGGCATCTGGCGGGCATCGAATGACGGGGCAGGTTCCGGCATGGATTCTGACCTGCTCGATGGTCAGCAAGGGTCGTGGTATGCCGACATCATCCCCCGCTTAGGCTGGACGCCGGTGCAACAGGGCGGCGGTACCGGTCAGGGAAACAACAAGATCCGGCTGGGCGCATCAGGCGGGCGACTTCGGGCGCAAATCGACAACACCGATCTGGGCAATATCGTCCACGACAGCCAAATTGCCGATGTCTGGCGGGCCTCGAATGACGGGGCCGGTTCTGCCCTTGATGCCGGTTTGCTGTGCGGCAGGCCCGACACTGATTTTACGCTGGCGGCTGATTTTAGTTCTGGTGGCAATATCAACAACTGGTGGTCGTTGATGCCGGGTGGTCGTCTGGAATGCGGCGGTCGCGTTCATTGCGCACGTGATCAGGCTGTGGTCGTAACCTACCTGAAGACCTTTTCGGAAATCCATCACTGGTCAGTCACCGCCCAGAACAACAACGCCAATATCGATAATGGCGGCTCGGTCATCACATTTAACAACACGCAGGCAACCCTTGCCCGCACATCAACTTCAAACAGCCAGACCCATGATGGTTACATATTCTGGCGCGTCTTAGGAAAGGCCTGAAAATGGATATTGAAATGGATATGGGCCGATTTGATAAGGCCAGCCGCACGGTCGAGGTGACCTATAAATACAAAGGCGTCGCGCACGTTCGTAAAGTCAATGCGGTCTTGCGCCCAAACGGATCATATGACCGCGCCGCCACAATCACCCGCGCTGAACAGGTGGCCCAAGGCGTCGCCGCCAAGATCGAGGCAGGCGTTATACGTTAGGCCCCCTCAAACCTCAAATCAGACTTAAGGCCCCCGCTACCGTCCATACTGTGTGTGGCCTCTGCCACCAGCCAGCGTGCCTCGTTGATCGGGGCCTTGAACCCCGTCAGGGTCACAGGCCTTTCCGGCCCTATGTCTGCTCGCCCTAATGGCAAACCAAACGACATCTTGCCACTGGCGCGGCCAATGCGGCTAAACTCAGCGCGCGCCGCCGCACTGGCGTCCGCCTCGGAACTATAGACCCGTCTCAGGCGTTTGGATTTCTTATCGCCATCGCCGCCGCCACCTACGGTGACCGTTTCACGCCGTCCTGTCGCCTGATTGTGCCAGACCGCCGACACGCCGCTATAGGTGTTGCGCCCGACACGCTCAAAGCGAAACGGGGCCGATGTCATAGACCGGTCGATAACCTCAGGGGCCAATGTCGCACCGCTGGCATTTTTACCCGCATTCACAGGCGTAAAAATCAGCGTGCCGGATTTGATGGTCGCCACAGCATCAAAGCGTTTCCCCAGCGCCTTCAGCATGGCCACATCCGACCGCGCGGTGCCCCCCAGCGCCGGAATGATGATATCGGCATAGTCCGCGGATATGTGCGCCCTGAGGTCATTATCCGCCGCGATGCGCTCTAAAACCGCACTGAGACGTTCGCCTACAAATGAGCGCTCGCGCTTTTGCCTCAGGCCGTCCGTAAAGGCCGCAGACCGCCCCGTCAGCGTAATCTGATCCGGCGGGCCTGACATACTCAGTTCGTCCATTTTGAACGACCCCATATCGATCAGCCCCAGAGGTACGCCCGCGCCTTGCGCCCATCCCATAAAGACGCGCAACACAGCCCCTTCGGGCGGAAGCCCCACGGCCCCGTCAGAATCATCCAGAATAATATCAATCTGGTCGGCTTCTTCGGCACGTGACTGACGCACCGATACGGACAAAAGGCGCGGATTGAACCGGCTGGTGATGTCTTCACCATTCAGCACCGCCCGCCATGCGGCCACCGGCATGGGATTACTCATCAGCGCCCTGCCCCGCCTTAACCTGCGCCTGAAGCGCCACCAGCTGCGCACGTATGCCGCCCCCGACATCAAGCGTCGTCGTCAGGGCCGTCAGGCATTGGCCCCCATCCATAGTCCCGTCAGGGCTGCGGGACGGGGTCGGGAACCGTGGCGGCTCCGCCAACAGGTGCGAACTGATTATTAGCGATGGCGACGGCCTGATCGATGATCCGCACCCCGTCAGTGTCAACGCACAAATTGCGGTACACAGGCCGGTCAATAATCTCATAGGTTTTTTCATGGATTTCCCTAACCGCGCCCTGACGCGCGCTTTCTATGCGCGCCGCCGTAAGCGCCAACGCATCAATATCGGTTTGCAGTTTCAGGCGCTCCGCTTCCGCCGCACTTTTCAGGCGGGCCTGCGCCACGATTTCAGCGTTGCGGCCATCATTACGCCCCAGCCCATAGGCCCCTGCCGTCAGGGCCATAACCCCGACAGCTACCCCCGCCGCTATCCAGCCCCTCATATTACCAACAGGCGCGTGACGCCCGCCTTCGTGATATGATCACGGATCGAACGGGGCAAAATGATACATCCGCGCGACGCCGATCTGTCACCGCGTGTATTGTCACCGTGAATGCGGAACAATGTGCGCCCATGCGCACTATGGCCCAAAGGCTCCAATGGCAAAGCCACAGGCCCGACCGTGGTATATTTCAGCGGCGTCAACCCGATTGACCACGGCCCGCGCGGAATCGGCCCCACGGCGCGTGAGGCTTCTAGTGCCGGATTGTTCACGCCGTCCTGATATCCGGCATATCCGACCGCCAAAACCTTGCCATCAGGCCGCAAAAACTCACCCGTCGCCTGTTTGTAAATATAGGACGGCGTAGCCCCGCCCAGACGGCCGGAAATCAGCCGGCGGATTTCGACATCATTACCGATGCCAGGTGCGTCCGGCCCAAGTGCGGCATGCGCGGCAGCGCGCGTTTTTGGCCCCCAGATCCCGTCAATGGCACCCGGATCAAATCCGGCATGCTTCAGACGCGTTTGAATGGTTTTCATCCGTCAAACCTTTCTAATTCCAGTGTGAAATCGGCTTTGCGCGCCACCCCGTCGATGAAAAACAGGCTGTGACGCTGATCCAGCGACCGGATAAACCAGTCGCCCAATATTTCGCCGGTACCGGCCACCAACCCAAAGGCACCGCCGGTTGCGGCCATGCTGCTAAGGGTTTCAATTGCGCCCCACGAACCGATTTCGCCAGGGAACAAGGCACCGGTCAATGTGATCTTATCCGCACCGGGGCCAACATATTGCGCGGATGCCCTAAGGCCGAACCGTTCCGCCGTCGCGTGGCGCCATTCGCTACGCCGCGCCAGTTCCTGATAAGGCAGGCTGTCAATCTCAAAGATAAATTCACCCAGCGACATCATCATTCGGCGTCATCCCCGTAACCGGAGCGGGCGCGGCTAACTGAGGTACGCTGAAGGCGCGCCAGTTCATCCTGTACGGCCTTTGCGATATCGGTAGGTGATTGCCCCGCCTGCGCATAGATGTTGATGGTGATAGGCCCCGTAAAAGCCCCTGCCCCGCCGCTGACCGATGTCGCCATAGCCGGAGCCGTAAGCCCAAGACTAAGCGCCCCCGTCATGGCGCCGGCCATCAGGCGCATGCGCCCCAAGGTATCGCTCTGACCGGCCTTAAGCCCCAGATTCAGGCCGTCCGTAATATCCGTGCCCAATGCGCGAAACACACGTGAGGGCGACTTGATTTGCAGGATGTTTTTGAAATGGTTCTTCATCCCCGTACCAAGGCCGGTCATGGCATCCATAACCGCTCCGAAACGGCGCTTAATGCCGCCCACCAATCCGTCAATAATGTCGGTGCCCAGCCGTGCCCACGAAGGGTCTTTGGCAAAGTCCTTAACCCAGTCGATAAACTCAATAATGTCTTCGATGATCGGGCCAAAAAACGGGATAGAGGTCAGGTTCTGCCTGACCATTTCCCAGTTCTCCATCAACCACAAAATCCCGACCGTCAGCGCCGCCACAGCCGCAATAACCGCCAGTACCGGCCACAAGGCCAGCCCCAGCGCCCCGGCTGCAAAGGCAATGACCCCAAGCCCCAAAGCGATGCCGCCAAACAGGATCAGAAGGCCACCGCCAATGGCCATAAATTGCGCAATGGCCTTAGTGAGCTTCGGGTGCCGGTCGGCCCATTCACGAATACCATTAAGTATCGGCACAAGCCGTTTAGACAGTTCGGTTACACTCGGCACCAACTGCTCACCGATCTTGATATTCAGGGCCTGAAGCGCATTCCCCGCAAGTCCCGTAGCCCCTTCCGCCGTGGCAATCCGCGACAGATATTCCTGTGTCATTGATCCGGCATAGGACGCGCTGTCTCCGGTCAGCTTGAAATTGGCCTCCAGCTTATCCAGATTGGTCAAAAGCGGCGCAATGGCTCCGACAGACTCAGACCCGAACAACCGCGTCAGGATTGACGCCTGACGCTCTGGCGACAGCTTTTGAATACGCTGCAACACATCAAGTATCGTGCCGCCCGCATCCGTCTGCATGTTCTTGGCTACCGCCTGCGCATTCAAACCTAATGCGGCGAACGCTTCGGCTTGCGCCTTGGTCGCGGCCTCTCCTTTGGTCAATGTCAGCATAAGATTTTTAACACCGGTCGCGCCGACCTCAGACTGAACGCCGACCGCATCTAACAATTGCCCCATACCGGCCAACTGCGCCGCCGACACACCGGCCACCGCACCCAATGGCCCGATCCGCGTGATCAGATCCGTAACAGATGCCGCATTACCCCCATAAAGGTTCGTCAGGGCGTTGATCTGATCGCCCAATTCCCCGACCTGCCCCTGAGACAACCCAAAGGCTGTGCGCCACTTGGCCATGGTTTCACCGGCCTGTTCGGCGGAAATATCAAATGCCACACCCATCTTGGCCGCATCTTCGGTGAATTGCAGGATCTCTTTGCGGGCACCGTCCTCATTGCCCGATTGCAGTGCCTTCTGACCGACGCCTGCGCGGCCTGCCGCTGCCGCCATCTGGGCCAAGGCCTGCGCCGTCATGGGCACCCGCGTTGACATATCCAGAAAATCGTTACTGAGGCGGCTGAATGACTCTGGCGTGAAATCCATAACCTTACGCACATCCGCCAAGGCTGATTCCAGATCACGTGCCTGCTCATAGGCCTTATAGGTCGGCAACCCGACCGCAAAACCCGCGCCCATGGCACCGGCCCCAATACCGGATATTTTGCCCCCCAACTCTTTGGTGGCTTTGTTGCGTCTCTGGATGTCCCCAAGTCGCTTAACCTTGGTTTGCTGTTCATCCAATTGCCGGTTCGTCTGGGCGATCTGATCTTCCAAACGGCGCTGATGCTCGGCCATTTCCCGTGTCGGCACCCCTACGGCCCCGATCTGGTTTTTCAATTCACGCAACTCTTTTTGTTGCGCACGCTCTTCAACCCTCAGGTCGCGTAACGCCTTTGTCGCCTTGGCCGTCTGACCCGACACCGACTTAAGCGGCCCCGTCAGCTTATCCAGTGCCCCCAGCACAAGCTGAATGCGTAATGAGCGATCAGACATATCAAAGGCTCCGGCGCATAGCGGCCACCGTCTCGGCCCTGAGGCGGGCGCGTTCACGCCACGCCATCAGTTCCGAAACCGGTAAGGCCCACAGCTCAGTAAGGTTCAGAGGGAAAATCATCAGGATATCGGCCATGGCCTCATCTACTGAAGACGGGAGTCCGAGACCGCTTCCTTCGGCAACAAAAAAGAGGCGATCTCAACGCCCACGGTCATGATGTCCGACGGGGCCATGGCTTCGCATTCGGCCTCGGTCAGAACCGGATCACTCAGGCGCGGAATAATCTTGACCAGCGTTGACACCTGAAGCTGGGACAGTTCAACAAGTGAAATGCCGCGCAACTCACCGGCATTGGGGCGGCGCAGCTGTAAGGCGGCAATGGCGGTATCACCGCGCACAACAGGTTCACCCAAGGCGACGGACTTAAAAACGGGTTTGGACATAATGACCTTCTATATTTAGGGGGTGGGTTCAGCAGCTCATCTGGGGACTTAAACCCCCAGAATGGCCCGCAATTCGGCTTCGCGGTCGACGCCGTTGACGACGAACTTTGGTGGCATCAATGACCATTCCAGATATTCGACACCGCCCGCCGTCATGCGCACATAGGTGGCCGTATAGGTGATGTTCTGTTCGTTCTTCGAACCGGCCTCGGCGGAACCAAAGTCCAGTTCTTTGAACCGGCCACGTGCCACAAACTCACCCGCCAGCCACCCGCCCGTGGCATCGTCCTGATAGGCACCGGTGAAACGCAGCAACACCCCATCCAGTCGCGGATGGCCGAACTTGCCGATCAGCTTGGGCAGCAACCCGCCGGGCTTCAGTTCGAAGACAATCTTGTCCATCCCCAGATCAAGTTCAGCCGCGCCGCCCATACCACCACCGCGATAATCTTCGGTCAGGCGCGCCACCTTAGGCAGGGTTACAGACGCGATCTGCCCCAGATAGCTGCCGCCATCCACATGCAGGTTCCAGTTTTTCAAAATCGGCGGTAACGCCATGGTCAGTCTCCATTCAATCCGTTAAAGGCGCTCAAGCTGCTGGGCGAAATCGGCATAAAATTCGTCGGTAATTTCAGGCTCGATCCCAAGGCTTTCCAGCGGCGCGACCGGCGTGAATTTGTAACGAATACGGGCCTTGCCGCTGCTCAGGGCGCTGGCGGAATTGATTTCATCATCCCAATAGGCCTGCGCCCCCATGATCCGGCCTGAGACCTTAAGGCGGTCAAATTCGGCATTGATGCCTTCCAGCACGTCCTTGATCAGACCCGGCGTTAGCGGTTGATCCACCGCCCATTGCACATTGTCGTTGATCGTGTCCTGAAGTACCGCATTGGTGCGCGCGGCGACCTCAAACCGGTAACGCACATCATCCGAACAGGTTTCATTGCCCCAGAACCTGAAACCGTTATTACGGATCAGGGTCGTAATCTGTTGCGCATTAAGTGCGGCTGCATCCGTGTTTTCGCCGCTGATGTCCCACGTCACATCCCGATCAATGCCGGTCACACCGGCAACGGGGTAATTCGACAACGACTTATGCCAGCCCACCGCCTGATCGATCAGCGCCCTGAGGCCCAAGGCACGGGCGATGGCGTCGCCTTCCCACCCCGTAAAGTCAGGCCAGATAAGGCACAGCTCACGGTCGCTGAAATTGGCACGATAGGCGCTTTGGGCCGCGATGGTTTCACCACGCGCCTTGGCATAGACCTGCGCCCGCAGGGTCTTGGCCACCGGCAACAGGGCCGCGACAACGGCCTGAGTGTCATAACCTGGCACACCAATGATGCGGGGCTTAAATCCTGTAACGGACTGCGCCACCAAAAGCGCTTTCAGGCCCGTCAGTTCATTCGCCTCGGTAACGCCACCAATGATATTAGCTTCAGTCTCTGCGGCGATGGCCGCTTCGATTTCGGCTTCGGTCGCGTCTTCACCGGCGCTGGCACCGGTGCCGCCCCGAACACGCACGACAATGACCGGCGCAGTGCATTGATCAACAATGGCCGACAGCGCCTTAACCAGCGTGCCGGTCGCACCGGCCTTACCAATGGCACTGCGCGGGTTTGTAATCAGCGCGGGACGGTTAAACGGAAACAGGTCGCCATCCGCCTCGTCACCTACGGCCACAATGCCAATAATGGCCGTGGCGGCGGGCGTCATGGCACGGGTGCCGGTCAGGGATTCGGTGAACTTAATGCCGTGATGATCGGTCATGTGTGGGGCCTCAAAGCGAAATGGACAGGGTGAAAGGTTCGGTTCCGGCCTGCGCGGCGGGGATATCGGTACGGTGGCCGGTCAGGGTAATGACGCCCCGCCCTTGGGCATTGGCCGACCACGTGACGCGCTTAAGCTTCAGGCGCTTTTCCCACCGGCCAATGGCCGTGGCGGTCGCGGCAATGATCTGCATCTGGCCATGCGCATTGGCGGGCGCATCGATCAGGTCAGGCAGGCGCGATCCATAATCACGGCGCATGACGCGCGACCCAATGGGCGTCGTCAGAATGTCACGTATGGATTGCGCAATCAGTTCGGCCCCGCTGATCGTGGCCCCGTCCGACGCGCGCATACCGGTTTGCGTCATGCCTCAGGCCCTCCGGTCTTAGCCATGCCGGACGCCACATTGCCGTGACGATGGTTTTTCAGCGATACGCCGGACGTGGTGACATCTGCATCCGATGCAATTTCGCCGGTGGCCGTTATCTTACCATTGACCATAAGGTCACAATTCACATTCACCTTTGTGGCCGTGACATCAGCATCACCGGTAATATCGATGGTCAGGACACCGGTTTCGGCATCAAACTGAAACGTACCGGCGGGGGTTTTTAGGTGAATTTTAAGGCCGTCAGCCGGTGGCGGATTATCATCCGAATAAAGCCCACAGATAACAATCGCGCCGGTGATATCGCCTTCGGGCGACAGGACAACGACCTGTTCGCCCTCGCTTGGCGGCATCCACAAACTAAAGACCGAACCGGCGGCATTCACCCACCGCAAAGGCGGCGACAACACATCGCCCACGCGCACAACGACCCGCGCACCCTCAATGGCCTCAATCCGCCCAAGACGGATAAGGTCACCAATAAGCGCAAGGATTTCATCTGAATTTGCGGCGGGCGTAAACATGCCCGCACGATCAGGCGCAGCCTGATCAAACGCCAGCGCGCCACGGTGTAAATAAAGGATTTACACCGTTAGGCCCACCGCCAACACAGCTTCTCCAGTTACCATTTATCTGCCTAACGAAGGAGATACCATGTCTGAACAAGCATCTGCAAAAGCCATCGATTGTCTGGACGTGCGTATGAATATGACGTGGTTCGAAAATTGGCTCGCTGATCAGGAACAGTCCATCATCCAAAGCCTTAATGAGTGCAGCGGCCTAAGCCCAGAAACCAAAGCGGAAAGGATGAGATGCGCCCGCAAAGTCCTTTCAGCCGCTATTCCGCATCACATGTCACAAACGACAGCATCGGCAGGCATCAATAACATACTGGCGGATTAAACATGAATTGAAAAATCCTGTATTCCACTTGTCGCATCCCACCTGAAACTGGTGAATTGAAGGAAATTCCGCCCCAGCAATAGGTCATATGGATTTCCCCGACGTCTTAGGTCTGCTCCAATGATATCTACTCGCTTAGTGAGCATATATTCAGGCAGATGCAATTGAGCACAATAACTTAATGTTTTCTCAATTCCATTACTCGTTCTGTTTGCCACATCGTGTATGTATGGTGCGCCTATATTTTTTATGACTTCATTATCACATAATATGCCTTGGGCACCCGTATCAATAAGACCGATGACCTCAGTATATTTTCTAGGATGAGCAATCCTTTTTTCCCCACAATCCTTATCCCAGGCGATCTTTAATCGGATACACGGTTGGCCATCTATCACATCGCGTGTCATTTTGCCGGTGTTATCGAGATAAAACACGGTAACTGGATGCATTAGAACCCCATGTAATTTATTAAGCTTACCTCCGCATAGCCAGATTCCTGCCTTGTGTTCACATCAAAATCTAAGCCATCGCCTCTAAAAAACTTTTTTTAAACCGAGCCAGAATACAGCTAACTATGAGCTTAGGCGTCCCACAAATAGAAGGCAGCAGTTTAGCAAAACAGGCAATTTAACACGTTACAAACGCCGTTTATAAATCACGCGCAGGCAATCCAAAATAACGACGCAGGCGATTATTGCCTATTACCAGACAGTCCGTTTCTTCTAACACCAAGACCGTAAGCAACTCGGCACCTGCATCCGAAGCCCCACATCTACAGAGGATTTCAATCATCTTCTCTCTGTCTGAGTTCGCTACCGCAGCCAGCCAGTCATCAGACAGACGATACAGCTTCAAACGGGTTATCAGTGGTAAATGGACTTTTCGAACCATAATCCGCAACGGTGAAAATTTACAGGCACCGCACCGTACACCACCATAGGTTTACCAACAGTTCCTTCCCCAGATAGACGAAGGTTTCTCAAGCCTTTGTTTGGTACAAACAAAGGCCTAGAAGGGGCACTAAGCGTGATCACAACCTTGTTACTCGCTCATTGCGCGATTCGTGACAATGTTAGGTCGCTGAAAAATGGGAGGGAAGTCTATGATTAATCAATCGACTTACGTTGAAACCTCGTTGGAAATTTTAAGCCTGCTTATAAACGGCTTGAAAAAACGCGATCTGCTCGATTACGCAGCCAGTGTAGAATTTGCCCGAGATCAGATCGCAACAGACCACATCGACCGTTTGTACGAACGTGCCGATGATAAGCATACCCCGGATCAATTAGCTATGTGAACAAGCTTAAGATGTCCGGCCCTGGGTTTTCTTGGGCCGGACACAGGCGCGCTGTCGTCAAAAAAATCAGCAATTGCAACCCTGAACACACGCGACATCTGATAAAGATGCACCGCTTCGGCCCGCGTCGTTCCGGCCTCATATGCAACTACGCGTTCGGTTGGGACATTTATAACGGCTGCCACACCCTTAATATCCATACCGGCTTTCAATCTTAATCGGCGCACATTGGCCCCGACTATGACATCTACGCAGTTTTGTTGTAACCTTCTATGTGGCATCGCCCCCCCCCAGTCGTTTTATGATGTTGCTATTGATCTATATCAAAAGCACGTCGCCAGGAAAAAAACAACCCAAGATGAGCGTTAACGTGACAATTGATGAGGAAACACGATCACTAGTTGAGGCGGCAATTCAGCAGCACACTAAATCAACAGGATCCAGTCACGCAGCCATACTTGATCTGATCATTCTTCTAAGACAAATAAAGAACACCACAGCCCCAACAGAAGACAAGTTAAACTAACCCTTGGGCGTTAATGCCTTTGATGGCACAAAGCTTTTTCCAGTCATGCAACACATGTCGCATAACACCGCCCGACCAATAC
Source organism: Asticcacaulis sp. (assembly GCA_047605545.1). Classification (GTDB taxonomy): domain Bacteria; phylum Pseudomonadota; class Alphaproteobacteria; order Caulobacterales; family Caulobacteraceae; genus Asticcacaulis. Next base: position 2,643 of record JASGFL010000065.1, on the reverse strand, counting down.
CCCTTACGCTTCTTATATTACCAGCAACCGCGTAACACCGGCACGTGTAATATGCTCCCGTGCTGTTCGGGAAAGAATGATGCACCCCCGTGATTCAGAGCGCTCACCATGTGAGTTATCGCCATGAATATGGAACAAACTGCGTCCGTGCGCACTATGCCCCTGAGGCTCAAGAGGCAACACCAAAGGCCCGCCTGTTTCATTACCCCGAGGCTGCAGCCCAATAGACCATGGCCCGCGGGGAATCGGTCCCGTCGCACGTACAGCTTCTAAGGCAGGATTGTTCACACCATCCTCATATCCGGCATAGCCTGTGGCCAGAACCTTACCATCAGGACGGAAGAACTGCCCCGTAGACTGCCTGTACACATAGGCAGGGGCGTCACCACCCAACCGGAATAAAATTAACCGACGAATTTCCGCATCATTATCCAAGTCCGGCGCATCCAGTCCCAAAGCGGCATGAGCAGCGGCACGGGTTTTTGCCCCCCACTCACCATCAATGTCACCAGTGTCGAAACCAGCCATTTTCAGGCGCGATTGTACCGTTTTGATTGTCATTGAACCTGTCCTGAGGCGCGATCACTTCGCTGTCGCAAAATTTTCACCTGTTATCAATCCAAAAGGGAGTGACATTGATCGGTAATTGTGGTGCTATTCTTGAGCTTGGGGCACGTTTCTAAGTTATATTTAGTTTCAATTAACCTTACTAATCAGTATCTTTTTTTGAAAATTTAAACGGCCTGTGATTTCACAAGCCATAATACGCGCCCCAAGCAAACTTTTTTTGCAGCGCAAAACAATCATTGCTTTCCGGTATAAAATATGCACCGGGCAAGACTGCATAACTTATACCAATGAGCTTAAAATCACGCCCGGGACGGTCCAGCCTGTTCACCTAGCCGTCATTGACCTTAGGGTCGCGTACTGCACCATATCCCTCAGGAAGCGTCATTGCCGTATTGGTAACTCTACTTGCAATTTCCTGCTTATTTCTCCTGAGGATAGCTTTTTCAGTCATTTCACTATTGAGGTCAAGTAAGCTCAAAACCCCGCGCACGAAAGGTATAGTGCGAATAACAGCAAGCGATCCGGTAAAATATAAAACCACTGGAATTAACCACCCGAAATTGATCTGATGCTTTAGATCAAAAGAAGGTACTGTTAACTTCCACTCGATTGCTTTTCCCATAATTAACGCCACGACCGCAATGAAATCCAATGCCAATAAGCCTACCCAAAAAAGCATTTGCAGCTTAAGTGCCTTGTGATATTTTTTAGCATCAGACAGATCTAGACCGTCCGGCTTTAAAATACCTGCTGTGAAAATCATCGCGGGTAAAATCACCGCAGATTGAATACTGAAAAACGCTATCAACTCTGTCGTAACGCCGCTCACGGCATTATGGGGAAGCAGACAAGCGGCCACAACGGCCATAACGCCGGCACAAAATAAATCCCATTTATCTGCGAACCAGCGCATTCAATTCTCTATGGTTCAATTTTGCCGTTCTCGACAAAATGTCTATATGCAGATTTAAGCTTTTCTTGGACATCTATTGGGTCTGGCAAGCTCCCATCGCACCGAATCCGAACAGGTAAGCTTAGACGAACATCCTTACCGGTTTGTCGCCCCGTCTTTCCAACTGCTGTAATTTCGCCATCAGGCAGATTACGTAACACTTGCTGCATTGGTGCACGGCTAACTTTCCGCTTCTTAGCCTTGTAACCTATATGCACAGATACATTCAAGTCTGCTTCATCTGGAATGCTTTTTAGTAGTTTTTGAACATCTGCTTCGCTGGTCATAATGGCGCGCAAGACGCCTACAGCCCTTTCACCCCAAGACCTCTGATCATCGACCCCAACATGTTGATCGACTTCCGTCACAATTTCACGAGTGTTGCGATTTTCCGGCAGTGCTTCCAGAACACCGACGCCGCCTACTATTATTTCCCTGAGGTCTTCAATATCACCGCCGACCTCATCCATATCAAATTTTGCGTTTAAGAGAACGTGAGTGTTCTCCGGCAACACCTTGGATCGATCTTTAAGCAGCCAGCTTAAATATTCCTCAAGCTGCTTCGTGGCAAGTGAACGACTTTGGATGATCAGGACATGGTTTCCTATAACCATCCAATACATCATAGAGTGGATATACTCCCGCCCTTCTGGAGGGGGTTGTTGCTCAACGGCCAGCATCGCAGCATCAGGCTCATCCTTTAACAGAGCCTGCATAAAACCCTTTGTGTAAACAGTAAGATCACCAAAAAAGCTTTCGCCATCATCATGATAGACATTCATTAAATATGTGTCTGTATCACCTGGGGGAACTAGCCACGCACGCCTCTTCCAATGCCCCGAAATCGCTCCACCGTCAAACTCTTGGACAAGCGCCTCTCTTACCCATCTCTCAAGTGTTTGCCCTCGCAAAGCACCAGTTGGATCGGCCATACGCCGATAATGTACCGTTAATGGTTTCCGTTCGACAGCGGCCACCCGCCCCCTCCTCTATTCGTCCACTGTTCATCAACCGACAGCGCAATAACTATAGATTGAATATTTTATTGATTCTCCAACCATTGCTAGTATCTGTGCCATCGCCCGTCATGCGGGAAGCTAATCACGCACACTAACCAAATA
>JASGFL010000064.1:0-17666 GCA_047605545.1 Asticcacaulis sp. | reverse complement strand
GCCGCGTGACAGCGGCGGAAGGTGTGAACACAAGCCAGTCATCAAGCATCACCAGCCTGACCAATGGTCTGGCAGCGGCAAATACGGCCATCAACCTCAAGGCTTCGGCTTCGGCTCTTGATGCCCTGACGACCACGGTAACGGGCCAAGGCAACAGCCTGACGTCTCAGGGCAGCGCGATCACGTCCCTACAAAACACGCTGAACCATCCGACCACGGGTCTGGCCAGCCGCGCCAGTGCGTCGGCCCTGTCAGCGCTGGATAGCCGCGTGACAGCGGCGGAAGGTGTCAACACCAGCCAGTCATCAAGCATCACCAGTCTGACAAACGGGCTGGGGCAGTCGGGCAGTCAGAACCTGATCTATAATCCGGCCTATGTTGTCGGGGCGGGTGCGGCTGCGGAAGGCTGGCTTGCGGGTTTGCAAACAGCGCCGGGCACCGCTGCCGCATCCTTGGTGGCGTCCATTTTGGGTTCAGGCCGCATGCAGCGTCTGACCCTGACCAATGTGACCACTGTGTCGGATGCCCGCGTGAGCACCACTGGCGCACGCGCCACTGCCGTATTGGCAGGTCAGACCTATACCGCATCGGCTTATGTGCGCGGGTCGAACACCGGCCTGAGGACACAGGTCGTAATAGGCTGGGTTGACGCGGTGGGGGGCAGTCTTGGGTTCTCAGGCGGAACCTATTTGACGCACACCGGCAACTGGTTACGTGTAGTGGCGACGGCCTTAGCGCCCGCTAATACCGTTAGTGCGCGTATTTTTATTATCTCACGCGCCGTTTCAGAAGTAGCGGTCAGCGGCACGGTCGATCATGCGCAGGCGCAGCTGGAGGCCGGTTCGGTGGCGACCGGCTGGCGCGACAATGGAGCGGCGCAACAGGAGGTGCAGGCCTCGGCCCTTTCGGCGCTGGATAGCCGTGTCACAGCGGCAGAGGGTGTGAACACCAGTCAGTCATCAAGCATCACCAGTCTGACAAATGGGTTGGCGGCGGCAAATACGGCCATCAATCTTAAGGCCTCGGCATCGGCACTTGATGCCCTGACGACCACGGTAACGGGCCACGGTAACAGTCTGACGTCGCAGGGCAGCGCGATCACGTCCCTGCAAAACGGCCTGACGGCCCTTACGGGCATTGTTGAGACTAAGGCCAGTGCCAGCGCTTTAAGCGCCCTGACCAATCGCGTGAGCGACGCCGAAGGCCTGATCACGGCCCAAGGATCATCTCTGACTGAGGTGACCGCCCGCATAGGCCAGATTTACGGACAAGGCCTGTGGCAAATTACCACCGAGATTGTGACGGGTGGCGACGTAACCCTCCGGGCGGTGTTGTGGCTCAGGGCTACGGTGGGGGATGTTTGGGCGCAAAATGGTACGGTTTGGGAAGCTGGTTTCAGGGGGGGCGATCCTTCAAAGCCCTTTAGCCGTACGATTTTCATGGCGGATCAGCTTGTTATTTCGGGGGGATCGACCGGCAAACGTAGTGAGTTTGTCGATGGCGTCTGGCGGTACTACGACGCTAACGGCACGATGCGGGTTAAGATAGGGGATTGATGTGATTGAGGTCTATGATTCAAGTGGTCAGATGACGTTCAATGCGGGCACGAAAACGTCGCGTATCATCGAAATCATTGATGTGCCCAGCAACACGACCGCTAACGGCGTGTGGCACCGGCCTGCCGGAGAAAACGGGAAACTGTTCGGATTTTGTGCCAGCAACATTGAGACGCCTAACAACGCCACTTTATATTCAATCGAGGTTTTCGACGACCACATCGCTTGGGATACCGTGGGTAATGTCACCTTTTTTTTCGGGGTGTGCGGCATTGTTTGAGGTGTATGGAGAGGATGGTCTTAAACAACTGGATATCAACAGCTATCCACTGTGTTTGATTGGTACATATACATTGCCGGGAAACGGATCATTGGTGACCGGCCCCGTAACAGGCCTAGGCGTATTGGTCAGTTTCTCGGCTCCGGACGGCGTGTGGTTCCGCCCCTCTTATACGCGTGTCGGGGCCGGTGGCGCTTTGCAGATGCGCGCCATTAGCACGGCTGACGTGACCGCATATGTTTTTGCACGGACGCCTAATACGCTGATGACAGGAGCGGTTTTCCAGATATTCGATGCCAATGGTGTTCTGATTTTTGATGGTAGCAGACCGCCTTTGAACGTAATCGATTATGCCCGTTACACAGGGCCTCCGGGCGCGCAAATCATCAGTAAAAACCACAGCGCGGCCCAATCTCTGAACTGGTCAATTGCACCCGTACAAGCGCCAGAATGGGGAATGTACGGGGCGTATATGGGCAATTGGGATGGTCGTGACTGGTATGAATATTATTCAGCCAGTTGTGCGTGGCGAAAAAACGGATCTTCCGTTGAATTGGCCGTCACCAGTGTTTTCGAAGAAGCCGAACATAACCTGCCCGAAGGCGGCAGCAACAATCACCAATATATGCTGGTTAAAATTCCGGCATATTAACCCCAAGGAGAACGACTATGAGTGAACCTATTTTTGCGGCCCGTGCGGCGGTTGAACAAGCTGTACGTACATTGGCTGCGGGCATCGATGAGGTCATCAAGAATGCCGTTAGCGAAGGGCTTTATCCTGATGGCCTTTCGGTCAATCTGAATATGATCAATGGTGTTGCACAGCACTATCTGACGCAGGTGCCGGACACGAGCGTACAGCCGGAGCCGGAAGAGATTTAAAGACCCAAGTGGTGTATAACGGAATCGAGCAGGGTTTCAGTTTCCTGAGCATTGATTCCTAAAAGTTGGCGGGCCGGATAGCTTATTTCCGGCCCCTTTTTTGTGGGCCGGTCTTTGCCGCCTTCGTGGTGTGTCCGCGCAATCTGGGCAATGCCGCCGACGAAGCCCGTCCATGCCTCACGGTCGGAAGCACCTGATTTCAGGTTTCGGGTTGTGCGCAGCCGGCGGAACATGGATTTCGACTTCAGGGTTTGTCGTACCGCCGGAGAACGGGCATTTTTTCGGGCGTCGCGGGGGTGAATGCCGATATATTTGATAATCTTAGCGGTATCGAATGAACGCATGCCGCCTGCTTCGGCATCGAAGCCGACGATCAGATGTCCGTCAAAGCGCCATGATTTCATCATCGCCGCCCGTGACGTGCCGCCGCCACCGGAGGGATACAGAAACCGTATGGGATAGCCACCGCCGCGCAGCTTACGGTTTTTGCGTGGCGCAAAGCGGGTGCCGTCAGGGTTTTTCTGAGAGCCTATGCGTGTAGTCTGTTGCTTTTGCCAGTCGCGGGCCACGCGGCGCATCAGTTTGCGACGGGCAGAGGGTTCCAGACCGGCGATAATGGCACCGATATCGTTTTCGAGATCCTCAAGGGCGGACAGGTCAGAGCTATCCATTCAGGATGTCCCATTCAGTCAGAGGGGCGGGCGCACCGGCGCCATCGAAACCGGCTGTACCGGCGATGGGCGGTTCGGGGCGATATCTGACCTGATAGCCTTCGCCATCAGATAAAACGTCAACAGACTCGGTCAGGCGCAGGGTCAGGTCAATATCAACGGTCTGGGCATCGAGTATATCAACCTCAAGGCCAATGGCCTGATCGGCGGTCTGGTGGTTCAGGAGCAGATCCGGCTGATGAGATTTAAGCCACAGGGTCACCGGCATGATGATATTGTCTGCCGCGCCGCCGAAATCGCGCACCTCAATCAGCAGGTCGTAATTGTACTGATAGCCCAGCGCATCGCCGTAGCGCACAGCGACATTACCGCCGCGCACATAGATTTTCAGGCGGTCAGGGTTTTGCACCAGCTCAGGGTTACGGGCGACGATGGCGGCACGAAGCGAGGCGGGTTTTTTCATGTTAGCCCCAAAGCTGAACCATATCGCGCACGGGCGGATCGGTAGGAATGATGGGTAATATGACCTCACGGCCCGTGGGCAGGATCGGGCCGTTTTCGCAGATGCCAGGATTAAGGATCATCACCTGTTCAACGACGCCCGCACCCTTGGCCAAGACGCGCCAGACAAGGGCGTCCAGTGTTTCCCCCTGATGCGCGCGGGCGGTGAAGGTTTGGCCGGTCATATCAGGGCGACCGTGTTACGCGGCACCTCAAGAAGATCCCGAACGGCCCATGTGGCGTTGCGCCGATAATCATCAGCGGTCGGCATCTGTTCTTCGATGCGGCCCAGCCCCTGAGAGGTGGCGGTAATATCGCGCTGACCTTCGATCAGGTCAGCTGCGGCGGTGGCATATAGCGCCCGAAGGAATATCACAGGCCGGTCGGCCGAATCGGTCAGAGGCGTATCCGGCATGTCCTGAAGGCGGGCGATGCCGCTGGCCACGGCCTTATGGGCCAATTGGCGCAGTTCCTGTTTAACGGTGACATAGGCACCAGCCAGCGCGGTAATCAGGCGGGCATCGGGGATGATCGGGCCACCGATACGCACAATGTCACGAAAATGGGCCACATCCGCCACCGGCCAGAATGCGCCGCCGCTTACCGTGGTTCCGGCTGGGGTCGCAGGGGCGGGGGGAATGGCGATCAGATCGGACATGGGTTGCCTTTGTGTAAAAATGAGGGGGTGGGGAAACGGAGCCTAGACGTAAGCCCTAAGGCTGGTCTGCCTCCTTTTCCGCCCCCTCGGCGTCGCGGGACGACCTCAGGCGCGCCGAAGCGCGGATTCCAGTGCATCAAGTTCTTTCTTGACGCCGATTTTTTCATGCAGCGCATAGGCGCGTTTAAGGTGTGTAACGGCTTCTTCGCGGGCGGCGCGGGCTAGGCCAGCGGGGCCATTGGTGTCTTTATCCGCGACCTGCGCGGTGCGGGCCATTAGCAGGCCCAGCGCCTTATGCAGTTTGGCGCGCGCCTGATCGGCCATGTCAGCGCCTTCGGTCAGATCAAGCGCGTGTTGCAGGATCTGCGGATTGAAGTCAGGCAGTTTATCGCCGGAAAGGGTCACCGCCGAAAGCGCGGCATCGCCCAGCGTATCGGCCACAAAGGCCGCGACGGTTGAGCTGAATCGGCTGGGCATGGGCACCTTAAACCGTAGAGCATGCGCGGCCATTATCAGGCCGTCACGGTATTCGCCGACATCGAAGACCCAGACCATGATCTGAATGAAGACTTCGTCTTCGAGGGCGCGACCGGTTTTTTCAGCGCTGTCGATCACGGCGCGGACGTGGTGTGTATATTCCGGCAGGATTTCGCGTTTACGGGCAATTTTCAATTCAACCGAATGCAGGGCCTTAAGTTCGGTAAGGTGTTCGCCCATCTGGGCGCGCAGGAGCGCGTATTCGGTGGCGGCGGGGCCTGAGGTCGGGCGAGCAGCGGCAAGATGCGCACCGGCGGCAGCGACCACCAGCGCGGCGGTTTTACGAGCGAATGAGCGTTGAGCAGGTGACAGACGGGACATGAAACAGACCTGTGAGGGCAGCAAAGAAAAGAAGGGGCCGGTCAGACCGGCCCCAAGGCTCAGGGAGGAAATTAACCGTTGTCTTCAGGGTCGGTTTCGGGCGCTTCGTACGGCGTGATGTTTTCGATCAGCGCCGCGTAGTCCAGATCCTCGATGACATAGGCGAGGTTTTTGGATTGATAGTCTTCGATGCGCGAGCGCTTCGGGTTGTCCTGAATATGGCGGCGATGCTTGCCTGACTGATTGTAAATCGACAGGTTATCAAAGCGCGTGATCAGGATGGTGCCGGTCGGGAAGTGAGGCACCTCAACGGCCTGAAGGCCACCCAGACGTTTGGTGGACATGATCACGTCCGTGGCCAGCGTGTTTTCGGCATCCTGTTCGCGGTTGATCAGTGGGAAATATTTGTCATGCAACAGGTCGTTGCCGACAATCGCCACCAGACCGGTATCGCCGCGCGCCCAGGTGGGCAACAGGCCGTGACGGGCGTCATAGACCAGCGAGTCCAGCGACACATAGTCAGCACCCGTACCGCCATAGGTCAGTTGATTGGCGACCGAGCCTTCGTCCATGACGCGGGCTGCGTTTTCGAGGCGTTGTTTTTCAAGCCAACCTTTATTGACGTCCTGAAGGAGCGGGTTCGCGGTGCGGTCAGTCTTAGGCTTGGCGATCGAGGTGCCGTTCCAGCCGACCATGATCAGTTCAAGGGCGATCTGATTAGTGACCAGTGATCCCCATTTGGTTTGGAAATCGGGGAATTTGGCCCAGATGTCGAGCAAGGCCCATTTAAGTGCCACGTCAAATTCGGTGAACACGCATTCGTATTCGCGTTCATCAAGGTTGGTGGGGTCGCCGCCCAGACGGTCAGCCGTGTCGGTGTCGGTACGGCCTGAAATCGTGCCGGTAATGCCCATGCCGATCAGCGCGCCCTTAAGCTCATTGACCATTGGCATGTTGATGCGCTTGAGGAAATCAGACGATTCCTGCACCTTTTGCCACAACTTTTGCTGAATGGTCGGGGCGACGTTGAAATTGACCGAGGCGTCGGGGATGCGGTTCAGTTGCCCCACACGCGCCATATAGGCGTTAAACAGTAAACGGGTTTCGTTGTTCATGAAAAATCAGGCTCCGGTAGGAAGGGGCAAAAAGGGTGGGGGCAAAAGTCAGGAGATCAGAAATCCGACAGATGACCGGTGTTGCCGCCGCCCGTGTGGACAGGGCGGGCGGTGTAGTCTTCGGTCGGGGTGCGGTTAGCCAGCGCCGTCAGGTCATTCGACAAGGTTGTGACCTGAGCGCCAAGGGATTGAACGGTTTCGTTCTGAGCCGCCGTCTGGGCCTGAAAGGCATCGGACAAGGCCTTGATGGCACCGGTCAGGACTTGGATGTCGTTCGCCGGTGCCGGTGCCGGTGCCGGTGCCGGTGCGGGGGCAGGCGCAGGTGCAGGCGCGGGAGGCACAGAAAGGGACGTATCGGGCGTCAGGCGCTTGAAGAAATTGGTCAAGGCGTCCATGGCCGTGGTGGCGGCTTTTTCGGTCTCGGTTTCGGCCACCGCGAAATCAAGGGTGACTTCGTGCGGTTTGGCGATCAGGTTGCCGTGGATATTGGCATGGGTTGTAAACTTCAGCGGTTCGGTACCGATAGAAGCCGGGGTGTCGGTGAAGGCCAGACCGACCAGACCGGCCTTGCCGGTACCGGCGAAGTCCGGCCTGATTTCAATCGAGGTATAGATTTTTTGACTGCGCGCATTCAGGCGCAGGCCGTCTTCGGTCGGTTGAAGCTGACCATAGAGGGCCAGACGCTTTTCGGTTTTGCCACCGATAGTGAATTCGTCTTCCTGCACCCGCACGGCCAGCACGTCACAGACCGCGCCGAACGGCGGTTCACCGGTCAGACCGCGAATATGTTCAACATTTCCGCGCACGCCGTAGGTGTTGGGGTTAAAATTTTCGACAATTTCGGTCAGGTGGGTGCGTTCGATGGTGCGGCTATCAATCGTGGCCCCTTCGACAGCGATGCGGAAAAACTTAGGGGTTTTGGTCATGTGTGGCGGCTCCGGTCAGTCACGAGCGAAAGTGAATATTTGACTGACAGAAGGCGTGTCTGCGCCGGACATGACAACTAAAGTCCTGTGTAAATGGCGGATTTACACAGCCGGACATTCGCGGCGGGTACGGCTTGGGGCCTATCGTCCGGCATGGCCGCGATATCCCCCCCGACCGAAATTCCGTTTGATCCGCGCACCCGTGCGCGGGCGCTTTATTGGTGTGGCTGGGAAATCAAAGACATTGCCGAAGAGATCGATATTCCGCGCACCACGGTGCAAAGCTGGAAGGATCGGGGCAAATGGGACGAAGGCTCACCGCGCCTGAAGGCGGCGGAATGTACCTTTGTTCGTTACATGCAGATCGTTTCCAAGGCCGTCTATACGCCATCTGACCGCGCCGATATCGACCTTTTGGGGCGGCAGATCGAGAAGTTTGAACGCATCAGGCGGTCACAGGAGCCGGACGGCCACGCGGGCGACCTTAATCCGAATATCGAAAACCGTAACAAAGGGCCGAAGAAGAAGCCGCGCCAGAACCTGATTGATGATGCAGCGGCGGACAAGCTGCGGGACGCATTCACGGACGGCCTGTTCGATTATCAACTGAACTGGAAAAATTCGACTGCCTTCACAACGCGGATGATTCTGAAAAGCCGCCAGATCGGCGCGACCTATTATTTCGCACGTGAGGCGGTCATACGGGCACTTGATACCGGCAATAATCAGCTGTTTATTTCAGCCAGCCGCGCGCAGGCCAATATTTTCAGAAACTATATCGTCAAGTTTGTGCGTGAAATCACCGGCATCGAGCTTAAGGGCGATCCGATTGTTATTGACCGGGGCGATAAGGATGACGGCACCCCGCGTCCGAATATCGAGTTGCATTTTCTGGGCACCAATTACAAGACGGCGCAGGGGCGTAACGGCGACGTCTATATTGACGAATGCTTCTGGATACACGGCTTTGATGAGATCGAAACCGTGGCGTCGGCCATGGCGTCGCAGAAGTTTTATCGCGTCACCCTGTTTTCGACGCCGTCATCGATCAGCCACCCGGCCTATCGCATGTGGTCGGGGCAGCAATATAATGACGGACGCCCGCGCGACGAACAGGTCAAGGTCGATATCAGCCACGAGACCCTGAAAGACGGGACGGAATGTGCGGATGGTATCTGGCGGCAGATTGTCACCATTTTCGACGCCGAGGCGGGCGGATGTGACCTGTTTGATATTGCACGCCTTCAGCGCCGATATTCGGTCGATCAGTTCAGTAAGTTGTTCGGGTGTCAATTTATCGATGACGCGCAGTCGTCTTTCCCGTTGTCGATGCTCAGGCGATGCATGGTCGATAGCTGGGAGGTCTGGAAGGATTACAGGCCGTTTGCGCTTTGCCCGTATGACGGTGAAGTGTGGATAGGTTACGATCCGAACGACAATGAGGGCGAGGGCGATCCGGCGGGCCTTGTGGTACTGGCGGCCCCGAAGGACAGCCGTTCAAAGTTCCGCGTTCTGGAAAAGCACAGGGTTATCGGCCTTGATTTTCAACAGCAGGCCGATCTGATCCGTGATCTGAAGGATAAATATAACGTCACCGAAATCGCCATTGACGGGCGGGGCTGCGGGTCTGCGGTCTGGCAGATCGTTAAGACGTTTCACCCGACCGCGATCAAGATCGATTACTCACCCAGCCGCAAGGGCCTGATGGTGCTTAAGGCGCAAAACGTCATCCGTAACGGGCGGCTGGAGTTTGATTCCGGTCATACCGATCTGGCGGCGGCGCTGATGTCCATTCATCCCGAAACCACGGCAGGCGGCAAGTTTACGACCTATGTGTCGCGGCGCACAGCGGAGCTGGGCCACGGCGATATTGGCTGGGCGCTTTTGAATATTCTCTCGGTTGAGCCGCTTGAGGCGGTTGACGGGGATCTGCAACAAAAATCCACATTGGTGTTCCAAGATGACTGATACGACCGAAACCGACCTGAATAGCGGCGTTGAATGCTTTACGTTTGGTGGCGATGAAAGCGTGCTGGATGGCCCGCGCTTCATGCAGTTCATTGAGACCTGGCATAATAATCAATGGTACGAACCGCCGGTGCAGCCAAAGAACCTGTCGCGGCTTTTGAATGTCACGCCACATCACCGGTCGGCCATCGCGCTTAAGGTCAATATCCTGTGTGAAACCTATATCGAGCATCCGCTTTTGCCGGTTGATGAATTTGAAAAGTTCGCACTGGATTATATCGTGCAGGCCAATGCCTATCTTGAGCGGGTGGACGCAGTTTCCGGCAGGCCTATGGGCCTGAGGCACGCCTTGGCGCAACAGGTGCGCAAGGGGCTTATGGCCGGTCAGTTCTATTTCTTGGGGGATGACGGCGAGGCGCATGAATTCAGGCGCGGGGCTGTGTTTCACCTGAAGCAAAACGATGTGGCGCAGGAAATTTACGGCTTACCGGAATATCTGGCGGCGCTTCAGTCGGCGCTGCTGAATGAGGCGGCGACCCTGTTCCGCCGCCGGTACTATATCAACGGCGCGCACGCGGGGTTCCTGATGTATGTGTCAACGTCCGGCATGCACAACACGGACGTGGACGCGCTCAGGGACGCGGTCAAGAAATCGCGCGGTGTGGGCAATTTCAAAAACATGTTCATGCACATTCCGGGCGGTTCAGATAAGGGCGTTCAGATCATCCCGATTTCAGAAGTCGCGGCCAAGGACGAATTTTTCAACATCAAGAACATTACCCGCGATGACGTTCTGGCGGCGCACCGTACACCGCCACAGATGATGGGCGTGATACCGGCCAATGCCGGGGGCTTTGGGGATGTGACCAAGGCCGACGCGGTTTTCTATGCCCGTGAGATCAAACCGATCCAGCGCAAGCTTATGGGGCTTAACCGCTGGCTGGGTCAGGACGTTATCCGATTCGAGGATTACACGCCGGTCGGCGGCACACCGGCCTCAGGCTAAACCGGTCGATCGCTATCCGCTGATGTGCCGCACAGCTTTGGCAAACATGGAACATTTAGCGAACATAAAAGCGGATAGCAAAGACATGAACGAATTATCACCAGTTAAACCCGTGTTGCCCATAGCGCCTTACATTGGCGGTAAGCGGAACCTTGCGCGCAAGATTATCGGCCTGATTGAGCAGGTGCCGCATGACACCTATGCGGAGCCGTTCGTGGGCATGGGCGGGGTTTTCTTCAGGCGCGAGCGCAGGCCACGGGCTGAGGTCATAAATGATTACAGCGCCGACGTGGCGAACCTGTTCAGGGTTCTGAAACATCACCGGCGGGCGCTGATCGAAGACATCCGCTGGCAGATCAGTAGCCGCGAAGCGTTCGAGTGGTTGCGCGCGCAAGATCCGAATCACCTGACGGATATTCAGCGGGCAGGGCGCTTCCTGTATCTGCAACGGCTGGCTTTCAGCGGTAAAGTGAATGGGCGGCACTTTGGAGTGCAGACGGGCAGGGCGGCGGCATTCAATCCGCTGGCACTGGTGGCCAAGATCGACAGCCTGCATGAGCGTCTGGCGGGGGTGATGATCGAACGGCTGGCGTGGTCTGACTTCGTGCGCCGTTACGACAGGGCAGGGACGCTGTTCTATCTCGACCCGCCTTATTATGGATGCGAGGACGACTACGGAAAGGATCTGTTTAGCCGCGACCAGTTTGAACAGATGGCCGAGCAGCTGTCGCAGATCAAAGGGCGGTTCATCCTGAGCCTGAATGACAAACCTGAGGTCAGGCGGATATTCTCAGGCTTCGACATCGAGGCCGTGCCCGTGCGCTACACCATTAGCGGTGCCGGTGGCGGTGAGTTCCGCGAGGTCATCATCCGAAACTGAGGCCAGCCCGAAAGGCTACCTGCGCCCTGTCAGCCTACCGGCTGGCGGGGCGTTTGTCGTTAGAGGCCCTGCAAACTTGTCCAGCGCCGCCACTGGTCGCGCCGCGCGCTCGTCCCCGCCCCTCGCCTGCGCGCTTTTTGGGGCGATTTAGACGCAAATGGGCATTTGAGACGAAGCTTTATAGGAAAAGGCTTTGAGGGGCTTTTAGAGCAGGGAAACCGCGACGCATTTAGACGCAATATGACGCACCACGACGCATTATTGTTTTAATTTCAAAATCTACGAAATTGGGCCGAAGCAAACTCTAGAATTTATTCGCAGGGGGGGGACATGCAAATTATTGGGGGAGTGATTCGAGGCATTTATTTCGGGAAAATCCGTGAGACATTTCCCGAAAAAACCCAATAAAATCAAATGGGGCGATGTGGTGGTGAGACTTGTGTAATGTGCTGTAATTCTTAAGTTTGCACGCTTCTGTCGGAGTCGCCATCTGCTATGATGCAGATGACATAACGGGCGTATCCATATCCGCCTGACCCCATTCTGCCCACGATCCGTCATAGAGCCGCACATTTTTATGGCCTGTTTCATATAGGGCCAATGCGATGATGGCTGCGGTAACGCCTGAGCCGCAGGTGGTGACAACAGGGCTTTCAGGCGAAATATTCAGATGCTGAAAAATAGCTTTCAGGTCTTCAGCAGATTTCAGCTGACCGTCTTCGATTAACTGACCGAAGGGTAAGTTGAGGCTGTTGGGCATATGTCCTGATCTCAGGCCCGCACGTGGTTCTGGCGCTGTGCCATCAAATCGTGCGGCAGGTCGCGCATCTAGAATAATCTGCGTTCCATTCTGAGATATATCTTTCAGGGTTTTGATATCCATAGATAAAGCATCGTTCGGGGTGGCGGTATAAACTTTGGGGCTGGTCTCAGGTTGTCCGGTTTCCAGTGCAAGTCCTGCGGCTTCCCATGCGGGAAGGCCGCCGCGCAATATCTGCACCTTAAGGTGCCCCATCAGTCGAAAAGTCCACCAAACACGAGCCGCAGAAAACAGGCCCTGACGATCATATATGACTACGTGATCTGTGTGGCTGATGCCCATATTCCCGACTGCATGCGCAAATATATCCGGCGAAGGTGCCATATGCGGCAGGGGGCTTTGGGTGTCGCTGATCGCATCAAGGTCAAAAAACTGCGCGGTCGGAATGTGGCCCTTAAGATAGAGGCTGTGCATATCTGTGCCATCCAGCGCCCAACTGCCGTCAATTACCCTGACCGAGCCGGTTTCCAGCAGGTTAGACAATTCGGACACAGTGATTTGCGCTTTCATAGGGACTCCGGCAGATGGGGTTGACGCGGCCTGATGCGGATGACAAAGCCTTACCACCGAAAAAAGGGATAGGATATGCCCCGCTCATTACCCGTGCCCCTGACTGTGTGCATTATAGCCAAGAACGAAGCTGACCGTATCGGCAACTGTATCCGCGCGGTTTCAGGCTTGGCGGATGAGGTTGTGGTAGTTGACAGTGGTTCGACCGACGCAACCTGTGAAGTGGCCGCGGAACTGGGGGCAAAGGTATTTTTCAATAGCTGGACGGGCTATGGGCCGCAAAAGCGTTTCAGCGAAGACTGCGCATCGCATGACTGGGTGTTAAATCTGGATGCAGACGAGGTGGTGACGCCTGAGCTTTATGCTGAAATCAAAGCGCTGATGCAGGCGGGGCCTGAGTTGAGTGCCTATCGTTTCAAGCTGAGAAACGTCTATCCGGGTAAATCAAAACCGCGCCTTTGGGCAGATTATCACAACTATGTCCGGCTGTATGACCGGACAAAGGTTCGTTTTCGTGAATCGCCGGTGCATGACACTGTGGACACCAAAAATGAGGTGGTCGGGCAGTTAAAGGGATCGGCAACGCATTTTTCTGCGCGTTCATATGCGCATATCCGTCAGAAACTCGATTCCTATACCCAATTGCAGGCCAAGGCCTTGAAAAAGCCCGCGTGGGTTATTCTGCTAAGGTTGCCATTGGAATATCCGCTGGTATTCCTGAAGTATTATCTGTTTCGGTGTCACTTTACCGGAGGAATTGACGGGGTTATCAGTAGTCATCTGGCGGCGGAAGCACGTGTAAAGCGGCTCTGGCGTCTGCTGAAAGCAAAAAATAAAATGGGAAACACCAAGGTATAATGAGTAGGAAACCCCCTTCATTCTGGCAGGATCTGGGATGGCGTATCGAGGCTGTGTTTTATGATGCCTTTGTTGCCATAGTCCGTAGTCTGCCTGTGGATACGGCCTCGGATCTGGGGGCCTGGTTGCTGAAAGCGATCGGGCCGCTGTCGCCGGTGCAAAAAACCGTGCGTCAGAATATCGATATTGCTTTTCCTGACAAGGATGAGGCCTGGAAGGTGCGCGTAATTAATGCGCAGTGGGATAATCTTGGGCGCACCTTTGCCGAATTTGCCATCATGGACCGTATCCGCATAGGAAATGGGCGCGTTGAGGTGGTGGGGCTTGAGCGGCTTAAGGCCATTTCCGAATCCGAAAAGCCGGTCGTATTCATCTCAGGGCATTTCGCCAATTGGGAAATCATGCCGTCAACCATTGTCGATTGCGGCGTGCGTTGTCAGATGACCTATCGTGAAGCCAATAACCCCTATGTGGATCAGCGCATCAAGGAAGGTCGCAAGCGTTACGGCGTTGACCTGTTTGCCCCAAAGGGTGAAGAGGGGGCGCGTGAATTGCTTCTGGCGATGGGGAAGGGCGAGTCGGTTGCCCTTATGAATGATCAGAAGTTCAATCGCGGGGTATCGACGCCGTTTTTTGGTACGCCGGTTGACACCGCACCGGGGCCGACGCGTCTGGCCCTGAGGTTTGGCACCGTATTGCAGCCTATGACGGTTGAGCGTCTGCATAAGGCCCGTTTCCGCGTCATCGTCCACGAACCGATCGAAGTTGAAAAAACCGGCAGCCGCGCCGGTGATATTGAAGCGACCGTGTGTAAGGTCAGTGCCTTTGTGGAAACCGTGGTGCGTGATCGGCCCGAAGAATGGTTCTGGGTTCACAAGCGCTGGCCTAATGCGGCTTATAAACGCGACACAAACTGACAATTGCCGTCACAATATGTGAGAAAAGAAGGCTTGTAACTTGGGGGCATAACCTCATGATAGGGCTTTGTACGTGCGATGTCCGGTGGGATGAGTTGGGTTCATGCCTGTAAACTTCAATAGCAAGTGGCTTAAGGCCAAGCCCTTGGTCGCAGCGGGTTGCATTGTTACGACTCTTGGCTTGTTTCTTATGATCGTCGTCTTTTGGGGCGATGATATTATGCGGCATAATCTTGACCCTAAGGTGCCGTTCCAGACCTATAATCCATCAGAACCCGCTAACTATGCTTCGCGTGACGGATGGTATCTGAACCCCGCGCTCGAAAGCCGTGAAATTCGCCTTAATCGAAATCGTCAGAAGGTCGATGTCTTCTTTGTACATGCCACCAGTTTTAATGGCGGCAAGGGGTGGCTAGGGGCCATTGATGATCCGGTGGCATCGCGCGAAGTCATGGACATTCAGTTGCCGAACTATGCGGGGCCATTTGCTGCCATCGGTTACGTATATGCGCCGCGTTACCGTCAGGCCAGCCTGTACACGCAGTTGACGCGGCGTGAAGACGCACGAGAAGCACGGCAATTTGCCTATAGGGATGTGGAAAAGGCGTTTCACGCCTTCCTGCGGCAAAGGCGTAATGAGGGCGGTTTTGTAATTGTGGGCGTCGAGCAGGGCGGATTGATCGCTCAGCGTCTGGTCACGGATGTGGTGACGCCGGATGAAAACCTCAGGCAAAAGCTGGTGGCTGCCTATTTTCTGGAGACACTGGCACCGGCAGGGCGCTTCAGTGCAAATCAACCGGTTCCGGCCTGCGAGGCACGTGATGAGGCCGGTTGCGTGGTCTCCTATTTCAGTGTGGACAGTGTGCGGCCGGACAAGGCCATTCAGGGCCTGCAAAGGGCTATGTTGTGGAAGGGCGACTGGCTTGAGCCTTTGGGCAGCGAGAGGCCTTTGTGTGTTAATCCTTTGTCCGGTACGGTGACCAATGAAGAGGTGGATGTGCGCCACAGTCTGGGGGCTGCGAATGCGACGGGCCTTGAGTGGGGCGTAGCGCCGGCATTGATACCGCGCAAGGTGAGTGCGCGTTGCCGCAGTGGTATTTTGGCGGTCAATAAGAAGCCCTTGTCATCTTTCAGTAGCGATGGCTCATGGGCAGATAAGAAAAAAGTGTATAATTACAATTTATTCTATGGTGACCTTAAGGCTGATTTTGAAGCCAGATGGTTTGCCTATCGTCAAAGACCGGCTGAGCTGGAAACCGATTAGTCGGCCTTGTCTGCCTGATCTGCGCGCCAGTCGAACAGGCCACTCAGGATTTCCAGCGCCTTACGACGTTCGGGGGAAATCAGCGCCTCCTGTTGCAGAATATACTGTGCTTCGCGGGCCGCTTTGGTGATCAGATCGGCGTGGGCCACCGGATCAACAAAACGATAGGCGGGAAAGCCGGATTGCCGTGCCCCCAGAATGTCGCCTTCACCCCTGAGTTTCCAGTCGCTTTCGGCAATAACAAAACCATCCTCGGTGGTGCGCAAAAGCTCCAGTCGAGCCTTGGCGGTGTTCCCCAGTGGCGTATCATATAAAAGTATACAGGCGCTCTGGGCGCTGCCGCGGCCGACGCGCCCACGTAGCTGATGTAGTTGCGCCAGTCCGAAGCGTTCGGCCTGTTCGATAATGATTATCGAGGCATTAGGGACATCGATGCCGACTTCTACGACCGTTGTCGCGCACAAAAGTGGTAATTCGCCACTGGCGAAGCGACTTACGACCTCTTCTTTATCAGCAGAGGGCATACGCCCGTGCACAAGGCCAACCTCATGGCCCAGTGCATCCTGAAGAGATTTGTGACGCGCCTCTACGGCGATCAGGTCGGATTCCAGATTTTCCTCGACCAGCGGGCATATCCAGTAAGCCTGTGAACCATTGACGATAGCGGATTTCAGGCGGGAAAATACGTCAGACAGGCGCGCACGCGGTATGACAGCCGTATGGATTGGCTGACGTCCGGCCGGTTTTTCATCAAGGATGCTGAGGTCGGCCTCTCCATACTGAGTCAGTGCCAGTGTGCGGGGAATAGGGGTGGCGGACATGGACAGATAATGGACGCTGTCGCCTTTGGAAAACAGCCGCTGACGCTGACCGACACCAAAGCGGTGCTGTTCGTCAATGACGCAAAAATGCAGGGATTTGAAATCGACGCCTTCCTGAAAAACGGCATGGGTACCGAACACCAGAACCGCTTCGCCTGAAGCCACCTGCACCCGTAGGGCTTCGCGTGCCTTGCCCTTATCGCGTCCGGTCAGAAGCACTGCCTTGATGCCGAGCGCTTCGAGAACAGGCAGGGATTTTTCATAATGCTGACGCGCCAGTATCTCAGTCGGTGCCATCATAACGCTTTGATGACCGGCTTCGGCGACGTCAATCATGGCCATAAGGGCCACAAGCGTCTTGCCTGACCCGACATCGCCCTGAATCAACCGGTTCATGCGAAAGCCGGAACGCAGATCGTCGCGTATGTCATCAAGGGCGCGGAACTGCGCCTGAGTCAGGGTGAAGGGAAGGGCCGCCAGCGCTTTGTCGGCCCAGATATGCTGGCTGATCGACAGGGCGGGGCTGGCCTGACGGTGCTGTTTACGAGCCTTCAGAGCCAGTTGATGCGCCAGAGCCTCATCATAGGCCAGACGCTGACGGGCAGGGGCCTGAGGTAAAAGATCAGCCGGAGCGGTGGGAGAGTGGGCCGCGCGCAGAGCTTCGGAAAATCCGCTATCCGGTGCCGGTGACAACCACTCAGGCAGGTCAGGGACATTTTGCAGGCCCGCGTGAACGAATTTACGCATCAGGCGCGAAGAAACGGCGGCGGTGGCCGGATAAACGGTCTCAAATTCAGGTATCTGGTCGCGGGCATCACTATCGACCACATAGTCAGGATGAGTCATCTGAAGCGTCTGGCCGAAGCTTTCGACCTTGCCGCTCACCCAGCGTTGTGAACCGACAGGATGTTTTTGTTCAAAACCACGAATGGCGTGGAAATAGACAAGCTGCATATCGCCGCTGTCGTCATAGACGTTGATGCGCTGCGGGCCTTTGCCGGCGGAGGTATGATAGGCGCCTATGGTCACAAGAAGGGTCTGCACCTGACCGGCGCGGGCGGTGGCTACCGTGGTCACGGGACGTTCGATCATCTGGGTGGGCAGGGTGAACAGAAGGTCACGCACATAGGGGCCGGTATGTTTGATCAGATGCGGCGCGATTTTTGGCCCGACCC
>JASGFL010000063.1:0-17679 GCA_047605545.1 Asticcacaulis sp. | reverse complement strand
ATCGGATCACCTGATGGATCACGCAATGGATGAGGCGGACATTGAGCATATTCGTATGCTGGTTCTGGCCGATCCGGATATACTGGATGTGCACAGGTTGCGCACACGTGTATCAGGTCCATACATACTTATTCAGATGCATATCGTTCTGGGTACGGATCATAGCCTTGTCAGCGCCCATCAAATCATCCTAAGCGCCGAGAACCGGTTGTTGGCCGCTTATCCGAATGCCGATATACTGATACATCCCGATCCGGAGGGGGCCTCTGAGCCTCACGGTGGCGTTTTCCGGCATCATCCGAACAAGGTTTAATCGTTTAATGAGTCTGCCTCCCCAGCGTTTGCTGCACAATTTTGCCTTTGACCCCCATTCACGGATGGTCAGGCTGGCGCTTGGCGAAAAGCGTATGGCGTTCGAGGAAGCACCGGTGAAATACTGGGAGCCGACGGACGCCCTGATCCGGCTTAATCCCTCAGGGCTGTTGCCGGTTCTGGTCGAAAGCTATGCCAACGGCCAGACGCTGAATGTCTGCGAAAGTCGCGCCATCATTGAGCATCTTGAGGAAGCGGAGCAGAATATCCGTCTGTGGCCACTTGATCCGCAGGAGCGTGCCGAGGCGCGGCGTCTGACCGGCTGGTTCGAGCGCAAGTTCGACTATGAGGTCAATGCCCTGTTGCTGCACGAAAAGATGGAAAAGCGTCTGATGGGGTTGGGGGCACCTAATCTGGCCAATCTGAGGGCCGGACGCGAAGCCTTACGCGACCACCTGAGCTATTTCGAAAGTCTGCTTGAGGCACGTAACTGGGTATCGGGGCGGCATATCTCCTATGCGGACTTTGCGCTGGCGTCGCACCTGAGCGTTATCGACTATTTCGACGAGATGAACTGGGATCGCTATAAGCACCTCAAAAACTGGTACATGGTCGTCAAATCAAGACCGGCGTTCCGGCCCTTGCTGGCGGATGTCCTGCCCGGGGTTACGCCTTCGGCCCATTATGCGGAACTGGATTTTTAAGGCGCGATGGCAGGGGGCGCGCCGACCTTTTCGTTTATCGTCCTGTCCTATCAGAGCGGGGACTATCTGCGGGGGTGCCTTGAAAGTCTGTTTGCGCAAGCGGGAGACGACTATGAGGTCATTCTGACCGATAATGCCTCAGGCGACGGCGCGCCACAGGCCGCAGTCGCGTCCTTTCCGACGTTAAAATTTGTCGATAATGGCGCAAATCTGGGCTATGCGGGCGGCAATAATGCGGCGGCGCGGACTGCCCGTGGGCGCTGGCTCTGCTTTATCAATCCTGACGTGGTGGCGGAAGCTGACTGGCTTAAGGTCATGCGGGCGGCGATAGCGGATTTTTCTCAGACACGTCTGTTTACCTCGCTTCAGATTGATCCTGTAAGGCCCGATCACCTTGATGGTGCCGGAGACGGCATGACGGCGTTCGGCTTCCCGTTTCGCATGGGTTACGGACAGGCGCGTCCTGAGGACCTCAGGGTCAGTGAAGTGTTTTCCCCCTGCGGTGCGGCCTTTGTGATCGAACATAGCCTGTTCGAAACACTGGGGGGCTTTGACGAGCGGTTTTTTCTTTATTGTGAGGATGCCGATCTGGGTTATCGCGCGCGGTTACGGGGTGAGGCTACGCTGCTGATCCCTGAAGCCGTGGTCGGGCATGTGGGGTCGGCGACGCTTGGGGCACGGTCGGATGTGGCGCTGTATCATGGCTATCGCAACCGCATCTGGCTGTATGCCAAAAATACGCCGGCATCAGTAATGGCCTTAACAATCGTGCCACATATCGTCTTTAGCTTGTGTGTGGCGCTAAAGGATGTATGGAAAGGACGTGGTTCCGTTGTCATGCGTGCCCTGAGGGATGCCTTAGATGGTATGGGCGCGGTTATGCGGGATCGCCAATATGTGCAGACAACGCGCAGTTTAAGCGCGGGCGCCTTATTACGACAACTGACCTGGAACCCGCGCGTGATCCTGCGCCGCGGGCTTGATCTTCGGAGACCGAAATGACCCTCGCTGCGGCTATTGCCACCCTTAAATCCCGTGCGGACGCTGAACGTGATCTGCGTATTGTTGAACAGTTTGCGGCCGATCCGGCGCGGCTTAAGACCCAGAGCCTGAATGTGGCCGGGCTTTATGTCGATGTCTCCAAACAATCATGGTCGCAGGCCGGATTTGCTGAGGCGCTGAACCTGTTCGAAGCGGCGGGGCTTTCGGCCGCACGTGACAAAATGTGGACGGGGCAGGCGATCAATGTCTCTGAGGATCGTGCAGTGTTGCATGTGGCCTTGCGTGACAGCGACGCGGAAAATGCGCGCCTGCGTGGGGCTGAGATTACCGAAGATGTGAAAACCGCACGTGCGGCCATGAAGGCCTATGCGGAGGGCATACGCTCAGGCGAGATTACCGGCGCGACGGGTAAGCGCTTCAAGACCATCGTCCATATCGGGATAGGCGGGTCTGATCTGGGGCCACGTTTGGTGTGGCAGGCGCTTTCGCCGCTGAAGCCTTTGGTGGACATCCGTTTTGTTGCCAATGTTGACGGGTCTGAGCTGGCGATTGCCACGGCGGATCTTGATCCGGCGGAGACGCTGGTGATCGCGGTCTCAAAGACCTTCACGACGCAGGAAACACTGGCCAATTTTCTGGCGGCGCGTCAGTGGCTGGTGGACGGTCTGGGGGAAGAGGCGGCTTCAAAGCATCTGGCGGCGGTATCGGCAGCACCGGCCAAGACCTCAAGCTATGGTATTCCGGCTGACCGTGTGTTCGGATTCAAGGACTGGGTCGGCGGGCGTTATTCGCTGTGGTCGGCGGTGTCCTTAAGCGTGATCATCGCCGCAGGATACGATGTCTATGAGCGCTTGCTGAACGGTGCCTATGAGATGGATCAGCACTTCCTGACGGCTCCGGCTGAGAAAAACGCACCGCTTCTGCTGGCGGCGGCGCAGCTTTATAACCGCATTGGGCTAGATCGGCCTTCGCGCGCCGTGATCCCATATGCGCACCGTCTGCGCCGTCTGGCGGCCTTCCTGCAGCAGCTTGAGATGGAATCGAACGGCAAGCGTACGGATGGCTACGGCAAGCTGTTGCCGACCAAAACCTGTCCTGTGGTGTTCGGCGATGAGGGCACCAATGCTCAGCACGCCTTCTTCCAGATGCTGCACCAGTCCGAAGACATTGTGCCGCTGGAATTCATTGCGGTTAAGTCCAACCCTGAAGCATCACTGGATATGCAGCAAAAACTGCTGTCGAACGTCATTGCTCAGGGCGAAGCCTTTGCTGTGGGCAAGAGCCTTGAAACATCCGAAGCCGAATGCAAGGCGCTGGGGTTCGATGCCGAAAAGACCGCGATCATTGCCCCGCAAAAGGTATGCCCCGGCAATAAGCCTTCGACGCTGGTACTGCTTGAGGCGCTGACGCCGGAAACACTGGGGGCGCTGCTGGCGCTTTATGAGCACAAGACCTTTGCCGAAGGTATTGTCATGGGCCTGAACTCCTTCGATCAGTGGGGCGTTGAACTGGGTAAGACTCTGGCCAATGCGGTGCTTGAGGATATTACCGGTGCCGACATTAAGGCCCACGACCCGTCAACTGATGCAGCTATACGTGCTGTGAAATAAGACTTTCGTCATAGACCGATAAAAAAACGCAGGGGCTTTGGGGCCTCTGCGTTTTTTATTGCCTATTTAGCGGACTTAAGGGCTTCGGTTATTTGGTCAGGGCTTCGACCTTACCGGCATCCACTGTGTCCACGGCCTTTTTCAGCGTGTCCATGGTGACGCCGCTGCCTTCGGCCTCGATCAGAACGCGGCTGCCGACCAGAATGGCATAGCTGCCGCTCTGGGACGGGTTGTCATAGGATTCGGTGACCATGCGGCCGTTCTTACTTGAGACCTTACGGTAGCCATTGGCGTCCTTCTCTGAGGACTCCATCTGCACCATACCGGCCACAGCCCCCATCGCGCCGATATCGGTGATCTTCACAGACAGGAGACCATCCGCAAGCGGATATTCCGCTTGGGCGGTAGAGGCCATATATCCACCGGCACCGCCCGAAGACGTGCTGGTATTGGTGGCGGCAGTCCCGTTAAAGTTTGCAGGCAAAAGGGCTTCGAGGCGATCAGCTTCAATGACGGTGTAGGTGCCGTCTTCAATGGCCTTCGCGGCGGCTTCGGCCTTCTTCTGGGCTTCCTCAAGATTGTTGAGGCTGATCTGGCCATCGGGTGTGTTGAGCGTCAGGCTATTGCC
Organism: Asticcacaulis sp.; assembly: GCA_047605545.1. GTDB lineage: Bacteria > Pseudomonadota > Alphaproteobacteria > Caulobacterales > Caulobacteraceae > Asticcacaulis. The sequence goes on along the minus strand of JASGFL010000063.1, from coordinate 13,423 downwards.
TGCGCCCGCGGCGAGGCCTGCACCCACCATACTGGCGGCCCCAACGGCACCGACTATGGCACCGGCCACCAGCTGGAACACAATGGCCAGAATGACGACAACGATCGTAAAGCCGGTGCTCTTTTCCGGTGGGTTTTCCATAAGCTTAGGCAGGCCTTTGTAGAGCAGGTAAAGGCTATACAGGCCCACTAATCCCAGTATGCCAAGCAGGGGGATGATCGAAAAAATACCCGCAAGCCATGCGGCCGTTGACGAATAGGCAGCAACCTTAAAAGCCGCGAGATCATCCTTCTTGCCGCCAAAGCTGGGCGACAGTCCGTTGATGATCAGGCCCAGAATAAAGACGCTGGCGACCGACAGGACATATGTCAGGATCGCCTGAATCAGACCGGCTACAATCGGCAGCTTTGAGGAAACGCCCAGAATACTGACGCCGACAATCGACATACCGATAAAGGCGGAGATAGCCGGGATGGCCGCCAGTATCAGCACATAGCCGGTCGTTATGCTGGCCTTGGTCGAAGCTTCGGTCTTGATGATATCCCATTCAAGACTGGGTTGCAGCAATATGCCTTTGATGCGCGAAACAAGGTTTGCCGAATCAATCCGGCCATTTTCAACGGTCATGCGGTGCCCCATCGGAATCTAAATATGTTGTAAAACATAGTTACGCGAAAAGGGGGGCCGGTTCACGTCACGGATGTGTGAGCCGGCCCCCCGATGATTCGTCAACTCTAACCGGTTACTGTGTCAGATCGTTATTCTTGCCTTCCTTGACGAGGAAAATACCGATCACCAAGGTTATGGCGGCAATGATCACCGGATACCACAGCCCGTTATAAATATTGCCGGTGGCGGCAACTATGGCAAACGAGATAGACGGCAGCAGGCCTCCGAACCAGCCATTACCAATATGATAGGGCAGGGACATGGAGGTGTAACGGATGCGGGTCGGGAACATCTCGACCAGTGCCGCTGCGATCGGGCCGTAAACCATCGTTACATAGACTACCAGCAACACCAGAATACCCAGTGTCAGCGGATAGTTGATCTTGTCCGGGTCTGCTTCGGGCGGATAACCGGCGTCACTCAGGGCGTTGGTGATGTTGGTGGTAAAGGCGGCTTGCTGCGTCTTAAGTGTATCTGCCGCGAGGCCCTCGCCTTCGAACGAGGTCACTGTGCGATCGCCCACCTTGACCACGGCCACAGTACCGGCCGGAGCGGCTTCGTTTGAGTAGGAGATGCCCTGCTTGGCCAGATAGGATTTGGCGATATCACAAGATTGCAGGAATTTGGTCTTGCCCACCGGATCAAATTGCGCGGCGCAGGCCTTGGGGTCGGCGACTACGGTGACCGGTGCGCTGACCTGAGCAATGGCCAGATCGGGATTGACGGCATAGGTCAGGCCCTTGAACAGCGGGAAATAGGTGAAGATCGCCAGCAAAAGCCCGCCGAGGATAATTGGCTTGCGCCCGATCTTGTCCGACAGTGCGCCGAAGAACACGAACAGAGGTGTGGCAATCGCCAAGGCTGCGGCAATCAGACCATAGGCATAAAGGCCGTTCAGTTTCAGCGTCTTTTCAAGGAAGAACAGGGCATAGAACTGACCGGTGTACCAGATAACCCCCTGACCCGCGACCAGACCGAACAGGGCGATCAGAACGATTTTTAGATTGCTCCACTTGCCAAAAGCATCCTTGAGGGGCGCTTTAGAGGTTGTGCCTTCTTCTTTCATCGCCTTGAAGACGGGGCTTTCTTCCAGCTTCATACGAATCCAGACCGAAACCCCCAGAAGAACGATCGAACACAGGAACGGAATCCGCCAGCCCCATTCACGGAAGGCTTCTTCGCCAACCGCTATGCGGGTGACGCCAATCACCAGCAAGGCAAGGAACAGGCCGAGCGTAGCTGTGGTCTGAATCCATGAGGTCAGGAAGCCGCGTTTACCGGGCTTGGCGTGTTCGGCCACATAGGTCGCCGCGCCACCATACTCACCGCCCATGGCCAGACCCTGTAACAGGCGTAAACCCACCAGAATCACAGGTGCCGCAATGCCGATCTGGGCATAGGTAGGCAACAGGCCGACCGCAAAGGTGGCTACGCCCATAATGACCATGGTCACAAGGAAGGTATATTTGCGTCCGACAATGTCCCCCAGATGCCCGAACACCAGCGCGCCAAACGGACGGGCGACGAAACCTGCGGCAAACGCCATCAGGGCGAAAATATAGGCGGTTGTGGAATTGATACCTTCGGCTTCGAAGAAGTGGACGCCCATAATGGCGGCCAGAGTGCCGAAAATATAGAAATCGAACCACTCGAACACAGTGCCGAGCGAAGATGCGCCGACCACCAGGGCCGTATTGTTGGATTTTCCCTTAGGGGCCGGATTCGGGGCGGCATCTGTGGCGTTTGGTGAGGCCATGTACTGAAAACTCCTACCTGTTTCTCACGGCAGGTTGTTTTCTTGGTGAAAATCTGTCCCCGTACCGCGCAGGTAAAAAACTACACACAGTCCGAGCGACTTGACAAGCGGTTCGTTAACAACCGCTGTCAGAGTTCGGGAAAACCGTGATTACGCAGGACAGACCGGATGTCCTCCAGATGGGTTTCAGGGATCAAACCGAACTGCATAGCCAGCAGAATCAGCACCAGCACCCCCAGCACGGCACTGAGGATCTGCCAGGGACGTTCGGGATATTTCTCAAGGAAGGTGCGGCGCAGTGAGGCAGGTTTGGCCCCATAGGTGCCGGTCTCAAGCTTGAAGGCCATTTCAAACCCGTCTTCGAAGCGCTCATCGGCATCCGGTGCCAGTGCCTGAACAATAAGGCTCTCAAGCCAGCCCGGTACATCCTTACGGAATTTGGCCAGCGGCTCCGGCCGTTTCAGGTCAGGCTGGGTAAAGGGTTCGGCCTCACCATAGGGGTAGGCCCCGCCGGAAAACAGGCGATAGATGGTGACACCCAGCGCAAATATGTCCGAACGCTCATCACCCCAGTTACCGTCAAACATTTCGGGGGCCATGTAATTGTTGGTACCCGGCGGTAATATGCCTGAGCGCTCATCCAGCGCAGGCAGACGGGCAAAGCCCAGATCGATCAGCTTAAGACCGCCGTCCTTGAGCAGGATAATGTTCTCAGGCTTGATATCGCGGTGGATAACACCGACACGATGCAATGAGCCCAAGGCCTTGGCCAGTTTGGTGGCGATATCCAGACCTTCGTCAATGCTCAGTTGCGGCGTGCGCGACAAACGGCTTTCGAGCGTTTCACCCACATAGAATGGCTGTGCGACATAGAGACAAGTCTGGCGTTTCGGCGGCAGAAGTAAAACCGATCCGATCCAGATATGCTGTACGCGACTGGCAACCCATGTTTCCCGCATAAAGGCGGCGCGCGCCTGTGTCTCGGCTCCCAGATTTTGCGGCTTGGGGAATTTCAGCAGGACGGTTGCCTGAGGGCTTGAGGGGTCAGCGGCCTTAAGGTCAATGGCCTTGAAAACGCGACTGTACACTCCGTCAGCCAGCATGGTCTCAAGGCGGAAATCATCGACAACTTCCTTGGGAGCCGGTGGTTCACGCATCGGCAGGCGCGCCATAACCGCATCGAGATCCTGCACCGTGGCGGGCGGCAGTTCGAATACATCGACCACAAGGGCTGTCGTATTGTCATCGGCGCCATGTTCAATCGCCAGATCGACCAGCCGCTGGGCGGTGACTTCGGGCGGCGCACGGTCATTGAGAATGGTGCTGAACTGCGCTTCGGTCAGAATGCCGTGCAGACCATCCGAGCACAGAATAAGGCGGTCATGGGCAAACACATCGTGAATGCGATAATCGATCCTCACCACTTCTTCGAAGCCGATGGCACGGGTAATGAAGTTTGATTCCTCAATGCCTTCGGGTTTGTGGTCGCGGGTCAGTTGCCCCAGATAGCCGTCGCGCCAGCGATAGAGACGCGTATCACCGACATGGAAACTGTGGAGGCGGTTGCCCTTAATGACGATGCCGGTAAAGGCGCAACTCATGCCCTTTACCTTTTCGTCCTTCTGCCCCTGACGGTGAATCCAGTAGTTGATGCTTTCCAGAGCGCGGCCCGCGGTTTTCTGCGGCGACAGGGCTTCGGTCTGGCTGAGATAGTCATCAATGAAGGCGCGGACACTTAGTTCGGCGGCTACGCGTCCGCCCTTGCGGCCACCCACGCCATCGGCCACCGCAGCCACAAGACCGTGATGCGAGCGCGCATCAGCCAGACAGGCGGCGGCAAAATCCTGATTTTCATCACGCCGCCCGATATGGGAGGCAAAACCAATATCAGCTTTCAGGCGGGTGGGGGCAGCGGTGACGGCCATCTTGTCTCTTTTGATACAGTTTCTGTTGAAATTTAAATCGCAAAAAAGACGGTCTGGCAAACACATATAAGGACGTTACGTAACTTTACATTTGTAGTGGCAAATCGCACACTCCGGCATAACCATAATTCAGGAAATGCCCTTATGAATCGTCGTCAAACCCTTGCCGGACTTACGGCACTTGGTGTGTCCCTAACTGCGTCACCTTCGGGGGCCGCAAGCCGGCCTTTGGTAGCTACCTCGCTTGGCCCTGTGACGGGGCAGGTGAAATCCGGCGTCAGCGTATTTCTGGGGCTGAGATACGGGCAGGATACGGGGCGCGCGCGTTTTCAGCCGCCGCGTTCACCCGAATCCTGGCGCGATCCGGTAGCCGCAGATCGTTATGGGGCCGCCTGTCCCCAACAAAGCACGCCTGATCCTTACGGCAAAAGCGAAGACTGTCTGTTTTTGAACGTCTGGACGCCAGAAGCCCGTGCACGGGTCAAACGTCCGGTCATGGTCTATCTGCACGGCGGGGCCTATAATAATGGCTCCGGCAGCGACCCGCTTTATGATGGTACGAACCTCGCGCTGAGGGGCGATGTGGTGGTGGTGACGATCAATCACCGTCTGAATAGTTTTGGCTATCTGTATCTCAGCCGTCTGGAGCGTCTGTTGACCGGTCAGGCGGGGCCGCTGAGATTTTCAGGCAATACCGGCCAGATGGACATCATTCTGGCGCTAGAATGGATCAGGGACAATATCGCCGCCTTTGGGGGCGATCCCGCCAATATCATGCTGTTCGGGCAATCAGGCGGCGGGGCGAAGATTGCCACCCTTATGGCTACGCCTTCGGCCAATGGCTTGTTCCATAAGGGCGCGACCATGAGCGGTCAGCAGGTGACGGCGTCGGGGCCGGGTAATGCCACCTTACGCGCCACGGCCTATCTTGAGGCTCTGGGCCTGAAGGCGGATGCCGAGGGTCTGGCGAAGGTGCAGACCCTGCCGATGGAAGACCTTATGGGGGCGTTGAAAGTGACCGATCCGGTGATCGGTTCAGGCGGCGTCTATTTCGGGCCGGTGGTCGATGAGACGCATCTGTTCCGGCACCCCTTCTATCCCGATGCCGCGCCGCAATCCCTGCATATTCCGATGATGATCGGCAATACCCATGATGAGACGCGCGCCTTTCTGGGCGGGAATGCCGCTAACCATAGTCTGACGTGGGAAGACTTGCCGGCAAAATTGCCGCCGCAATATCGCGTTGATATTGATCCCTGGCTGGTGATCGATACCTATCGTCGGCTCTATCCGGATATGACGCCGTCTCAGGTGTTTTTTGCCGCCACCACAGCGGGGCGATCATGGCGCGGGGCGATCATCGAAGCCGAAGAGCGGGCAAAGGCGGGGGCACCGGCCTATGTCTTCCAGACCGACTGGCAAAGCCCGAAGGATGGCGGCAAATGGGGCGCGCCGCATGGGATAGAAATCCCGCTGATCTTCCGTACCACCCATGAAGCGTCCTCGGTGACCACCGATTCCCCCGAAGCCCGTCAGTTGGCCGATCTGTTTTCGGATGCCTTTGTGGCCTTTGCCCGTACCGGCTCACCGCAGACTAAGGCCCTGCCGCAGTGGGTGCCTTACGGGATGGAAAAGCGCGAAACCATGCTGATGGATTTGCCGCCGAAACTGGCGAACGATCCGCGCGGTGAAGAGCGTAAGTTGTTCGATAAGGTGCCGTTCGTACAGCAGGGTACCTAAGTGGAAAGCCCCTCTGACTTATAAAGGTCAGAGGGGCTTTTTTTCAGGCTTTTTTCGTCAGGACACGGTCAATCCAGCTTTCGGCCAGATGTGGCCAGCTGGCATGTGTGCCATCCAGTTCCCGCAAGGCAAACCCGTGCGGCGCGTCAGGGAAGATGTGGGCTTCGACATCGCCACCTGTCGTTTGCATGGTTTTCAGCAGGTTCAGGGCGTGATCGAGCGGCACGACCTGATCACGCAGGGCATAGGCCAGAAACACCGGAATCGGCGGGATGCCGTGTGGCTCAGACGTAATGCCAATGGCCCAGTCATTATAGAAGGCCTGCTTTTCCGGTGGTGGGAAGTCAGGCTTACCGGCAGGCGCCTTATGGTCCTTATGGTTGGCGTTGATGGGTGCATAGGCGATTATGACGCCTGAGGCCTTAAGGTCATGGGGCTGACAGGCCATAACCCCTGCCAGATGCCCGCCGGACGACAGTCCGACATGGATCAGCGGCAGAGGTGACTGACAACTCAGGAAATCAAGCGCCTTAAGGCCATCGGTGAGGGCGATATCCTTAGGGTGGACGCCGCCCGCGCCGTTATCTGTACCGGGCAAACGGTGCACCAGCACATAGGCATCGAACCCCAGCGCATTAAGCCACAGGGCAACTTCGATGCCTTCCTTGTCGTGCACCAGATTAAGATAGCCCCCGCCCGCATAGACCAGCGCCCGTCCAATTGCCTGAGAATTGGCCTGAGTGCGCGATTTGTATTCATGCAGCTCAAGGCGGTTGATTTTATAGAAGCGCCTGTCCGGCCATTCATCACCGGCCTCGTTCTCCGCCCCTTCAGTCAGGACGATGACGCGATCAGGTTCAACCGGATTGGCAGGCAGGACGGGCAGGGGCGTTGCGGGCATAGGGGTTCCTTATCGGGCCTTATAGGAATTGACGAACAGGCTGTCCCAACCGGCTTTAGGCGACATATCCTCAAGATTCCAGTCTTCAGGATTAAAAACCCGCTGTGTGGGCTTATAGTCAGGGTATCCGGTGGACTGACCTTCGTGATCGACAATCAGGCCACGGCTTTCGACCACATCCGACAACAGCTTGAAATCGAGCTTATCGCGTGACCAGGGACGCATGCCTGCGCTGAACGGTATGACGTGCTCAAGGCGTGAGGCTGCGATGGGTTTGACGCCTGCGGGCAGGAACGGGGTCTTTGCCTCGATGATGCGCGCCTGAGAGGCCGTATAGCGACCGGTCTGGGCCACCGGTGCGCCCTGTGTATCCACGGCAATATTGTCCTTAAGGTACAGGTCAATGTCGCCAACGCCCCCAAGGGTAAACAGCGGCGTATCCTTAATGGTGTCCGGCCCCTGACGATAGACATTGCCGACCAGTGTAAGCCAGCCGGTCTGGAATTCGCGGCTGCCCCATTCGTGGGCCACAAGGTTATAATGCACGGCTCTGAGGCCCGGATTATAGATCAGGTTGTTGACCATGGCGGCGCGGGCACCACCCTTGAACAGGGCATTGCGCTCATAGTTGGAGGCAAACACATTGCCATACACAAAGATGCGGTCAGTATTGTCGTGGATCAGCATGCCTTTGGAGTGCTCACCCTTGGGGTGGGTCGATTCCTTAAGGCCTTCATAGATCAGGTTGTGGCTGAACGTGACCTTATAGGCGGCCCCTTTGCGCCAGTCGTCGCCGGTTTCCCCCTGAAAGCGCTGGCCCGAAGCCGACAGGTTTTCGTCCACCGCCCATGAGAAGCTGCAATGGTCGATGATGATGTTGTTGACCCCGCGCGCCGACAGGCCGTCCGGCGCCCAGCTGCCGCGTTCGGTGGCACCGGCCTGACCGGGGCGCACGGCGATGTGCTGTACGATCACATCATGGGTCGAAAGATTGAATTCTCCGCGGATAAAGGTAATCCCCGGATCAGGTGCCGTCTGACCGGCAATGGTCAGATAGGGGTTCTTGATGGAAATGGAGGTCTTATCGAGGTCGATAACGCCGCCCACTTCGAACACGACAATGCGTGGACCTTCGGCCTCGACGGCTTCGCGGAAGGAACCGGGACCTGAGGCATTGAGGTTGGTGACCTTGATAATACGGCCACCGGCCCCGCCCTTGGTGTCGGCCCAGCCCTTATGGCCAAAGGTGGCGCGATCAAGGCCCGTAGCATCGCTGGGGGCCTTGTCGCTATGTGTCGCCGATACGGCGGGCAAGGCACCTGCCAAAGGCAGGCTAAGGCAAGCCAGTGCCGAGAGGACTTTCAGTCCTTTTCCAAGTTCCATATTTACGCTCCCTGTAGGTAACTGTTTGTATTTTTATTAAGACGCGGACTGTCGGATTAACCGACAGTCTCACGTGACAGAAGTTCACTATAAGCGGTTTGCAAGGCCGCGATCACCGCCGGATTGTCCGCCAGAGCCTGCGGGAACACCTTGCGGAAACCGAGCGCCAGGGTCACGTCGGATACATCGTCAGTGAAAGATTGGCCCAGCGCGATCAGTTCATCGGCCAGCGGATCGGTAATGGCGTCGCCGCTGACGGCTTTTTGACGCACAAAGCGCAGCCATGCCGCCAGAGGCACGCCAAAGCGGCTGACGTCCTGCCCTTTTTCCAGTGCTTCGGACAGGGACGACAGAAGGCGGATCGGCAGCTTTTGCGAGCCATCCCACGCAATCTGCGACAGCAGGTGACGAATGGCCGGATTACGGAAGCGCGCCAGAATGGCCTCGCTATAGGCTACCAGATCAAGACCCTTGGGGGCCTCAAGCAGCGGCACCACGTCCTTGAACATCAGATCGCGCGCAAGGGTTTCCAGTTCGGCATCGCCAATGGCTTCGGAGACGCTTTCGTAACCCTTATGCAGACCGGCATAGGCGATGGTTGAGTGCGGGCCGTTCAGCAGGCGCAGCTTGGCGCGCTCATAGGCCGGAACATTGTCGGTCAGGGTTACGCCAACGCTTTGCCAGTCAGGGCCGTTGTCGTGTGTGTGCTCTTCGATCACCCACTGCGTAAAGGCTTCGCGCTGGATCGGCCAGGCATCCTCAAGGCCAATGGCGTCCTTGACGCGGGCGCGCAAGGCATCGTCTGTGGCGGGGGTAATGGAATCGACCATGGTGCAGGGTGACGACAGTTCGGCTTTGATCTTTTCGGCCAGTGCAGCGTCACTATGGGCGACAAAAGCCACCACAGCCGCCTTAACCCGCTCGCCATTTTTCGGCAGGTTGTCGCAAGGGATCAGAACAAAGGGCGCAAGACCGGCGGCATAGCGGCGCTTCAGGCCTTCGGCGACATAGCCAATAAAGGATTTGGGCGCGGTCGGATTAGCCAGATCGTGCACAATGTCCGGATGGCTGAAATCCAGCTCCCACTGCGGGTTCAGGCAATAGCCCTTTTCGGTCACTGTAGAGGTGACAATCTGTACTTCGGGACGCGTCAGACGGGCGAAGACGGCTTCGATATCTTCGGGGCCGACCAGCACTTCGCGGATGGAACCGAGGATCTGGTATTTGATCTCGGCATCAAGAATAGCCAGCGTATAAAGCCCGTCCTGCATTCCAAGGGCGTCGCGCACACCCTTGGAATGCAGCGACACGCCACAGATGCCCCAGCGTGGGTCCGTAGCCACAATCGCATCAAGAAATGCCGCCTGATGGGCGCGGTGGAAGGCGCCGGGGCCGAAATGAACCACCCCTACCTTTACCGCTGACGGATCATAGGTCGGACGGATGACTTCGGGTTTCAGGGCATTGAGGGTAGCAAGTGACAGGCGGCTCAAAGGGTTACTCCGTTTTTCCAGATCGCGATTTCGCGTTCTTCGTTCTTTTCGTTGTTGGATAGCTGGCCAGAGGCCGTTTTCAGGATCAGATCAAGCAGACCATCAGCGGTTTCATCCAGTGTATGGCCCTCAAGCGCTTGACCGGCATTGAAGTCGATCCAGTGCGGCTTCTTTTCCGCCAGCGCGGTATTGGAAGCGATTTTCAGCGTCGGGGCCGGAAAGCCCAGAGGCGTGCCGCGACCGGTGGTGAACAGAACGATCACCGCACCGGCAGCCGTCAGGGCCGTTGAGGACACGGCATCATTACCGGGGGCCTCAAGCAGGGACAGGCCCGATTGCGTCGCGCGTTCGCCGTAACGCAGAACCTCGGTTAGCTGGCTGGTGCCGGCTTTCTGCACGGCCCCAAGGGATTTTTCCTCAAGGGTGGTGATGCCGCCCGCCTTGTTGCCCGGAGACGGGTTTTCAAACACCGGCTGATTGTGGTCGATGAAATATTGCTTGAAGTCGTTGACGACCTCGACGATGCCTTCAAAAATCTGCTCGTCCTTGGCGCGGGCCATCAACAGGCGCTCGGCACCGAAGACTTCGGGGATTTCGGTCATGATGACCTTGCCGCCCGCAAAGGCGACGCGATCGGCCACACGCCCGACCAGAGGGTTGGCGGTCAGGCCGGAAAAGCCGTCCGAGCCGCCACATTTAACGCCAATCGCCAGATCGGACAGGGGGCAGAGCGTGCGTTCGTCTTTTTCGGCTATGGCCACCAGTGATTCGAGCGCCTCAAGACCGGCTTCGTGTTCGTCCTCAACCATCTGGGCCGCGAAATATTTCAGACGTTCTGGCTCACGGCCGTTGATCTCCTCGATCAGCCTGGTGATCTGATTGTTTTCACAGCCCAGACCGACAATCAGCACGCCACCGGCATTGGGATGCGAGGCCAGCGAAGCCAAAAGCTTACGCGTGTGGCTCAGGTCGTCACCAAGCTGCGAGCAGCCGAGCGGATGGGTCAGGGCATGGATGCCGTCAACGCGGCCTTTGAAGCGTTCATTGGCCACCTTGGCCAGACGTTCAGACGTGCGGGCCACACAACCGACCGTGCAGATGATCCAGATTTCGTTTCGTATCCCGACGCGGCCATCCTTACGGCGATAACCCAGAAAATCATGGCCGGTGTCGGGGTGAGAACCCGGCCCTTCGGCGTGTTGAGGCAGATAGCTGTAATCTTCAACGCCGCTTAAGGTGGTTTCAAGATTATGGCTGTGAATATGCTCGCCCGCTGCCACCGGTGTCGTGGTGCGGCCAATCACAAACCCAAGCTTCAGAATCTCCTGACCGGCAGGGATGTCATAGAGGGCAATCTTATGCCCCTTGGGCACATCTGTTTTCAGGGTCACCGATACATCGCCGACGTCAATAACATCACCGGCGCTAAGGGCTTCGAGGGCGACGGCCACATGGTCTTTGGCATGGACGCGCATGTAGGGTTTAACCCCCGAAGGCGTGACGTCCCGCGGGCCGGGTGTGGCACAGGTGGTGGGATTTTGTGGCATTGGCTTCGGGTGGCTCCTGAAAAAGTTTCCTGGTGGATTATCTTTTGTTATGGAAACCGGTGTCATAACGCAAAAAGAGGTGTATAAGCAAGTCTGCTGTCTGATAAATCCGACGCGGGGGGCGGGCACATTGTCGAAGGACGCAATGGTGCCGAATGTCACGGGCTACGGATTTACCTTTCGGTTTCTTTGTATATGGTGACGCGTTTGTTTATTCACAATCCATGACTATAAGCCGGACACATGGCACCTACTAAAATTTCACAGGGAATTGCCGATCCGGCAGTCGATGCCGTCGAAGAGTTCATCCGGCGACGTAAGAAGGCGACGATTAACGACGTGGCGCGTCTGGCGCGGGTGTCGAAGAAGACCGTTTCGCGCGTCATCAACAATTCCCCCAGTGTGCGCAACGAAACCCGTGAGCAGGTCAATGGTATCATTGCCCGTATCGGTTTTCGTCCTGATCCTCAGGCGCGCGGGCTTGCGTTCCGGCGGTCGTTCCTGATCGGCCTGATCTATGACAACCCTAATGCGGCCTATATCGTCAATATTCAGTCAGGGGCGCTTGACCGGATGCGGGGCACCGGTTTCGAACTGGTGGTGCACCCGTGTGACAAGGGCAGCGACGATTTTCTTGATGAAATCCGTGATTTCGTTGAGTTGCAGCGTCTGGCGGGCGTGATCCTGTTGCCGCCGATTGCCGAAAATCGGGCTTTGCTGGCGGTGCTGGATGAGCTGGATGTGCCCTATGTGCGCATAACCGCCATGCACGGCGCGGAAAATGACCCGCCGATCCTGTCGCCTCAGGTTGTCTCACGTGATCGCCACGGCTGTATGCTGGCGGCAGAACATCTGACGGCGCTGGGGCATAAGCGTATCGGGTTTATCACAGGCCCAGCGGGCTACGCCTCGGCACGCGAACGCCGTCAGGGTTTCAGCGAAGGGCTGGCCAAGTCCAACCTGTCGATTGATCCGGCGCTTGAGGTTGAAGGGGCCTATTCGTTTGAATCGGGCGTTGAGGCGGGCATGAAATTGCTGAACCGTGCCGATCGTCCGACGGCCATTTTCGCCAGTAATGACGAGATGGCGATCGGGGTCTATCGGGCGGCCTTTCAGTTAGGTTTGCATGTTCCCGACGACCTCAGTGTTATTGGTTTTGACGACACGCCTGCCGCCGGACGGGTGCAGCCGCCGCTGACAACGGTGCGTTTGCCGATCCGTGATATGGGGCGCGCAGCAGCAGAAACACTGGTTGACCCCGAAGCCGAGCGCAAGGCCTCAACCATATTCAGCGCCAGCCTGACGGTGCGTGATTCCACCGGTCCCGCTGAGCCTGAGTTCAAGCCTTAAAAAGCCATCATTGCGGGTTGCGTCGGGTTAGTTGAAATGGTTTCGCAAAAACCTGTTGCTTAAATTCATGACACCGGTTACCTAGTGGGCGGGGAATGTGGCAACAGGTCCGAAAGAAAAACCCATAATGGTCCGACCTGCGCCTGAATTTTACATAACGGTTTATAGATATGTCCAAACCACTGAAACTTAACCCTGACCGCCTGTTTGCGGCTGATCCGGCGCAACGTGCCGTCGCGCGCGAACTTTATGATCTGGTCAAGGCCTATCCTATCCTGTCGCCCCACGGTCACACCGATCCGCAGTGGTTTGCTGACAATGAAAACTTTGGCAGTGCGACGGAGCTTTTCCTCAGCCCTGACCACTATATCTACCGCATGCTCTATTCTCAGGGCCATGACCTTGAGGATATTGGTGTGGCGTCAAAGGCTGGCCCGTCAAAGGCTGACCACCGCAAGGCCTGGAAGCTGTTTGCATCCAATCAGCACCTGTTCCGCGGCACGCCAACCGCTATGTGGACCAGCCATGTGTTCGGCGAAATCATGGGCTTTGATGTTCAGCTTTCGGCTGAAACGGCGGATCATTATTTTGACCGCATTGGTGAGCTTCTGGCGTCGGACGCCTATAAGCCGCGCGCCCTGTTTGAGCGCTTTAACATC
>JASGFL010000062.1:0-17796 GCA_047605545.1 Asticcacaulis sp. | reverse complement strand
CCCCAAGCGGATTGGTTTCGCCGATGATCTCATCGATGGCCGAGTTCCATACGGGAACGATTTTCGGCTCAGCCAGCATACGCTCGGCCAGAATTTTTTCCGAACGTACCGAGTCGCGACGGTGGATCAGATAGACCTTGGAAGCGAACTTGGTGAGGAACAGGGCTTCTTCGACGGCGGTATTGCCGCCACCGACCACGGCCACAGCCTTATTGCGATAGAAGAAGCCGTCACAGGTCGCACACGCGGAAACGCCAAAGCCCTGAAAGGTCTTTTCGGACTCAAGGCCCAGCCACTTGGCCTGAGCGCCGGTTGAGATGATCACGGTTTCTGCCAGAAACTGCTGACCGCCATCGGTTTCCAACAGGAACGGACGACGTGTCAGGTCGGCTTTGACGACGATGTCATGGATGATCTCAGCGCCGACATGTTCAGCCTGCGCCTGCATCTGCTCCATCAGCCAGGGGCCCTGAATCACATCCGCAAAGCCGGGGTAGTTTTCAACATCGGTGGTGATGGTCAGCTGGCCGCCGGTTTGCGGGCCGGTGAAAACCACCGGATTGAGCAATCCACGCGCCGCATAGATAGCAGCCGTCCAGCCTGCGGGGCCGGAACCGATAATGGCGCAACGAAGGGGGCGGGGAGTGGTCATGGGAACAGCCGATTCTCAGATTCAAAAAAACAGGTTCTTTAGATAATGAGGCTGTGCCCGATTGTCACCCCCGCAGCGTACATGCAGCGTGGTTTTAGAAGCGCCAGTTCACACCGACCTGAAGCACCGGATAGGTTTTAACCTTATCCACGTCGTCCTGAAGGTCGGCTTCTTCCTGTCTCAGGCTGGCCTGAAATAGTGGATTGCTGGCGTAACTGCTGTCTGAAGACAGGCGCACCGTAGGGTCTTTGCCGATAATGGCACCGGCCAGAATACGGAAGCTCAGGCTGCCCGAAGCTGTGTAGGTATTGTCAAACCCAAGTCCAACAAAGGGCGCGCCGCTCCCCAGATCGCCATCTGCCGTCAGGGTGCCAATCTGCTCAGGGGTATAGGTGGTGCCGCCGATTTCAGTATCACCGGTCGGGCGTGCCGTAAGCTTAACCTTGCGGTCGCCGGTATTATAGCCTGCGGACACGAAAAACGAATTCTGGAACGGGTGCACATCCACCGCCAGTGTAAACGGCTTGAAATTCAGTTCGCCGTCATAATCCACGTCCTTCGAATTGAAATCACGTGAATAGTCCAGATGATCGTAATCGCCGCGAATGACGAAATAGTCATTGATCTGATATTTGGCGCTGATACCGACGCCGGTCGTGCCACCGTGCACACCGACGGCAAATGAGCTGTCGTATGCGGCGGCGGCACCGGCGCTGAGGGCGAAGAAGGCCACAACGGCCATAGAGGTGCTGCGAATGCGCATGACAAAATCCTTTGCAGGGAACGGGTGGGGATTAACTGGCTGACAAGGGTGAGGCTGTTTAGTTATTATTTTATTTAAAGTCTGAAACATTGGGAAGCGCAAGGTCAGGCCTATGGCATTGAGCCTTGCCTGTGCTACCTTTGGCAACAGTAACCCGTAAAAGGAGATGTCATGGCAGATGGACAGGCCCCCCGCCGTTCAGGGAATAAGCGCTCAAAAACAGATGCCTATGATCAAACGGTGCTGGTGCTGCAAGGTGGCGGCGCGCTTGGCTCCTATCAGGCCGGTGCATACGAGGTTTTGCAGGCCAATGAGGTCGAGCCTGACTGGGTGGCGGGTGTATCAATCGGGGCGATCAATGCGGCGATCATCGCCGGTAATCCGCCTGAGACACGGTGTCAGCAACTCAGGGGCTTCTGGGAACAGATCAGCGTTCAGTTTCCGGCAGATGAATTCAGCGGACTGAATCCCTGGCTGAGAGCTTCGTTCCGGCAATGGTCAGGTATGATGAGTGCCCTTGGCGGCGTGCCGGGCTTTTTCCGGCCATCCCTGTTTCAGCCCTTTGTGCAGCCGTGGACATTGCCGTCCGACACCAGCTTTTATGATACGACGCCTTTGAGGGAAACCCTGCTGAAATACGTCGATTTTGACCGGATTAATTCGGGCGAGATGCGGCTTTCGGTTGGGGCCGTCAATGTGCTGACGGGGAATTCGATCTATTTCGACAGCCATGAAACCAAGATAAAGCCGGAACACATCATGGCCTCAGGGGCGCTGCCTCCGGGCTTTCCCGCCATAGTCATCGACGGGGTGCCATATTGGGATGGCGGTGTGGTTAGCAATACGCCTCTGACCTATGTGCTGCACAGCGCCGACGGGGGATTGGATGGCGATACGCTGGTGTTCCAGATGGATCTGTTCAGCGCCAGCGGCGGGATGCCGGACACGCTGGATGAGGTCTATGCGCGGGTGAAGGACATCACCTATTCCAGCCGTACCCGTCTGAATACGGATGCCTTCCTTGAACGCTATCGCCTGAGGCAAACAATCCGCAGCCTCTATGAACGTCTGCCGCCCGAAGCGCGTGAAGATGCCGATATGCAGGCCTGCTATGCCAAGGCGGCCCATCACCGCGTCAGCATTGTTCACCTGATCAACTATGACAGTTCGGACCACAGCCATTCAAAAGATTATGAATTTTCACGCGTAACCATGAACGAACATTGGGAGGCGGGTAAACGCGACGCGGAAAGGGCTATGTCAGAGCGCCGCTGGCGTGAACCGCCGGCTGAGGCTGACGGACTTCGGGTGTATGACTTTGCCAAAGAAGGCTGATGACGTAGGTTTAGCAATGGATAGCTGACACGACAGCGCCCATCAACGGGGATAAATGACGATATAAGTGTCATAAAAATACATCAGTCGGCACTACAGATTTTTTTTAAATCTATTAAAATCTTAGCGCAGTTTAATTTTTTTTGGGGGCATTTAATGAGAGTATTATTTTCTGTTTTTCTTCTATTTACTTTAACATTAACAATTTCGGCATGTGATAATAAAAATATTGAGAGGGAATTTTTCGATAAAAATAAAACGGTTGATGCTAGAGCTGTCGCCATAAAAGATTACTCCATTGAAAAGCAGTGGGATATTTATAAGTATGGTATAGATAACATATCCCCATACCCTGTTGAGTTGGCGGAGCCAATGTCATCTGGCGGCAAGGATCTTGTCAATCATGTGATAAACGATCTGTATGGCAACAGGAATGACCAGCGTCAACTTGCAGCTGTGTTAATGCTTGGGCTTGTTCAGTCAGGGAAGTGCTATGATGTTTGCTCTGATGGTAGTGTAATTGGTAAACTTAAATCTTATAAAAATAAAATTAAAGATGATAATTACGCTTTTATTTATATGGATAGTGTAAAGAGAATGTGCATTGTAAAATAAGTTAAGGTATTTTTTTTGCATTTAACAAAATTTCATTTTTAATGAACTGTATTTTTATTGTTATATTTCTATGGTGATTAAGCTTTTATCTTTAATTGCTTAAAATTCTATAGGAGTGCATTATGAATCGCAATCAACTTGAAGGTAACTGGGAACAGCTTAAGGGCAATCTTCAGAAGGCGTGGGGAAAGCTGACCAATGATGATCTGGATGTCATCGAAGGCGACCGCAAACGTTTAGCCGGAAAACTACAGGAACGTTACGGGATCGCTCAGGAGGAAGCTGAAAAGCAGATACGCGACTGGAATGAACGCGTCTGACCTCTGAGCTCAGAATGACAAAAACCCCACGAAGCGATGTTCGTGGGGTTTTTCATGGTCTGAAAAGGGAGAGGGCTCAGACCATGTTAATCGTTTCGCGTACAATCGCGATCGAACCTTCGGATTCTTCGGTGCATTCCATAGCCAGACGGTTAATCTCTTCCTGAGCAAAGCTTTTGAACAAAAGCGCTGCCTGCGGAGACAAGGCCATAAGGGTACGCGCCGAGGCACGTGCCAAAGCCAGTGAGGCATCAAGGTCAATCAGGTTCGCGGTATCGCGCGCCACCGCTAATGCGTAAAGACGCGATGCCGCATTCGGGGAGGAATCGGGCATGATGTGTTAAGCCGTTAGAGTTGGAAAGAAACTCGGTACATTGCGATCAAGAAGTAGGGAGACGCTACACAAACACAGATGCGGGGCGCAGTGGATCGCACAATGGCCGCTTCGTTTAACAGCCCCTATTTTATCCCACAATGTGTTTAAATCCAGACGCGGAGTCTGCAATTTAAGTGGGGCGGTTTTGCCTGTCATCTGTTTGTATTATATGTGAAAATGCGACGGGCTAGTAAATTATCCTGTTTTGGGGGTGTTTTTTCGGCAAAAAACGCCATGTTACCGATAACTTTTGTAATATTTTTTCGTAAATATGGAAACCATCCCGCGGATTATGGGGGCATTTTTACGAAAATCGTTCGCTAAATAGCTGTATATATGTAGAAACTTTACGTTAGGTCAGCGTTGTCATGATCCCGCTACGGAATCAGTCCTTCTTGCCCCATCCTAATTTCGACATAAGACCCTGACGCCAGTTGCGGTCTTCTGATACCTCGTCCGTAAGGTTTGAGGATACGGGTTGGTTATTATCAGCGGGCGTTTGCGCAGCGGGTTTTGGTGTCAGGACATCAAGCGTTGTCCGTTCCGTAGAGGGCTTAAGCGTCTCGGCTATGATCTTGGCTTCCTCGTCGGTCTGCATTTCCTTGAACAGGTTTGGACGCCCCGAAAGCGCAACAGCGGCGCGTTCACAATCTCCGGGTAATGACCAGTTCATATAGGCACCAATGGCCATGTCCTTATCGGCCATACGCGCGCCCTCCCAACCATCAAAGCCTTTCTGACGGGCGGTTTCGGCGGTCTGGTGGCCTTTTTCAGTTTTACCTTCTTCCGAAAGGGTCAGGGCCGCTTCGTAAGAACGTAAATAAGAGCGACCAATGGCACGCATCATATCACTGGCCGGTTCCACGTCGGTCAGACGCTCCGCCAGATCCATATGACCGGACAGTATGCCGTGACACCACGCGACGCGATGAAAGTCGTCCGCCGGTGCGTCCGCCAGAATAGGCGTGTCGATCATTTGCTGGCGCAGGCCGGTCACATTTGTCGCCACTGGCGCGTCATTATCCTGCGCATGAGCCGGAACCGCCAGCAAAGGCGCAGCCAGAAGAGCAATCGAAGGCAGGAGGTAACGGGCAGTGGCAAACATAGGTGTCTCGGGGGCGTCTCGGAAAAGGGAATTACTGGCGCTGATCATACAGGCAAATGCGGCGAAAAGGCGATTATTCCTTTATGCCCTTATGCGATCATAGACTTTCAGCGTGAAATCATGGTCATCGCCTTCGCCCTTAGGGACGAATTCGGACTGTGTTTCCTGCCAGATGGCCGGATCGATCACTGGGAAATGGGTGTCGCCTTCGATTTCGGCGTGGACCTGCGTAACATAGAGGCGATCAGCCTTGGGCAGGGTCTGCTCATAAACCTTGGCGCCGCCGATGATCATGATCTCATCGGCCCCGTCATCCATCGCGTGTTCACGTGCAATGCTTAGGGCCTCAAATAGGGTTTCACAGACTACGCCGCCTTCTGCTTCAAACTTAAGGTCGCGTGACAACACCAGATTAAGCCGGCCGGGTAAGGGTTTGCGCGGCAGGCTGTCCCATGTGTTCGAACCCATAATGACGGGTTTAAACTGCGTCTGGGCCTTGAAGTTTTTCAGGTCGGAACGCAAATGCCAGGGCAGGCCATTGTCACGGCCAATGACATTGTTGTCGCTCAGGGCGACGATGAGGCAGAGACGCGGAGATACCATGACTATACCGCCACCGGTGCTTTCAGGGCACCGTGCGACTGATAGTTCTCAATGGCAAAATCAGCATATTCAAAGCCGAAAAGATCGGTTTTCGGTGCGATGTTCAGCGTCGGGAAAGTAAACGGTTCACGTGTCAACTGGATTTGCGCCTGTTCCAGATGATTGAGATACAGGTGCACGTCACCGAAGCTATGGACAAAATCCCCGACCTCAAGGCCGGCAGCCTGCGCGACCATGTGCGTCAGCAGGGCATAGGAGGCGATATTGAACGGCACCCCAAGGAAAATATCGGCCGAGCGCTGATAGAGCTGACACGACAGCTTGCCATCCGCGACAAAGAACTGGAACAGGCAATGGCATGGCGGCAGGGCCATGTCCTCAATCTCGGAGGGGTTCCATGCCGAAATGATATGTCGGCGCGAATAGGGATTGGTCTTAAGGTTTTCCACTAATTGCGCCATCTGATCGATCTGACGGCCATCGGGGGCGGCCCACGAACGCCACTGTTTGCCATAGACGGGGCCAAGATCACCGTTCTCATTGGCCCATTCATCCCAGATGGTGACCTTGTGATCGTGCAGGTACTGCACATTCGTATCGCCACGCAGGAACCACAGAAGCTCAACGGCGATGGACTTGAAATGTACCTTTTTGGTGGTCAGCAGCGGAAAACCTTTGGAAAGGTCAAAGCGAATCTGACGCCCGAACAGTCCGCGTGTGCCCGTGCCGGTGCGGTCGGTGCGTTCAACACCATTATCCATAATATCGCGCAGAAGGTTGAGATACTGATATTCGGGGTGTTGGGACATGCAGGCGTACTTTATACGGGATGACGATTCTGAAAGGCACTATAGTCAGGAGCGGCCTCTATGTCATTGCCCGTTTATTATGATCGTGATTGTGACCTGAGTGTCATCAGGCAAAAGCGGGTTCTGGTCATTGGTTATGGCTCGCAAGGAAGGACGCAGGCGCTCAATGTCCGCGATTCCGGTGTGACCGACATCCGAGTGGCGCTTAAGCCGGAGTCCGCGACGCGCGCTAAGGCTGAAGCCGATGGTTTTGAGGTCGTCACCGTGCCCGAAGGTGTCACGTGGGCTGAGGTTATCGTCGTCCTGACTTCCGATGAGGCGCATCAAGGCCTGTTTGATAAAGACATTACGCTATATCTTAAGGCCGGTCAGGCGCTGATCTTCGCACATGGTCTGTCGGTCAATTTCGGACTGGTAAAGCCACCTGCGGATGTCGATGTGCTTCTGGTGTCGCCCAAGGGAATCGGGCCGCGCATCCGCGATATCTATGAAGCCGGTGAGGGGGTGTTTTGCCTGTTCGCTGTGCATCAGAATGCGACCGGCCATGCCAAATCAATAGGCCTGTCGTTCGCGGCGGCTTTGGGTTGTGGGCGCAAGGGGATACTCGAAACGACCATGAAAGCCGAGTGTGAATCTGACCTGTTCGGTGAGCAGGTGGTCTTATGCGGCGGCACGCGGGAACTGGTGACTACGGCCTTTGATACGCTGGTCGATGCCGGTTATCCGCCCGAAGTTGCGTGGTTTGAAACCTGCTATGAACTTAAGCTGGTGGTTGATCTGTTGTGGGAGCGCGGCATGGCGGGGGGCTTTGGCAAGATATCCAATACCGCTGAATATGGGGCCTATCTGACCGGCCCACGTATTATCGGGGAGGCCTCCAAAGCCGCCATGCAGGACGTACTTAAGGACGTGCAGTCCGGCGACTTCGTTAAAACGCTGATGAACGATTACAATGCCGGAAGCCCTGATCTTCTGGCCCGTCGGGCGGCGCGTGCCAATGATGCGGTGGATCAAACCAAGGCCCATCTGGATGAAGTGGCAAACAAGGCCTGAGCTTACCAGCCCAGTTCGGCTTCGCCTCTGAGGATGGCCTCGACCTCCGGGGTATGCTTACGTTCGCCCTGATCATGCAGGATCAGAGGCGGTAGCAGTCGCAGAGGCGCTTTGCCCAGACGTTTGGCGCGGACCAGAACTCGTTTGGCCTCTTTTTCCGCAAAGGGCTGGATCGGGCGGATAATGAAGGAACCGCATTTAGTAAGCCCGCTTAAGATATCCCCCAACCGGTCGGCACGATGAATGAACAGAATATCGCCTCCGTCTTTGACGGCGGCCTGGGCAAACTCAAGCCAAGCGCCTAAGCCATCATCAGCGATCCACGCGGGACGTTTCAATTCATGCGGGGCGCGCAACAGGTTCGGATCGTCGAAATAGGGCGGGTTTGACATCACCAGATCAAAGCGTTCCAACTCAAAGCTTTTGAAGCCAGTCCCAATATCGCCGTTGATTGCCTGATCCTGACGCTGATTGAGCGCAATGTTTTCGAGCGTCAGATTAAATGTCGCTGCATCGCGTTCGATACCGGTTGCCGTAACCTGCGGGCATCGTGTGGTCAGGGAAAGCATAGCGCCGCCAACGCCGCAGCCGAGTTCAAGTGCTTTGAGGGGCCTGTTACCGGCAATCGATGCTGCGCCCGCCGCCAGAAGCGCGCCGTCCATACCGATTCGATAGCCCTTGCGCGGTTGGCGCAATCTGACACGCCCGTTGAGCAGGGTGGTTTCCAGTATGTCTGTGTCGGCGGTGTCTGACATGGGATATGGGTCGCTTTTATATCGTGCCTGTAGCACAAAAGTCTTAACGCAGGCATGGACTAAGGCCGTCAAGCGGTTTAATGCAGAACAGGCTTTTGAGGATTGCCGGAGTTTCGCGTTTTGAATCTGGTCGATATGGAAAAAACACGTGCTGAGCGTGCGGTGAAGAGCGGGGATGTCAACGCCCTGTTCCAGTTGGGTGACGCGGATATGCGTGACATCAACACCCTGATCCGTGACCGGATGCAAAGTGATGTACCGGTGATTCCCGCGCTTGCGGATCACCTGATTGCGGCGGGCGGTAAGCGTCTGCGGCCTCTGTTGTGTGTCGCGGCGGCGCGTCTGTGTGAAACGACGAACGATAACCACCATAAGCTGGCGGCGGCTGTTGAGTTCATCCATACGGCGACCCTTTTGCATGATGATGTGGTTGATTCGAGCCAGCTTCGTCGCGGTAAGGTGGCTGCGCACCTGATCTGGGGCGCGCCGTCTTCGGTGCTCGTGGGGGATTTCCTGTTCGCCCGCGCATTTGAACTGATGGTCGATACGGATTCGATCGAAGCGCTGGGGATTTTGTCGCGGGCTTCGGGCGTGATTGCCGAAGGTGAAGTGCTGCAACTGACGCGCGCCTATGACGCCGCCCTGCCGGAAAACGTCTATATCGATATTATCTCTGCCAAGACGGCGGCCCTGTTTGCTGCGGCGTCCGAAAGCGGCGCGGTCGGGGCAAAGGCCTCACGTGCGCTGCAGGCGGCACTGAAAACCTATGGGCATGCTCTGGGGCTTGCGTTCCAGATTCAGGACGATGTGCTGGATTACGGCAGCACCGCCGAAGCGCTTGGGAAAAATGCCGGTGATGATTTTGCCGAAGGTAAGGCGACCCTGCCGCTTATCTTGGGCATTGCCGCCACTGGGGATACTGAGGCGGCCTTCTGGGAGCGCACCATTGGTAAGCGCAATCAGGCTGAGGGTGATTTTGACTATGCCCGCCAACTGATCGTCGACTCAGGCGCTATGGCGCAGGCGGTCGAAAAGGCGAAAGCCTATGCCGCTGAGGCCAAGGCAGCACTGGCAATTTTCCCCGACAGCGACTGGAAAACCGCGCTTGAGGCATTGGCTGACTACAGCGTATCCCGTACGAAATAAACGGCGGGAAGGGGTGCTTCCGTCTGCCTCGGGGCAAACGGGTGCAGGCCTGAGGCCCTGATTTAGCTGAGATGCTGGCCGGAATCGACGCAGATCATCTGACCGGTAACGGCGCGCGCCTCGATCAGGTAGGAAACCGCGGCGGCAATGTCTTCGGGCGTTACTGGCTTTTGCAGCAGGGTTGAGGCGGCTTCGGCCTCGAACTCATCTTGTGTCTGGTGAATTGACGGCAGGGTCGGGCCGGGGCCAACGGCATTGACGCGTACCTTGGGGGCTAAGCCTTGCGCCAGTGTGCGCGTGGCGTACCAAAGACCCGCCTTGGATAATCCATAGGAAAAGAACGGCGGCGATGGTTTAAGCACCCGCTGGTCGATCAGATTGATGATCGTGGCATTTTCCGGCAGGTCGGTTTGTCCGGCAAAGGCCTGAGACAAAAGTACAGGTGCCAGAAGATTGGTATTCATGTGGGTTTGCCAGGCTTCGACCTCAATCGAACCGGGGCGGTCATCATGGAACACAGAGGCGTTGTTGACCAGAACCTGTAGCGGCCCAAGTGCCGCAGTGGCGGCGGGGATCAGGTTCTGAATACTTTCGGCCTGACTTAAATCGGCCTGTAAGGGGGTGGCTCTGACACCAAGTGCCCCAAGTTCTTCACAAAGACGCAGGGCGGCATCGCGCGATACACCATAATGTACGCCAATATCATATCCCTGATGCGCCAGTTTGAAGGCGACGGCCCGTCCTATGCGTTTAGCCGCGCCGGTGACCAGTGCGGTTTTGGTAACGGATTTTTCGGAGGGGCCGGTCAAGTCGCGTCTTAGTCGATGCGGCCGAAATCAATGAAGTTCAGGGCAGCGACGGCGGCGATAAAACCGAACATAATGGCAATGGCCAGCATGGAGGTACTCCGTGATAATAATTGTTTTTTGTGCTTAAACGCCTTGGCTTCGGAACTCAAGGGGCAGAGGCACATGTAACGCGTCTGACATCATTATAAAATGGCTGTGATGACCTGCGTGATGCCTTGTGCAAACCCGCAACTCATACCAATAGTAACTAAATGGATGACTGGAAGCGCCTTGTAGAACCTTATGCACGACCCCTGTTTTTTGCCCATTCGCGGATGACGCGGGGTAAGACATTAGGGGTGCGCGGGATCGTGATCGAAGACAATCGGCGGGTGCTTCTGATTGAACACACCTATCTAGAGGGCTGGTGGCTTCCGGGCGGTGGTGTGGATGCCCTTGAGACAACCGGAGATGCTGTGGTTCGGGAGTTGCGAGAAGAGGGCGGGATTATCGCCCTTGAGACGCCCAAGCTGTTGTCGATTCATTCAAATGAACGCTTCTTCCCCGGTGATCATGTGCTTTTGTATCGCATCGATCAGTTTGAACGCACAGAACTGACCTCTCATGCCGAGATCAAGAGTGCCGAGTTCTTCGATTTTGATTCGCTGCCGCTGAATATTAATCAGGGGTCATTGCGCCGGATCGAAGAGGTTTTGCACGGCTATCCGCCTGATCCGCACTGGTAGAACACGGCGTCGGTTGCGATCCGGCAAAGTTTCGCTATATGTTCTCATATTGTGACCGAGATTATCCCACCGCATTCCGATAGCGAAATCGTCCTGACCGGCGCAGAGCTTATTCTGCGTGAAGCGCGTCTGGCTGAGGATAAGCCGGGTGTCTATCGCATGATCGGCGATAAGGATGAGGTGCTTTATGTAGGTAAGGCCAAGTCCCTAAAACGACGTATCCTGCAATATGCGCAAGGGCGCGTGCATTCCAACCGCATTGCACGCATGGTCTATCTGACGCGTTCTATGGTCATCGTCCGCACCCAGACCGAAGGTGAGGCACTGCTGCTTGAGGCGCGTCTCATCAAGGCGCTGAAGCCGCGTTATAATGTGCTGTTGCGTGACGATAAGTCGTTTGCGGAAATACTGGTGCGTAAGGATCACGAAGCGCCGCAGATCACCAAACATCGCGGGGCGCACAGCATAAAGGGCGACTATTACGGGCCATTTGCCTCGACACTGGCGGTGAACCGAACACTCGATACGTTGCAAAAAGCATTCCTGCTCAGAACCTGCACGGACAATATCTATGCCGGTCGAACGCGTCCATGCATGCTGCACCAGATCAAGCGATGCTCGGCGCCCTGTACCGGTGAGATCAGTCTGGGGGCCTATAATGACCTGGTGGGGCAGGCGCAGGCTTTTCTAAAAGGTAAAAGCCGTGTTGTTGTGGCGGATCTGTCGGCGCAGATGATGAAGGCGTCGGATGAGATGGATTTCGAGAGAGCCGCACAGTTGCGTGACCGCGTGCGGGCGCTCAATCATGTGGCCATGTCATCTTCAATCGGTCTTGGGGAAGAGGAAGCGGACGTTTTTGCGGTGGTGCACGAAGGCGGGGCAGCCTGCGTACAAAGCGTGTTTTATCGCGCTGGCCAGAATTGGGGGGATCGGGCCTATTTTCCGCGTGTGGATTCCGAAGATGATGAAGGCGTTATTCTGGACGCTTTTCTGGGGCAGTTCTATCAGGATAAGCCGGTGCCAAGGCTTATTCTTGTGTCGCACCGTCTGTCTGAACCTGAACTGATGATGGAGGCCCTAAGCCTAAAGTCCGGTCGCAAGGTTGAAATCCATTGCCCGCAGCGTGGGGAAAAGGCTGATGTTGTGGCCCATGCGCACAATAATGCGCGC
The DNA here is from genome assembly GCA_047605545.1 of Asticcacaulis sp. Lineage (GTDB taxonomy): Bacteria > Pseudomonadota > Alphaproteobacteria > Caulobacterales > Caulobacteraceae > Asticcacaulis. Next base: position 5,560 of record JASGFL010000062.1, on the reverse strand, counting down.
TCGGCATTGGGGCGGCGGATGGCGGAAAATTCGGCGCAGGTCAGGCTGCTGGATGGTGTGGCTGAGGCGTTTGGCCTTGACGGGCCGCCTCAGCGGATCGAGGTCTATGATAACTCGCACCTTGGGGGCACCCATGCGGTCGGTGGCATGATCGTGGCGGGGCCGGAAGGCTTCATGAAGGGCCAGTACCGCAAGTTTACCATCCGTGACCTCGATACGGTGGCGGGTGATGACTATGCGATGATGCGCGAAGTGTTTCGTCGCCGGTTTATGCGCCTGAAAAATCGCGCCGAAGACGCGTCGGAAGAAGAAGGTTTCGGGCGACCGGATCTGGTGCTTGTCGATGGCGGGCAGGGGCAGTTGGAGGCGGTGCTGGGGGTCATGAACGAACTGGGCATGAGCGACATAAAGATTGTCGGCGTTGCCAAGGGGCCGGATCGGGATGCGGGCATGGAGCGCTTTTTTATGCCCGATCGCGCACCATTCATGATGGAGCCGAAATCTCCGGTGCTCTATTATCTGCAAAGATTGCGGGATGAGGCGCACCGCTATGCTATTGGCGCCAACCGGCAAAAGCGGGCGGCGGCTTTGACGAAAAATCCGCTGGATGAGATTGACGGCATTGGCGCGCGTCGTAAGCGCGCTCTGTTGCAGGCCTTTGGTTCAGGGCGTGAAGTGGGTGCGGCGCGGCTTGAGGATTTGCAGAAGGTCGAGGGGATTTCTTCTGCTCTGGCGCAGAAGATATACGATCATTTTCATGGCCCCTCCGTATAAATGCGAAACCGGACAGGTTAGCGGCATAGTTATGTAACGGCATAAGCAGGGGCATGGAAACCTTATGCTTGTGCGTGTCTCCTTAAAGCATAACATTTAAGGAGTATGCCGCATGAAGACCTTCGCTCTTGTTACCGCCTCCAGCCTTGTTCTTATGTTGCCCGTCGCTGCGACGGCCCAGAGCGGATATCAGTCCGGTTGGTCCGGCCCTTATGTGGGCCTGCAGGCCGGTCAGAACCGTACCGAACTTGAGCTTCGGTATGATGATGGCGTTACGGATGAACGCGGATCGGATGATTTTGACAATACAGCCTATGGGGCCTTTGCGGGTGTAAATGCGCAAAATGGTAACTGGGTCATCGGGGCGGAGGCAGACCTCAACTGGAATGATGCCAGTGATCGCTATGACATTCTGGGGGAGCCGCTTGAGGTCGGGATGGACTATTCCGGTTCGATACGCGGTCGCGTGGGCTACAGCTTTGGGAATGCGCTGGTTTACGGTGCGCTGGGGGTAGCCGGTACGCGGGCCTATATTGAGTATGACGGCGAAAAGGAAACCGAAACCCTTGCCGGCGTGACGGGGGCGGTTGGTATGGATTACGCCTTTGGTGAAAATCTGTTTGGGCGTGCGGAATACCGCTACACAGACTTTGGTGACACCAACGAAGGTGCCGCGCGCGCTGACCTGACGCAGAAGTCAGTGTTTGTTGGTCTGGGCTATCGCTTCTGATCCCTCACGCCTGAACCTTCGCAACAGAGGGGATGAATGCTTGAGGTTTGGCGCGGATCATGCCAGACAGTGCCATCCTGAATTGCGAGTGGCGTGACCATGACCGGCGAAAAACCCAATCCTATCCCCAATCTTCTGACGGCTTTGCGTCTGGTGGCGGGGCTTGTCATGTTCCTGCTCATGGCGGCTACGGCGGGGGGGCTTTATATGTTCTCGCCCGCGATTGATAATCGCGACCTGCTCGACAGTCTGACGCGTCTGGCTTTCTATGCCTTTGTGATTGCGGCGGTGACGGATTTCTTTGATGGGTATCTGGCGCGACGTATGCACGCCGAGTCCGAATGGGGCGCAATTCTTGACCCGATCGCAGACAAAATTCTGGTTTGCGGTACGATTTTGGGTCTTTTTAGCATTAACCCCCAGCCGGAAATTGCCCTGCCTGCGGCGATTATCCTGTTCCGTGAATTTGCCGTCAGCGCTTTACGCGAAGCCTCGGCAGGCAAGGGGATACGTATCCCCGTCAGCCTGCTGGCCAAGTGGAAAACCACGGTTCAGCTTGTGGCGCTTGGGGCGCAGCTTCTGGTGCAAAGCTGGACGGCCTTTGGGCTTGATGTCAGCTACCTGACGGCGTTCAGCATTCTGGCTTTCTGGCTGATGTGGCTTGCGGCGCTGATTACGCTTTGGACGGGCATCGTCTATTTCTGGGGCGCACGTAAGTCGATCTGAGTTTCGGTAAATATGAATAAAAAAACCGGCCTGAGGATGCTCAGGCCGGTTTTTTTATGTTTGGTGAAATCGCTTATCAGAAAGCGTAAACCTTGGTCGGGCGGATATAGACCGTGTCGCGCACCTTAAGGTCGCGGGCATTCGAATCATGGGCCTGCTGAACTTCATAAAGCGTGCCGTCTGCACCGCGCAGTTCAAGCCGCAGGCTGGGGCCAGCGGGCAGCACCGACACCAGACTGGCTTTAAAGCCCGGCCCTTCGGTCGCCAGTTGGGCGTCAAACGGACGGAAACGCGTGGTCTTTTGGCCGCTAAGGGGTTGGGAACTGATGACAGGGACGCTGAAGCCGTCAAAGTGGGCGGTGTCACCATCAACGCGCGCCGGTGCGGGGTTGGATGACCCCAGAAAATCAAACACAAACTCAGTCTGCGGCTGGTGATAGAGTTCGACCGGCTTGCCGATCTGTTCGATCTGGCCATTCTTCAGCACGACGACGCGGTCAGCCAGATCAAGGGCTTCTTCCTGATCGTGGGTAACGAAGATGGTCGTGACGCCGGTTTCATCGTGGATCTGACGCAGCCAGCGGCGCAGGTCCTTGCGCACGAGAGCATCAAGCGCGCCAAACGGTTCATCAAGCAGCAGAATGCGCGGATTGATCGCCAGAGCGCGGGCAAGGGCCACACGTTGTCTCTGACCGCCCGAAAGCTGTGACGGATAGCGATGGCCAAAGTCTTCGAGCTGAATGAGTTTCAGCAGACGCTCGACCGTAGCCTTGATCTCGGCTTTCGACGGGCGTTCTTTTGACGGGCGTACCGTCAGGCCAAAGGCGATGTTCTGCGCCACGCTCATGTGACGGAACAGGGCATAGGACTGAAACACCATGCCGATGCGTCGGTCGCGCGGATTGAGCGCCAGATAGTCTATGCCGTCAAACTCGACCTTACCGGTATTGGGTTGATCCAGACCGGCCAGAAGGCGCAGCAGTGTGGTCTTACCGGAACCGGATGGCCCGAGGAGCGCCAGAAACTCGCCCGGTTGAGCCTGAAAACTTACGTCTGTCAGGGCCGGAAAGCGGTCAAAGGTCTTGGTGATATTACTGACAATCAGGGACATAAGGGGATTCTCTAGTGCTTGCGATGGGCAGCCAGTTCACCAGCAAAGCGCCATTCCAGCAGGGTTTTCAGTATCAGGGTGATGATGGCGAGGCCCGCCAGAAGCGTGGCGGCGGCAAAGGCCCCGACACTGTCATATTCGTTATACAGCACTTCGATGTGCAGAGGCAGGGTGTTGGTCAGGCCGCGAATGTGGCCGGACACCACACTGACGGCGCCAAATTCGCCCATAGCCCGCGCGGTACACAACAGCACGCCATAGGTCAGCGCCCATTTGATATTCGGCAGGGTAACTCGGAAAAACAATGACCAGCCATTGGCCCCAAGAGTTACAGCGGCAACTTCTTCGTCGGTGCCCTGATCCTGCATCAGCGGAATCAGTTCGCGGGCAACGAAGGGCAGGGTCACAAGGATGGTGGCAATCACCAGTCCGGGCAGTGCGAAGATGATCTTGATGCCTGCGTCCTGTAAGGCGAGGCCGAACCAGCCGTGGGCACCGAACAACAGAACCCACACCAGACCGGAAATGACCGGAGAAATGGTAAAGGGCAGATCAAGTATCGACAAAAGAAGGCCCTTGCCTCTGAACTCAAAGCGCGTAATGGCCCAGGCGGCGGCAATGCCGAACACGGCATTGAGCGGCACGGCAATCGCGGCCACCAGCAAGGTCAGCTTAACCGCGCTGATGGCATCAGGGTGTGCCAATGAGGACAGGTAAGGCGCAACGCCACGGGCAAAGGCCTCAAACAGAACATTGAGCAGTGGCAGGATAATCACCAGAGCCAGCCAGCCAACCACAAACAGGGTCAGGCCAATAGCGGCGGGGGTTTTGGGAAAACGGGCGGCTTTGGCGCTCATTTCTGGCCCCTTTTGCTCAGCATGAGTTGCAAGGCGTTGATCACCAGCAAGATCAGGAACGACAGGCTCAGCAGCATGACGGCCACCGTAGCGGCACCGGCATAGTCAAATTCCTCAAGCTTTATGACAATCAGAAGCGGAGTGATTTCCGACACAAACGGCATGTTGCCGGCGATAAAGATCACCGAGCCGTATTCGCCAACGGCGCGCGCGAAAGCCAGTGAGAAGCCGGTCAGCATGGCCGGAGCCAGTGCCGGAAGAATCACGCGAAACGCCGTTTGCAGAGGCGTGGCCCCAAGGGTTGTGGCGGCTTCTTCGACCTCGGCATCAAATTCGGCCAGAACCGGCTGAACCGAGCGGACAATGAACGGCAGGCCGACAAAGATCAGGGCGATGAAAATCCCCAGCGGCGTATAGGACACCTTGATGCCCAGCGGTGCCAGAAGGCTGCCGATCCAGCCATTGGTAGCGTACATGGTACACAGGCTTATGCCCGCCACTGCGGTCGGCAGGGCAAAGGGCAGGTCAACCAGTGCATCCAGAATTCGCTTGCCCGGAAATTCGTAGCGCGTCAGCACCCACGCAACCGCCAGCCCTGTGAAAAGGTTGGCTACGGCAGCGGCAAATGAAATGCCAAACGTCACGCGGAGCGACGCCAGAACCCGCTCATCGGTGATGGTTTTGAAAACCGCATCAAGGCCATGTTCCCACGGACGCGCCAAAAGGGCGGCCAGAGGGATCAGAACAATAAGCGACAGATAGGTGATCGTCAGGCCCAGCGAAAGCTTAAAGCCTGGCAGGACGCGCGTATTATACGTCACCTTGGGCGGTTTAAAGCCTTCGGGCACGACGTTAGTAGCGGGTGTGGACGCTGTGGGGGACATGGATACCGGAAAGGAGACAGATTAGCGATGCAGACGTAACTGAAGCTGGTCGAAAGCGGCATCGGCAGCAAAATGCGCCGCATGTGCTTTTTTCCAGCCTCCGAAGTCGGCGTCTATAGTCAGTTGTTCAATATCCGGGAACTTTTGAGTGAACTGAGCCGCGGCCTGAGGATCAGACGGGCGGAAATGATATTCCGCCACCAGTTTCTGGGCGCGGGCGCTGAACAAGCCTTCAAGGTAGGCCTTGGCAAGCTCGGCGGTGCCTTTGCGCTCAACATTTTTGTCAACGACGGCAACCGGAGGCTCGGCACGAATGGAAATGGAGGGGTAAACGATCTCGAACGGCGCATCCTTGGTGGTGGCCAGAGCCATCAGGGCTTCGTTTTCCCACGCCAGCAGCACATCGCCCTGACCGCGCTGAACGAAGGTGGTGGTGGCACCGCGCGCGCCGGTATCCAGAACGGGCACGTTACGGAAA
>JASGFL010000061.1:0-18382 GCA_047605545.1 Asticcacaulis sp. | reverse complement strand
ATCAGATGCCCGCCGGTTTCCGTCTGCCACCAGGTATCGACGATCGGGCAATTACCGTTGCCCACCACGCGGTGATACCAGTTCCACGCTTCGGGGTTGATCGGTTCACCGACACTGCCCAGCAAACGCAGGGACGCCCGCGATGTCTTTGTCACCGGTTCTTCGCCTTCGCGCATCAGGGCACGAATAGCGGTCGGCGCCGTATAGAAGGTCGTGACCTTATGCTTGTCGATCACTTCCCAGAAACGACTGACAGTCGGATAGTTCGGCACGCCTTCAAATATCAGAGACGTCGCCCCCGCCGCCAGAGGCCCATAGACCACATAGGAATGGCCCGTGACCCAACCCACATCGGCGGTACACCAATAGATGTCCCCCTCATGGTAATCAAAAACGGTCTTGAACGTATAGGTCGCCCACGCCAGATAACCACCGGTCGTATGCAGCACGCCTTTGGGCTTACCCGTAGAGCCTGAAGTATAGAGGATGAACAGAGGGTCTTCGGCGTTCATCACCTCAGGTTCGCAGACATCGCTCATGGCCTCGACCTCATCATAGATCGAGATATCGCGCCCGCCATGCGTCAGGAAGGTCTTGTCTTTCGAGGTGACAAACACCGTCTTCACATCGGGACACTGCAACAGCGCCAGATCGGCATTCATCTTAAGCGGAATCTTCTTGCCGCCGCGCACGCCTTCGCAGGTGGTGATCAGATATTCCGATTTGCAATCAAGAATTCGCCCCGCCAGACTGTCGGGCGAAAAGCCACCGAACACTACGGAATGCACCGCCCCGATACGCGCACAGGCCAGCATGAAATAGGCGGCTTCCGGCACCATAGGCAGATAGATGGTGACGCGATCACCCTTTTTGACGCCATATTTTTTCAGCAGATTGGCGCGACGGTTCACCTCACGCGACAACTGCCCATAGGTAACATTATAGGAAACCGACGGGTCATCGCCCTCAAAAATAAAGGCTACCTGATCCGCCCGCTCCGGCAGGTGCCGGTCAATGCAGTTGATCGTGACATTCAGCTCGCCATCGGCGAACCAGCGAATACGAAAATCATCGCGATAGAAGGAAACATCCTTCACCTGCGTAAATGGTGTTGTCCAATCCAGTAAATTACCCACATTCCGCCAATGGGCATCAGGGTCGGTTTTCACCAGATCCCTCTGGGCCTGAAGTTGGGTTTTAGTCAGGCTATGCGCGCGCGGATAGTTATCTGGCACGGGATAGAGCGTGGCATCAGTCATAGTCTTGGGCGTCCTCAAAGTTTTTATTCTTAAAAATTTGAGACCAGCATACGCCCGTCAATCAACCAAAGTCGATAGTACCAATTATAAAAAATTAATCAGAAACGTCCGGTTTCGAAAAATGTGATCATCAGTGTTGCAAATATCGACACCTGAGCGAATTTTGAAACCGTCTCTGAACCTAACGCTCGGTCTTCAAAGGCCGCGTCATCAGTTCGCCAATCGCCTTATCGACACTGACCTCACCTGCCAATATCGCCGCCACAGCATTACAGATCGGCAGTTCAACGCCCAACCGTTCCCCAAGGTGACGCACCGCCGGTGCTGATTCCACACCTTCGGCGACCGAAATCTTGCCCTCAAGCGCCTGCGCCAGAGTCTGCCCGCGCCCCAGCGCCAAGCCAACCGACATATTACGCGACTGATGGGATGAGCAGGTCAGCACCAGATCACCCAAACCACAAAGCCCCGACAGGGTCTCCGGTCTGGCGCCCAGGGCTTCCGCAAAGCGCACCATCTCGGCAAAGCCACGCGTAATCAGGGCCGCATGGGCGCTGCGCCCCAGTCCCTTGCCTTCGCTGATGCCACAGGCAATGGCCAGCACGTTTTTCAGCGCCCCGCCGGCCTCGGCCCCGACCATGTCATCAATCAGATAGGGCCTGAAGGTCGCCGTAGCCAATGTGGTCGAAATCCGCGCCCCCAGATCGGCATCATGACAGGCCAGCGTCACCGCCGTCGGCAGATTGCGCGCCACCTCGGCCGCAAAGCTTGGCCCCGAAAGCACCGCCGCGGGCACATCAGGTAAAATCTCGGCCATCACCTCGTTCATCAGGTCGTCACTGCCGCGCTCAATGCCCTTGGCACAGAGCACAACCGGCACACCGGCCTGCAAATAGGGCTTAAAGGCCGTCAGAGTGGCCCGCATATGCTGCGCAGGCGGCACCGCCAGAATCAGTTCGCACCCCTTAAGGTCAGCCACATCACCCGTGGCACGCACCCCCGCCTCAAGCGCAACATCCGGCAAATAGAGGCGGTTTTGATGGTCGTGATTGATGCTTTCGACCACTTCCGGTTCACGGGCCTGCAACAATACGCTGCGTCCGGCCCGTGCGGCGACCTGCGCCAGCGCCGTCCCCCACGCGCCTGCGCCAATGACTCCGACCGATGAAAATGGTTTGGCTGATTGAAACCGGCTCACGCCTTAGCCCCCTTACGACCCGAATTTTTATGTATGGGTGCGCTGATCGCCCTGTCTTCGTCAAGGGGCCAGCGCGGCCGCGCGACGGTTTTCAACGATTCCTGACAAAAAGTGGCTTCATCATAGCCCGCTTCTTCGCGCAAAAGGGCAAACCGCTCAAGTCCGGCCAGCGCAATCATCGCCGCATTATCCGTGCACCATGCCAGAGGCGGTGCCACAAAACGAAACCCGTTGGCCTGTGCCAACTGCGTCAGGCCCGCCCGCACAGCCTTGTTGGCCGCCACCCCACCGGCCACAACAAAGGCCGGATTTTCTGCACCGGTCATGTCTTTGAACAGCTTCATGGCCCGTCCCGAACGCTCGGACAACTGGCGCGTGATTGCCGCCTGAACCGACGCACAAAGATCGGCCCGATCCTGAGGCGTCTTGACCTGATCCATTGCCACTCTGGCTGCCGCTGTCTTCAGGCCGGAAAAAGAAAAGTCGCAGTCTTTGCGCCCCAGAAGCGCACGCGGCAACTCAAAGCGTGTCGCATCTCCGTTGACCGCTTCGGCCTCAAGCGCAGGCCCACCTGGATAGCCCAGCCCCAGTGTCTTGGCGATTTTATCAAAGGCTTCGCCCGCCGCATCATCAATGGTCGTCCCCAGACGCTGATAATCTCCGACCCCACGCACCGCCAGCAACTGACAATGGCCACCGGACACCAGCAACAACAAAAACGGAAAGGCCACATCCTCGGTCAGCCGCACCGACAAGGCGTGCCCTTCAAGGTGATTGACACCAATGAGCGGCAGATTACGCCCGAAGGCAAAGCCCTTGGCAAACGACAGACCCACCATAACGCCGCCAATCAAACCCGGCCCCGAAGTCGCCGCAACGGCATCAAGATCGTCCGCAGACACGCCCTTTTCTGCCGCCTGTTCTAAGGCCATCCGCGCCAGATCATCAATGGTTTCCACATGGCTGCGGGCGGCAATTTCCGGCACCACCCCGCCATAGACCGCATGCTTGACGACCTGAGAATGGATCACCGACGACACCACCTCCACGCGGCCTTCATCGTCGCGGCGCACCACCGACACGGCGGTTTCATCGCAACTGGATTCGACACCAAGGACGCATAGGGGGACACTTAAAGCCACGTGCAGTAGTAACTCCGAAAAAACGAACGCGACACAAACGGTCAAATGGTCACACGTCAAGAGGCTTGCAAGCCTTTTGACGAAAAACTACAACCAGTCTCCATGACACACGTGCTTAAAATCGGAACCCGCGGCTCGAAACTGGCAACCACCCAATGCGGCTGGGTGCAGAGACGCATTACCGCCGCCCTTGGCTATGATCCCGCCCGCGCAGATGAGATTGCGCCGCTGGTGATTATCTCGACGCAAGGCGACCGCATTCAGGATCGACGCCTGCTCGAAGCCGGTGGCAAACAACTGTTCACCAAGGAAATCGAAGACGCCCTGTTGCGGGGCGAGGTCGATGTCGCCGTTCACTCCCTTAAGGACATGCCTGCCGAAGACGTACCGGGCCTGAGCCTGTGCGCCATACCGGTGCGCGAAGATCCGCGCGACGCCTTTGTCAGCCTGAAATACGAAAGCCTTGCCGACCTGCCTCAGGGCGCCAGACTGGGCACCGCCAGCATGCGCCGTCAGGCACAGGCCCTGAGCGCCCGTCCCGACCTTGAGGTCGTCATGGTGCGCGGCAATGTCGATACGCGCCTGAAAAAGCTTGAGGCCGGAGACTGTGACGCGCTTCTGCTGGCCGCCGCTGGCCTTAAACGCCTCGGCCTCGAAGACCGCATCCGCTCCTATATCGACCCTGACCTGTTCCCCAATGCCCCCGGTCAGGGCGCGCTGGCGATCCAGTGCCGCACCGAAGACCTCAATCAGGACTGGATCAGCAAGTTGCACCACCCTGAAACCCACCTGCGTATTCGTGCCGAACGCGGTGCCCTTGAGGCGCTTGAGGCCTCTTGCCGCACCGCTGTCGGGGCCTATGCGAAAATTGACGGCGACACCCTGTCCCTGTTCGTCGAGGCCCTGACCGCCGATGGCCAGACCCGCTGGCAGCGCCGCGCCACGCTTGCGCATCCCACACCGGAAACGGCTCATGCACTGGGCGTCAGCCTTGGCCACTCGATCCGCGAAGAAGCCGGTGAGCGGCTGATTGTGGCATGACACTCTACTGGATCAGTCGTACCCTTCCGGCGGCTGAAGCCACAGCAGACAGGCTGACCTCCCTTGGCCACCAAAGCCTGATTGATCCGGTGCTGGTGGTCGAGCCTCTGTCGCCCGTCATTGATACGACTGACCTGACCGACATTGTGTTCACCAGTCCCAACGGCGTCGCCGCCTTTGCCGCCACACAGACTGCCCGCGACCTGACCGTCTGGGCTGTCGGCACAGCGACCGCCGCCGCGGCCCGTGCCGCCGGTTTTCGTCATATCCATGACGCCGATGGCGATGGCGATGATCTGAGCCGCCTGATCATCGCCACCGGCAATCCTGAGGGTCATTATCTCTATGCCGGCCCCGAAACACCGGCCCGCGACATTGCCGGTGCCTTACAGGCCGCATCGCTGCGTTTCACGCAAATCCCTTTTTACCGCACGGTTGCGCGTGTACCGGAAACCGCCCTGCAACAGCTTGGGCGCATCAGCCATATTCTGATCCATTCTCCGCGTGCGGCTACGCTGGTGGCCGAGGCCCTCAAGGACCGCGTACGCCCTGCCCCGCTGCATGTCCTGTGCATCTCTGACGCGGCCGCCCAAAGGTTCACGCAAGCTTTTGATTTGAACACTGGAAATCTGTCCGGCTTGGGCATACACATAGACATAGCCGACCATCCCAGCGAAACCTCCATGCTGGCACGGATCGGATCATAAAGCCTGCGACAGGGTTCAACGGACGGACAGACGCCTTCAGATGACAGACGAAACCAAAGACGACCTCACCCTCTCGGCCCTGCCGGATTCCGATGCCCCGCAAAAAGAAAAATGGGCGCGTGGCCCGTTGATGATTGCGGTGGCGATCCCCCTGCTGTTCGTGCTGCTGGGGATTGCCTTTATGGGCTTTGCGGTCTTCAAGGAACATCAGACCCAGAACGTTCCCACCCCCGCCAGCGCAGTCATGGCCACCAGCGCTGCACCAGATACCCGCCCCGATACCCGGGATGAGCAGATCGCCCGCCTTGAGGCCGAACTGAACGCCCTCAGGGCCAATCAGGGTGCCGCCACACCGGACAACAGCCCACGCGCCTTCGCAGATACCGGCAGCTATGGCAACGCCAGCTTCAACAGCCTCAGCGCCCGCCTTGACCGCCTCGAAGCCAATCAGCGCCTGATGGTTCAGGCCGCCGCTGCGGCCACCGCCGCCTCTGGCCTGCAACAGGCCGCCAAAGGCTCGCAACCCTTCCTGAGCGAATTGGCTGATGTTGAAAAAAGCCTGACCGACACCTCTCTGATCGCCCCCCTGCGGCCTCTGGCGCAAAAGGGCGTCACCAGCGAAGTGACCCTTGCGGTGGAATTTCCGACCTATGCCGCACGGGCGCAGGCCGTCTCACGCCCCGAAGCCGATGACGGTTTCCTGACGCGTCTCGGAAACATGTTCAGCCGCCTGTTCACCATCCGCAACATTGACCCGACCACCGCCAAAGGCACTGACGCGGTACTGATCCACGCGCAGGCCCGCATTGACGAAGGCGATCTGCCCGGTGCCATTGCCCACCTGAAAACCCTGCCGCAGTCGGCTCAGGACGCCCTTAAGCCCTGGCTTGAGCGCGCCGAACAACGCGCACAGGTCGATCACCTCACCCGCCGCGTCGCCATCGAAGCCCTAAGCCGCCTCAGTCAGGTGAACTACTCAACGGCCACCAGCGCCCCAACAGCATCCCCGACAACACCCCCGACAGCACCGGAGAGCAGCCTGTGATCCGCAGCTTCCTTATCCTGTTAGGCATTATTGCCCTGATTGCTATTGCCATCGGCTTCACCGGTGACGCCGGTCAGGCCAGCCTGATGTGGCTTGGTTATCGTATCGATACCTCGGCCTCTGCGGTGGTCATTCTGATCGGCGTGCTGGCCTTTTTCGCCGTCGCCTTCTGGCAACTGGCGTTGTGGCTGTCACGCGCCCCGCAACGCGCCGAACGTAAACGCGCCGCCACCCGCCGCCGTCAGGGCGAGGAAATCCTTACCCGTGGTTTTCTGGCGGTCGCCTCCGGTGACGGCGCCGAAGCCCGCCGCTCTGCCCTCAAGGCTGTTGACCTTTATGACAACGTAGCTCTGGTGCGTATTCTGGGGGCCATGGCCGCTGAAACCGCCCGCGACGAAGCCGCCACCCGCGCCGCCTATCAGGCGATGCTGAGCGTGCCGGAACTGAAACTGGCGGGCCTGCGCGGCCTGACCAATCTGGCGCTGGCCACCGGTGACCGCACCGAAGCCACGCGTCTGGCTTCCGAGGCCTATAATCAGGCCAAACCGCCCATGTGGGCCTTTAACACCCTGTTCGAGACGCGCATCATTGCCGGTGAATGGGCCGGTGCGCTGGAACTGGTCGAAGGGGCACTGGCGCGCAAGCTGGTTTCGCCGGTATTTGCCGAACGCGCCCGCGCGGCCCTTATGGCCGCCTCTGCGGCTCAGCTTGAAGCCTCCGAAGATGCGCAATTGCGTGAACAGGCGCTTGATTACGCCGTCCGCGCCGCCAAGCTTCAGCCGATGTTCACACCGGCTTCGGTCATTGCCTCGCGCCTTCTGGTGGCCAACAAAAAGACCGGCCGTGCCGAAGACGTGCTCGAAGCCGCCTTCGCGGCGGCTCCGCATCCGGCGATCTGGCTGGCCTATCGTGACCTTGTCAGCGCCGAAACCCCCAAGGACCGGGTACGTCGTCTTCAGGGGATCATAGACCGCAACCCATCTCACCGCGAAAGCCAGTTGCTTCTGGTCGAACGCGCCGTTCTTGGGCAGGACAGGGCCGAAATCGCCCGCACCACCGCCGCCCTCGAACCGGAACTGAGCGAAGAGCGCCTGACACGCCGCGTCGCGGGCCTGATGGCCAAGGCGGCACTGGCTACGGGTGAGCCGGACATGGCACGTGACTGGGTTCAACGCGCGTCTCTGGCCCGTCCCGAAGCCGACTGGTCTGATATTGATGCTGACGGTAAAGCCTTTGACTATAGCCCGGCCGACTGGACGGTGGTGGTCACCACCTATGCAGAAAACGGCACTCTGGCCCACCCGCGCCTTGAACGCGGTGAAAAGACGCTGGCCGATGTGCCTGACCTGCCGACGCGTTATGTGCCGTCCATGCCCTTCGTCAAATCGAACCTGCGCAAAGCCCCCGCCCGCGATACGTCCGTGACGGCTGAGGCTTCATCACCCCCTGATGCAACCGCCGATGACGACTATGGCATGGTCGATGGTTTCGATGCCGCCATTACCGGTCAGGAACTGGACGAAGCGCCCCTTGCGCCCAAACCCCGCCCCAAACGTAAACCGGCGGAATAAAACGCCCTGATCTAATTGATCAGAATTTGAGAAAGCGCTTGGCAAGCGGATAATCAGATTGTAAAGAGACGCCCTCCGAACCGGACGGGCGTTTTTTTATGCCCATCAGATGTGCCGCTTTAGCTCAGCCGGTAGAGCACCTCATTCGTAATGAGGGGGTCAGGTGTTCGAGTCACCTAAGCGGCACCACTTTCTCAAACCGTCTGATCATATTCGTCTTTTAGGATATCATTGCTTTTCCTTACTCACTGTTGCATGTACTCTTGCGACAGAGCAATCTGATAAACCTGTAACCTGAGTATCGTCCGCAGCGGAGACCGTGGCATGACCAGCAGCCCTCTCTTCAGTAATCTGCAAAGTGCCCGACTGCACGACTGGAAAATTCTGCCGCCTCTGATCATCGCTGCGGCGGTTCTGAGCGCCTGTCTTCTGGGTATATGGACACGCCCGATCGGTTTTCTGGCCAGTGTGTGGCCCGCCAATGCGATTATGCTGGGCCTGCTGATACGTATGCCTTCTGCATCGAATCCTCTGGGCTGGGCCGCCGGTGCCGCCGCCTTTGTGGCCGCTGACCTTCTGACCGGCTCGCCTCTGAACAAGGCGTTGATTCTCAACACTGCCAACCTGATGGGCATAGCCGCCACCTATGTGGTCTATACCCGTTTTCAGGGGGCCCGCGCGGGCCTGACCGAACCGGCTTCGATGTTCTATCTGCTTATCGCCGCAGCCGCAGGTGCCGCCGCTGCCGGTGTGGTAGGCGGTCTGGCCAACCCCATGTTGTTTAACGGCAGCATGTTCAGCGGCTTTGCCTTCTGGTTTGCCACGGAATTTGTCAACTATGTCACGCTGTTGCCGGTCATTCTGGCAGCCCCGGACTGGCCGACCATCAAACGCAGATTTAAAAACGCGGCCTCGATGCGCACCAGCGACCTGCCGCCGATCGCCGCTCTGTTCGTGTCCTTAATGGCTTCACTCATCATTGGCGGGCCAGGTGCTATCGCCTTTCCGGTGCCCGCATTGCTGTGGTGCGGTTTTGTCTATCCGGTATTCGCCACGACCCTGCTGACTCTGGTCTTTGGCATGTGGACCATGCTGGTCGTTTCAGCCGGTCACGCCCCAACCGATACCTCCAGTGAAATGTGGCTCGTTTCCTTAAGGCTTGGGGTCTCCCTCATCGCCGCCGCCCCGATCGTTCTGGCCTGCGTAACCCACAGCCGCAATGAGCTGATCGTCAAACTTCAGCATCTGGCCCTGCACGACCCCCTGACCGGCATTTCCAACCGCAAAGCATTCAGGGACAAGGCACAGTTGCTTCTGGACTCATCGCGTCAGTCGTGCGCCCTTCTGATGTTCGACCTTGATCACTTCAAAACGATCAATGACACCCACGGTCATGCCGCCGGTGATCGCGTTCTGGTGAGTTTCTCTGAACGCTCCAAAGGTTGCCTGCGCCCCAATGATCTGCTTGGGCGTCTGGGGGGTGAGGAATTTGCCGTTATGATCTTCAACTGCACGCAGGCACAGGCGCTGGCATTGGCCGAGCGGATACGTCTGGCGGTGCGTGAACCGCTTGTGCTTGAGGATGGCACCACACTGGCCGTAACCACCAGCGTCGGCATTTCGGTTGTCAATTCGGCCAAGGACGCTTCGGATCTGGACGCTATTTTATCTAATGCCGACGCAATGCTTTACCGCGCCAAGAACAATGGCCGCGACCGCGCCGTCGTGTCGGTAATGGTACCGGCTTAAAACCCTTAATCTCGATCTTTGCGCAAATTGTGTGACCGGCGCCGCAACAATAAGTGAGCAGGTTCGCTCTCACGCGCGCACGAATCCTCAGCTATAAGGGCGCTACCTGATATGTGTGTGCCGCCCGTCTGTGGTGGCGAGTAAATAAGAAAGCCTCCCATATGAACGCTAACGGTTCCGAATCGAAACCGATGCACGCGGGCATGATCCGTCCGGGTGTGGTTCTGTTTGCGCTGGCCATGGGCAGCTTTGCCATTGGCACGACCGAATTTGCCACCATGAGCCTGCTGCCCTATTTTTCGGACGATCTCGGGATTGATCCGTCACAGGCCTCGCACGTCATCAGCGCCTATGCGCTGGGGGTGGTGCTGGGGGCACCGGCGATTGCAGTTCTGGGGGCGCGCTATTCACGTAAATATCTGCTGATCGGCCTGATGCTGTTTTTTGCCATCGCCCACCTTCTGAGCGCGCTGGCACATGATTATGTCTCGCTTCTGGCCTTTCGCTTCCTGAGTGGCCTGCCGCATGGGGCCTATTTCGGCGTGGCCGCACTGGCCGGTGCCGCCGTTGTGCCGCAGGAAAAACGCGCACAGGCAGTGGCGCGGGTCATGCTCGGCCTGACCATTGCCACCATCATAGGCGTACCGGTCGCCAACTGGATCGGTCAGGCCATAGGCTGGCGTTCCGGCTTTGGCCTTGTCACGGCCCTGTCGGTGCTGACCATGATTCTGATCTGGCGATATGCGCCCCATGACACCGCCCAAAAGGACGCCAGCCCCTTGCGCGAACTGGGGGCGCTGAAAAACGGACGTGTGTGGCTGACGCTGGGCATAGGGGCCATTGGTTTTGGCGGTATGTTCGCCGTCTATACCTATGTGGCCTCAACCCTGCTTTATGTCACCGAGGTCAGGGACGCCTTTGTGCCCGTTGTACTGGCTATTTTCGGCGCAGGTATGACCGCAGGCACATTGGCCTGTGGTTGGCTGGCTGACCGATTTCAGCTCAAGGCCGCCGGTTTCGTCCTGCTCTGGAGCACCGCCGCCATGGCGCTTTATCCCTTTGCCGCCCATAATATCTGGGCCATCAGCATCGTGGTCTTCCTGATCGGGTGCGGTGGCGGTCTGGGGATTATCCTGCAAACCCGACTGATGGATGTCGCGGGCGAAGCCCAGACCCTTGCGGCCGCGCTTAATCATTCTGCCTTTAATTTTGCCAATGCGCTTGGCCCGTTTGTCGCCGGTCTGGTGATCGCCAAAGGCTATGGCTACGAAAGCTCAGGTGTGGTGGGTGTCGTCTTAACTCTGGGCGGGTTTGTGATTTGGGTTGCCGCCGCGCTTGAAATGAACCGCCCGCGCGTCACAGGTAAATAATTTTTCATAAGACGCAAAAATTTCCGAATAAGGCAGCGTTCGTGGGATGACAAACGACTCACAATGCGCCATATGAGCCATTCCGCCGTGGTCATGGTGACTGCGGTGTGACCTTATCAGAAAGGCCGATAAACCGGTTTCCGCCATGCGTGATTTTTACAGAATTCGTCGTCTGCCCCCCTATGTCTTCGAAGAAGTCAACAAGGTAAAGGCACGACTGCGAGCGGCGGGCACCGATGTCATCGACTTTGGCATGGGTAATCCTGACATGCCGACCGCTCCGCATATCGTTGATAAGCTGGTCGAAACCGTCAAAAAGCCCAAGACCCACGGCTATTCCGTTTCCAAAGGCGTTCAGGGCCTGCGTAAGGCTATGGCCGGTTATTATGACCGCCGCTATGGCGTGAAGCTTAATCCCGATACCGAAGTCGTCGCCACCCTGGGTTCCAAAGAAGGCTTTGCCAACCTCGCTATGGCCATTACGGCGCCGGGCGATACGGTTATCTGCCCTAATCCGGCCTATCCGATTCATGCCTTCGGTTTCCTGATGGCTGGCGGCGTGATCCGTCACGTCCCCGCCCTGTCGCCCGAAGCCTATCTGTCGGGCATCGAAAAGGCCGTGAAGCACTCTGTGCCGACGCCTTCGGTGCTGATCGTGTCCTATCCGTCAAACCCGACGGCGCAGTGGGTTGATCTGGACTTCTACAAAGAAGTCATCCGCATCGCCGAAAAGCATGACCTGATCGTGCTTTCGGACATTGCCTATTCGGAAATCTATTTCGACAACAACCCGCCGCCGTCTATCCTTCAGGTCGAAGGCGCGATCAAACGTTCAGTCGAGATCAACTCCCTGTCGAAGACCTATGCCATGGCTGGCTGGCGCGTCGGCATGGTGGTCGGTAACTCGGAAATCTGCGCCGCACTGGCGCGGGTAAAGTCCTATCTCGATTACGGCGGGTTCGCCCCGATTCAGGTCGCCGCAGCCGCAGCACTGAACGGCCCTCAGGACAATGTCGAAGAAATCCGCAACATGTACAAATCGCGCCGCGATGTACTGATCAGCTCAATGAAGCGTGCCGGCTGGGATATTCCCCCGCCGCCCGCATCTATGTTCGCTTGGGCCGAGATCCCCGATAAGTTCAAACATCTGGGATCGATTGAATTTGCCAAGCTTCTGATCGAAGAAGCCCATGTCGCAGTTGCACCCGGTTTGGGCTTCGGTGAGTACGGCGAAGGCTATGTACGCATCGGTCTTGTGGAAAACGAACACCGTATTCGTCAGGCGGCACGTAACATCAAAAAATTGTTACAACCCTCAGGGGCCGTCAGCAAACTGACCGAAGATGCCGAATAATAAATCATAACTTACTGATTTATATAAAAATATATAATGGCGACAGGTTAACCGATCTGTCGCCATTATCGTGTCTGCACCCCATCTGCCTTAGGTATCCATGGCAGAATGTTTGCAGCATGATTTGACTCAACCGGCCTTATGCGCTTCACTGTCCATATTGTGCACTGCAATAGTAACGATTGAAACAGGCCCCACAGACCTGTGACACTAAAAGTTATTTGTTTGGTGATAAAAAGGATAGCCCGTGGTCAGTCTGCAGTTCGACCTAACCAGCGACTCTGAACAGGACGCCTTTTTCGGTGCCTTCTTTAAGTTTGTCGAAGCCGCCGCCGTTGACGATGCCGACGCCATTTCCATGCATTCGGACACGCAGGGCGACCCGCACATCAAGGTAGTGACCTTTGAGGATCAGGGACTGGCCGAACAGTTTCAGTCCTACTGGACTCAGCGCCGCCGCTGGCTGGGCCTTTAAGCAGGCCCCATCTTCGGGTATGGGCTAATACACCCGTTCGCTTCCAAGGCCCCTCATGTCTGTCCTTAAGGCCCTGCCGCTCCGTTATCGCCTGCCGCTTATTCACGGCACACTGGGCCTGATCGGAAAATGGCGCGCCCGTAACTGGCTGACCGCAGACAATACCCGACTACGCAAAGGCCCGATCATTGTCTCGGCCTTTTATAACGAAGCCATTGGCATTGGTCGGGGCGGGCAACTGACCGCAGATGCCATTGCGGCCGCCGGTTACGACATAATCCGCCACGACCTGCGCCCCTGCTTTGGTCATATCCGCGACCAGAAAGCCCAATTGCCCGGAGAGAATGCCGGTGTCTGGCTGATCCACGCCAATGCCCCCGAAGCGCTGGTAGCCCTGATAAGTCACAGCCCCGATCAGTGGTCACAGCGATACCGCATCGGCTTCTGGGCATGGGAAACGCCTAAGGCACCGGACGACTGGGTCTGGCTCGCCGCCCTGTTTCACGAAATCTGGGTCCCCAGTCGGTTTGTCCGCGATGCCCTGGCCACCGCCTTTCATTCCCAAAACCGCTCTGAGCTATGCTTGCGCCTCAGGGTTATGCCACACCCCTTCCCGCCCAAGGCCACGGCCACAACGCCACAGCGGGAACGCTTCGGCCTGAAAAGCGGTCTGTGCCACACCCTGACCCTGTTCGATTCCAAATCCTCGGCGGCGCGCAAAAACCCGTGGGCCGCCCTTGAGGCCTGGCAAAAAGCCTTTCCCGAACCGTCCGATACGGCCTGCCTGACCATCAAGATTCAGGGCCTTAGCGACGACCCGCAAACCCGCAGCCGCCTTGAAACCATGATCGGCGATCGTCAGGATATGCGCCTGTTCACCGAACGCCTGTCTGATGCCGATATGGATAGCTTTGTCGCGTCATTTGACATCGTCCTGTCGCTTCACCGCTCCGAAGGCTTCGGCCTCAGCCTGCTTGAGGCCATGATGTCCGGCATACCGGTGATTGCCACCGGCTGGTCAGGCAATACCGACTTCATGACTGCGGACAATTCACGAACTGTCGGCTATAGCCTGATCCCGATCGACGACAGACACGGCGCCTACAGCGCCCTTAAGCCGGATCCGGCGCAGGTCTGGGCAGACGCCAATACCGATGACGCCGCACAGGCCTTAAGAGAACTGTGCTCTGATGCCGAACGTCGCCGTATTCTTGGTACCGAAGCACGCAAAGTCGCCGCCCGCGTCAATGCCCCGTGGTCACATCAGGCCCTCTATGCCTCGCTGACACCTTGGGACACGCCGCCCAAACCCCTCTGACTTGACTCTTACCCACAAAACAGGCACATACGCCCCATCCAAAGCCTGAACAGGGCTTTTTGCGAACAAACCTCTGCGGTCACAACCCCGATCAACTGGAATCGGACGGGGACCGAGGGGCTCCCCGTCGGCGCGTTGCGCTCACGGGGTGTTTTTGTTTTGTAGAATCCCTGTGCCACTGACCCAAGGGAACGCCATGTTCGACACGCTGAATGAACGCTTATCCGGTCTGTTTGACCGTCTGGGCGGACGCGGCGTCCTTACTGAAAAGGACGTTGACGAAGCGCTGCGCGAAGTCCGCGTTGCTCTGCTTGATGCCGACGTAGCCCTGCCGGTCGTGCGTCAGTTCATGACCAAGGCGCGTGAACTGGCAACCGGCGAAGCGATCATCAAGGCCGTTAAACCTGCCGATCAGGTGGTTAAGGTTGTCTATGACGGCCTGATTGACATGCTTGGTGGCGAAGAGCCGGTGCCGCTCAATCTGAACGCCACCCCGCCTGCCGTAATCCTGATGGCCGGTTTGCAGGGGTCGGGTAAGACCACCTCCTCCGCCAAGCTAGCCCTGCGCCTGACCAAGTTCGAGCGCAAAAAGGTCATGATGGCCTCGCTCGATACCCGCCGTCCGGCCGCACAAGAGCAGTTGCGCCTTCTGGGTGAGCAGATCGAAGTCGCCACCCTGCCTATCGTCGCTGGTCAAAGCGCCGTCGAAATCACCAAGCGCGCGCTTCAGGCCGCTAAGCTTCAGGGCTTTGATGTTCTGATCCTTGATACCGCCGGCCGCACCACGGTTGACGAAGCCCTGATGAGTGAAGCGGCTGAAATCGCCAAACTCTCTTCGCCCGTCGAAACCTTCCTTGTGGCGGACTCGCTGACCGGTCAGGACGCGGTACGTACCGCCACCGCCTTCCACGAACGCCTGCCGCTGACCGGCCTGATCCTGACCCGCGTTGACGGCGACGGACGTGGCGGGGCCATGCTGTCTATGCGTGCCGTCACCGGCCTGCCGATCAAGTTCACCGGTTCGGGTGAAAAGGTCGATGCGCTGGATGTGTTCGATTCCCGCCGTATCGCCGGTCGTATTCTGGGTCAGGGCGACGTGGTTGCGCTGGTGGAAAAGGCCGCTCAGGAACTGGACGCCGCCAAGGCCGAACAGATGGCCAAAAAGCTGGCCAAGGGTAAGTTCGATCTGGATGACCTTGCCGAACAACTGCGTCAGATGCAGCGCATGGGCGGTATGCAGGGCATTATGGGCCTTCTGCCCGGCGTGCAAAAGGTCAAGAAGCAGATCGACGAACTGAACATCTCCGACAAGGTCTTTGCCCGTCAGGTGGCCATCATCACCTCGATGACCAAGGACGAACGCAAAAAGCCGGAACTGCTGAACGCCTCGCGCAAGCGCCGTATCGCCGCCGGTTCCGGCGTTGATGTATCGGAAATCAACCGCCTTCTGAAACAACACCGCCAGATGGCCGATGCCTTCAAGATGATGTCGCGTAACGGCGGCAAGGGCTTTGGCAATATGGCCAAGATGCTTGGTATGGGCGGAATGGGCGGAATGCCCAGCGCCGCCCAGATGCAGCAGATGGGCAAATCCATGAGCCAGCAGAACCCCGAAATCGGTTCTGACCCGCTGGCGGACATGGAACGGCTTAAACAATTGGGGGCAGGTCAAATGCCCCCCGGCCTGAAATTACCTGGCATGGGTGGCGGGCTTCCCGGACTTCCGGGCTTGGGGGGTGGATCACCCCTTAATCCCAAAAAGAAATAACTGAAATCACTCGAAAACAGCTTAAACTCTAAGGATCTTGAAATGCTGAAAATTCGTCTGTCGCGTGGCGGCTCCAAGAAGCGCCCTTACTACCACATCGTCGTTGCTGACGCCGCCGCACCTCGCGACGGTAAGTTCATCGCCAAGGTCGGTGCCTATAACCCAATGCTGCCTAAGGACTCCGATCAACGCGTTACGCTTAAGGTCGAAGCCATTGCAGACTGGCTGAAAAAAGGCGCTCAGCCTACCGACCGCGTTGCGCGCTTCCTGTCGAAGGAAGGCCTCGTAAAGTGGGAACACGGCAACAACCCGCAAAAGGGTACCCCTGGCAAGAAGGCTCAGGAACGTGCCGCTGAACGCGCTCAGCGCGAGCAGGACCGTCTGGACGCCGAAGCCGCTGCCAAGGCTGAAGCCGCTGCTCCGGCAGCTACTGCTGAAGAAACCCCTGCCGAAGAAGCTTAATTGCTTTTCACGACACGGAATTAAGGCTAAGGCCGGAAGCGTAAGCCTCCGGCCTTTTTCTTTGTTGGATACCTCATGACTGATCTTGTTTTCGTTGCGCAGATAGGCGCGTCTTTTGGCGTCAAGGGTGAGTTCAAGCTCATCAGCCATACCGAAGACCCTCTGAGCGTCCTCGAATATAATCCGTTGCTGAACGACAAGGGCGAACCGGCCCTAAGCATTACCGGCGCGCGCGGTCATAAGGGCGCACTGATCGTCAAGGCCGAAGGCATCGCCGATAAGGACAAGGCCGAGGCCATCAAGAACCTCAAACTCTATGTCCGCCGCGAAGACCTGCCGGAAATTGATGACGAAGACGACTATTATGTCACCGACCTGATCGGCCTTGAGGTACGTCTTGCGGACGGTTCCAAACATGGCCGCATCAAGAATGTCGAAAATTTCGGCGCAGGCGACCTTCTGGATATTCAGCCGACCTCAGGCACCAGCTACTACCTTGCCTTCACGCGTGAAAACGTGCCTCAGGTCAATATCGCCGAAAAGGCAATTGTCATCGCGCCCCCCACCGAGGTACAGGCCGGTGACGACCAGAGCACCTGACCTCAGATCAGGTCGCGGAACTGGGCAATTACGGTGCGGTATGAGTCGCGTTTGAATGACACCACGCGGTCAATGACGGTCTCAAGGTCGCACCATTCCCAGCGCTCGAACTCCTGCTCGCCGTGGGCCTCAAGATCGACTTCCGTATCCTCGCCATCAAAGCGATAGGCAAACCAGATTTGCTTCTGGCCCTTGAAATTGCGCCCGATCTTCTTGTTGGCCAGAACTTCGGGCGGAAAATCATAGACCACCCAGTCCTGAGTCCGCCCCAAAAGCGTCACCGAACGTATGCCGGTTTCTTCATAAAGCTCACGCAAAGCAGCGGCCTCAAGATCTTCACCCTTATCGACACCGCCTTGCGGAAACTGCCAGCTGAAATTCCCTCCGACGCCAAAGCGTTTGCCAATCCACACCTTGTTGGCGCGGTTAAACACCACAATGCCTACATTGGGACGATAGGCGGCTAAAAAATCATCGGTATGCGAAGTGTCGGTCATTGACGTGCTATAGCCGAAGCGGGCGCCAGTTGCAGCCCCTTTTCTTCTAAGCCCTGCGTCCATTTAATCGCGACCGCCAACGTCACCGGATAGGCAAAACCCGTCCCCAGTGCATGCCCTCGCGCCCGCGCCGTGGCCTCAAGCCCGTCAAGCTGGTTCTGAATGCTGGGCGCATTCAACTGCGCATCCACCACCCGATCGGCGCTGGCCCGACCCCATGCACCGGCCACCCCACGCCCCTGACCATCGTCAATAAACGCAAGGCCCCTAAGCTTAAGGGAATTGGTGAAGTTCGATGCCGCCGGCCGGTCACGCAGGAACGCACTGCCCTGATAGTTGATGACGCCATAATAGCCGGTGGCCCGCCCCAGAACCCAGCTCAGGCGCGACAGGGTTTCATCCGGCGATTGTTTAATCATAAGGGTCTGCGGGCCGGGATCGGTTGCCGGATAATCAACCGGCTCCATCGGCACTTCGATCAGCACTTCGTGGCCCTGCGCCCGCGCCATATCGATCCAGGTCTGCAAACCATCGGCATAGGGCACAAACGACAAAGTCACTTCGGCAGGCAGTTGCTCAATCGCCGCCCGTGTTGTCGCCGGATTAAGCCCCAGCCCACCAACAATCAGCGCCACTTTCGGCTTGCCATTTGAACGGAACGGGCGGGCATAGGCCTGCGCCGGTGTGCGGCCATCCGAACCTATCACCGGCAAAGGCCCATCCGGCCCCGACTGATGCAGACCGGCAATCGGCGCAGGTGCCAAAGGCCGCGGAGCCAGTTTGTTACGCGCAGGCACCGACACCGGAGATCCATCATCGGGCAGGG
>JASGFL010000060.1:0-18612 GCA_047605545.1 Asticcacaulis sp. | reverse complement strand
CTGAGGTCTTATGTCCCGTTCCGATCTGATTCCGCCAAGCCCTGACTATGCTGATGTGCATGCTGCCCACGAAGCCGATATTGATGCGGCAGAACCGTTTGCGTTGTTTGGTCAGTGGCTGAGTGATGCGCGCGCTAAGGAGATAAATGATCCGAACGCTATGGCGCTGGCGACAGTTGATGAGGCCGGTTTGCCGGATGTACGCATGGTGCTGCTTAAGGATTTTGACGCGCAGGGCTTTGTTTTTTATACCAATACCGAAAGCGCCAAGGGACAGCAGATACTGAATAACCCGCAGGTGGCCTTGTTGTTTCACTGGAAAACCCTGCATCGTCAGGTGCGTATCCGTGGAAGCGTGGAACCGGTTTCTGATGCTGAGGCGGATGAATATTTTCAGAGCCGCGCGCGCAACTCACAGATCGGCGCGTGGGCGTCGGAGCAGTCGCGTCCGCTTGAGGGGCGGTTTGCGCTGGAAAAACGCATTGCCGAATATGGCCTGAAGTTTGGATTGGGCAAGGTCGAGCGTCCGCCGCACTGGACGGGTTTTCGCGTTGTGCCGCAATTCATAGAGTTCTGGCGCGATAAGCCGTTCCGCCTTCATGACCGTATAAAGCTAACACGCACCACAGACGGCTGGGCGCGATCAAAACTGTATCCCTGATCACCAGTTAGCAGGATCGGTGCTGTAAAAGGGACGGATGTCGCTGACGCTTAAACCGGCAGCAAGCGCGGCCTCCATACCTTCGTCAGTGTCTTCGTAGGCGTGGGCATCGACCGGTAAGGCCTTAAGGTTTTCGCAGGCCTTAATGTAAAGGTCTGGGGCGGGCTTACCTATGCCGGTATCTTCAAAGGTAACCACCGTGTCGAACAACTCGTAAAGCCCAATGGCTTTAAGGGTTGCCGTGACAATATCGGTCTGACCGCCGGAAGCGACCCCCAGCTTAAGCTGACCGTGATAATGCCGCACAAGCGCTTCGACGGGGGCTACGGCTTTGACGGCGTCGATATTTTCGACAAACAGCGCGGCATTATTTTCAGCGATATAGCCTGCATCAAATTCGGCACCGGTTTCCAGGCGAAACGCTTCTAGCAGCCTGTTACGCGACAGGCCCAGTCGGGCGGCGTAAAAGGCGGCGGGAAAATCGATGCCCTTTGGCGTGAATATGGTTCTGAATACGCGGTAATGGGCCGGAAATGTATCGGCCAGCGTGCCGTCACAATCGAAAATCAGCGCTTTTTTATTCGGCGGCGGTAGAAGGGAAGCGATTAAGGTCATAGAGAAGCTATCGGGTTTCAGGCATCAAAGGTCAAGAATGACAAGTAAGGTTTTGGACAAGGTCATGGCCGTCCTAGCAGCAGAGGCGGATGAGGTGATCGAGACCTCGTGCGCCGTGGTCATTCTCAAAGATGGTGAAGCGCGCAAGCTGAAAAAACCCGTGGATTTCGGTTTTCTTGATTTCACCACGGTAGAAAAGCGGCGTGAGGCCCTGAACCGCGAGCTTTATTTCAACCGGCGGACGGCTGAGGATATTTACCGACGGGTAGAGGATGTCGCAGGGGAGCCAGTACTTGTCATGCGCCGGTTTGACCATTCGCAGGTACTGGCGGAGCAGGCACGGAGTGTGGGCTGGGCGCCTGACCTGAGCCTGATGGAAGCATTGGGGGCTGAGGTCGCGCGCTTTCATGCCGGTGCCGAGCGAAGCACCGATCCTGTGCATATGAAAAACACAGAATATGTCATCGGGTCGAACCGTAAGCACATAGAATCGTTCGCGGCAGCGCTGGGGCCTGAGGCGGTTGACGCTTATCACTTACGGCTGGAGGCGGTGTATAGCGAGCTTGAGCCGCTTGTGCTGGCGCGGTTTGACAGCGGCCATATACGCCGGTGTCATGGTGATCTGCATATGGGGAATATTCTGATCGAAGACCATGCGCCGGTTTTATTCGACTGCATTGAGTTCAATGAACGTCTGATGCAGATCGATGGTATGTATGACATCGGGTTTCTGCTGATGGACTTGTGGGTCAGGGGGTATCGGACGGCGGCTAACCGTGTGCTCAATGCCTATCTGGAAACGGCGGCCCGACATGAGCCGGAGGATGGTCTTTATGCGGGCTTAAGGCTTTTGCCGCTATATATGTCCATGCGGGCCGGGGTGCGATGCCATGTATCGGCCCATGCCGGAGATATGGCGCAGGCTAAAGTCTATCTTGAGGCGGCGCACCGGTTTTTGAATGAGATTCCGGCTGAACTGGTCTGTGTTGGGGGCCTGTCAGGGTCGGGCAAAAGCTGGCACGCACGCAAGCTGGCACCGGATATCGGCAGGGCTACGGGGGCGGTGATCCTGCGCAGTGATGAGGTGCGTAAACGTCTGTGGCAGTCGCCGTCTCTGGAACGGCTGCCGCCCGAAGCCTATAGTGCGGAGGAGACGGATCGGGTGTATGGACACATGCTGAAACAGGCCGATATTATCCTGAGCAACGGTCATTCAGTCATACTTGATGCCACTTTCCGCGATGAAGCCTATGTGCGCGATGCTTCGACTTTGGCGTACGGTTTGGGAGCCGATTTCAAGGCCATATGGATGGATGTGCCGGCCGAAGAGCGCCTTAAGCGCGTGGCGGCGCGTCAGGGTGACGTATCGGATGCGACGGTTGAAATTGCCGCGCGACAGGCTGAGCCTGAGCGTGATCCGACGCTGTGGACCCTGTTCAGACCGTCAGACAATTGTTGAAATTCATCCGGTAATGTCTTCTATATTTCGCCTTTTTAAAAATATAGTTGTGACGCAGGTTCCGCAAAAAATGAAATATTGGCGGAGCTACAGCGCAGGGAGTCATTCGCGTGTCGGATAATCTATCGTCAGAAGCAGAACCACAACGTCTCAAGGCAAAACGGGGACTGGCACCGGTTGTATTCGGGCTGAGTTTTGTTGCGCCTGTGGCATTGCTGGGCACCATGATGGCGACCAATGTGGGTGTGTTCAGCTATGAACTTGGTTTCAGGACGCTGGCCCTTGGGGTTATTCCGAAACTAGCGATCGCGGTAGCTGTTATTTCTGTGCTTTCGCTGCTGATCTCACTGTTTAAAAATCCCAAAAAGTACGGCCTTTGGGCATTGGGCGCAGTGGTGGTTTCCGGTCTGATGCTGGCGGGATGTTATACATACGATCTGCGTCTTAAGACCCTGCCGCCTATCTATGATGTGGCGACGAACTGGGAGCGTCCGGTTACGTTTTCAGCCAAGCTGTTAGAGGCCAGAGGGCCGCAATCGCATCCGGTGATTGATAATCCGGTGGTGCCGGATAATCAGGTTGATCAGTGGGCAGGGCGTCGCGTGGCCGATATCAACAAGCAAACCTGTGCCGGTGCCGTGACCGTTCCGGGGCGTGCGCCGGTTGAAAAGGTCGTCGAAATCCTGAAAAACGAAGGCTATGTTGTCTTTGGGCGTTCGGATTGGCGCGTCGAAGCTTTTTACGAAGATCCATATTTCGGTTTCAAATCGGATGTCGTCGTCAGGATGGAGCCTAACGGCACGGATGTACGTTCCGTAAGTCGCCTTGAGCCGGTCGATCTGGGGGGCAATTGCAAGCGGGTCACCAAGCTTGTGAAGCTGATTTCAGCCCTTTAGTCTTTTCCACAGATTCAGGCTTAATAATTGCTTAACCCTTATCGCAATCAGGCGATGGGGTAAAAGATGTGGTTTGGGCTGATCCATTTTGTGTCAAGACGGGCGCTATATGTGACTACGGCCTGGCTATGTCTGTTTATGGCACACCTGATATCAGCGGGATGTACCCCTGAGCCGGTTATGGACTATGCCGTAAGGGTGCCCGTGAAATCGATTTCGGTGACAACACAGGCCGTGGCTCAGGAGGCCGGTTTCAATAAGGCTGAGGGGCCAGTACGTTAGCGCCTTCTTCCTGCAGGCGGGCGCGTTCAACATCACGCATTACCGCCTGAGCCTGAGGGTCGCTGACGGCCCAGCCCAGAAATGACAGCGCCTTAAGGCCGCGTGTTGCGCCTTCGGCAGCCGCACCAAATCCTGCAAACGGCGAATTCTGATTAGGGTAGTTCACCAGCTTGACCTTGGTGGTGTCGCTGATTTTCGCCAGTTTTTTCGCTTCGTCTACAGCGGTGTAGAAGCCGCCAAGTTTGTCTACCAGACCGATTTTTTGCGCCTGAGCACCCGTCCAGACGCGGCCCTTGGCGATTTCACGCACCTTTTCAGGTGCCATATTGCGGCCCTTGGCGACCTTTTGGATAAAGGCCTCATAGACTTCGTCAATCCAGCCGGAGATGGAGGCTTTTTGTGCCGGAGTAAACTCTTTGCCTGACGCATAGGCGCCAGCATATTCACCGCCAACGCCAATCTGACGCATATCCAGACCGAAGCGACCCAGGGCATCACCGATAGCCAACTTGCCGCCATAGACGCCGATTGAACCGGTCAGGGTCGAAGGATTGGCGACGATGTAAGAGGCGTCTGCCGAAATCCAGTAGCCCCCTGAAGCGGCATAGTCACCCATAGACACGATAACGGGCTTGCCTGCATCCTTGGCGGCCTTAACTGCCTGCGCCACCTGCTCAGAGGCCATGTCTGAACCGCCAGGTGACGATACGCGGAAGATGATCGCCTTGATGTTATCGTTTTCAATGGCTTCGTAGAAAGCCGCCGAGGTATCATCCGACAGGATCTGCGCTTCGTTACCAAATGCAGACGGAACGCCTTTGCCGGTCATGATCGGTCCTTCGGCATTAATCACAGCAATGCTGACGGAGCCACCGGAAGAAGACATGCGGTTATAGTCGCGTACATCCAGAAGGCTGCTGTTCGCGCCTCCTTTAGACAGGGCTTCGCGCTCGGCATCGGCAACCTGACCGATTTTGCTGATCAGGCCCAGTTCCAGCGCCTGCTCGGCACTGTAGGGGCCAGCCTCAAGCACGGCCTTAAGGGCGGCGGAATCGCGTTTTTTGTCAGGGCGATCGGCGGCAGCCGCCGTAGTCAGCGAGTCGTAAATTCCCCCAAGCATGGACAAGGTGGCTTCGCGGTGTTCCGGCGTGAAATCGCTGTAGAGATAAGGGTTCACCGCATTCTTATATTCGTAGCGCTGCTCCATCTCTGGCGAGATGCCGTACTTATCAAAAGCGCGCTTATAGAACAGGTTTTCTGTGGCAATGCCGGTCACATGAAACGCTGAGCGCGGCTGCATCCATAATTCAGACGCCGAAGCCCCAACCGCATAGCTGGCGACCACCAAAGTATCCGGATAAAGCCCCTGAGAGTGGGCGATCACGGTTTTGTTGGCTTTGCGGACATGGTGAACCGCCGCACGGATTTCTTCGGCGGCAGCGGGCATCATGCCGCCTTCGGGCAGACGGATCAGGACGGATTTTACGCGGGCGTCACTGGCGGCATTATGCAGGGCCTGTACGACATCCATCGTCGAAAGCGGCCGGCCGGTTATGAAATCAAAGGGAGTAGGGCGGCTCTGGTCGGACAGACCTTCGCGCAGATCAAGCAAAAGGGTGATCGACGACGGCGTAACCGGCTTTGAGGCGGTCGCAACAGAGACAATCAATATAAACGGCAGGGCAATGAAAAACAGAAAAAAGGCCGTCAGAACTGCGCCAACCGTAATCAGAAACTGTTTCATATATGTACCTGCGTACCCCCGCTAACTGAAGTCACAATAAACTTTTGTCAGGTGGCGTCAAATGAAGTCGATGTAATTAAATCCGCTTAAAAACGCGTCCGGCCTCTGGCGGGTTTATCGGTCGGGGGGCGGTTATGCTGATAGCTGGGGTCACCATGACAATGCGGGCAGGAGACCCCTTTATGGTAAAGCGGGCTTGCCTGATCTTCGGCGGTCAGGGCATGGTCGCAATAAAGGCAAAGGGCCGCCTTGTCCGAAGGTTTCAGATTGTGGTCAACAGCGATGCGTTCATCGAACACAAAACATTCGCCTTCCCATAAGGATTCTTCGGCGGGCACGTCCTCGAAATACTGCAGGATGCCGCCTTTGAGGTGATAGACGTCCTCAAAGCCGTTATCGAGCATCCAGGCCGTGTATTTTTCGCAGCGAATGCCGCCGGTGCAGAAGGTGGCGACCTTCTTGCCCTTGAACTGTTCGGCGTTCTCACGCGTCCATTCCGGCAGGAACTTGAATGTCGGGATTTGAGGATCAATAGCGTTCCTGAATGTACCGAGATTGACCTCATAGTCATTGCGCGTATCCAGAATAACCACGTCATTACGGCGGATCAGGTCGTTCCAGTCTTTGGGCTCAACATATTGGCCACGTTTTTCGAGGCTTACCGGTTCGCCGAGAGAAATGGTTTCTTTCTTGAGGCGCACACGGGCCTTACCGAAAGGCTGATAATCCGCGTAGGATTCTTTCCACTCGATTTTCTCACCGATCAGGTCATCCTGAAGATAGGTGAGAAACGCGTCGATGGCCTCACGCGTACCGGCCATAGTCGAATTGACCCCTTCGCGTGTAATCAGCAGCGACCCTTTGAGGGACAGGGATTGCAGACGCTCAAGCAGCGGGGCTTGCATCGCTTCGAAGTTTTTAAAATCGAAGAAATGATAGAAGGCGGCGATGACGATCGGTTTGTCGGATTCAGTGTGTGACATAGGGCTTGCGCCTATCACAAAGCAAGGCAGGGGGGAAGCCTGTGGAGACGCTGAAACTATCATTGCGCCTGCGACCTGTTGTCCGCGGCACCTTAAAAAGGCTGGGGAAAATTTTTTCAGGGGGATTGCATGTCTCAAAAGCTTGGGGTAGTGAAGCGCCTCCTTCGCTGATACGCACTACGAGATCGGTAAGGACATTCCTGCTGGGGAATGGTGTAATGGTAACACTCCGGTTTTTGGTACCGTCATTCTAGGTTCGAGTCCTAGTTCCCCAGCCACTTTCTTTTACGACGCATGGCCGTATGATTTCCCAAACAAAATAAGCTCACCACATCCCTTTATTTTAATCTTGGGATTTTAGCGTTGTGCCGGTTTTGCTTAAAGAAGAGCGCAGTGGTTTCATCTGCGTATGCAGGCGCTTTCGTATCTTTCTGCGTCTATATCTCTTGTGACGACACTTAACCGTTGCATCTTGGAGAAGACTGCTTTTTGTCCGTCCACTTCGCCGCAAGCGTAAGCTGTACGTCGGCCTTTTCTGACAAGCTGGAAATCTGCCTGCGTAAAACCCTGTTTCAGGGCGGTCGCCTCGGCCTGTTGTGGCAA
This sequence comes from Asticcacaulis sp., assembly GCA_047605545.1. Classification (GTDB taxonomy): domain Bacteria; phylum Pseudomonadota; class Alphaproteobacteria; order Caulobacterales; family Caulobacteraceae; genus Asticcacaulis. Next base: position 11,369 of record JASGFL010000060.1, on the reverse strand, counting down.
CTGGTTTAGTCGATGCGTTTTCCACGCATCCACACAGAATATGATGGCGATCAAGCCAAGTAAGGCTGGGATGCCAAATAGTAACCCCCTTTTCTTTTCCTTTCTATGAAGTTCCTTGAAATCTATGTACTTGAACATGGGGCGCAGAATTATCCGTTCCGGTTAGTCCGGTGTGCTTGTTTGAAGTGTCCGATATAACTGACAAGGTTAGGCCAGGCGCCATAATATTTTATAAACTTGGGGTGGCGTGGAAAGCTAATAGGGCTTTTGGCCAAACACATTGCCGGGTTGTCGATAACGGCAGACGAGAATGTCCTGAGTCTTGCTGGTAGCTTTGGCGCACCCGATGTCAGTGGTGGTTGACCAGATCATCTGGGTGTAATGGCCGACGCTGGCCCAGTTACCGTCAGTACTGATGTCAGGAAATGCCGCGTATTTAAACTTGGCTTTCTCATCTGCCCAGAGTTGGGCCATTTGCCGGTAACTATAGGCCGCCGCTGTACCCATCCACAGGTTTTCACCGTCTCTGGTATTTGAGTGTTCAAACAGATTGTTCCGGGCGAGGTGGTCAGCCCAGATTTGAGCGTCATCAGCGAGATCGGTGTTCCAACGTACGGGAGTCGTGCCGACAAGTTGCCGCTCAGTGTTATGTAACTGAAGCATCTGTTCGGAAAGGTCGGAAGCGCTGGCGGGAAGAGCGACGGCTATCAGGCCCATTGCGATGAGGAATTTCACTGTGACCTCCGGTTAAAGTACAGGAGCGACTATTACCGGAGGGGACAGTTTAAACCACCCCCTGAACATGGGGGTATCACCCCCAGCCATTACCCTCGGGGGCCGAGTCGTGCGGGCGTAATGCTTTGGACAGGAAAATAATGTCCAGCCAGCGGTCGCGCTTATAGCCTGCGGCGGGAAGGGTGCCGGTTTCAGTGAACCCCAGAGATTTGTGCAAGTTTAGTGAGGCGGCATTGTCACGGTCGCCGATCACTGCATAGAGGTTATAGAAACCCTGATCCTTGCAAGTCTCTATAAGCGTATCAAGTAGGGCGCGGCCTGCGCCCTTGCCCTTGTGGTCGGGGTGTACGTACAGGGCATTTTCCACCCCATAGCGAAACGCCGGACGCAGGCGAAACGGTGCCGCATAGGTGAAGCCGATGACTTTTTTGTCTTCAACGGCCACCAGATAGGGCAGGTTTTTTGCCCGTAATTCGTACCACTGCGACATCATCATTTGCGGCGTCGGCGGCACGGTTTCATAGGTGGCGGTGGTGTTAAGCACCGCGTCCCCATAAATATCCGAAATAGCCTGAAAGTCAGTGACCTGAACCTTGCGGATAGCAATGGTCATGCTGGATTACCTGTGGCCGGTTTTTCCCAGCCTTTTTCCAGCGCCCAGATGGCGAAGGCGTAATCGAAGGCCACTTCTTTGAGGTAATCAAAGCGCCCCGAAGCCCCGCCATGACCGGCTTCCATGTTGATTTTCAGCAGTTGTGGTGCGCCGGAGGTCGAATAGTCACGCAACTTGGCGATCCATTTCATTGGCTCCCAGTAGGTGACGCGCGGATCGCTTAGGCCGCCTGTGGCCAGAATTGGCGGATAGGCTTTGGCGGTAATATTGTCATAGGGGCTGTAGGAAGCGATGTAATCATAAGCGGCCGCGTCCTCAAGCGGATTTCCCCATTCCGGCCATTCCGGCGGGGTGAGGGGCAGGGTCGTGTCGCTCATGGTGTTTAGTACATCGACAAACGGCACCGCTCCGATCAGGCCGCCCCAAAGGTCAGGGCGCATATTGGCCACTGCGCCGATCAGCATGCCGCCAGCCGAACCACCATAACCGACAATGCGGCCCTTGGAGCCATAGCCATTGGCCACCAGATGCTCGGCCGAGGCAATAAAGTCGGTAAAGGTGTTGGTTTTCTTAAATTTACGGCCATCAAGGAACCAGCCATAGCCTTTTTCAGCACCGCCGCGGATATGGGCAATGGCGTAGATCCAGCCGCGATTGACCAGGCTCAATGAGCGCACCGAGAAGGTCGGATCGATGGTGATACCATAGGAACCATAGCCATAGAGCAACAGTGGTGCCGAGCCATCATGGGGCGTATCACGCTTCATCAGCACGGTGACCGGCACCTGTTCACCGTCCGGTGCCGTGGCATAAAGGCGCTTGGCGACATAGGCGGCAGGATCGTGGCCTGAAGGGATCACTTGCGTTTTACGCAGCACCTTTTCGCGGGTTTTGACGTCATAGTCATAGGTCTGTGACGGTGTGGTCGGCGAGGTGTAAACGTAGCGAATGACGCTGGTGTCGAACTCAAGCGTACCGCCTTCGCCAAGGGCATAGGCTTCTTCGCTGACATTGATGCTGTGTTCGCTGAGGTCGGATTTGCGTACGACCACAAGGCGCGAATTGGCGTTTTCACGTTCCGAGCGCACCAGATGGTTCTTATACAGGCTGACGCCGGTAATATAGATACCCGGACGGTGCGGGGTAAGGGTTTGCCATGTGTCACGCGAAGGAATGGCGGCGTTAGATGTCACCAGCTTGAAATCGATAGCCTCATCGGCATTGGTCAGGATGACGAAGCGATCGCCCCAGTGGTCAAGACTGTATTGAAGGCCGTCTTCGCGCGGCTGCGCCACCACAGGCGCGGATTCAATATCATTGGCGGGAATCAGGCGGGCTTCCGAGGTTTCGTGATTGCCGCTTGAGATCAGTATATAAGCATCAGAGGATGTGACGCCGACCGAAGCAAAAAAGCCGGGGTCTTCTTCTTCGTAAACCAGTGTGTCTTCGGAACCATTGACCGGACGACGGAAAATCTTTGACGGGCGACCATTGTCGTCACGGTAAACCCAGAAAATCCACTTTGAGTCCGGCGAAAACACAAACGAGCCAGCGGTGCTTTCGACCGGCATGCCGATGGCTTCTCCGGTGGCGATATCTTTTATGAAGATACGATAGACTTCCGAGCCTTGAGTGTCTTCGGCCCAGGCATAGAGTTTGTGGTCAGGACTGTGGGTTGAGACGCCAGTCTGATAATAGTCATGCGCCTTGGCGGCGGCGTCTTCGTCCAGCAGAATGTGTTCATCGGCAGGTACCGTTACAAAGGGCACGGTTTCACGGCTGATGTGATCGTTTGAGCGCGGCTTGCGTGCATGGATCGGGTGCTGTGCGCCAATGGCATAGCGGCTATAATATTCCCAATCACCATCGCGCGCCGGAACGGATGAGTCGTCTTCCTTAACGCGGCCTTTGATTTCCTCGAAAATGGTTTTTTGTAGCTCTTCGGTAGGGCTGAGCAGGGTCTGGGTATAGCTGTTTTCCAGTGTCAGATGGGCTTTGACGTCGGCCTTGATCAGGGACGGGTCGCGCAGCACGGCCTGCCAGTTGTCATCCTTCATCCACTGGTAATCATCCGTACGGCTGCGGCCGATCTGTTCGGTGGTGACGGGGATCTTGGCAGGCTTTGGAGCGGGTGTTGCAGACATCAGACTTTCCGGTGAAGTTGGCGGGGCCGGTGAGAGGGTTTGCGCGCGCAGGCTAAGCACGCCCGTAGGTAACCAGAGGGCAGCCGTCAGGCCGCTCAGGACAAGGCGGCGGTCAGGTTTGTAAGGCATGGCTTGACACCTGTGGCATGGCAGTTGGCTCAGACAGTGATACGATTTGCTTTGGGGCGTCAATCAGATGTGAAGCCGTGATGCCAAATTAGATATGTACGCGATTACAGGCATCAAGCTATGGTTTTGCCGTATTTAGTGGATAGGCTGCGCCTATGGATGCCGATTTGACCCTGACTTTGATCGAGGCCACTGTGCAGATCGATCAGCCCATCTCAGAAGGCCGCCGTATGGTTGGCACAGGCTTTCTGGTTTCAGTGCCCAAACACGATGGTACGCCTGAAATCGTGCTGGTTACAGCCGCGCATGTCTTCGAGAAAATGCCTGAGACCGAAGTGCGCATTGGCTGGCGTATTCAGGGGGATAATGGCGGCTGGCAATATGCGCCGACGCGCATCCCGATACGCAATGACAAGGGGCCATTGTGGTATCAGAACCCTGAGCAGGATGTTGCCGTCATTCCGATTGATGTGCCGCCTGAGTACGAAGATGCCGCGATCCCTGTGGACTGGCTGGCGGATGAAAATACCTTTGCCCTGTTTAATATAAAGCCCGGCGATGAGATGATGACGCTTGGCTATCCGCACGGATTATCTGCCAATAAGGTGGGTTTTCCGATTTTGCGGGCAGGGCGGGTGTCATCCTATCCGCTGGGGCCGCTGGATGTGTATCCGACCTTTCTGATCGATCTTACGGCTATACCGGGAAATTCCGGCGGGCCGGTATTTATGACCGACAAACTCAGTCGCGCACCGGATACCGAAGTGCCACCCATGACCTTTATTTCGGGCATACTTACCAAGCAGGTTGAACTGGATAATCAGCGCCTCGAACTGGGGCTGGTGACACATGCCGTATTCGTGCGTCACACCATTACCCTGATGCAGAATGCGCGTGCCAAGGCACCATTGGTGGTACGCGCAAGTCCGGCCGCACCGGCACCTATACGCACCCCCGAAAGTACGGGCGCGACCAGAGACGTTGAGCCGATTGGCCCGCCTCCGGCACTGGTGACGGATACGCCGCCCGAAACGAACCAATAGGCTCAGAGATTAAGCGAGCGCAGCGAATCCGCCCCAAGCTGAACCGCCGAAAGACGCGCAGGTGCTGTTGACAGAACATGCGCCGTATAGACCTGAAGCAGGGCGACTTTACCCTTAAGCCAGTCCGTATCGCTATCGCCGTCATCAAGGCGTGCTTGTGCAGTCAGTGCGCCCTTAAGCAGGAAATAGCCGCCCAGCATATCTCCGCTCAGGGCCAGATAGGCTGTTGAACCGGCGGCGACATCGGCGGGGGCATGCGCTTTGCGCTCAATGAGCCACAGGCTTGCGGCTTCGAATGCGCTGACGGTGGTTTTAAGCGCGGCCACAGCGGCGGAAAGCTCTGAGGGGAAATGTCCGGTGCGCAGAAAGTCTTCGATATCCGCCGCCAGTTCCAGTGCGGCCGTGGCATCCGTCCCCAGCTTGCGTCCGGTCAGATCGGCGGCCTGTATGCCGTTGGTGCCCTCGTAAATCGGGGCAATACGGGCGTCGCGGTAATATTGTGCGGCACCGGTTTCTTCGATGAAGCCCATACCGCCGTGTACCTGAAGACTAAAGGAGGCAACCTCTACGCCGACATCGGTCGACCATGCCTTGGCAATCGGCACGAGGAAATCTTCGCGGCGTTTCAGGCGGGCTTTCTTGTCGGTATCGTCTTCGATCTGCTGCGCATCAATATGGAAGGCGGTTTCAAGGCACAAAGCACGGGCGGCTTCGATTTTAGCTTTTGACAGGGCCAGCGTTAGGCGCACATCGGGGTGGTCAATGATCGGAGCCTTAGCTTCACCGGTCAGTGGCGATTTGCCTTGGCGGCGTTCCTGCGCATAGGTAAGCGCCTGCTGATAGGCGCGTTCAGCAATGCCGACGCCCTGAGTGCCGACCATCAGACGGGCCGCGTTCATCATGGTGAACATGGCCGCAAGCCCCTGATGCGGTTGCCCGATAAGTTCCCCTTGCGCACCCTCAAAGGCCATGACGCAGGTGGGGGAGGCGTGGATGCCCAGCTTGTGTTCAAGGCCGACACATTTAACGGTGTTGCGTTCTCCAAGGCTGCCGTCTTCGTTGACAAGGTATTTGGGGCAGAGAAACAGGGAAATGCCACGTGTACCTTCGGGCGCATCAGGCAGGCGTGCCAGAACCAGATGGATAATGTTGTCGCGGGCTTCGTGGTCGCCCCAGGTAATGAAAATCTTCTGTCCGGTCAGGCTATAGGTGCCATCCGGTCGGGGTTGAGCCTGCGTCGTCAGAAGGCTGAGGTCCGAACCAGCCTGTGGTTCCGTCAGGTTCATGGTGGCGCTCCATTCCCCTGAGCTGAGATAGGGGAGGTATAGCGCCTGCTGGCGGGCATTGCCGTGGATGTGAATTGCTTCGACGGCGCCTTGCGACAGGGTGGGGCACAGGCTGAAGGCCATATTGGCGGCATTGAAAAGTTCATAGCAGGCGATTTCAAGCGTCTTGGGCAGGCCCTGACCGCCTTGTTCAGCGCCGGTCGAGAGGCTGTTCCATCCGCCTTCGGCAAAGGCGGCAATAGCCTCGGCGAAACCGTCGGCAATCAAGACCTTATCGCCTTCAAGTCGCGTCCCCTGAAGGTCGCCGGAACGGTTCAGGGGGCTGAGTATGTCCTGAGAAATATCGGCGGCGGCATCAAGCACGGCCTGAGACAGATCCGCATCAAATTCGGCAAACGGGCCATGACCATAAAGCCGTCCAATGCCGGTAACGGCTTCGAGGGTGAATCCCAGATCTTTGAGCGGTGCGCGAAAGGTCATGTCCGGTTCCTGATGTTTTTTGCGTCTCGGTATAGTGATGACCCAATATGGCGCTATTTGGGACTCAACTGTGCGTGAAGTTCCGTTAGGTCACAATGGGTTATGTGCAAATTCTATCTGTAATGTAAATTGTTACAGATGGGATTGCAATCGTCATTAAGCATGCCCATACTGTGGCTCAAATATAAAATCACCGAGCGAGCCATGACTATGCAACCTGCGACCTATCATCGTTTCAGCCGTTATCTGCATTGGATCATGGCGGCCTTGCTTTTCTATATGGTGTTTCTCGGCTGGTCGTTTGACAGCGACGATTCCGGTCGGTTTGCCCGCTTTCAGTTGCATAAATCCGTAGGCATACTGATCCTGTTTCTGACTCTGGTGCGCATTGGTTTACGTATTGCCTATAAGGCACCGCCGGAACTGCCCGGCCCGAAGTGGCAGACGGGCGCGGCCAAGGCCGTTCATATCGGGTTTTATGTGCTGATGATCGGCCTGCCCTTGAGTGGGTGGGCGGTCGTGTCAGCCAGTACGCTGAATATTCCTACGCAGTTGTTTGGTCTGATTCACTGGCCGCATTTGCCGGTTGAGGTATCGCAAATCAGCCATGACCGTTTTGCCAATCTGCATGGCCTGTTGGCAAAGCTGTTGATATATCTGTTGATACCCCTGCATGTCGGTGCGGCGCTTATGCACCATTTCATCCACAAAGATGACACCATTACCCGCATGCTGCCGGGGCTGGAGCCGAAGCCTTCGACTCTGGCGTCGTTGCTGAACTGGCGCTGGATTGTGCCGCTGGTGGTCGTGGTTGGTTCTTTTGCGGCAGCCTTTGGATTGTTGCATGGCACGCCGTCTGCGCCTGAGGCGCCAGTGGTGTCCGAAGAGGTCGCGCAATCCGCAGGTAGTGAAATTTCGGCACAGGCTGAGGCTTCGTCAGAGGTATCCGAAGTGTCAGAAGCGTCGAGTTCATCCACTGAGTCCGCACAGGTTTCGTCCACATCTTCCGAGGCATCCGTTGCCGTACCTGTGTGGTCTGTGGATAAGGCGGCGTCTTCCATACGCTTTAAAACGACTTTTCAGGGTATGGCGGTCAACGGTGGATTTGGCACCTATCAGGCGCGGATCGTCTTTGATCCCAAACAGCTTGATAAGTCTTCGGTGCGGGTGACGATTGACATGTCATCGGTCAATACCAATGACGCCGACCGAGACGGAACGCTGAAATCCAAGTCGTTTTTTGATGTGGCTACCCATCCTCAGGCCGTGTTTGAGGCGCGCCGTTTCACGGCTTCGGGCGGTGATAGCTATGTCGCCAAAGGCAAGCTGACCTTGCATGGTCAGACACGCGATTTCGACCTGCCGTTTACACTCAATATAGAGGGGAAGACGGCAAATGTCGCGGCGACGGCCTCACTTGATCGTCTGGCCTTTGGTGTAGGGAGCGGCGAGTGGGCTTCGACCACGGCCATTCCGGCGGATGTGTCGCTGGATATCCGCCTGAAAGCCAACTCCAAGTAAGTGTTTTGCGGAAGGGGCGGCTGTGCTAAGGCCGCGTCATGACTTCGACCATTGCCCAAGCTGTTGAGGCCCTTGAACAGGGGCAACTCATTCATCTGCCGACCGAGACCGTCTATGGTCTGGGGGCGCGGGCTGATGATCCTCAGGCGGTGGCAAAGGTATTTGAGGCCAAGGGGCGTCCGCGTTTCAATCCTCTTATCGTGCATGTGGCGGATGTGGCTCAGGCAGAAGAGGTGGCCGTATTCGATGAGCGCGCGCACCGTCTGGCGGAGGCTTTCTGGCCGGGGCCGCTGACTCTGGTGATGCCGGTCAAGGATGCGAACCGCGTCTGTGATCTGGCGCGGGCAGGTCTTGATAGTGTGGCGGTGCGTATTCCGGCACATCCTCTGGCGCAGGAGATATTGCGTCAGTTTGGCGGTGGTGTGGTGGCTCCTTCGGCCAATCGCTCAGGTCGCCCAAGCCCGACACGGTTCAAAGACGCGGTTGATGAGACCGGTGATTTTGTCGCGGCCACGGTTGACGGTGGTGACTGTCAGATGGGGCTTGAATCTACGGTCGTCAGTTTGATGGGCGATGCGCGTTATCTTCGGGCCGGACTTATAACGCGTGCGGATATTGAGGCCGTGATTGGCAAGCTGGCGGATGATGCCTCAGAGGGGCATCGCTCACCGGGACGGCTGACGCGTCATTATGCGCCGGACGCGCCGGTAATGATCAATGTCACTGAACCACCGGCTGACTGCGCCTATATTGCGTTCGGGCCGACTGAGTTTACAGGCGCAGTCGTGCAGCTAAGTCAAACGCGGGATTTACGCGAAGCCGCGTCGCGCCTGTTTGCGGCCCTGCGCGAAGCGGACGCACTGAAACCGGTGCGCATCTGCGTTGCACCGGTTTCTGAGGAGGGATTGGGCGAGGCTATCAATGATCGCCTGAGGCGTGCAGCCGGTTTTGTGGGCTGAATTGTTTTTTGTTGCCGAAGTGATCCGTGAGGGATCGGGCCATTTCAGACGGGATAATCAGATAGTTCAGGCTAAAATCCACAGTAGGCATAAACTGGTTAGGGTGCCGTTCAAACAGGCACAGCGGAAGGCCTTCGTTCCAGTTTATACGGCGCGTCAGGCAGCTTATGAACAGGCGGCGATCAAGGTGGAAGGTTTGGCGATGATCTTCAGGGCCATGACGACTTAGTTCGTATCGGGCGCGCGAAGGACTGGTGATCCGGTTTTGGTCATCAAAGGTCAGATGATCATAGACTTCGAACGCGACCCTTTGCCCGATGGTAACACCGGCTTCGTCCATAGATTGGCTATAGGCATCATAGGCGGCTTCAAACCATTGGCTCAGGGTGTCATCATCCGTCTGGCTGTCATCCAGATCATCAAACGGATAGGGATCATGCCTGTGGCTTTCGGCTGAAAGCGGCTTGTTTTTCTGCAAAGCGGCTATGACAGGTGTGAACCGGCTAAGGGTTTTGAGATCGAGGCCATCTTCGCCCTCAAGGTGATAAAACTCTGCCCTGTTGGCCAATGCGGCCTTTAGTTCGGTATTGTCAGGCTGAGCGATAAGGGCATTGAGATCAGCATAACGTCCGGGGATGATATAGCTTCCGCCAGCGGGGAAAAAGTGGGCGGGCTTGAGTATATCTATGATGCGTGAAAAACGCTCAAGCGAACGGTCTATGATCCGTCTGGCTTCGGCAGCGCGGTCTATACCAACGAAATTCTGCGGATAGGCACTGGCGGCGCCTGTTGCCAGACAGGCAATATCAAGCGGCCCGAAGTGCGTATCGATGAAGGCTTTCAGTCGTGTGTAATCGTCGAAAGAAAGCGGATTATCCACCTGATTGAACAGTGTTTTGCCGTCCGCCTGAACCACAATTGACGTGTCCAGATCGTAATCAATCTGGTCTTCCAGTCCGGATGAGTTGCTGGTCATCTGCGGGATTACGCTTAGTTTCAGGTCCTGAAACGCGACAACCCGCATTGAGGGACATTGTATTATGCGGCTGGCCCCAAGGTTTTGCAGGCGTCGACACAGGGTCTGATTCTCAAAATGCTTGATAATAAAGGTCTTGCCCATCAAGCCTGCGGCATGAAGGAAGTCAGGATCAAAGTGATCGCTATGCAGATGCGAGATATAGATTGCGTCACAGTCTGCGGCATAAGCCCTGAGGGCTTCGGAGGGGTATTCAGGGAAGCTGTGCCAACCGCCACCGCGCGTCAGGCCTACCCACGGATCGCACAGCAGTCGCGTATGCGTGCTTTCGATTTTCAGGAATGAATTGCTGATATGGGTAATGCGCATGGTGCTGATCAGGCCGGTTTTCGCGCGATGGCAAACAGTGAGGTGGCACGTCCTTTAAGCCAGGAAGGCGCATAGCGGTTGTCGCCACGAAACGGCAATAGCCAGCGTGCTTTCCAGAAACGGCTTTTGCCTTTGTAGTACCAGTCAGGCTTGCAACGTAATCCGGGGAAAATCCCAATCTGCTCAAAACCGGTCAGGGCAAGAACCTTTTCAAGTGACCGCGGCGTGTAGGGCCTGACGTGGGTCGGGTCATTATAAAAGTTGCGAAAATCCATCTGGAAGTTTGGCGTCGAGAGAATAATGATCCCGCCGGGTTTCAGCACGCGTAAGGCCTCGCACAGAAACAAGGTCGCTTCATTAAGATGCTCTATGACCGCCAGTGACACATAGATGTCGATGCTACTGTCTGTAAGTGGCAGGGGGCTGCGTTCAAAATTAGTGTCCTCAACATCCAGACCAACATAGTCAAAGCCCCTGTCTGTTACGGCGGTTTCTATGTACCTGTCGCCGCAACCGGCATCGAGTAAACGGCGTTTATTCAGATCATCGGGAGAGGGCGCAAGCACGTGGGCGTAACCGGCCAGACGTGCCAGACGCGCAAAGGTGTCCACTTCGCGCACCCCCAGTTTCTGACGCGCATTATAGTGTGCGGTGCCATGATCCGTAAGGCGATCATGGTAATAACGCAGTTTCAGATCTGATGAGGGTTTGAACATGAAGGAAACGGTGTGATGATTCCGTTCGCAGGGGCAAGCCTGGCCGCTGACGGCTTGCGCGAAGCAAAGAGGTATAATGGGTTTTGAAATGCATTCAGTGCCGTTTTTCCGTTGACCTTGGCCCCGTTCATGCCATAAGTGCGCTTCTTTTCGGAACCCGCCCTGTTCGCAGGCGCGGCTTAATCATGTCAATAGCAGCGGACGAATGATCGGGCAGGTGGCCCGAAGGCACGGTTCGCAAAGGTAATATGGTCGATGCAGGTCGTTGAAAAATCAAGTGAAGGCTTAAGCCGCGTTTTCGAGGTAACGGTCGCGAAGGACATTCTGGCTTCCAAACTGGACGCCAAGATCAAGGACATCGCGCCCAAGATGAACATCAAGGGCTTCCGCCCCGGCAA
>JASGFL010000059.1:0-18811 GCA_047605545.1 Asticcacaulis sp. | reverse complement strand
ATCCGCAAAATGCTGCTTCAGCAGTTCATGGGTGAGAAGTTCGGGCGCGACAACATATGGGAAAGCCATCTGGCCACCGAGTTGTGGACAACCCAGATGGAAGTGCGTGCCGTTCTTGATGAGCATCAGTTGCCCTTATCGCAGGTGCTTGATCTCAAGGTCGGTGATACTATCGTTCTTAATGCTCAGGCTGATTCGCCGGTACAGCTAAGGTGCGGCACCATTCCCCTGACCCACGGTCGTATGGGGCGTAAGGGCCATTCCATTGCTGTGCGGGTCGATAATCCGCTTACCACTTCAACCCGTCGCCATCTGATACAGATGAAGAAGAAATAAAGACCATGTCCGTCGCCGGAATCATCATGGATGTGCTGCTGATGGGGCTGTTGCTGACAGCCCTGTGGTTCGGTATGCGCCTGAATGCGCGCCTGAAAGCACTTAAGGCCGGTCAGGAAGGGTTTGCGAAGGCGGTTGCGGAACTGGATAGTGCTGCCATTAAGGCTTTTACCAGCCTTAAGGATTTGCGCACCGATGCCGATGAATCCCAGGAACTGCTGCATGGGCGTATTCTGGCGGCGCGTGACCTCATCCAGAAGCTTGAGGTGCAGATTGAGCGGGCAGAGCGTGCGCAGGCGGGCTTCCAGAGCCGTCCGGAGCCGGTTTCTCAGGAACGGCCGCGTGGGTCTGTGCGCGATGTAAATGATCGCTTTCATAATCCGACAGAGGCTGAATCTGACGTCAGTGACGTAGGTCTGGCGGCGATTGGCGAAATGCTGCGTAATTTTGCCCGCACAGACCCGCCGTCCCAGACACCTGCGCCCTCAGTGGAGCCTCGCGCAGAAAGCTTGCGTCCGGCGGCTAACCCCAGTCGTCGCCAGCCTTATCCCGGTGAGGATGATTTGTTTGATACCGGTTTGTCACGTCCACGCAGACCGGTCGCGTCATCTGATGCTGCGCCGCCGCGTGAAGCGGCACCACGTGATCTGCCGGTTGAGCCTGTGGTTGAGGCATCGAATGCATCGCCTGCAACACCGTCTTCACCGGCGTCAATGTTCCGCCGTTATCGCTAATTCGGAAACCGTAGTCCCCTATGTCCAGTTTTCCCCGCCTTTTACCCCTGATCGCCATTGCCGTAGGCGGGGTGATTGCCATGCGCGCGGTGGCCAGCTTCGATGCGGTGCCTGAGGTGTTGAAATCGGCTGTGGCCTTTGCGCAGGGACGTGAGAACGTCTCTGAAACGGACGCCGCCGCCGCCAGCGAAGCTGCAAAGGAAGTGGCTTCGGCCCCTTCGGCCTCCGAAGCGGCCCCAAGTGTAGAGGATGTAGCGACCGAGGCTGCGGCCGCTGTGTGTGCGACCTCGGTTGATGAGTTGGCGCGTCAGGCCGGTATGTCGCCTTCGGAACTGCGGATTCTGCAAAGTCTGGGTAAGCGTCGTACGGAGCTTGAGGCGCGTCAGAAAGAACTGGATACGCGCGAGCAACTGGTTGTCGCGGCTGAGGCCAAGCTTGATGGGCGCATCAAGCAGATGAACACCATGAAGGGGCAGCTTCAGGGGATGCTGGATGAGGCCACCAAGGTCGCGGATGCCGATACGCTTCGTATGATCAAGGTCTATGAAACCATGAAGCCCAAGGATGCGGCGAAGGTGTTCGAGACCATGAAGGATGACGTGCGTTTGCCTATCGCGGCGAGGATGAAAGAGCGTTCTCTGGCGGCTATTTTATCCTACATGACCCCTGCGGGGGCGCGTGACCTCACTGAGAAGCTGGCGACGCGCATGGATAAGGCCGGAGGTATTCGGGCTGAGCTGGAAAAGGCCAACAACGCACCAGCGGCGGCTGCACCAAGGCCGGCAAATCGACCCGCCAGTTAAAGCGCGTTTTCCTCAGGTTTGCCGGGTCGGTTTTAATACCGGATTAACCAAAGTTTAAACGGCTTGCCGCAAACTCCACGCACATATGACACGACATTCCGACCCCGAGCTTTCGCAGCTTAAGGCTGCGCTTGATAGCGACACCCATAGCCGGTGGCGGAGAGAGGCTGCGCCCGAAGGTCGCGTGTGGCGTACTCGGGGACTGAAGGCGTCGATCGCCATGGTGGCGCTGACCGGATTTGGTGCGTCTGGGCTGGCCATATCGGCGCCTGCCGTCAGGCCGGAGAGCAGCCGCGTAGCTGCCACTACAGCGTCCAGAGCCGAGATAGATATACGCATTGGCCGCAATGCGAGCGGCGGGCGTCTTGAAATCTATGGTTCGCTGGGGGCAAGGGCTTCGGTGCGCATGGACGGCACAAAGGTTGTGATCCGCCTGCCGGGCAACCTCATGCCGGATATTGGGGATTTACGCGCGAACCCGCCCACAGGGGTTTCTGAGGTGGGGCTGCGTCGTGACGACCGTGCCACTGAGATCGTATTAACGCTTGAGGATAAGGCGAAGGCTCGGTTTGGCCGTTCGGGCGTAGCCGTATTCGTTCAGATTGAAACGCCCAATGCTTCGGCACAATCTCTGGAAGCGCTTAAGCCTGCGACAAATGATTCTGCCGGATCGGCAAACCGTGCGGGGGCTTCGGCATCTTCGGAAACGCAGGCGCCGGCTAGTAAGCCGAATGTTCCTGTCGTCGCACTGCGGGCGGATATGGTCGATGGCGGTATGCATATCGATTTTCCTTTTGCCGATCAGGTCGGGGCGGCGGTGTTCCGGCGCGGTGAGGCAGTGTGGATCGTCTTTGATCAGGAAGTTGACCTGCGTCTGCCCGCCAGTCTCAAGGACGGAAAAATTGTGCGTGATGCCAACTGGACACGCAATGACGGCTTTACGGCCCTAAGGCTTATTGCCCCCGCCAGTGGCCAGCTAAGTGTGGATTCAAAGGGGCAGATTTGGTCTGTGCGTCTGGGGGGCAGCCCTCTGAAGGGGCGGACGGGTGAAGTAAAGATTGCCCGTGACGACAGCAGTGGCTCACCGGCTATGACCGTCAATCTGGCCGGTGCCCGTAAGGTGGCGTGGATACGCGACCCTGCTGTTGGCGACAGAATGGCTGTGGTTACGGCTCCGGGGCCAGTCAAACCGGTCTTGAGCGGTCGCCTGACGCCCGAAGCCGGTCTGGGGGCGACGGCACATGGCGTGGTCGTGGAGCGGATGACGCCTGACATCGCGGTAAATGTCAGAAGCGATGTCATTGAAATCAGCCGTCCGGGCGGTCTGTCATTGTCGGCTGATAACGAAGGCGGGACAAGCGTGCCGGTGCGTACGGCCTATGTGCCTGCGGCCTATCCGACGCTCATGAACATGGATAACTGGTTGCCATTGCCGCCCGAAGGCTTTATGGCGCATTATAATCTTCTGCAAAATGAAGCGGCAAATGAGGGCGCGCAGGGGACCGAAGGCACCTATGCGGCGCGACTTGATCTGGCGCGTTTTCTGATCGGGCAGGGGCTGAATTTTGAGGCACAGGGTGTGCTTGAACTGTTGGGCCGTTCCAACCCGCAAAGCCTCAATGATCCGCAAGTGCGCGGGCTTTTGGTGCAGGCCAAGATACTGAGCGGCCGGTTGAATGATGCACGTGTGGATCTGGCGTCGCCGGTTCTGGCCAATGATCCGGCGGCGTTTCTGTGGCGCGGTTATATTGCGGCCAAGGGGCGCGACTATGAGGCGGCACGCAAGGCTTTTCAGAGCGGAGCGGGGGCATTAGAGCGCTTCCCGCCGGTCTGGCGGACACGGTTTGCAGCGGCCAATGCCTATGCGGCGCTGATGACCGGTGACACGAAGGCGGCTGCGGAACTGATCAACTATGCGGTTACGCAGGATGTACCGCCACTTGATCGGCTTGAGGCGCAGCTTGTTCTGGCACAGGTCATCGAGGCCCAGGGCGATAAGGCGCGGGCCATGCGGGTAAATACCGCTATTGCCAAGGCCTCGTCTGCGCGTATCAGCACGCCGGCAAAACTGCGGGCGGCGCGTCTGAGGTATGAACTCGGTGACGCAAAGGCTGATGATAGTCTGGCTCAGATGAATGCCTTGCGCTTTCACTGGCGTGGTGACGATACGGAAATCGAAATCGTACGCACCATGGGCGATATCTACCTGTCGCAGGGGCGCTATCGTGACGCGCTTGAGGTGTTACGCAGCGGCGGGACGGCATTCCTTAATCACCCTGAGGCATTGGGAATTTCCAAACGCCTGAACGACGCCTTCCGTGGTCTGTTCCTTGAGGGCAAGGCTGATGGCTTGCAGCCGGTTGAGGCGCTGGGCCTGTTTTATGATTTCCGTGAACTGACGCCGGTCGGAGCGGATGGTGATGAGATGGTCAGGCGTCTGGTCAGGCGTCTGGTGGATGTTGATCTTCTGGATCAGGCGGCTGACCTGCTTGAGTATCAGGTGGATAACCGTCTGGTGGGAGTCGCCAAGTCATCTGTGGCAACCGATCTGGCCAGCATCTATCTGATGAACCGCCAACCGGAAAAAGCCTTGCAGGCGCTGTGGAAGACGCGCAACAGCCTGTTGCCGAGAGCGGTTCTGGCGGAACGTCGGGTGCTTGAGGCGCGGGCGTTGACCGAACTTAATCGTACCGAGCATGCGCTTGAGGTGCTGGGGCCTGATAAATCGCCTGAGGCTACCGAAGTGCGGGCCGACATCTATTGGCATGATAAGGCGTGGGGCAAATCGGCTGATTTGCTTGAGAAGCGTCTGGGCGAACGCTGGAAGCGTGAGGCCCCGTTAAGTCTGGCCGAAGAAGCCTTACTGATCCGTGCCGGTGTTGCCTATAGTCTGGCGGATGATCAGGCAGGGCTTACGCGCCTGTCCACCCGCTATGGCCAATATGTTGAAAAAGCACAAAATCGGGACGCTATACGGGTGGCACTTGCGGGTATGGACAATGGCCCGCTGGATGTTTCTGACTTTACACTGGCGGCCAGCCAGAGCGACAGCTTTGCCGGTTGGGTGAGCGCAATGAAGGTGCGTTTCCGTCAGAAAGATGATGCGGCCGCTAAACAGGCAGCCGCAAGAGCCCCTGCACAGCCAGCCGCACAGGCCGCAGGCTAAACCCGCTACCCTCCACCGGAGCTTTTTATAAAGCTTTCGACCAGTGAGCCGCAGACGAGATACCAGCCATCCACCAGCACGAAAAAGATCAGCTTGAACGGCAGTGAGACAATCACCGGCGGCAGCATCATCATACCCATACTCATGAGGACTGAGGCCACCACAAGGTCGATTACAAGGAACGGCACAAAGAGCAGGAAGCCGATCTCGAACGCGGTCTTGAGTTCCGAAATCATGAACGCAGGCGTGACAACCGACAGAGGCAGGTCAATGGCCTGGGCCGGACGCTCGGTCTTGGACAGGCGCACAAACAGGTCTAAATCCTTTGGCGATACCTGCGACAGCATAAACGCCTTGACGGGTTCGGAGGCCGCATCAAACCCTTGGGCCAGTTCCATTTCCTGATCCATCAGGGGGCGGATGCCCTGATCATAGGCCTGCTGATAGGTGGGGGCCATGACAATCGCCGACAGAAAAAGCGCCAGCGAAATCAGCACCGCATTGGGCGGGCTTTGTTGCAGGCCGATGGCGGTTCTGAGGAGCGACAACACCACCACAATACGCACGAATGAGGTGGTCATAATGACGATGGACGGCGCCAGTGACAGAACGGTCAAAAGCCCGACCATCTGGATGACACGGGCCGTCAGGGTGCCGCCTTCGCCAAGATCCAGATTGATCGACTGCGCCAGCACATCGGTCGGAAAGATCATAAGGGTGAAACCAACAATACCGGCCAGAAGAATCAGCAGGTAGGTCAGTTTCGAAGGTGTTTTCTTAAGGACGGGTGCGCTCATTATTGCACCGGATTTTGCGAGGCAGGTAGCCGCGGTTTGGGCAACTGTCGCGGTTCAATAAGTTCGCGGCCTTCGCCAAGCAGCAAAAGACGTTCTTCGTCATCAATGCGTACCAGCACGACCCGTCTTGCCGGATCAAGCACCAGGGTTTCGACAATCTGCATGCGTCTTTGGCCGCGCTCGGCCTGAAGCTTGGCCAGCCATTGCGGGGCATAGCGGCGCAGGACATAGGCCAGTCCGACAATCAGCCCCAGAACAATCGCCAGCGCGAACATGCCGCGTAAAATAGACACAAAATCCATCTGGGCAGGGCCCCCTTACAAACCGCGTCTATGGTTAATGCGGGTTTAACCTTAAAGACTTCGTTAACCAAAAGATGGGCAGTATTTGCCGATAGGTGTAATTAGGCTGAGTCGTGGTCTGTACGTAAGGAGGGTGTCTCGTGAATCTTGATAAGATTGGCCTGTTCAGTGCCCTTCAGACCAAGATGGGCTGGCTGGGTGAGCGCCAGAAACTGGTGGCGCAGAATGTGGCAAACGCCTCAACGCCCGGTTTCAGGCCGCGCGACCTTAAGCCCGTTGATTTTGCAGCGGTGATGGCCGGTGAGGCCCAGTCCGGTTCGGTGCCTTTAAGCCTGACCAATGCAGGGCATATGGACATACAGGGCGGGGCATCGGCGCATCGCTCGGTAATATCCCCTGATTCGGAAACGACTATGGACGGGAATCAGGTAGTGCTTGAGGAGCAGATGCTTAAAATGGCCGAAAGCCGGATGCAGTTCGAAGCCGCAATCGGTTTTTACCAGAAATCACTCGGCCTGATCCGCATGGCGGGCAAGGCACCGGGTCGATAGGCGCAGGTCGGAAAGGGATAGGCAGATATGGCAATTGACAGAACCCCTCCGGCAAATCCGGTTATGGCCGTGGCCGCCAGCGCGCTTAAAACGCAGCAGGCGCGTATGCGCATCGTTGCGGAAAACATTGCCAATGCGGATTCCACTGGCCTGACGCCGGGTGCAGATCCTTATCGACGCCGGATACCTGTGTTTGAAACACGCAACATTGACGGGGCCATGGGCGTTAAACTGGCTCAGGTCAGGCCTGATGATTCGTCATTCACACTGGCTTATGACCCAAGTCATCCGGCCGCCGATGAAAATGGCTATGTCAAAAAGCCCAATGTCTCAACGCTGATCGAAAGCATGGATATGCGCGAAGCCCAGCGGGCCTATGAGGCAAACCTTAATGTCATCGAAACGGCGCGTTCGATGGATCAGAAAATTCTCGACCTGCTGAGAAAGTAAGTAAATGACACCGCTTTATGCCGCTAAGGCCTATGGGGCCGTTATGGGTCAGGCGTCTCCGATGGGAGGGGCTTCGCAACCGACGCAGGTAGCTTCGGATTTTTCCAAAATGCTTCAGGGGGCGATTGAGCAAACCCAGAAGTCGACAGCGCATGCGGAAAACATGATGCTGCAACAATCGCAAGGCAAGGCCGAACTGATCGACGCCGTAACCGCTGTGGCTTCGGCTGAGGCGTCTCTGGAAAGCGTTATCGCTATTCGTGATCAGGTGATTTCCGCCTATCAGGAAATACTCAGGATGCCGATTTAAGGCCTTTGAGTATTTTGGTCGAGAATTTGCGCGATGTGTGCGTATTTTTCAGATCGGGTATAAAGCTCCCAGGCACCGGAAATAAACCGGTCGCCATAGCGCGTGTTCAGTTTTTCCCTGAGGCTGTGTATGGCATCGAAGGTTTCCGGTGCATGAAATATCCAGCGCGGCTGACGCTCTGAGTGGACTTGCGCTCCAAGACTTAAGTCCGAGATCATCGACAGGCGACACAGTCGGGTTACTTCGGCCCTGAGTTCAGCCTCGGCGGCTTGTGACACCGCCTCAAGTGTTACCATTGCCCCCTGAGAAGTGGGGTAGGCATAGAGCCTGAAAACCGCGCCTTCGGCCGTTTGGTTATGAATATAGTAAGGGGCATTGAGCGCATATTCAGCCGTAAAGACGTGCACATAAAAATCCTTGCGCACCAGACGCGGCAGCGGCATTTGCATATGTACAAACAAGGCTGTGGGATTGGCGCTCCAGTATACCCGCTCCCCGCGCTCTATGGCTTCGGCCGCGCGATCCGGGGTGAAGGGGGCCTTGAAGTGGATGTCTATGCCGGCATCGCTTAGCCGCTGCCGCATTTCGCTGAAAAAGTTATGGAAGCCTCCTGACGGAAGCTGTGCATGGCGGTTGTGGTTATAGCTCCAGTCCGAACGGGCAATGCCATAAAGTTCATCATAGATCGGCTGCGACCCTTTCAACTCAACCAGTTCAGGCAGGTCAGCTCCTTCGGGGATAACCCGATTAATGCCCATGGGCGTGGCGGCTTCGGCGGATATCTGGCTTATGTCTCCACCCAGATGCCAACGCGCAATCGCCTTGAGGCGTTCCGAAAGTGCAGGCGGATATTGATCAAGTCGTGCCTGAAGATCAGGGCCGGAAAGCGGCGCCAGTTTCAGGCCTCCTGCCTGAACATTAAGCACTGGCCCGCCGAAATCCGGTTGAAAATAATCGCTGTCTTTAACGGGTTGGCTTAAGGCCCCGTAGTGGCTTTCAAACCGTTCAAAACCAAGACCATAGTCCTTGAATAGCTGAACCTGCGGGTCAGGATCGTCACGGAAATAGACGGCTCCTGTGCGCACTTCGTAATCATCAATCAGTCGACTGCTGGCGATGCCCCCCAGATGATCGGAGCGCTCGAAAATACGAATATTTGTGTGGCCGGTTTGATGCGCTTTGAAAGCGGCTGACAGGCCACTGAGGCCGCCGCCGATAATATTCAGACCTGTCATCAATAGCCGCTCCCGTAGCCCCGGATGTGCACAGGTTAAAGAGCGCCGTGATCAGGGTCAAGAATCGGGTTAACGACGCATTAACTATTGAGTGGGTAGAAATTGCCCATTGGTTTTGGTCTCCGGTGACAGGTCAACGATTATGACGGGCAATGAGGTTTTAGGGGTTGGTCGGGACGCGATCTGGCTGGTGATACAGCTTTGTACGCCGATCATGCTGGTCGGTCTGGTTATCGGTGTTGTGATCGGCCTGTTTCAGGCCCTGACGCAGATACAGGAAGCGACACTGGTATTTGCCCCAAAAATTATCGCTATTTTCGTGGCTCTGTTGCTGTTTTTGCCGATGATGGGCGTGTTGTTGTCCACCTTCATGACGGAAATGGCGACCAAGATCGCCAGCATGTAGCGAAAGTTCCCCAGGCTATGCCCAGAATCGGTGCAAGGAGAAGGGCATGATACCTCTTGCGCCCACGCCTGATTTTGCCACCGAGGTGACAACATTCTTCGGAACGTCCCAGAATGTCTGGGTCGCGGGTCTGGTGTTTGTGCGTATCGGGGCGATCGCCATGCTCTTGCCGGGGATTGGTGATCAGGCCGTGCCCCCGCGTGTGCGACTGTCATTCGCGTTTCTTTTTACCCTGATACTGGTGCCGGTGCTCAGGCCTCTGGTTCCGCCGCTGCCGCCCACTATGGGGGCTATGGCTGGTCTTGTTATCCACGAAGTTGTCATAGGTCTGATGCTGGGGATGCTGATCCGCGTCTTTATTGCGGCGCTGGCTGTTGCCGGTGAAATCGTCTCGTTACAGACGGCCTTGTCATTTTCCCAGACAGCCAATCCGGCACAGGCCCAGCCTGGCACGACCCTGTCTACCTTTCTGGCTTTGCTGGGGCTGGTGCTGATCTATGCCACGGGCCTGCATCACCTGTTCATTATGGCGATGGCCGATTCCTACAAGATTTTCTCGATAGTGAAGCCGGTTATGGTCGGCGATGCCAAAGACCTTATGGTGCGTACCATGGCCGACACCTTCCTGCTGGCGGTGCAATTGACTACGCCACTTCTGGTGTTTGGTCTGGTGTTCAATATAGCTGCGGGCTTCATTGGCCGGATCATGCCAGCCTTTCCCATTTTCTTCGTCGCGGCCCCTTTGAGCATCCTGTTTGGCCTGAGCATTTTCGCCATGGGGCTTGGGATTACCGGTGTGGTGTTCATTGAACACTACGAAGAATTCCTCAGACTTCTGGTCAGGAGTTAGGGCATGGCCGAGGAGAATAAAGACGACAAAACAGAAGAGGCCTCGCCACGCAAACTTGAGCAGGCGAGGCAAAAGGGTGATGTCGGTAAATCTGCCGATCTGCCGCAGGCTATGTCTCTGATCGGGGCCTGCGCCATAATTGCCTTTTATGGCGATACGATTGCCTTGTCTCTGGCGGAGACGCTTCAGGTGTTTCTGGCTATGCCGCATCAGTTATTGGGCAGCCTCAGAGGTGATGGGGGGCTGGCAATCGGTCAGCACGTTATCTGGAAAGTGCTGCCGCTGATCGGTTTGGTGATGCTGGCGGCGATGTTGCTCGGGGTGGGCGGCAACGTGCTTCAGATCGGCTTCCTGATGGCACCGGAACGCATTAAGCCATCACTGAAAAAAATCAGTCCGATCGGTGGTTTCAAGCGACTTTTTGGCGTCGATGCCCTCATTCAGTTCGGTAAGACCCTGATCAAGCTGATTGTGGTCGGGTTTATCGCCTGGCTTATACTTAAGGCGAGGGCGACAGATATGGCGGGCCTTACGGGGGCGTCGCCCCTAATGGTTCTGCCCTATGCGCGCGATGCCTTTATGGCGCTGGCGCTGGCGGTATGCCTGTTCCTGCTGGTGGAAGGCGGGCTTGACTATTTCCTGCAAAAATACCGCTTCATGCAGCGGCAGAAAATGTCGCGGACAGAAGTTAAGGACGAATACAAACAGACCGAAGGGGACCCTCACGTTAAGGCGCGTTTGCGTCAAATCCGGATGGAGAAGTCCCGTCAGCGTATGATCGCCAATGTCCCTAAGGCGACCGTGATTATTACCAACCCGACCCACTACGCCGTTGCGCTGCGCTATGATGCGCAGGATGCGCCGACACCATTATGCGTGGCCAAGGGGGTAGATACTATGGCACTGAAAATCCGGGAAATCGCCGGAGAGCATGACGTGCCGATTGTCGAAGACCCGCCACTGGCACGGGCGCTGTATGCGGCCATCGATGTTGATGAATTTATCCCCGAAGCTCACTTTCAGGCCGTGGCCAAGATCATTGGCTTCGTGATGGTGCGTAAGCGCCGCGGCTACTAATAGGCGAGGTGACGCGGAATGTGTGCCAAAATGGGTTAATATGATCCGTGATTCGTTTATTCAGGGGCTTTCGATTGACCACTACACCGCAACCTGCCGCTAAACCGACCTCAGTATTTGAGCGTTTGCAGGAAATGGCCAGCCCGCTGACACTTGGGATCATAGCTGCAGTGGTGGTTACGGCCTGTGCGGCTTTCTGGCTGGTGTCAGGTGTGCTGCCTGCGGGGGTTATTATTGCCGTGCTTCTGGTCGCGGTGGCCGTGGTGATTTCCATGGGACTGTTCGCCTTTTCGACGGATGATGATTTCGCCGCCGAAGGGCTTAAGCTTCAGAACCTGACGGATGCACTTGTTGAGCCTGCTGCGGTTGCAGGCTTTGACGGACGGATACGCGCGGCGAATACGGCTTGGCGGGATGCCGGTGGCAAGGTACGGCGCTTACCTCAGGGGGATGATGCACCGGCCTTGTTTGTTGCCTTACGCGAAGCGCGTACGCTGGGCACAGGACGGGCGCTGGTACGTCTGGGGGGCTTTGATTTCGAGATGATCGTTTCGCGTCTGGGGGATGATCAGGTGCTTGTACGGGCGGCGTCGCAAGGTGTGCTTGGGAACGGGCTTTTGCTTGGGCATGACACACCGGATGCCGTGGAATCCCATACCGTTGAGGTCTTTCCGGCTTTGGCCGAAGTGGAAATCGTCACACCGCCCCCCGCTTTTGAAGGATACGCAGCGCCGTTTGGTCAAGCTCAGATAAAGGGCAATGACGTATTTAGCGGACAGATTATCGCTGTGAATAGCGTCTTTGCGCGTCTTACCGGTAAGTCTGAAAGCGAATTGACGGGCCTTAACTGGGGCAGCCTGCTTGATAAGACATCGCGTGAAGAAGCTCAGGCGCGGCTTGAGCTGAAAAAAACAGGGCCGTTTGATATCCGCATACAGGGTAACACCGAGTTACCGCTTCAGATGTATGTGGCTCATGCGCACGACAGTTTAATGGTCTATCTGTTTGATGTTTCCGAACAGAAGCAACTGGAACAAAGCTTTGCGCAGGTTCAAAAAATGCAGGCCATCGGTCAGTTTGCCGGTGGTGTGGCGCACGATCTGAATAATTTGCTGACGGGTCTTAAGCTCCGTGTTGAGGATCTTCTGCACAATCACCCGCTGGGGGACCCGTCCTACACCGGTCTGAACGAGATCAGGCAGATCAGCTTTCGCGCCGAAGACCTTGTGCGCAAGCTTCTGGCCTTCAGCCGGAAACAGACGGTGCGCCGTGTGAACCTGAATATCGGTGAGTTGATATCCGAGTTTGAGGTTCTGTTGCGACGTCTGATGCGCGAAGATGTAAGGCTTGAGACGGAATATGGCCGTGACCTGCCGGACATTCATGCCGACAAAGGCCAGATGGAAATGGCGGTCATGAACCTTGTGGTCAATGCCCGTGATGCCTTGCATTCGACCGGTGGTGGTTGGGTGAAAATCCGTTGTGCGGCCCTGTCACAGGCTGAGGCTCTGGCGCAGGGCTGGACCGATGCGCCAGAACAGGGCGCGGCTTTGATCGAAGTGACAGATAACGGGCCAGGTATTAAACCGGATATTATTACGAAGGTTTTTGAACCCTTTTTTACAACCAAACCTTTGGGGGAGGGAACGGGGCTTGGGCTGGCAACCGTCTATGGGATTGTCAATCAGGCGGACGGTCATATTGGCCTGAACTCGGTGGTCTCGCCCGAAGGTGGGCATGGCGCAACGTTTAAAATTTTTCTGCCGATACGTGTTGAAGCACAAAAGCCTGAAACCGCGTCTGAGCAGGTGCCGGAAAAACCGAAGGTCACACCGAAAGACCTGTCGGGTGCCGGTCGGATTCTGTTTGTTGAGGACGAGGAAATTGTGCGCGGCATTGCTGCCCGCCTGCTGCGTCAGCGCGGCTATGAGGTCACCGAAGCTGCGGACGGTGAAGAAGCGCTTGATATCATTATGGATGGCGCAAGCTTCGACCTGCTGATTTCAGATGTCATCATGCCGGGGCTTGATGGGCCGTCCATGCTGAAAAAAGCCCGTCCGCTTCTGGGTGACATTCCGGTGATGTTCATCTCAGGCTACGCAGAGGCGGAGTTTTCTGATCTGCTTGAGGACGAGCAGGGCGTGTCCTTCCTGCCAAAGCCTTTGGATATCAAGACCTTGGCAGAGCGCGTTAAGGAGCAGCTTTCGGTTTAGTCGTTGCGTTTGCGCGCCCGATCTTCTGCCCATGCCGATACGGCTTCGGAAATGATGACCAGCAATGATGGAAAACGGGTTGCCATAATGCCTGCGACCACTGCGGCGACGGAAGCCAGTATCGGAGACTGTCCTTTAAGGGCGTCAATGATGCGCGAAATATGCACCACGGATGACTGCGCATAGGCGGCCTGAGTTTGCTGATTCATAAAGGCTTGCTGACGCTTTTTTTCTTTTTTGGTCACATGCTTAATGATCACATAGATGATCAGGGGCACGATCATCACCGCCCCAAGCGCCACAGGTCCCCATACCGGTCCTAACCACATTTTAAGGGCATTAAACAGGCCGATACTGGCCCATCCCAATCCGATAACCGCAGCCGCCACCAGAAGTGCGACCGTAATCAGGCTGTCACGAAGGTCACTCAGTTGTTCGGAAAGATTAAACATGACAAGCCCTTATGTAATCGAATAAATATGCCCCATTGTCGCGTGAACAGATAAAAAAACAATAAGCAAGGATCAAAAAGCCATGAAAACCCCCACGAGTCCATTCTGGGCTGGTCTCTGGCATATGCTGGGTGTCATGAGCGCCGTGTCCTATTGGTTTTTGTCACTATTGTTCCTGTGGGGCGGGATGGTGCTTTTGGGAACTGAACCGGTTGTCGGGCAGATCACTCTGGCGTTTGTTGTCGGTCTGTTTGTCATCCGTCTTTTGGTCGGTCGCAGGTTAAGGCCGGATGTGGTGAATGTGCTCAGTTGTCTGGGCTTTGCTTTGTTTGCCCTTGTGGCCAATATTTACAACCAGCAGCAAACCAGTTGCGGTGTCGCCACTCATGCGGATGGACGGCAGGAACGCATATGTTTATAAGCTGAGCGCCATTTGACATTGACAGGCCGTTGTTTTCGCCTATCACCCCAAGCCCATGAAGCCCCCCTCCAGACGTTCCACACGTACAGGCCGTAAGGCCGTAGCCCGTCAGTCGCCACAGTATCAGGCGGCCCTGGCTGCGCGTGAGGCATCGGGGCGGGAGCGCCCTAAACAGCCCCGTAAGCTCAAGGCGATAGACAAGCCGCTGACGCTTGGCCCCGAAGAGGTGGTCTGGGTAAAGTCGATGCTGATCTACGAAGACGCGTCGGTAATGGGTTTTAATAAACCCACCAATCTTTCGTCACAGGGCGGGCGGGGTAATTTCCATAATCTGGATGACCTGATGTGGGCCTTTGCCAAGTCTAACGGCAAGAAGCCACGTCTGGTGCACAGACTGGATCGGGATACTTCGGGTATAATTGTTGCGGCAAAGACCAAGCCTGCGGCGGCGTTTCTGGGGAATGCCATTGCGGCGCGTCAGGTGCATAAAACCTATCTCTGCGTCGTAACTAATCCGCATAACCTTAAGGATGAAGGTCGTATCGATGTGGCCCTTCGACGCGAAGAAGAGGGACGGGAGGCCTATAGCCGTGTCTGCGACGCCGATCACCCCGAAGCCCTGACGGCGCGTACCGATTATCGGGTATTAAAGCGCACGGACGAAGCCGCTCTGGTGCTCTGTGAGCCCTATACGGGCCGCATGCATCAGATACGTGTGCACATGGCGCATATGGGCAGCCCTATAGCCGGAGATGTTCGTTATGGCGGTGCTTTGTCCCTTGGCGGGCGTGCGGCCCCGCGCCTGATGCTTCATGCGCGTGGCTTTGAGTTCCCGCATCCTGAAGGCGGACGCAAACGGCTTGAGGCGCACCTCAGTATCGATATCCGCAATATGTGCCTTGAGATCGGATTGATCGAAGAAGGTGATGTAGTCTGATACGCAATGTATCGGCATATGTATAGTATGTGCTCTGACTACATTTGAATGTATTCAAGTAATGCATTATTAACCATGCGGATTTTTCAAAAATTAAACTGCGTAAGCTATAAAGTCCTCAAGTAGGTTTTAATTGTTAGCTTCATCTGCAGGAGTGGGCACAAGGGTCAGGTAAGTCAAAACCTGATGGGGGTTGTGTTAATGAAACGTTAATTTACTGACGTTCGTCTGGCCCTGATCTTGCTTGGTGCATGTTACATGACTGCAATTGTCTCATTACTACGCAGAAATGTGTGTAATTGGCACAATAAGGGGCAATACTGAGATGGATAAGACGCTGTTTTCGAACTTTTTGGCACAAAAAACCCGCAAGATTGGCACACTCCTCACAGAGCGCGGTGGCAATGTGGCGATGATTTTCGGTTTGTCGGCTGTTGTCGTGGTCGGCGCTGTTGGCGGCGGGATTGACTTCGCGCGCGTCCAGACCGAGCGTTCGCGCATTCAGGAAGCCTCTGATGCTGCCGTTTTGCGCGCCACCAGCCTGACCAGCTTGACCGAAAGCGAGCAGCAGGTTGCCGCCGACAGAACGTTTGACAGTAATATGAGCGGTGGAAACACCACTATTACCTCAAGAAACCTTGAGCGTGTCACCAGCGGTAACCGTACCGATCTCACCTATACAGTAATGGGTGACGTTAAGCCGATCTTCCTCGGCCTGATGGGTATTGATAATCTGCCGATTACGGTTGTTTCGATGGCGCAGGCTCAGTTGCGTAAGTCCGAAATTGTGATGGTTCTCGATATCACGGCATCGATGAACCAGAACAACCGCATGACGCACCTGAAAAACAGCGTGGGCGCGGTGTTGAATGAACTGGACAGCGGTACGGGCAATGTCAGTGGCACCATGGTTGGTATTGTGCCGTTCAATACGCTGGTGCGAATTGAAAAGGGCACGAATTATAAATACATAAACTATGGTGAAGCGACCGGAAGTCAGACCTGCGCCAGCGGCGTTAAGGGCTGTAGTCTGGTGATGGAAGTTTACAATAAGGTTTGTTACCACGCTGCAGATCCACTGTCGTGTAAGACGAATTCAAAGCTGTTCTACCGCACCTACACTGAGGACGGTAAGAGCTACACCGAAGCCAAGGCTGTGGCGAAAGAAGGTAATAAATCCTACGTTTCGACCGTACGTTATTACACGGAGCAGGCCTGGAGCAACGGTGGCACAAGCTGTAACACTGAAACAGGTGTCTGTACGACCACTCAGCCCGGTTATACAACCCGCAATGTGGTTGATCAGACAGGTGCCGTTGTAACGACAAACAATCTGGATAATTACAACAAAGCCTATCCGGGTGATGCCTACAATCAGACGCATATCCGCGATACCTACGGTACCGGCAATGGCTATGGTGCGACCGAAGCCAAGGTCGTGAAGGGGACTTCACGCAGCGTGCCCACCATCACGCACCTGCCGGCCGTTGTGGATCGTAAGAGCGACTGGCTGGGTTGTATCAATGATCGTAATCAGCCGTACGATGTGTCGGCGGAATCGCCAAGCATCGAAAAGCCTGACAGCCTTTACCGGGCCGTGGGCTGCGAAAACAGCAAGATGCCTTATGTGCTGGGTTTGACGGATGATATTGCCAAGGTCAAGACGCACATGAATACCCTGACGCCTATGGGTTATACCAATATTACGATTGGTGTGCAGTGGGGCATGGAGGTTCTGTCGGCTGGCGCGCCTATGGAAGGCGGTGTTGAATGGCATGACCGTGCGACCGAGAAGTATATGATCCTTGTCACAGACGGTGAAAATACGCGTAGCCGCTTCACGAGCACGCCGACTGAGATCGACAAGCGCACCAAGATGGCCTGTGAAACGGCACGTGCGCAGGGGATCACTATCTTCGTGGTACGGGTGATGGAAGGTAATACGACGCTTCTGCGTGAATGTGCGACGAAGCCTGAGTTCTTCTATGACCTCAAGAGTGCGGATCAGTTGGGGCAGGCATTGGTTGACGTGTTCAATGCCATGAAAAAGACCCGCCTGACTCAGTAAAGCCTTCAAAAAGGCATTTGAGAGTGTTAATCGGAAAACGGTGTGGACAGCGTCTGCACCGTTTTTTGTTATGCGGGGTTACGAATGGGTCAGAAAATTGACTGGAACGAACTGTTCTTCTCGTCACACGGGCGCATTCGCCAGACGCCGTTTATCATTGCCCTGATTGTGCTGATTGTGGCGATCTGGCTTTATGAGGCCGTGGCGGTCGATGCGCTCAGGCTGCTGACCTTCTGGATCGTTTACCCCTTCCTGTTCTATGTCGGGGCTAATGTGCTGTCGAAGCGTCTGCATGATCGCGGACGTTCCGGCTGGTGGGCAGCGGTTATATTGCTTGCCTTTATTATGGTTTGGCCTGTGCCTTCGAAGGTATCGGATGCGCTGGGCGTGGCCGTCCTTTTGTGGGCGTTTGTGGATCTGGTGCTGATGCCGGGCGAGCGTGGATTTAACCGCTATGGCCCGCCTGAACGCAACGAGTTGAGCGCCAGCGAAACCGCCTAAAGCGGCTCTATTGCTCTGCGACAGGCCCGAAACGGGCCTCGAAGCTCTGTTTGAGGGCATAGTCCACCTCGTCCATAGTCACGGGCAGACCTAGGTCAACGAGGCTGGTGACGCCATGTTCGGAGATGCCGCAGGGCACGATGCCTGAGAAGTGGCCCAGATCCGGTTCAACATTCAGACTGATGCCGTGAAAGCTGACCCAGCGTCTGAGTTTGATGCCAATGGCGGCAATCTTGTCTTCGGGCACGGGAAAAACTCCGCGATCCCTGCGTTCAACCCACACACCAACGCGACCGTCACGGATATGACCTTCGACATTGAATTGCGAGAGGGTGTCGATGATCCATCCCTCCAGTGCCTGCACAAAGGCCCGCACATCCTTTGTGCGGTTATTGAGATCAAGCATCAGATAGACTACGCGCTGCCCCGGCCCGTGATAGGTGAACTGACCGCCGCGGGCGCTGTCGAATACCTCAAAGCGCTCAGGCTCAAGCAGGTCTTCGCGCTTAGCTGACAGGCCGGCGGTATAAAGCGGCGGATGCTCTACAAGCCACACACATTCAGAAGCCTCACCCTTATGGATAGCCTCAACACGCGCCTCCATGAAGGCCACAGCGTCAGGATAGCTGACCTTTTCGCGTGCCACGCGCCATTCAGGCAGGGCGGCGTCGGATGATTTTAAGAAAAAATCAACCTTGTTACCAAGGTTTAACTTGTCATCAAGCATGTTGGTTAAGAATGGGGTCTGCAGAGCGTCTGGCTCTCTATATGGTGGTTCAAAGGCTATATGTCGAGTACAATGTCAAATCAGGTCAGTGCGGTTCCGGTGGAAATTTCGGTGCTTTTGGGGCGCAGTGTTCTGCCTATGCAGCAGTTGCTGCGCATGGGCCGTGGTGCCGTCATTCCGCTTGATGCGCGTGAGCACGATGAGGTGTGGATACTGGCCAACAACCATCCTGTGGCCCGTGGCGAGATTCAGATTTTCGAAGAAAAGATTTCCATCGTCGTAACCCGACCGGCGGATGTGTACGACTTTATGGCGTTGGGAAGCTGACGGACCGTTTTAAAAAGGGCGAAGTCGCAGGAAAAACACAAAAAATCACCAAATCGGGGGATAATCTGTTTTTTGGTGCTTCACAAAGCGTAGAATGATTGGTACATGGCGCGCCTTCCGATACGTGCGGTCGTGGCGGAATTGGTAG
>JASGFL010000058.1:0-18877 GCA_047605545.1 Asticcacaulis sp. | reverse complement strand
CCTCCAGTTCGATAAACACGCTTTTCTACGTGTCCGTCAAACCAGGGACAGGCCAGATCGTGGAAGCGGGAACAGCGCGCCATCTGGAACGTGGGCAAGAGCCGATTTAACGAATTCAGACGGAGCAAGCGCCTGAGGCTCCGACATTGCCGTGCGCAAAGCCCTGACCATGTGCGGCCCGATCGCGGAACGCTCGGCATCGCTGAGCTTGTCTATGTTAAGGAAATCGACGAGAGTTCGCGAGAGATCGCGTGACTGAAACGCACGCGGCGAAAGCCCGGAGAATACTGCGCCAAGGTCTGCCTCGGTCCAGCGTATGGGCTGTGCGCTCAGCCCTGCACGGGCATCTACGACGAGATGTACACCGCTTGTATCGGCCCATGCACCGATGGTTCCGAACAATTCCTCAATACGTTGAGGGGTATCTGCCACCGAGGCCGGAAGCGGCCGGAGAGCCTCCCCCGACCTGAGGACACGCCAAACGATGGCCGACCCTTCAAGCACGCGCACCAACGCATGTTCCCTGCAAATCGCTTTGCGGTTGCGCCGAAACCAGTCATGATGTGCGAGTGCCGACACAAGCTGAGTAAGCTCCGATGATGTAATCATCGCCTCGCCAAGCGCGTCTCTCAACAGACTCGGCAGGAGTGGGAGAACCACGGTGTCGCGAAGCTCAGCATTCCACGCACGGCGCAACGCCATAGCATCGGCAGGCATGTCTGTTTGGACGGAAGCATTCGACCATTCGATATGGCGACGGCCACTGTCTAGGAAGAAATAGCCGTGCAGCAAGAGGCGGAATTGGCCGAGCGCACCGTCGTCGTCAAGCGGGATGTCTATGCTGGATTCATCGGAGATTGGCAGGAAAACAGCCCAGGAAATACGTAGACGCGCAGGCATGGTGCGCGCGTCTCCACCATACGGGATGCGCAGCAGCGTTGCGGCCCCGTGCGGCTCCCCCTTTTCCGGGACAGGTTGTGGGCTAAGAACCGTGATCGTTTGCGGCCAATGCGACGTGCGCTTCAGATCCGCGAGACGACCATCAAGAGCCATCGCCTCGCGCCCGACAAATGACACTACCGATCTCTCCGGCGTGGCTTCGATTTTCCCACCAAAGACGTGAAGACTATCACCCAAACGGTTCGGCCCGACGAAACGGCCTTGTACAACATCGAGTTTCAAGGCGCAGCGAGATTCACCATTTTCCAAAATCTCAATGGATTTCAGGTGCCGCAGCGTCGTCAGAACAACGCGCAAATCGTCAGGTCGGATAAGTTCCCTGATCGTCTCAGTCGCCGCTGGCATATTGCTGGAAAAGCCAACTCCTGGGGCTGGCTGAATTCCTTCCCGGCGCAACGGCAGCCATAGAACGAGGTGACGATCCGGGAAATCTGCAGCGACCGCATCGCCCAAAAATCCGACATCAGTGAGTTCGAGAGGCTCCCATTGCGGACTGATATTGCCGGCGACATCCACCTCTAGGAACGGGTTGACGACCGTACTGAAGGCCTCGCCATCTTCTCTTCGGGCGTAGACGATGAACGCATCGCAGAGGTGAAACACGGCCTTCTGGCCGAAACCAAACTTGCCAATCGCGGCATTGTCGGCGGCTTTGCTGCTCTCGCCAAACGACGTAATGCCACCCTCGTCCTGCTTTCGGAAGAAACCGTCATTCGCGACCAGTAGACCCGGCCCGCGCAATAGCGGATTCGCCGCGCTTGGCCAGCCAGGCAGCACATCCAGTCTGAAACGCCTAGCTTCCGCGTCGTCGGCGTTTTGCAACAACTCCTTGAGGATCGGGTACCCGGAGTCGTACCGATCTTGCAGATTGCTCTTAATCTGATTGACGATCGAGATCGGGGAGGTACGAAAATCAGGCATTGGCGCAGCAAACCATTAGCGCTCTGCCTGCGTCGCCGCCAACATCACATGAAGACTCGGAACGCAAGCTGCGGCCATCCACAAAGACCAATCAGCGCACTTCAGAAGCTTATCTTGATTGAGGCGTGCAAACGTATCATTAGAAGCCTTCAACACCGCTTGATCCCCTCTCCCCAATTTTCCGCGCGCCCAGGCTGCACAGAAAGCCGTTTATGTTCTTCCGCCGAGACAAACACCGCCATATCGTACCCGTGCTTTTCGACCCACGCTGGCGCTGAGCGCACCGAAATGGTTCCCATGGATGAACCCCGTGACTTATTATTGCGCCATTTAGGACGAAATAGCTCTTTTTGGCAAGGAAAGCTGAGGCGGGAAATCTGCATTTACACAGCTTTTCCGCGTGATCATTGGCAGCGGTGCGATATGTGAAGTTTCCGCGCCGGGCACCATTATTTACAATCGATTTTACGACGATTGAGTTCTGTCATCTTAACGTGAAGGTCAATGGTAGTAAGGCTGGAAACAGCGCGGTGGCAACCGCAACCTATCGTTCCGCTGCGCGAATGCGCGACGAGTCCATCGACCGTGTGCAGGACTTTTCCAACAAACACGGCGTCGTCTATTCCAATGTCATGCTGCCGGAAAACACGCCCGAACAATGGAGTGATCTCGAACGTCTCTGGAATTATATCGAGACATTCGCGGCCAGAAAGGACGCGTAGCTTGCCCGGGCTTTCGTGCAGGGCGATTTTTTGATCAGGGAGTAATCGCCGACCTCAATTTGCATTGGAACATCAGCGAGCCCCGAATACCGAAACCCATAGGCTACCTTGCGACGCAATTCATCGCGTGTGACGATCTGCTGTGCAGGATCAGACACCGGACCGACCAGGCCATAATAAAGCATTTCATCTACCTGTTTTCGAGGTTACGGCTCTGGCATTATCAACGCCTGCCCCCGTCAATACAGTCGAGAATGACACGTAACAATGCGGTATAACCTCCTGCGATTGACAAAGCCGCTCCGCTCAACACCTTTCAGCATTGTTACAAATCACTTCTTTTGTAAGCTCCGGCAGGTTCAAAAACAGATTTATTCCTGAAACGGGTCTTCGGCGTCGGGATCATCTTTGGTCTGAAACTCAAACCAGATGCCATTGAGGATACCAAAGGTCACCGCCAGACCAAGACCCAGAACCCATGTAAAATACCACATGCCTAAGCGCTCCTTTAATACAGATCCGGATTGGTTTTGAGGTCAGATACCTTGATGCGACCGAACAGCACCCGATAAACCCACAGGGTGTACATCAGGACGATCGGCATAAACACGATTGTCACGATCAACATAACAAACAAGGTCAGGTGCGAACTTGAGGCGGTCCACACCAAGAGGCTGGAACGGGCATCCGTGAAACTAGGCAGGATAACCGGAAACATCGACAGGCCCACAGAGCTGATAATGCCTGTGACCGCCAGTGATGAGCCGACAAAGGCCCACGGATCGGCCTTGGATTTCAAGCTCAGAAGCGCAATCAACGTCCCTGCAAAACCCAGAGCAGGGGCGATCCACATCCACGGATATTTGCCATAGTTCAGAAGCCACCCGCCCGTCGCCTGCACCACTTCGGCGCGGGTCGGGTTGGACGGACCATCAACGGGCACGGTGCCAACAACCTGATAACCGATGTCACCGAATCTCAGGAACAGGAACCCTGCCGCATAAAGCACGATGACGGCAATCCCTGCGATCAGACCGAACCCAATAGCCCGATCACGCACAACACCTTTTTCCAGTTTCATGGAAATCCAGCCCGTACCTTGCAGGAACAGCATGGCTACCGACAAAAGGCCACACAGCAATGTAAACGGTGTGAACAACCCCAGCAATCCGCCAAGCAGCGAGAAGTCGTGCGCGATACGCAGATCGGTATCAAGACTGAACGGCAGCCCTTTGAGGACATTGCCGACCGCGACACCAAACACCAGCGCCGGCACAAAGCCGCCAATAATCAAGGCCCAGTCCCAATTGCGACGCCATACCTTGGATGGTTTTTTCGAACGATACTTAAAACCCACCGGCCTGAGGATCAGCGCCATCAGCACCAGAAACATCGCCAGATAAAAGCCGGAAAAACTAACGGCATAGACAAATGGCCAAGCGGCGAAAATCGCAGCACCGCCCACGATAAACCACACCTGATTGCCTTCCCATGTCGCAGAAACCGTATTGATAACCGCGCGACGTTCTTCGTCGGTGCGGGCAACAAAGGGCATGGCAATCATCGCGCCCATATCAAATCCGTCGGTAATGGCAAACCCGATCAGAAGCACACCCAGAAGGCCCCACCAGATCAGGCGCAAAGTCATATAGTCCAGAGGCAGTTCCATAATTTCTATCTCCTGATCCTATTCCGCTGGCCCGGTGACACCGGTATTGCCTTCAAGTTCTGAGGCGTCATCATGATGATGCATGCGTCCGAATTTGTGCACGTAAGGGCCTTTTTTGATGGTGCTGATCAACAGCTTGACCTCGATGACCGCCAGCGTGCCGTACATCAGCGTAAAGCCCAGAATGGTGAGCCATATCTGTCCCGCCGTTAGAGAAGATGCCCCCATAAAGGTCGGCAGAACCCCTTCGACGGCCCACGGCTGGCGGCCGATTTCCGCCAGAAGCCATCCCGATTCAATCGCGATCCACGGCAAGGGCATAGCGACAACACAGGCCCGCAGGAACCAGACATTCTGCGTTTTACGCAAGGACACCAGCACGAAGGCCGTCGCAAACAGGGCAATCATCGCAAAGCCGATGCCTGCCATGACGCGGAAGGTCCAGAACATGGTCGGGACATTCGGAATGGTATCAAGTGCGGCCTTCTCAATCAGGGCCTTATCGGCGGTACGCGGGTCATCCACATACCGTTTCAGCAGGTAGCCATAACCCAGATCGCGTTTGTGTTGCTCAAACTGGGCACGCGCCGCCAGATCGGTTTCATTGACCTTCAGACGTTCAACGGCATCATAGGCCAGTATGCCTGATGCAATGCGTCCTTCGGCCGTCTCCACCAGATCCAGAATGCCAACCACCTGACCATCAAGGCTGCGGGTGGCAATCAGACCCAGTACATAGGGTATCTTAATCTCATGATCCGTGTGGTGGGTTTTGAGGTTGGGAAATCCGATGACCGTCAGGCCAGCAGGGGCAGGTTCGGTGTGCCACATGGCCTCAAGGGCCGCCAACTTCATCTTCTGGTTATCGGTCAAAGCGTAGCCGGATTCATCGCCCAGCACTACAACCGACAAACTTGAGGCCAGACCAAATGCCGCCGCCACGGCCATAGAGCGCTTGGCAACACTCACCCATTTGCCTCGCAGCAGATAGATGGCCGACACCCCCATCACGAAGGCCGCCGCGCAGACATATCCGGCGGACACGGTATGTACAAACTTCGCCTGCGCCACGGGATTAAACAGAACCGCAACAAAGTCGACGACCTCCATGCGCATGGTCGCCGGATTGAACTCGGCCCCGACGGGGTTCTGCATCCAGCCATTGGCCACCAGAATCCAAAGGGCTGACAGGTTGGTACCCAATGCCACCATAAAGGTGACAAACAGATGCACCGGACGTGACAGCTTATCCCAGCCAAAGAACATCAGGCCGACAAAGGTCGCTTCGAGGAAAAAGGCCATCAGTCCTTCGATGGCCAGAGGCGCACCGAACACGTCACCAACAAAGTGCGAATAGTAAGACCAGTTGGTTCCGAACTGGAACTCCATCGTCAGGCCGGTCGCCACCCCCAGTACAAAGTTGATGCCGAAAATCATGCCCCAGAAGCGGGTAATGGTGCGCCATATCTCACGCCGCGTCAGCACATAGACGCTTTCCATGATCACCAGCATGAAAGACAGGCCAAGCGTCAGGGGCACAAACAGAAAATGATAAAGTGCCGTCAGAGCAAATTGCAACCGCGACAGATCGACAACCGACATATCCATGTGATGACCTCAGAAAACGATAGCAACTTCTGGGCAGCCCCCCGCGACATCTTGCGGCAGTCAGCCATTACAGGGTACCAAACGCGTCTGAGCAGGCTAAGGTAGAGACCACTCAGGCTAATAACGCCTATAAATCTGGCTTAATCAGGCGACAACGTACCAAAATGTCTCACCCCCCGCCGATGACGGAACCTAAGACATCCAGCCGGATGATCAAATCACGTCTCAGAGAGATTCTGATCCCCCTGCGTCCGATGGTTCGCCTGAGCCTGATTACAGGCCTGTTCGATGCTGTGTGTGCGGCTCTGTTTGCGCTGGCTCTGGCGGGTGGTCTACAGGCCGTCTGGACGGGCCAAAGCCCGTGGGCGGCGGTGGCACTTTTGGTATTAAGCCTCAGCCTTCGTGCAATTATTTCTTATATACATCAAAGTATTAATATAAAAATAGCCCGTCAGGCTGTCGCCCGCACACGTCTTGGGATCATGGAAAAAGCGCTTGGCGGACGGGGTGTTTCGCCACAACGTCTGGCACGTCTCAATGGTCTTTTTGAGCAGACCGAAGCCCTTGAAGGCTACTATGCCCGCTTCTATCCGGCACGTATGTTGGGGGCCATAAACCCGCTTCTGATTACCGTGATTATCGCCTTCGCGTCTCCGTTCTCAGCGCTGATTGTGCTGTTCACCCTGCTTCCGTTTGTCGCACTGATGGCCCTGACCGGCATGGCAACCGCGGCCGAAGCCGGCCGTCAGCTTGAGGCCCTCACAAAGCTGTCGGCTCTGTTTGCAGACCGCCTAAAGCATTTACCTCTGATCATCGCCTTTGATCGGCAGGCCCACGAAACCAAAACCGTCCGCCGCGCCGCACATGAGGTCAGCGAGCGCACCCTGAATGTCCTGCGCATGGCCTTTGCCGGTTCAGCGGTGCTGGAGTTTTTCGCGGCCCTGAGCGTGGCGCTGATTGCCGTCTATTGCGGCTTTTCGCTTCTGGGGTTGTTACCGTTTCATGTTCCTGAAGCGCTGGGCTTCAAGAGCGGTCCGTGGGGCCAAAGCGCTTTTGCCGCGGCGTTCTTCGCCTTAGCATTGGCGCCGGACATCTATCTACCCATGCGCCGTCTCAGTGCCGCCTATCATGAACAGCAGCAGGCCGAAAAGGCCATGTCCGAACTGATGGTACTTGAGGGCCTGCTTGAACGCACCGCATCTGCGCCACTGATCTTGCCTCAGTCCACAAGTATAGAGTTTCGCGCGGTCAGCGCTTTTTACGAAGACGCCCCTGTATTCGGCCCCGTGACATTTACTGCGCTCCCGAATGCCATCACCGTTCTGACCGGCGCGACTGGTTCGGGTAAATCCTCATTACTGCGCCTGTTGCTGGGCGTTTCCGGTGCAGATGGATTACGCACCGAAGGGGACATTCTCACCGACCATCAACTCCTGTCGTCGGCAAATGATCTGAGCAGTTCCTTGTCATGGATGTCGCAATACACGCCCATTCTGGCCGGTACGCTTGAAGACAATCTGCGCCTGTCATACCCCGTAGCCTCTGCTGAAAGCCTTGACGCTCTCATTGATCTTACGGGGCTAAGGCCTCTGGTTGAAAGCCGCTCTCAAGGGCTTCAAAGCCTTATTGATGAACGCGGATCAGGTTTGTCTGGCGGTGAACGGCGACGGATAGGCCTTGTGCGGGCGCTGTTGAAACCGGCCCCATTGCTGTTGCTGGATGAACCGACCGCTGACCTTGATCCTGAGAGCGAGGCAGATATTATAAAAGCACTGCTTAAAGTCACCTCAGGCCGTACCATCATCATTGCCACCCACAGCCCCACCCTGATTGCCGTCGCGGCACAGGAGGTGAAGCTATGAGTGCGTTTGCTCAATTCTTTACCAAGGTGAAAACGCAGCTCCGCCCGACCTTACGCACCGCAAGCCTGTGTGCGGCGGGCGTCAGCATAGCGGCGGTGGCGCTTCTGGGGGTATCCGGCTGGTTCCTGAGCGGCGCGGCGGTTGCCGGTGCCGCCGGAGGTGCCATATTACTGGCGTTCAACTATCTTTTGCCCAGTGCGGCCATTCGCGCATTGGCCATAGCCCGCACGGCTTTGCGATATTTTGAGCGTTATCTGGGCCATGCCGCCGCCTTACGAGCGCTGGCACTTCTGCGTCCGTTTGTTTTTGAGCGCCTTAGCCGTGCGCAACCGGCACACCTTAGGGCCTTAAGTCGCGGCGATAGCTCGGCCCGTCTGGTGCAAGATGTAGGCGTACTCGAAAGCGCGCTGGTGGCCCAAAGCGCTAAGGCTTCGGCGCTCGGTGGGCTTGGGGCGGCTGTGGCCCTCAATCTGTTTCTTAGCCCGTTTACGGCCCTGATCTGCGCCCTCGGACTGGGGATCAGTCTCGCCTTAAGCTATGTTCTGTCCCGCCGCGCCCGAAAATGGACCGTACAGACCGAAATGGGCGCGGCGAAACAAGGCTTCTTCGAGACTATGCCCTTCCTGCCCGACATTGCCGCTTTTGATCTGTCAGACCGTTTCATGCAGCACCTGACGGAACAGGAAACCAAACTCAATGCGGCCCGTCAGCGTCAGGCTGATGCCGAGGCCCTTATCGGCGTGATTAATCCTTTGGGCCTCGGCCTGACGCTTGGGGTCATATTCCTGCTCAATGCCAATGCGCCTCTTCCAATGCTGGCGCTCAGCCTTTTGGTAACAACCGCAGGGTTTGAGTCCATTGGCCCACTGCTTAAGGCCATCAGCCAGAAAGCCCTGTTCACCGAGGCTGAAAGACGGGTGGCAGAACTGGCTGACTTGCCCGCAGCCGTGCCCGTAACCCTAAGCGGATATTCGCAGTTTAAATATGACGGACACGACTACCATCTCTCAAAACAAACCTGCCTTCTAATCAGCGGCCCTTCAGGAAGCGGCAAAACGCAACTTATCGAAGCGTTGATGGGCTTACGGCCAACCGATGATGTGACGCGCCTGACCGACCTTGCGCTCTCTCCGGCCCAACTTAGCCTGTGCCCGCAGGATGCACCAGTGCTCAATGGCACCGTGCGTGACAACCTGATGAGTGAGGACGAAAATGCGATCTGGCACGCGCTCAAAATTGCACAACTGGAGCCACGCATTCGTAAAATGCCCAAGGGGCTTGATACATGGCTTGGGGACGGCGGAATTGCCTTGTCCGGTGGCGAACGTAAGCGACTAAGTCTGGCCCGCGCCCTTCTAAGACCCGCTGAAATATTGATTTTAGACGAGCCGACCGAAGGCCTTGATCCTTCAACCGAGGCCGCGCTTGTCACCGCCCTTGAGGCGCACCTGTCAGAGCAGTCGCAGGGACTAATTCTGGTTAGTCACCGGCGCGCGCCACAGCGTCTTTGTGACCAGCACCTGCCTACATAAGAACTGTCTTCGTAGAAGGCCCCATGCTACCCACTGTCAAATTCTGGCATGGGCCATGTTTTTCGCATAGATCTGGTTCTTGTACTTTCTGAGCCTTTCTGGTTTTGGTGGCAAAAGCCGACGCGACGGCATCACCCACTGGCTCAGCCAATTGCAGTGCATCACCAATGCGCAACAACGACGGCGAATCCGTGCCCAGCACTTGCAAATCCCGCCCCCATGCGAGGGCCGCAATTACTAGGACCAAACATATTTATTGAGAATGTATCTCAATAGCGTTATGGGTCGCTGATCTTTGCGAACCGGATCGGGTAAAGTGGCCGAGAGCCAGAACAAACTGCACCTATATCTTCGCCGTCGACGTGATCTTATTGATTACGCCACGCCGATTCTTGGTGACCGTTCACAGGCCGAGGACGTGGTTCAGGAAGCCTGGCTCAGGTTCAGCCTTGCCGGCTCAAAGGCTGCCCCTGATGCCATGCACCCAGTCAGCTACCTTTACCGCATCGTCAGAAATATGGCGCTGGATGTTCTAAGGCGGCGGCGGCGCGAAGGGCTGGTGCTTGATGACACCGAGTATATGTCGGCTCATGCGGATCAGCCCGTAGGGGCGGAACAGGCATTAATGGCGCGCCAGAAACTGGCAGCGCTTGAGCAGGCACTGGATGATTTGCCGCCACGCACACGGCGTGCTTTTGATATGCATCGCTTTGAAAACCGTACCTTTAGCGATATTTCTGCGGAATTGGGGGTTTCACGCACCCGTGCGTTTGAGCTGGTGCAGGAGGCTATGGCCTATTGCATTCAGCGCCTCTCCGAACGGGGATTTTGAGCATGACGGCGAACATCGGGACGTTTCGGTCGTCTTGTCATAGAGATACAGCTCAGGATAAAGAAAGCCACATGAGCCGTTTGGACGAAATCCTTACGCATGAAGCCGCTGGCTGGTGGTTGCGCCTTAATGAAAGGCCCGAGGATGCAGCCCTCAGGGCGGAGGTCAATGCGTGGTGCGCGCGTAGCGATCAGCATGCACGGGCGTTTCAGGCCGCTGCGCATATGTGGGACACTGCAGGCGAGATCGGGGCAGAAAAGCCGGCCAAGATCATCCCCCTCCACCGCCGCGGACGGGTCTGGGCGAGTATAACGGCTACGGGGATAGCCGCCTGTCTGATGTTAGCGTTGGCCCCTCAGATCAGTTTACGGTTACAGGCGGATTATCGCACGGCGGCCGGACAGATGGAGACGGTGGATTTGCCGGATGGCAGCCGGTTATCACTCGATAGCGACAGTGCTGTGGCGATTGATTTTGATAACGCCGAACGGAACGTCAGGCTACTCAAAGGGCGCGTCTGGTTCGATGTGGCCAGAGATCAGGCGCACCCTTTTACGGTTCGGGCGGACGGGGCACAGGTGGTTGTCACAGGCACATCTTTTGATGTCGATCTTAAACAAAAAAGCGTTGAAGTCGGTTTGCGCGATGGTGCTGTCAAAGCAGGTGTGAAGGATGAGTTGCCGATACACCTCAGACCCGGTGAGGTCGTGCGTCTCAATCTGGTTGATGGGGAGGCAGAGGTTCGCACACGCAGCCCCGAAATTATGGGGTTGTGGCGTCAAAAACGGCTGCTGGTTGAGGATCAGCCTCTGCCTCAGGCAATCGCTGAATTGAAACGCTATTACCCGGGGGTAGTGGTTTTGCGCGGGAATGATCTGAAACGGGCGCGGGTCACTGGCGTCTATGACATGTCAGATCCCGAACAAGCCCTAAGAGCACTGGTGGAACCTCATCAGGCGCGCATACAGACCGTGGGGGGATGGCTGACCATAGTTAGCCAAAATGCTGAGGCTAATCAGTAAAACGAATTAATTGTCATTTTCTACCGAACAAAGCGCAACGGGGGACGTCTTCTCCTTCGATTGTTTTGCGAATGCGTCTGAATAATAGGACATAGGGTAGTATAGATGACGAAGATTTTTGATTTGCGCACCATGCTTCTGGCTAGTGCCGCTTTGATCACACTGACGGGGTTGGGCGTAGATGCTCAGGCGCAGACAGCCCACACACAGACCAGTACGATACGGGCCTTTAACCTTCCGGCTCAGCCCCTGAACCGGGCGGTCACAGCGTTTGCGGCTCAGTCCGGTCTTGATGTTAGTGCCGACAGCAGCCTGCTTAGTGGCAAGACCTCGCAGCCGGTCAACGGAAGCTTCACCCCCACCGACGCGCTAGGACGATTACTGACCGGTACGGGTATCAGTTGGCGACAGGGCCAAAACGGAACCATCATACTGGAACCTGCGCCACAGGCTGGCAGCGGTACTATCCAGCTAGGCGCGATCCGCGTGGAAGGTGCGGATAGTAGCGGTGGCGGAGTGGTGAACGGAGAGGGTTATGGCGATGACGAGCCGGTGAATGCACCTTATCGTACGGCGGGTGCAACCAGTCATATCAGTGGTGAACGGATTGAGCGTTTTCGTGGTTCGAGTCCTTCGGATATTTTCCGCGGGACACCCGGCGTACTTTCAGGCGATTCCCGCAACTCTTCCGGAGCGATTGATGTCAATATCCGCGGGCTTCAGGGACAGGGCCGCGTCAGAATGTCCGTCGATGGGGCTGAAAATGCGGTGACAGTCTATTTGGGGTATCTGGGGTCCACAAACCGCACTTTTGTCGATCCTGACCTTATTGCCAGTATCGACATTGATAAAGGGCTGAATGTGGCTTCACGTGGTGCGGCAGGATCTGTGGAAATGCGCACAATCAAGGCCGAAGACATTGTGAAGCCGGGTGAAAAATGGGGCCTGCGTGTTAAGGGCGGTTTCGGTACGAATACGAGCAAGCCACAATCCGGCCAGAAGGGGGGGTATAGCTGGCCAAACAATCAATGGAGTACGCCAAACACTCCGGTTGTCTCGCCTGACGGGCTGGATCGGCCCGATACATTTAAACCCACCAGTGGTTCAGGCAGCTTTGTTGCTGCGTTGAAGGAAGAGGATTTCGATCTGCTTCTGGGCTATGCCTATCGCAAGCAGGGTAATTACCATGCCGGCGAAAAGGGTGGTAAGGGCGTAGCGGCGGAGCCGGTTCCGGCTGTCCATGCGTCCTATCCCAACTGGACGACCTACCACAGGAATGCGGGCCTGACCGATTACCGTCTTGGTGAGGAGATACTGAATACCGAACTGGAAACCAGATCATTGCTGGCCAAGGCTGGTTTGCGCTTTGAGGACGGCCACAGCGCACAAGTAAGCTATAATCGCTATCGTAGTGAAGGCGGTTTTTTCCTTTCGACCCTCCTTGGCCTCAGTAACCAGCCCCAGCAAATGCCCTATGGTTCGACAACCGGCA
The DNA here is from genome assembly GCA_047605545.1 of Asticcacaulis sp. Taxonomy (GTDB): domain Bacteria; phylum Pseudomonadota; class Alphaproteobacteria; order Caulobacterales; family Caulobacteraceae; genus Asticcacaulis. The sequence goes on along the minus strand of JASGFL010000058.1, from coordinate 6,257 downwards.
CTGAACTGGATACCGTTACCCTGAATTATCGCTGGAAGCCTGAGGGAAGCGACCTGATCGATATAAAGGTCAATGCCTGGTACACTTATTTCCGCTTCCTGACCGAAGGCCGAATATATGCGAGTGTGAAATATGATGCCATTCTTCCCGAATCTATCGGCTTACCAGCTGATTATCGTACCGGCACGGATACGGTTATGTGGGGCGGGGATATTTCCAATCGCTCACAGTTTTTCTTCGACCAATACGGTGACCTTGATCTGAGTTATGGCCTCTCCTTCATGCGTCAGGAAGCCAGACCCGGACGCTATGTCGAATATATGAATTTTATGCCGCCCTCCAGCGGTAAGCGCGACGAGGTCGGAGGCTTCGTTAAGGCTGGATGGAAACCCCTTGAGTGGCTGACGGTTAATGGTGGGCTTCGCTATTCGCGTTATGATGCGGATGGGCCAAGCGGGATGGGAGACATTAACCCGCCGCGTGACGCCAAAGGCTGGAGTCCTTCGCTGGGTGTCACTTTTGAACCTTTCGATGACACGCAAATCTATGTCAACTATTCAGACGCCCTGCGCCTGCCAAGCCTGATGGAAACCGTTGGTGTATTTACGATGGTTCAGGAGGATCTGAAGCCTGAGCATTTGCGTAGCTGGGATGTCGGAATCAACCATGTGCGCAAAGGACTGTGGTTTGACAATGATCAGGCCTTTATCAAACTGGGATATTTTGACTGGAACGTGAAAGACTATATCTCACGGGCTACGCAGTCCTATGACGGATACAGTTCGGCCCTTCGTATCCACAACATTCACGGAGCAAAGTTCAGGGGACTGGAGCTGTCCACGCGCTACGAAGTTGGTGGGTTTGCCGCTGAGTTTTCCGCCAACCGCTATACCGACGTCATCTATTGTGTGGAGGCTGGTCTGTGCGGGAATATGTCGCTTTATGGCGATTATGCGACCAACCATGTGCCGCCCAAATACAGTTATGATCTGACGCTGTCACAAAAACTCTTTCAGGACAGGCTGACCGTGGGGGGACGTGTTCAGCATAATGGCGAACGCGCCGCCGGTCATGGTCGCATTACCCAGACTGGTGCCAGCGCCTTTATTCCCGCAGTTTTATGGAAGCCCTATACGCTATTCGATATTTACGGTGAATACAGGATTACTGACAGCCTGAAGGCCAGTCTGCGTGTCGAAAACCTGACGGATCAATATTATGTTGACCCGCTAGGGGTATCACCGCAACCCGCGCCGGGCCGCACCATCTATGCCAGTCTGACATCCGATTTCGGCGGGGGACAATCTCTTCCCACTTTTTCCGATCCATTCCGCTTTGAAGATGGAGTTGCCGTGGATTGGACAGGGCTTTACGGCGGTTTCCACACCGGTCTGAGCCTTGGGGCACGCACACGTGGTGCCACTACAGCTCTTGATGGTCATCCGCATCCGCTGGCAGTTGCAGAATCAGCGCGTCTTGATTTCGATAATGAGCGGCTTCTGGGGGTGCAGTTCGGTTATAACCGGCAATTCGATAACCACCTTGTGGCAGGTATAGAGGTGGATTTCAGCAAAACAAATATAAGCGGATATCAGGACACGCTCTCTGATGAATTACCTGCCGATGGCTGGGTGTCATACGGAATGACCCAACGTCAGACCCGGATATGGTATGATGCGGACTGGTCGGCATCTATACAGGGAAAGCTGGGTTATGCTCTGGGGCATCGGGCTTTTGTGTATGGTTCAGGCGGTGTCGCCTTCCTCAGGCAAGAGCAGTCGCGTGAGCAATATCGTGCCATTAGCACACTGGATTCAGGTGTACCCGTTGGAGGGACAAAAATCCACTGGATAGAAACGACGGCTGAGACCCGCACAGGCTGGACACTAGGTGGCGGCGCTGAATATGCATTGAACAGCCGTTGGTCGATCAAGGCCGATTACAGCTACAGCCGCTTTGGTCGCAAAGACTTCAAATTCAACGACGCCCGTCAGGGGGTAGGCCAGGACTGGTATTGGGATAAGTTGGTTGGTACCGAATGGTACGACCCGGCTCAGGATCCGGACTGGGCCTCATTCTGTACCGTTTTCCCTGACAGTTGCGAACCCTATGATCGCGGAATCTATGAGAGAATCTATGAGACCGGTAGCGGCAGCGTCATAAATGGCCGCAAGGCCTCGGATAAATTCGATATGCACGCGATCAAAATCGGCCTGAACTACAGGTTCTAAAGCGTATGAATATTGTGTTTGGATGGCTTCAGGAAAGTTGGAGCCATCCAATTCCAGCCTATAAGCGCTTCAGCGCGCCACATATCCGTCCGATGATATGGACGGCGTCCATGGCGGCGATGGTGGGGTTTACAGCGGGGTTGTCAGAAGTGATGAGGTAGCCGCCACCCTCGGCGGGCTGAATGCGTTTGATCATACCCATATTGTAATAGGTCAGCGCTCATATCTGATCGCTCATGCATGTTCGCTTCTGGCCGCACTTTGTGGCCTCGGGCCTGTCGTGTGTGCTGTTCTTTGGTGGCATTTTCGCCCTGTTATGGGGGGCGGCATGACCAAGTAACGCCGCCCTCCAAGCGTTTACCTCGCCCTGTCACGCATTGCCCATATCATCGGCTGGGATGGTTGTGCTTCCGTCTGCGGCAAGACCATTGCCGCCCTTAAGCGTAAGTCCAGCAATAATCAGGGACATACCGGCCATTACTGATCATGCGGCTCGGCATTCAAGTTCTACTTTTGCGCGTTCCCGCTCCGTCTCAATAGAATCATCAACGTCTGGCGGCACACCGGCTTTAAGCTTACGCCGCGCTGCATCAAACAGCCGTGTGACATTTATGTCCTCAATCTCAAGTTTTCGATCTGCCTCTCTGCGGTCTTAGGTCTTGAGAGAAGTCTTAAACTCGGCACGCGGCTTGCCGGTGGCGGTCAGGAAATACGGACGCAGTTCTAAGCTGACGACTCGGCGGTGGTAGTAGGTGGCATCGACCTTAACCATGTGGGTTCGTAAGGGCTCCTCGGTTGTTACATTTGTAACATCCAGACGCAAATTATCCTTAATTTCATGGATTTCCCTATAAAATCAACATTTTATGGGGCCGTGGCGGAGAGGGTGGACTCCAAACAAATTGAAATATCCATTTGATATTATTAAATATAATGACCCACCAAATCTGTCTCGCCCATACTTTAGCCCATACTTTAGTCGGCGCGTAGCGGGATAATCATTCCCAGACGATTTTTATATCGCCTTCCCCCAGTTTCAGGATGAACGCGGGAAAACCCTAATATCCATAACCCTGAATTGGCATCTGATTTTTCTGCTGAATTTATCATTAAATATCAGATGCTTGAATGAACGATAAATATTATAAGCTAGGCTAACATCACCATAACCTCAAAAACCGAATTTTATAATGTCTTTGATTTTATTGATAAATATTTAGGCAGAATATTACACTCAAACACCCCAATCAGGTTAGTAGAATATTATGTCTAAATTATAGAAATTATTCTTTAAAAACAATTACATTATCAATATTAGGGTTTTCCCGCGTTCATCCTGAAACTGTGGCCCGCTTCGTTCGCTCAAATAATAGCGCTCAAAAACTCATATGTTTTCATTCTGGACAATTCAGGCGCTTTGTTTACCGCGCCCCAAGTTCGCGGCACCGACAGACAAGGGCGTTCGAGGCTAAGGAGTTGTGCAAGGTCTTCACAGCTTGAGGCGGCACCCCTTATGAAATAAGGCCAAACCTCACTCAATCATCTCTCAAAATAGAAAAGACTGGGAAAGGTCTCCGCAAATGAACAAAGCACTCACGCCTCTGGAGTTTGGTGACAGCTCTGTACGGGTCGTCCACATCGGCGCTGAACCTTGGTGGGCCTTAGCCGACGTGTGTACCATCCTCGAAATAGCCAACCCGCGAAATGCCTCAGCAAAACTCGAAGATTACGAAAAGGGTGTCCATACTATGGACACCCTTGGGGGGATGCAGGAACTCACAATCATCAATGAGTCTGGTCTCTATTCGGTTATCCTCACTAGTCGCAAACCAATTGCCAAGGCTTTCAAGAAATGGGTGACAACAGAAGTTCTGCCATCACTAAGAAGGCACGGTCATTATGACCTCAACCCGTGCCCCACTGTTCAGGAACAGGTCGCCCTTCAGAAAGAGCTCGATCGTCTTATGACCAATCTGGAGCGTACTAAATCCGGTGAAATCCGCCAGACGATTATTGGTTCCATTGAAGCGACATGTGCCCGTCTGAATCGGCCGGCTCCGGATGCCACTATGATCGGATTAGCGCCCTCGGCCACCGACTCAGAGCTGCACAGGTTCTGGGCGACTGTAGATGTACTCATTGAAAACGGCCAATTGAGAAACCATCACCGCCTGGCTGATCAAGGCCTTGTCGCACTGAATATGCCGGAGGTTGAAGCGGCCGCTAGAAAGCACGGCAGTTCTTTCCCCGAAATCAATCACGCATTGAAACAAGCCTTGAAGGAAAGCCAAGCTCCCCGTTTCATCGCCATCAAGGCCGTTAACAGCCCCTACCGATCCGCGACGTATTGCTGGCTTTTTCAGCGTTAGCAGACCCGCCCTAAGGCGGAGCGCCCCCCACGCTTCAAGCGTTGAGTGCAAAGCCTTGCCGTCAGGCCTCATGAATTTGCGTCATTTTCGATATAAAAAACGAGCGGGTGAAGCGTGGTGGTCAAGGGCACCGGCGAACTGCCCTGCCTTATGCATCCAAATTTTTACGATCTGAGCATTATCACAGTGAAAAAAGAATCAAAATCAAGACCTTATAAAGTTATCATATTGATTCCACTTAAATTATTGATGAACCCTTCCAGATATGGCACATTAATCGTGGGTCGCCAGGTAGCTCGGGTCGCCGCTAAATATTGCGGGGGCGTCTCTCAGACGGTTGGCAATTGGACGCTGGCCTAAAAAGCTGATGGATTATACGGGTCTGGGGCCCACCACTGTTTCGGATATCCATAATGGCGAAAAATCGCTTCCTGATCCGAATGTAGTTTGGCTGCAGGCAAACTCCAGGGCATTAATTTCACGCCATAGCCTGAAGGCAGTGACGAACGTTGATCCCGATATCGGGCCATACGTGGATCTAACAATTTAGCAAATTGCGCGTCACAAGAGCCAGTGTTGTAAATATCAACTGCCTTATAAAACGAGCTCGCGACAATATCAGCTAGTTGCAGCCCGGCACGCTCATAATGTGGATAGACTTTTAGCAAGCCGGGATCGATGGCTTCCCAATTAACGTTACCAAATTTCAGGAACGTATTTTTCCCCTGATAGCTAATCCATCGGAAGTAGGCATCCATCTGTGAATATGAAAGCCCTCCTCGATTGCTAAATTCCAGCTTTACCTTTCTTATCTCTCCATGATCTTTCATGGAGCGCCACGAAACATAATCAGTAACTCGTTCTAGAAGCAGCCGAGTCATCCAATTATAAAACCAACATTGAGACGGTACTTCTGCCGCTAATGGGTTACTGTAACCCTTCATATTTTTCTTGTTCGAGCACACAACGAAATAACGCGCATTAAGCTGAGAGAGTTTTTCGCAAACAAATTGCTTCTTGTTGGGATTTAGTTTGGCGAAGTGTATGCTTCGAGCTTGATAATTCCAGAGTCCATCCCGGATATCTTCGATCCACGTTGTGACTTCGTCTTCGCGCTTCGCGCTCACGACCACGCCTGAAACAATCAGCCATTCGCTGCTGCCAGTTGGATCCGCCGGTCGAACGATCTTTAGCCCATCATCGCCTGCTTCATCTATGTAACAAACATAATCGTATTTTGGTGAATTTGCCATTTTCCGACGCAACATTGTTATCCTGCGCGTGTCAACCTTATCGCCCCAAACTCAGCGTAGCGATAAACGAAAGCTATTTTTGATTACCTTCATACTAAGCCTTAATGACCGGCCTGAGGTCAGGTGTAGATCTCAGCATCCAACTTTGAGGCCGTTCCTGCGCACTACACCTTTTGCTATCCGAGTGTAAGGGAACAGCTCGCAGTCATCGTCAGATTACTGAGGCCAGCCAAATCCGTATCACACAAGCACCCTATCAGCATAACGGCCAGCACCGCTTCCTGCTTTGATACCCTGCGCCTCGCCCAATAGTTAGGGATGCCTTACAAATCCATCACCGCGCCGCCAAAACCCGCGCCGCGCGCTCATCCCCGCCCCTCGCCTGCGCGCTTTTTGGGGCGATT
>JASGFL010000057.1:0-19097 GCA_047605545.1 Asticcacaulis sp. | reverse complement strand
GGGCTTCGACTGTTTCCACTGCCTCAGCTGGCTCGGACGGCTCAGTCGCAACCTCTGGCGATACGACTTCGGTCGCTGCCTCAGTTGTTTCAGCGGCTGCGCCAGAGCCTCTGCGGCCGCGACGTGGCGGGCGCTTACCCTTGCGTGCAGGCTGGTTTTGCAGGTCTTCGGGCACCAGTGAGGTAGGTGACTGGGTCACTTCCCCAAGAACTGAGGCTTCGGCAGTTGTGTCTGTGGCTTCAACCGGCTTGGCATCGCCCTGAGCGTTTTCGAAGCGCTTCTGATGCTCCTCATGTGGGTCGATCCATACATAGGGATCTTCCAGAGAGGGGGTGCGGGCGCGAACCCAGCCGTAGGTTTCGCGCGGACGGCTGTCGAAACCGCCACGGCGACCACCCCGACGGCCACGGCGACGTCTGCGGCCACGCGGGTCTTCGCCTTCGGAACCGTTATCACCGTCTTCGCTGTCAGTTTCTACGGCGTCATCTTCTTTGGCGGCATCATCCGATTTGCGTTCTTCGGAGCGTTCACCTCTGTCGCCACGGCGTCTGCGGCGACGGTTGCGACGGCCATTGCCGTTGCTGCGTTCGCCATTGCCTTGCTCGGAAGCGGCCTCGCCATCGTCATCGTCACGATCGGATACGACTTCGTCTTCGGCGTCTTCGTCCTCGGCTTCATCTTCGTCGATGTCAGGGCCAAGGTCGATGATTGGTTCAGGGCGCACAGGCGGCGTGAAGTCCACCTCATCGGCATGAACCGTGCGGGTGATTTCAAACTCGGCATGGCTGAGGTCGGGGTCGATCTCGACATTGACCTTCAGGCCCCATTCAAGTCGGAGCTTGGCCAGATGCACCTGCTTTTCGTTCAGTACATAAAGGGCCACATGCTGCGGCAACTTAATGGTGATTGCGCCTGCGCCATGCGTCATGGCCTCAAGATCAATCGCGCGCATAGCCGTCAGGGCCGACGAATCGACCGAGCGGACACGTCCCTGACCTTCGCAGTGTGGACAAACAACGGTTGTGCCTTCGAGGAAGCCTGTGCGGCGTCTCTGGCGGCTGATTTCCATCAGTCCAAAGCCGGAAATCTTACCCATCTGGATACGCGCACGATCTTCGGCCAGCGCATCTTTCAGTTTCTTTTCGACCGCACGGTTGTTTTTCGTTTCATCCATATCGATGAAGTCGATAACCACCAGACCTGCCAGATCGCGCAGACGCATCTGACGGGCAGCCTCTTCGGCAGCCTCAAGGTTGGTCTTCAAAGCCGTGGCTTCGATATTGCGTTCTTTGGTCGATTTGCCGGAGTTGACGTCAATGGCCACAAGGGCTTCGGTCTGGTTGATAACCAGATAGCCGCCTGACCGCAGCGGTACTACGGGCGAATAGATACGGTTCAGGATGTCTTCAACGCCATAACGCGCAAACAGCGGGGCATTGGCCTTATAAAGTTGTATCTTCTTGGCCTGAGACGGCATGATCATGCGCATGAATTCTTTGGCCGAACGATAGCCGTCTTCGCCCTCAACCAGAACCGTATCAAAGTCCTTGTCGAACAGGTCACGGATCGCACGTTTGACCAAATCTTCTTCTTCGTAGATCAGCGCCGGCGCATTGGATTGCAGCGTCGTCTCTCGGATATTTTCCCAGACCCGCAGCAGATAGTCATAGTCGCGCTTGATTTCCTGCTTGGTGCGCTTGGCACCCGCTGTGCGGATAATCAGGCCCATACCCTGCGGCACCTCAAGCGAGGCCGCCACGGTCTTAAGGCGTTTGCGATCGGTCGAATTGGTGATCTTGCGCGAGATACCGCCGCCACGGGCAGTGTTCGGCATCAGAACGCAATAACGTCCCGCAAGCGACATATAGGTAGTCAGGGCCGCGCCCTTATTGCCGCGCTCTTCCTTAACGACCTGAACCAGCAAAATCTGACGGCGCTTGATGACTTCCTGAATCTTGTAACGCTTGATCAGGTGCGCGCGCAGGCGGCGCTCTTCGTCGGGAAGATCGTCATGATCGTCATGATCTTCTTCTTCGCCGTTTTCATCGCCGGAGTCTCTGGCGGCCTGATTGGCCGCAGCCTCGCGGGCGAGCTCAGCCATAAGGGCTTCGCGGTCAGCCACAGGAATCTGGTAATAGTCAGGGTGAATTTCGTTAAACGCCAGAAAACCGTGACGGTTTCCGCCGTATTCCACAAAAGCCGCCTGAAGCGAAGGTTCTACGCGTGTGACCTTGGCCAGATAAATATTGCCACGCAATTGTTTGCGGGCGTGACTTTCAAAATCAAATTCCTCGACGCGGGATCCGTTCAACACGATGACGCGGGTTTCTTCCGCGTGCGTCGCGTCTATCAACATAGTTTTGGACATTGAGTGCTCCTCGGCACCGTGTCAGTCGCGCACACAGTAACCCGGGCGAACCGGTAGGAACTGGGGCGAGAGATAAGCGGTGCCGAACTTGGGGTGAGGGGCGTGCGCTTTTGGCCGCTCCGGCGCGCTTTGCGCATCGGGTCGCTGAGGACTTCGGCAAGAATATAGCAGCACAGCCCATAGGGGACGTTGGTACCTTAATAACTGGACGCGTCAGTCCTTCGGGACATAGCGTTAAATCTATTCAGGGGTGACGATGGCATCTTCAGGAAAATCCGGTCGGATGTTTTCGTCTGTGCAGAGCCTGTCCATAAGCGCAATTGCGTTACAGAGAGGCCCTGAATTCTTCATTTCGTGTTACGCCGACACCGGCAGAAAAACAGGGCGCTATACAAAGCGAACCAATCCGGTGTCTGCGTCGTGACGCCTGAACCAATGCGGCAAGGTATATAAAACCCTGTCATTGGTCGCAAAGCGAACACGTTACTATGCAACATGCACCTCAAAAAGAAAAGTCGTCAATTATTTTTCTGCGTTAACGGGATGGCTACGGGTATGTCGTAAGGATTTATGTACAAACAAAAAATATGTGATGCGTGGAGCAATTGTATGATCCGGCGACTTAGCCGTTTTATGGGAACCGGTAAAGTGTGGACGGCTGCACTTATGGCCGCGATGATTAGTGTTGCCGTAGCCGAAGTACCAAATGTATTTGCTGCCAGTGAAGCACATGCTTTGAAAGTCAGGCTTGGCGGCACGGAAAATCAGACACGACTGGTAATTGATCTTGAAACTTCTGTACGTGGTGAGCTTTTAAGCCGCGATACTGACTATAGTCAGGCTGTGCTTGGTCTGTCCGGTGCCGGTGCGCCTAAGGGGCAATCCGGTGAAGGGCGCGGGCTTATTCGTGCCTGGAAGCTTGAGAGCGTGGCCGGTATCACGCGTCTGAAGATCGATTTTAATGGCGAAGCAAAGATTTCTCGCCGCTTTCTTTTGCCGCCCGGTGATGGGGTTGGCCACTATCGATACGTTATTGATGTGGTTCCCAAAGACGGTGCCCGTCCTCAGGTAACTCAGGCTGTGGCGCAGCAACCGGCAACCGTGACAAGGCCTGCGGCCGTTCCGGTGACCGAGAAACGCAATACCAAAAAAGTCATTGTGATTGATGCTGGTCATGGTGGCAAAGATCCGGGAGCCAAGGGCAGCTTCTCCTGGGAAAAGGACGTCAATCTGGCGGCGGCAAAGGTGCTCAAAAAGAAACTTGAGGCCACCGGTCGTTATAAGGTCATCATGACCCGTGAAACCGATGCCTATGTGGACAAGGTGGCGCGTGTGCGTATTGCGCGTAACGCCAATGCCGATCTCTTTATCTCGCTGCACTCGGATTCAGGCCCAAGTGCCAGCACCCGTGGGGCCAGCGTCTATACACTTTCTGACTCAGGAACTGAACGGGCTGCGCGTAACGCCATGAATGCGGGTGACTGGGCCTTGCCAAAGGCGTCTGACGATAAGATGGTCAACCGCATACTTGTTGACCTGACGCAGCGCGCGACTAAGAACCGTTCGGCTACTTTTGCGGAGCTTATGCTGGGCAAGCTTGAGGGCACGACACCACTTCTTAAGTCTAGCCACAGACAGGCAGGGTTTGTCGTATTGCTGGCGGCAGATGTACCGGCCATCCTGTTCGAGATGGGCTTCATGTCGAATGTCGAGGACGAAAAACTGCTAAATGATTCGGGCTATCAGTCGCGTATGATGGGGCAGGTAACCAAGGCCATAGATCAGTATTTTGCGAATGACGTAGCCTATGCGTCTTTTGCGTTGATCCCCTGAAGTCATAAAAAATAACGGTTTTTGATAGGCCCCTTCGGTTTCGGAGGGGCCTTTTCATTTTTTGGCCGGTCGAAAAAATGACGCAACAGGGTGAAATTACAGACAATGACTATGCCTGTTGCGTGCGGTTTGATACATACGGGGCATAGTTAAGAATGAGCCTCGAAAAAGGCGACGGAGGTCGTTTGCGACAACCCTCAAAACAATCGTCCTCAGCCCACCCGTTGTCACAGCGCTGGTTTGCGGTAGCAGGCGTCGTCATGATGGTCACGGTGGCCGTAGCCGGATTTGCTTTGGCCATATATGCGGCCTGGCTTTTTCACGACCTGCCGGACGGGAACGAGATCGCGGATTACAGGCCGCCGACCTCTACACGCGTGTTTGCTTGGGATGGCACTCTGATCGGGGAATATGCGCAGGAACGGCGTATTTTCGTGCCCTATAACCGTCTGCCGGAGCGATTGACGCAGGCGTTTCTGGCGGCAGAAGACCGAAATTTCTTCACGCACTCTGGGGTGGATATTGGCGGGCTTAGCCGTGCCATGATGAAAAACGTTTCCAATGCCGCGCAGGGACGCAGGCTTGAGGGCGGGTCTACCATCACCCAGCAGGTGGCCAAGAACGTACTATTGACCAACGAACGTACCCTTGGGCGTAAGCTGAAAGAAGTTATTCTGGCGCGTCGTCTTGAGACATCGCTTAGCAAAGAGCAAATTCTTGAGCTTTATCTGAATGATATTTATCTCGGTTATCGCTCGAACGGGGTGGCCACGGCCGCGTTCAATTATTTCGGTAAGTCGGTCGATGAACTGACCCTGTCTGAAATGGCTTATCTGGCGGCTCTGCCTAAGGGGCCATCCAACTATCACCCTTCGCGTCGCAAGGCGCAGGCCATTGCCCGCCGTAACTGGATTTTGGGTGAAATGGCTCAGGTCGGTTGGATTACGCCCGAAGAGGCGGCGGCGGCCCAGAAAGAAGACCTTGTGGTTCAGGCGGCACCTCAGCGTGCCAAATATCGCGACGCTGATTTCTTCGTGGCCGAGGTAGAGCGTCGTGCTAAAAATCTGTTTGGTGAAGACATCTATTCATCGGGCTATTACGTCAAAACGACGCTTGATCCCAAGTTGCAGACGGCGGCACGCATAGCCCTGATGGACGGGCTTGAGGTCTATGATCGCCGTCATGGCTGGCGGGGTGCATGGGGGAATGTGGACCTTGCGGAGGGCTGGCAGGATGCGGCGGGTAAGGCGGAACTTGCGCTGGCGGATAACCGTCAGGCTCCGTTCGAGCGGCCTGAATGGCGCGCTGCGCAGGTTGATCGCCCGGGATCCGGCGGAATCCGTCTGGTTTCCAATGGCGATAGCGGCACCTTGCGTGGCGAGGATTTAAGCTGGGCGCGTGGCGGGGCAGGCCTCAAAGCCGGTGATCTGATTTTCGTATCTCCGACCGGCACCAATGGCGTTTATCGTTTGCAGCAGGTGCCTGCGGTTAATGGTGCTTTGGTCGCAGTTGATCCGTGGACAGGCCGTGTCATGGCTATGGTTGGCGGCTACAGCTATTCACTTTCCAAATTTAACCGCGCTACTCAGGCCCGCAGACAGCCCGGTTCGGCAATTAAGCCGTTCATCTATGCTACTGCACTTGAAGGTGATTTCACGCCGGCTTCTATCGTCGTCGATGGCCCGATCAGTTTCCGCGGAGCCGGAGGCTCTACCTGGGCGCCGCGTAACTATTCACGTACCTATTATGGGCCGCAAACCCTGCGCAAAGGTCTTGAACTGTCGCGTAACGCCATGACCGTTCGCCTTGCGGACAAGGTTGGTATGAAAAATGTCGTCCAGAAAGTAATTTCCTACGGTGCGGTGGATAAGATGGAACCCTATCTGCCGAACGCACTGGGGGCGGCGGAAACGACACCCTTTATGTTGACCTCAGCCTATTCGTTGTTTGTGAATGGCGGGCGTCGGGTGACACCGCACCTGATTGAAACCGTGTCTGATCACGAAGGTAAGATGATCTATAAGGCCGAACGGCGTAACTGTCCGTCCGGTTGCCGCAAATCCTTTGATGGTACGGAATCGCCACGTCTTGTGCCCGATGGCGCTCAGGTCATGGACCCTATCGTGGCCTATCAGGTGAACTCGTTCATGCAGGGCGTGGTGCAGCGGGGGACGGCAACCCGTGCCCGTGTTCTGGAGCGCCCGATTGGTGGTAAGACCGGCACGACGAATGAATATCGCAGTGCATGGTTTGTCGGCTTCTCGCCTGATCTGGTGGTCGGGGTATTTGTCGGGTTTGATGACAACCGTCCGTTGGGATCATCGGAAACCGGTGGTCAGACAGCCCTGCCTATCTTTGTGGATTTCATGAAAAGTGCCAACAAAGGTAAGCCGGTCAAAAACTTCCATAAGCCGAAAGATGCGGTTTATGTCGCCGTTCGCGGCCACGAAGAAGCCTTCCGGCCAGGTACAGAGCCTAAGCCTGTTGAAGTGCCTGTCGTCGAGCAGGGGCCACGTCCTTATACCGAGGTCTGGCGTGATGGTCTGACGGAAACGGCACCTGATCTGGTGCCTTATCAGGACACTTCGCGTCCGCGTTATGTGGATGAAGACTAACTGAACTTGATATCGTCAGGCGGGGTGTTTATCCCGTCTTTTACAGAATTGCCTAAGGCGCGATGTCGTCCCGCCTTTTATCGAATTAAATGTGTAAGGAATAAACATGCGACTGGATGTGGAGGCTTCTGCCACCGACATCGAGCAATCCATCGGATTGCTCAGGAGGCGTCTTTGACTGGGATGTGGCGCTCAGAAAACTCGACGAACTGAATGCGCGGGTCGAAGACCCGACCCTTTGGGACAAGCCCGAAGACGCTCAGGCGGTAATGCGCGAACGTACGCGTCTGGGCAGTGCCGTCGATGCGGTACATGCGCTTTCCAAAGACCTGAAAGATGCTCTGGATTACGCCGAACTGGCGGACATGGAGGGCGACGAGGACCTGCTCGAAGAAGCCCGCACCATGCTCAAAGGCATCAAGGAGCGGGCGGCACGTGCTGAGCTTGAGGCGCTGTTGTCAGGTGAAGCTGATGGCAATGATGCCTATGTGGAAATCAACTCCGGTGCTGGTGGTACGGAATCCTGTGACTGGGCCGGTATTCTGCTGCGTATGTATTCGCGCTGGGCCACCCAGCACGGCATGACGGTATCGCTTGAGGAAGAAACGCCGGGCGAACAGGCGGGCATCAAGTCTGCAACCCTGACCATCAAAGGGCCTAATGCCTATGGCTGGCTGAAGACTGAGGCCGGTGTGCACCGTCTGGTGCGTATTTCGCCGTTCGATTCTAATGCCCGCCGCCATACGTCATTCGCGTCTGTGTGGGTTTATCCGGTCGTGGATGACACCATCGAAATTGACATCAATCCGGCGGATGTGCGTACGGATACCTATCGCGCATCGGGTGCGGGTGGTCAGCACATCAACAAAACCGACTCGGCGGTGCGTCTGACGCACATTCCGACCGGCATTGCCGTGGCCTGTCAGGCCGGACGTTCTCAGCACGCCAACCGTGACGAAGCATGGAAGATGCTGCGTGCGCGGTTATACGAAGTGGAACTGCAAAAGCGTGAAGCCGCCCAGCAGGCGCTTGAGGATCAGAAGACCGATATCGGTTGGGGACACCAGATTCGTTCTTATGTTCTTCAACCCTATCAGATGGTTAAGGACCTGCGTACCGAAGTGGAAACCTCTGACAGTCAGGGGGTTCTGGATGGTGATCTGGATGCCTTTATGGGGGCTGCACTGGCACAACGTGTCGGTGCAACCCGTGACGGCGCAGAGGCTTAATTAGCGCTTCTTGTGCGCTCTGGGGGTAATTTCGGTGCTGAAATGGCGGGTGTACACTTGCGTAAATTCAGCACCGAAAAAGAAGATCTGTGTGGAGTAATATATCCACACCAAAAGCACGATCAGTGACCCTGCTGCGCCATAGGCCGAACTCAGTGCGCTCTGGCCCAGATACAGGCCAATCAGATATTTGCCGATTGAAAACAGGATGGCGGTAATTGCTGCGCCAACCCATACATCTCGCCATCTGATCTTAACGTCGGGCAGGATTTTAAACACCATGGCGAACATGAAGGTCGTGACAATGAACGAAACAACATTGTTTATGACATGAGTGAGGAAGCTGGGGGTAAATTCGGCCACAAAGGCATTCAAAGCGGCCAAAGCGGCTGAAACCACCAGCGAAATCAGCAGCAAAAACCCTATGCCGACAATCAGAGCAAACGACAAAACGCGCTTACGGATAAACCACGACCAGTGGCGTTTTTGCTTTTCATCGACATTCCACACCGCATTCATGGCATCCTGAAGCTGGGCAAAAAAACCGGTGGCGGAAATAATAAGTGTCACCAGACCAATCAGAGTGGCGACAATACCGGAGCTTTTGTTGGCACTTGAGGCCAATATTGCCTGTATGGCCTGAGCGCCTAAATCGCCGACAAGTCCCCGTATTTCTTCATATAAATAGCCGCTGACGGCATCGCGCCCAAAGACCAGTCCGGCTATGGCAATGACGATCAGCAAAAGCGGGCCGATAGACAGAACGCTGTAAAAGGCCAATGCCGCACCGAGACGAGGCACCTTATCGTCAAGCCATTCCTGACCGCTTTCTTTGAGCATTTGCCACAAAAGACGGAGCGTCAGGGGTTTGCGGGTAGGGATCGCTTCACTCATACAGTCCTCGCCTCGAAATTACTGATATCAAGCAGGCAAAAAACCGGAAAAGGTCAATACCTTTTCCGGCCAAAGGCACGAGCACTTGCCTGATTATGGGCGGGGTGCCGAATCATGGGGTGGGTGTAAGAGTAAAATTCCGAAAAATTCAAATATTTTTCAGGTTTTTGAGGGTTTCCAGCACCTCTTCGACATGCCCTTTGAAGCGCACCTTACGCCATTCGGCGCGGATTTGGCCTTCGGGATCGATCAGGAAGGTGGAGCGATCCGTGCCCATGTATTTTCTGCCATAGAGGCTCTTTTCGCCCCACGATCCAAATGCGGAAATGGTGACGGTTTCCGTATCGGACAAAAGTGGTAGCGTCAGGCTGTGCTTATTGATGAATCGGTCGTGGCTTTTGATGTCGTCTTTGGATAATCCCACGACGACACAATCCAGTTTTTTGAAATCAGCACTTGCGGCATCGAAAGCCAGCGCTTCCTGCGTACAGGTAGGCGTATTGTCGGCCGGGTATAAAAACAGAGCCAGCCATTGGCCGCGATAGTCGGATAAGGAAAGGTTGAGGTGGTCGACACTATCCTTATTTGCGACCGCAGCCGGCAAAGTGAAATCGGGGGCCTTGTACGGAGTGAAATCCTTTAAGGGCTGTAATTTTTTTGCCATGACATCGCCTTTTGTTACGCTTATGACTTAAAGGGTGCATTCGGATTAACCACTATGGATACGAATGCACCGGATAACGGATTCGCCCGCAATAATAGTATAGAATAACAAACCGTCTTAATGCCTCCATTGGTAATAAAAATAATCGGTACGATCAAACGACGGTGGCGGCTTTGTCTGACGGGCGGATTGATTTTGACTGTGTTCGCAGGCGGTGTGCGTCTGGCGCAGGGGCCTGTGCGCATAGACGGTCTGAAGAATGTTATAGTGACCCGTCTGGAAAGTGCTGTTCCGGGCAGTGAGGCCAGTTTAGAGCATCTTGATCTGGTGTGGTTCCATGACACCAATGCGCTTGGGCTGCGGTTTGACGGTCTGGTGCTTAAGGACGGGAAGCAGCGGGTTATCGCGGCTTCTGATAAGCTTGAGGCGGCGCTTGCGCTGGATAGTCTGCTGTTGTTGCATCTGTCGCCGGCACAGATAACGGCGGAAGAGTTCGATATTGTTTTGTCGGTGTCACCGGAAGGCCGTTATGAGCTGGGGTATGACGCCAGTGGTGATCCCGAAGCCTTTGACATCGCGGCTGTGTTCAAAGACCTGACGGGGCCGGAAAAGCTTGGGCGGCCGATATCATATACGCGCGCCTTTGATCTTAAGGACGGGACGATCAGCCTCAGTCAGGTCGGAAGTGACCTGAGTTGGCGTGCCGAGGTTGCGCACATCGGGTTTTCAAAGCGGCGTGACGATATACGGGCCGAAATCGGTCTGGCGGTCGATAGCGGCGGGCACTGGTCTTATCTGAGTGCTGAAGCGGTTTCCAAAACCGGACTTAAAACGGCGCAGCTTGATGTGGATATCAAGGATCTGGTGCCGTCTGATATTTTTCCAAGCGTGGGGATGACGCGCTCACTTTCGGCGCTTGAGGCGAATGTGAACGGGACGGGGCACCTGAGTTACAGTGCCGCTAAGGGCGTTGAAAAAGCCTCGCTGAACATAAAGGCAGGCAAGGGCCATTATGATTTCGGCTCTAACCGACAACCGTTTGATACCATCGAAGCCAGAGCGGATTATCTGCCGGAAAACAGGGAGATCAACTTTTCGACCTTTCGGTTACGCACTCATCTCCTTGATACGGACCTGAATGGCACGGTCATTCTGGTGCCTGATGATCAGGCAAAGGACAGGCTTTATAGCATCGCGTTCGATTTTCGCGGGCCACGGGTTTCAGGGCATCTGGCTGAAGATTTTTCGGCCCAGACCCTTAAGGATGTGCATTTTGTTGGCGCCTTCATTCCCGAAATGCGCCGCCTTGAGATCACGTCAGGGCGCGGATTTCTGGATAAGTCGCCCGTGCGTACAAAGGGTGTGGTCTACACAGATGACAGTGGCCGACTTGGGGCTGATCTGACCGCGCAGGTTGATGGCCAGTTCGGTAAGGAACAGGTCTTTGCCTTCTGGCCCGAAAGCCTGACCACTGTTTTGCGGGCCGATCTGATCCGCCGTATTGAGGGCGGGGTCTATTCCAATGCCAACTTCACCCTTAAGGCCCCACCGGGCACCCTGAGGGCCAATGGCCTTAAAGATGAGCATCTCGACCTGACGTTTGATTATGCCGACATGTCCCTTTTGGTGCATGATGACCTGCCTAAGGCGCAAAAGGTAGCGGGCCAGGGGCATCTGCGTGGCAACAGCTTTGATCTGAGTATCAAGGGCGGTGAACTGGGCGGGCTTCCGGTCAGGGACGGTATGGTTTCGGTCGAAAGCTTTGATAAGGCAGATAGGGGCCGTACCCATATCTGGCTGAAAAGTGGTGGTGATGTTGTGCGGGCCGTCGAGATTGTTGATCCCCTTACGGGTGGGCAACTTTCGCGGCAGGGTCTGACGCGTGAACGCCTGTCTGGTGAGACGGATTTCCGCGTAGATATTGGCTTTGTCAGTTTTGAACACCCGCTGAACTATGATGTTATGGACATCAGCTTTGAGGCCGATATCCGTAATGCGGCGCTGAAACAGGCGGCGCTTGGGTGGGACCTGACCAATGGCGCGCTTAAGCTCAAAGGTGATCTGCGTGAGGATCGCATTGAGGTGCGCGGGCCAGCGGACATAGGGCCTTTCCGTGGGGAAATGGGATTCCGTACCGGATTTGTAACTCCGAAGTCCTATATTGATTTCACAGGTAGTTTTAACGCCCGTCAGTTCGGTGGATCGCCGACACGTCGTGTTGCGTTGAACGGAGCGCTGGAGCTTGCCAACAATATTGGCACTGGAACCATTACCTCGGATATCTTTAATGGGCGCGTGGACTGGAGCGGCAGCGATGCCCGACCCAATCGGGTGACGCTGAATGGGGTAACGCTTTCGGACGGCATGAAGGGGCAGGGCCTGCCTATTTTTGCACGCTTCAAGCCGGAAATACCTACCGAAGTTTATCTGATGCGTGCCGGTGACGTCTGGAGCGGTCAGTTGCAGGCCGAAGGCTTCACCGGTGAACTGGCCTATGTGGAGGGGCGTAATCCGCGTTTGGTCTATAATGCGCTCATTACACCGGATCGGGCGAGGTTGCTGGGGCTTGGGGCGCTGCCTGTCTTTAACAGGCCACGCCGCCTGAGTGTCAATATCGGGCTGGATGCCCAGTCGCGTGAGGCCCTGATCCGTCTGGATAGCATCAATGCGGTTCTGGGCTGGTCGGATGATGACACCGAAGGCGAGCCTACGCGTACACTTAAGGCCAGACTGACGCCGCATGATCTGCATTTGCTGGGCCTGCCCGAAGACTGGTTTACGCCTCAGTCTGATCTGGAGGTCGATGCCCTGTGGGAACAGGATACAAGAGGCATCAAAGGCAGTGTCCGTTTGGGCGCGACGCAGAAAGTGGCGTTCGATCTGCCTGATATGGATACGGTGGTGCTGACCGATAAGCCTAAGCCCTGGGCCACTATTGATGCGGATGTTGAGGCGTCATTCCTGAAAGAGATCGGCTATCGCGCACACCTGATTGATGTCAGAGGACGCATTAAGCAGAAGCTCAGCCTCTATCAGACCGAAAACACGGTTGAGGGGGCCTTGGTTACGGGCGAGGTATCCGCTGCGGTGCTTAATCTGGATGCGTCCAAGGCTGAACTCAGGTTGGCAGGGACGGATTGGGTTAAGCCGTTGGGGGAGGCGGCGCAACTGAATGTCAGCTTTGATGAAGGCGGGCCGGAAGGTGGCGTCAACATGCCCCGTATCCATGCCGAAGGGGATCGCCTGAGTGTTGAGGGCCGTTTGGCATTAGGCGCGGATGGCGATCTTGAATTTGCGGATTTCAGCAGGATCTATTTCCATAATCTGGCTGATGCGGCCTTACAGGTCTATCAGGTGGGTGAGCCTCAGACGCGCCTGATCTCTGTGAAGGGTGCACTGTTGGATATGCGTCCATGGAAGAACAAGCCAACGGAAAAAACAACCGTATCCGCGCGCGCTCCGGCGCAGCCCTTGACGGTGCCGGAACCGGTGACACCGGCTGTTCAGCGTCCGACGCGGGTGATTATAAATCTTGATCAGCTCAGAATGGCTGGAGACGGAGCGTTCCGAAAGGTAGCCTTTGAGGGCGAGTGGGACGGCCTGAACGCGTTGCGTGGTGAAGGCAAGGCGTTGTCGGATAACGGCAACCAGATAAGCCTTAGCCTGCGGCCGGATGCAGACTTGAGCCGCTTTACCTTTGTTGCTGATGATGTCGGGGACATGGTGTACACGGCCACCAGCGACCGGCGTCTGCGTAGTGGCACGCTGGTTATGGAAGGTGTGTATCAGAACGGTCAGGTTGATGCCGTCCTCAAAGGTGAGGATATTCGCGTCAGTCAGATTCCGCTTCTGGGGCAGCTATTGTCTTTGGCGTCGCTTCAGGGGCTTTCGGACACATTTACCGGCGAAGGCATTGGCTTCTCTGATTATGAGTTTCCGGTGCGGTATCGTGACAATTTCCTGTTTATTCGTGATGGCTGGGCCAAGGGTGAAGCCATTCGTATCAATATTCGCGGTGGCATGGATACCAAGGCCAATACGGTCGATTACAACGGTACGCTTATTCCGGCCTATGGGGCGAATGCAGCGTTTTCACGGGTGCCGGTCGTCGCGGATGTCCTGACTTCCAATCGCGGTGAAGGGGTTTTGGGAATCAAGTATCGGCTGAGGGGCTATGCAGATGCGCCTCAGGCCGAGATCGACCCGTTTTCACTGGTTCTTCCCGGTTTCTTCAGACGTTTGCTGGATAAGGATCAGCCGGATCTGCTGCCGCCGATTCAGAAAGAAAAATAGTCAGGCTTTTGCGGAATCGGATTTCGCAGGCGTGCGCTCGGCGATGCGGGCGCGATTGAGGCTCAAGGCCTGATCATCCGGTAGCCAGTCATTGCACCAGGAGGCATCAATGCCGGTAAGAAGCTCTGAGGGGTCGGTGAAGCTTGGTTTGTAGCCGCGATTAAGCATTTCCGCGATCAATTGCGCCTGACGTGTCGCAAGGTAGCCAAGGCGCGGATAGAAGAAGCGCACATGCCCCTTACCCAGTACATAGGTGCGGGGATTACGCGGATCATCCGGTGTTTCACCGCGTTCCGAAGCCGCCCGCACCAGTGCGAATATACGTGGCAATTCACGATATTCCGCCACCAGATGCGGGCCGCTCAGTTCGGTTACGGGTACACAGTTGATCCGCGTCATCTGTGATCAGACTGGTTTAACGAGAATGATCTTTTTCTTGCCCTGAGATACCTTGATCACGCCATCGGTGTTGATATCCGCTGCGGTGATCGACTGATTTCCATCGGTGATGGCGACGTCATTGACGCGCAAACCACCGCCCTGAGCCAGACGGCGGGCTTCGCCGTTAGACTGAGTCAGGCCGATCTGGGTCGTCAGGGCCGCCAGCATGATGCCGGCCTCAAGGTCGCTGCGGGAGACTTCGACGGTAGGCAGGTCAGCGGACAGGACGCCTTGCTCAAACGCCTTCTGGGCGGTGTCGCGGGCGGTCTGAGCCGCAGCTTCGCCATGCACCATACGAGTCGCGGCATCAGCCAGTATCTTTTTGGCTTCGTTGATTTCCGCGCCTTCAAGCTTTTCGAGGCGGGCAATTTCATCAAGCGGAATATCGGTGAACAGCTTGAGGAACTTACCGACATCGGCGTCTTCGGCGTTACGCCAGTATTGCCAGTAATCGTAGGGCGAAAGCGCATCGGCATTGAGCCATACGGCGCCGCCCAGCGTCTTACCCATCTTGGCACCCGAAGCCGTCGTCAGAAGCGGCGTCGTCAGGCCAAAGGCTGGTTTCTGGTTGATGCGACGCGTCAGTTCCACACCGTTGACGATGTTGCCCCACTGATCCGAGCCGCCCATTTGCAGCACGCAGCCGTATTTCGCATTGAGTTCGCGGAAATCGACCGCCTGCATCAGCATGTAGTTGAACTCAAGGAAGGTCATCGGCTGTTCACGCTCAAGGCGCAGCTTGACGGAATCAAAGGTCAGCATGCGGTTGATGGTGAAGTGCGTACCGAAGTTACGCAGGAACTCGATGTAGCCGAACTCGGACAGCCAGTCGTTATTATTGACCATGATGGCGTCGGTCGGGCCGTCACCAAAGCTCAGGAAGTTGGTGAACACCGATTTGATGCCATCCATGTTGGACTGAATCTGTTCGTCGGTCAGCAGAGGACGCTGCGTGTCCTTAAAAGTAGGGTCGCCAACCTTGGTGGTGCCGCCGCCCATCAGGACGATCGGTCGGTGACCTGTCTTTTGCAACCAATAAAGCATCATGATCTGCACCAGATGGCCCGCATGCAGCGACGAAGCCGTGGCGTCATACCCGCTATAGGCCGTGATGGTACCGGCGGAAGCCAGAGCATCTAAGGCTTCCGCATCCGTGCACTGGTGGATGAACCCGCGCGACTGAAGGATGTTGAGGAAATCGGATTTGAAGGTGGTCATGATCTTTTACTTAAAGAGATTGAGATTGACGCATAAAATGCGATTGTGCCTTTAACATGCGTCACTTGCTTTGCCATAGGTTTTTAAGATGAAAATTATCGGCTTTATGACCGGAACCTCGCTGGATGGTATCGATCTGGCAGTTCTGGGGACTGATGGCGAAGCGCAAGTGAGTTTTGGTCCCTATGCGGAAATGCCTATGCCGCCTGAGGTTCGCAGTGTCATTGAGGGGGCGACACATGCGGCGTTGAAGTGGTCGCGCGGTACGCCTGAGCCTGAGATTTTCAATGAAGCGCGGCGAGCGATTGTCGATTTTCATCATCAGTCACTAAAGGCGTTTGTTGCCGAGAACGGGCTTGATCTGGCGGATTTTGACCTGCTGGGGGTGCATGGTCAGACCGTGCTGCATGAGCGGCCCAAAGGTGAGGTGATCGGTCGGACGGTTCAGCTTTTTGACGGACAGCGGTTTGCTGACCTGACGGGTGTGTCTGTGGTGTCGGATTTCCGCAGTGCAGATGTGGCGGCGGGCGGTGAGGGCGCGCCTCTGGCACCGGTATATCATCGGGCTTTGGTGACTGCTGCGGGGATGGATTTGCCGGTTGTGGTGGTCAATCTGGGGGGCGTGGCCAATATCACCGTGATTACCAAGGACGACCTGTGGGCGCTGGATACCGGCCCCGCCAGTGGTCTGATGGATCAATGGATGCGTCAGCATACGGGTAAACTGTTTGACGAGGACGGCGCGGTGGCGTCGCGTGGAACCGTTCGGACGGACATTGTCGCGCGATACCTTGAGAATCCCTATTTCAAGGCGTCTGCGCCGAAGTCACTGGATCGATATGATTTCACGCTTCAGGGGGTTGAGGGGCTAAGCCTTGAGGACGGTATGGCGACGCTTTTGGCCTTTACGGTTGAAAGCTTGCGATATGAAATCGAAAAATTTAATTTCAAACCGCAATCAATTATTTTGTGTGGTGGTGGGCGTAATAATGCCCATCTGGTCAAGGTGTTACGCGAGCGCCTGAGCGATATAGCGCCGGTAAAAATCGCCGAAGATATGGGCTGGCGCGGTGGAGCGATTGAAGCCGAAGCCTTTGCCTATATGGCCGCACGCTCTGTAAAAGGGCTGCCGATCTCTTTCCCGAATACAACCGGTGTGAGTACGCCTCTGACGGGCGGGATGGTAAGCCAAAAGCTGATGTAAGGCTGTCGTAGATTTGGGGGGATTTGTTTGCGATAGTTTTTTTGCATAGATTCAAAGGGGCAATTTACGGTTGATGTAAAATCAAAACCGTTATCATCAGGTATGAGTGTGCAGGCTGAAATTGCGGGGGGGGGGGAGATCATGCTGTCTAAAGGCGGTAGTTTTAATATAAAGCGCCAATGGATTGTCAGCTTAGTAATTGCAATCTCCTTATATTTTTCAGGGTGTGCGACGATCGACACGAACAACTATGACCCGGCGATACCAGCCCTTTTGCATAGTTGCCTCACTTCTCCTGTTGAGCATCTTGAGACTTCTGCCAAGGAGAACGAAGGTCCTTACCAATACTGTATGAGCCTGATATATCAGTACGGGCTGCGGGCGAAACCCATAGATCCGGCACTTGCTCAACAATACCGTCAAAGTGTGTTTGAGAAGCGTGGGAATACGCTAAAGCATTATTACTCCTCAAGTGGATCTACGGCGCAGGACATACCTGTCTATGACAATATGACCGGACACGTGCCTAGAGCAGACAAGTGCGCGGCTGCGCTTGATGCGCGACGAACGGATGTGGAAGCGGTTCATCTGTGTCACGGAGCGCCTAATCAGCACGAACTGGTTGAACTGTGGGCGAGAGCCAAGGTAGAATAGGTATCATTACAGAGGGCGGTTATGCGTGAAAAGAAGAGCACTAATTTATGTAAAAACATAGGGGTGGCGGTCAATGTAATGTTGCTGTCTGTCTGTATGCCAGTGGGCTTACTGGGTAAGACTGTGTCAACTGATGCAGACATGACTTATTCAAAAGTAATGGTTCATTTGCTCAGACATATAGAACCAAACTATTTAAGGTCTGATTTCGAGGAGTTGGGTCAGCTTAGATACGTGCAAGAACTAATACGCCCAACGAACAAACCGGACGTTTTTTTAGGTTATGTTTATGTCGGGAATAGAGGGAAGTCAGGAAAGATTATTCCTGATGGAGGTTGGTCGATGGCGGAAAGATATAGTTCAGAATCGAAGGATAAGCCATCAGCAATTAGCTTAGATATAACTTTTACTCTAGGACATAAATATCCATCTGATTCTTGTCTGACATATGGGCAAGTAATATCCTTAGTTAAGGAGGTGGGGTGGAGTGATTATTCTAATGACCAGAATTCATTTGCTCGCTTTGGGGCAGTGAAATTTGAGCGGCGCGGCGTCCTTCTTGAGTTAAGGCCATATGCAAGAATTTACCCCAGAGCACCTTTAAACGGTCCTTATAACGAACAGTCGTGCGTCGAGAGCGCAGTGTTTTCATATGATGTAATGTCATAGGGGGCAACGTCGAGGTAGCTATTGAACGCGCGGTCCCAGCCGGATGATAGCGCAGTTTTCATACGATGATTACGAACTAAGACGCGGTTATTTTGTAAAAATGTCGACTATTGGTGCAATTTCTACCGCATGCGTAGAAATAAGGTCATGCGCACCACCTGTGATGATGTGCAGTTCGGCTTCCGGCAGCATGGATTTGAGGCGATGGCCGGTTTCTTCGGGGCTTATCGGGTCACTGTCGCCAAACAATAAAAGGCAAGGTTGGCTCACATCCGGCAGATCAGTCTCAGTGGGCGGAACGTAGTCTGTGATCCAATGTGCCGCTGTGGGGAAGTTACGGTGATAGTCCGGTCGCCAGTTGAAGCGGTCTATGCCGCTCATATCAAAGCCACCTGAAGTGACGGCCAGAACCAGTTTGCGTACACGTTGCGGGTATTTACGTGCCAAATTGAGCGCGATTACGCCGCCCATGGATTGCGCGAATATATCAACCTGTTCGTCACCTAACTGGCTTTCGGCCAGTGTGATCAGATCATCGAAATTGGTAATGTCAGGATTGTGTGGCTGATTGCCCAGGCCGGGCCAGTTTATGAACCGGCTTTCGACCTTGGGCAAAAGAGCGGACAGCGGCTGCCATATCTGCGCGTCACCAGAGGCGCCGGGCAGGAACAGCCGCTGCACGGTCATTAGTCTTCGGCCTTTTCGGCCAGACGGCGATCCAGATAGGCGCCGACATGGTATTCAACTTCGGACAGCTGGTCGTTCCAGAAGTGGTTGGCGTTATCGACCAGTTCATGGTCAATCACGATGCCTTTTTGCGAACGCAGCTTGGCGACGACGCGGTCAACTTCGGGTGGCGGCACAATGGTGTCATTAGCGCCGTGCAGGAACAGGCCAGACGCTGGACAAGGAGCGAGGAAACTGAAGTCATAGGCATTAGTCGGCGGCGACACCGAAATAAAGCCATCGGTTTCCGGACGGCGCATCAGAAGCTGCATGCCGATATAGGCCCCGA
>JASGFL010000056.1:0-19261 GCA_047605545.1 Asticcacaulis sp. | reverse complement strand
GGTCTCCAAAACCGGAAGTCGTGGGTTCGAGTCCCTCTGCCCCTGCCATCTTTTTTAAACCGGGGCTTGAAACACCGATTTCGAGCCTCATTTCTGTTGTTTAAAAGCTTTTTTGAATGGTTTCAAAAGGCTTCAAAACCAAACAATAGCAAACCGGAAACCGCGCCAATGGTGAAAAAGACTCCGAACAAGCCTGTGGTCGAAAGTGCCCGTAAAGGCTCTGATATCGCCAAAGCTGCTTTGAAGACGGCGGGTGCCACTTCCGGCGCTGCTGCGGGCGCTGCGGATGCTGCGCCGAAAAAGCGGATCAACCCCGGCCGGTTTATCAACGAAGTGCGTCAGGAAGGTCGTAAGATATCCTGGCCGTCGCGTAAGGAAACCTGGATCACCACGGTGATGGTTTTCATCATGGTTTTGATTGCAGCGGTATTTTTCTATATTATTGATGGTGGCCTCGGATTCGCGGTAAATTACCTCATCAATATTGGGCGCTAAGGATATAACAATGGCCGAAACTCTGGACGCCGCACTGGCCCCTAATCCCAGACACAAGTGGTATATCGTCCACGCCTATTCCAACTTTGAGAAAAAGGTTGCCGAGGCTCTGCGCGATCAGGCGAAGGCGCAGGGACTTGAGGACAAGTTTTCTGAAATTCTCGTGCCAACCGAAGATGTGGTGGAAATCCGTCGCGGTCGCAAGTTCAACTCCGAGCGCAAGTTCTTCCCCGGTTATGTGCTGGTGAAGATGGAGCTTACGGACGAAGCCTATCACCTTGTGAAAAACACCCCCAAGGTAACTGGTTTCCTCGGTTCGGCTTCCAAGCCTATTCCGGTTTCGGAAAAAGAAGTTCAGCGCATCATCGGTACGGCCGATGTCGCTGCCGAAAAGCCAAAGGTTGTTCTGTCCTTTGACATCGGCGAAAAAATCAAGGTCATCGACGGTCCGTTCGCCAGCTTCGATGGTGTGGTCGAAAGCGTCGATCAGGAACATGCCCGCCTCAAGGTATCGGTGTCGATCTTCGGTCGCGCGACGCCAGTGGATCTGGAATTTGCGCAGGTCGAAAAGACCGCCTGATTTCACCAAAGCGTGTGGATTTAAAAAGCGTTCCGGTGTCATTCCGGAGCGCTTTTTCTTTGGCCTGAGGGCAATAATCAGGTTAGGTCTTTCAGTGCCTGTATTGGGGATATTTGATGCTTAAAAGACTGATTCTGGTCGTTCTGGCGGTCGTGGTTTTGCTGATTGCCGCGGGGGGGCTTTATGTCTTTACGCTCATTGAAACGAGGCCGGACGAAACGCCTGCGGTCACTTCGGTAACCTATGTCAAAAGCTATGAAGCATCGGGCCAGAAAGCCAATGAGTGGATTCAGGCGCTTTATACCCATAACAAAATGCCGTCGGTTTCCGCTGCCGTCGGTGTGAATGGTCAACTGGTCTGGGCAGGGGCCATTGGCTACACGGACATCAAGGGGCTGCACGCCGCCAGACTGAGCGACACCTACCGGATCGGTAGCATCTCAAAATCCCTGACGGGGGCGGCGGTCATGCGTCTGGTTGAAAACAGGCAGATTGAACTGGATGCACCGGTCAGCGAATATGTGCCCGACTATGCGGAGGGCAATGCGAGCTATACGATCCGTCAGCTTCTGTCGCATCAGGCCGGTATCCGTAACTATTCTCAGGATATCGGTGAGATATTCAACAGTAAAACCTATGCCAGTACGCGCGAAGCCGCGACCCTGATCGAGAATGACCCGCTGGCGTTCGAGCCGGGGACGGGCTTTAACTACAGCACCTATGGGTACACGGTGCTGGCTCTGGCTATGGAAGGCGCAACAGGCCGGCCTTTTGAGATCATCATGTACGAAGAGGTTCTGAAGCCCTCAGGCATGACGCGTACGCAACCCTACAGGTCAGATGCGCTGACCAAGCCTGCCAAGCCCTATATGCTTATCAGCGGGGCGCTTATTGAGGCCCCCGAAGACAATGTCAGTTATAAATATGCTGGCGGTGGTTATGTTTCGACGCCGTCGGACGTTGTGCGTTTCGGCAACAAGCTCCTTTCGTCAGATTTCCTGACACCTGAGGGGCGTCAAAGCCTGTGGACGCCTGTGCCGCTTAATGATGGACGCGTGCCGCCTGAAAACTATGCGCTGGGCTTTATTATCGGTGAGGGGGCGCTGGGGCCGTACGCACAGCACGGTGGCACAGCCAATGGTACCTTCAGCTATCTGCTGATCTATCCCGAAAGAGGGATCGTGGTGGCGCTGGCGTCCAACTATATGCCGGGGAAAGCGGGTTTTGACCGGCAGGCGGTGTCCGAGCAACTGGCGGCTTTGTTTGCGCAATAGTTTTTCCGTCTCAGGGGCTTGTTGTTCCGAACGATTTGCCCTATAGGCACCCGTTCTGTCTTAAGGGACAGGTCAAATCCGTGGCAGGGGTTGCCCGCACCACGGCTCTGTATATTTGGAGAAACATAATGGCTAAGAAAATCCTGGGCTACATCAAGCTCCAGGTGAAGGCTGGCTCGGCTACGCCTTCGCCCCCCATCGGCCCTGCACTGGGTCAACGCGGCGTTAACATCATGGGTTTCTGTAAGGAATTCAACGCCCGTACCGAAAACGTCGAAAAAGGCACGCCCCTGCCGACCATCATCACGGTCTATCAGGACAAGTCGTTCACCTTCACGACCAAGACACCTCCCGCAACCTTCTTCATCAAGCAAGCGCTTGGTCTGAAGTCCGGCTCGAAGCTGCCGGGTCGCGACAGCGTTGGTTCCATCACGCGCGCTCAGCTGCGTGAAATCGCCGAAAAGAAGGCGAAGGACCTGTCCGCTCACGACGTTGAAAACGCCGCCAAGATCATCGAAGGCTCTGCGCGTTCGATGGGTCTGAAGATCGTCGACTAAGGGGAATTCTGATGACCAAGATTGCAAAGCGTATCAAGGCGTGGGACGTCGATTCCGACAAGCTGCACGGCCTGACCGAAGCTCTTAACGTTGTTAAGGCAAATGCCAAGGCGAAGTTCGACGAGTCCGTTGAAATCGCTGTTAACCTGGGTGTTGACCCACGTCACGCTGACCAGCAGGTCCGCGGCGTTGTTCAACTGCCGTCGGGTACCGGTAAAGACGTTCGCGTCGCCGTATTCGCCAAGGACAAGAAGGCCGAGGAAGCTCTGGCTGCCGGTGCCGAAGTTGTTGGTGCTGAAGACCTCGTTGAAAAGATCCAGGGCGGTTTCTTTGACTTTGACCGCGTTATCGCGTCTCCGGACATGATGGCTCTGGTCGGTCGCCTCGGTAAGGTGCTTGGCCCGCGCGGCCTGATGCCTAACCCCAAGGTAGGTACCGTGACCCCGAACGTAGCTCAGGCTGTTAAGGACGCCAAGTCCGGTGCCGTTGAGTTCCGCGTCGA
Source organism: Asticcacaulis sp. (assembly GCA_047605545.1). Classification (GTDB taxonomy): domain Bacteria; phylum Pseudomonadota; class Alphaproteobacteria; order Caulobacterales; family Caulobacteraceae; genus Asticcacaulis. The sequence goes on along the minus strand of JASGFL010000056.1, from coordinate 15,853 downwards.
AAAGGCCGGTATCGTTCATGCCGGTATCGGCAAGACCTCTTTCACCGTTGAACAACTCGAAGCCAATGCCCGCGCCCTCGTGGACGCTCTGGTTAAGGCTAAGCCATCGGGTGCCAAGGGCCAGTACGTAAGACGCATTTCGCTGTCTTCGACCCAAGGTCCGGGCGTGAAGGTTGATCTGGCTTCTGCTCAATAAGCAGGGGCTTAGCCTCTGCACCCGATTGAACCGAGGTGCAGGGTAGTTTCCAAAACAAATAACCCCCGCTGGTGTTGAACCGGCGGGGGTTTTTGTTATGTGTTATGCTCTGATGGCAGGAAATGGGGGGATCATGTGGAAGGGGTTTCATTTTTCGTCGATTTTTCTGGTGGTATGTTTGGTTGTTTCTGGATGTCAGGATCACGAAAACAAACTGAAAAAAGCTGACATTCTGGAGGCAGAAGCAAAGCAGGTATTTCTGTTTTCAGCTTATTACAGTCTCTTTGTGCATGAGCAGATTGCGCCGGCTACGGCCGAAGAAGATAGTTTTAACAAGAGGAAAGACGCGGAGGGGCGGGTGTATGTGCCTCTGGATGTCACCGCATTTAAATATTCCATTGAGTCTCTTAAAACGTGGTCTGATCGAGGTGATCCGGTGGCAACCTATTTGCTGGCGTATAAATCATATCAGCATCGTGGCTGCTCAGATTACAAAAACACTATGAAGTTACTTGAGCGAGCCTACGCTGTAAGGGACGCTACGGAAACTGATGATCCAAACAGGAAGCGTGTGCCCGAAGCAGCGGTGGTTATGCTGGGACTTTCAAGTCAATGTAACAAGGGTGATGAAGCGCAAATGCAAGCATATCGGGATATGGCCTATTCTGGAGGATTTATCCGTCTGGAGAGGCCATTTCCAACGGAGGGCTAAAGCCCTGCCCAGTAAGGCTGTTCTCAATAACGTAAAGCCTCCCCGCAAAAAGCGGAGAGGCTTGTATTTATTATGGGCGTTGCCCCACACCTCGGGTCAATCGGGTGCAGGGGCATTTTGTTTGCGCTAACGCTTCGCTGCTTGAGCGCCGCCCCTGCTTAGTCCTTAGGTTCGGCGACACAGGGGCCGCCATCGGGGCCTATGTTGCCGGTGCACTTACGGGTCATCAGGGTGGGTTCTTTCAGTTCCACCAGGCGGTTGGTGCCATTGCGCTGACGCTCAAGATCAAAGCCGTCATAGAGCTTGCCCGACGCCGTATAGGTGCGGAAGGCGATCTTTTGCTTTGACACGTCGACGATCTGATAAAGCTCGGTGGCTTCTGCAACCTTGTCAGGCTGATGGCCTGCGCGGTCGTTGAGACCGTACATCTTGGAACCGGCAACCGATACCAGATAGACGGGACCTTGGGCTTCGCCACGCTTACGGGCGGTGATGCCTGCGGCATGACCGGCTTCGGACGACAGACGGCTGTAGCAGTGGTCATGGCCCTGAAGCACCAAATCGACATTGTGTTTGTCGAACACTGGCTTCCAGGCGGCCTTCAGAACCGGCGTGTCGTTCGGACGGGCGCAGGTGAAGATCGGCTGGTGGAACAGAACCACATTCCATGTCGCGGTGCTGCTGCTCAGGGTTTGTTCAAGCCATGCGGTTTGAGTTTCAAGCTTGCCGAGGTCCAGTGCCGCCGTACCATCAAGAATGATGAAGCGCACACCCTGATAATCAACGAAATAGGTGGTTTCCTTGATGCTTTCCGCGCCATTGGCGGGGAGGGCAAACTGTACCGGCCAATGCGGGCCAAGGATCCGTGATTCTTCGCCATCAGGCAGGATGTGGTCGGCATATTCATGGTTTCCGGTGGCCGGAAGCTGTGGCACCATGGCGTAATTATAGCTGCCGGCCTGCGTCCATTCACCCCATTCATCGTCATGATCAAGGTCGTCACGCTGGGCCACCAGATCGCCGGCATGTACTACCAGCGAAATTTTGCCTTCGTGGAAACCCTGACGGATGACGCGCGAAGCAAAGGTCAGGATGCCGTTTTGCGTGTCACCCAGATAAAGGAAGCGGAATGGCTTTTCTTCGGCCGCAGCGGTCTTGAACTGATGCCACTCGCTGTAACCGGCGTGGCCTTTGACGCGGTAGGCATAGACGGTTTCAGGCTTCAGGCCGGTGAAACGCACCTGATGATAGTGCGCCAGACCATTGGAAGACGGGAAATAGGTGCTGGTGCCGGTGACGGTCTGAGCCTGATATTCCAGTGTCGGGCCATCGACGGCGACGGTGATCTGGGCTTCGGCAGTACGCTGCTGGCTATCGGTACGGAAGGACACAGCCATTTCGGTTGACGGATCAGCGCCCGCTGTCAGGACGACGCGGTCAGGAATGGATTTGACGGCATATGGCAGGCCTGCGGTGCGCGGCACTTCGAGAGGCGGCAGATCATCCGCAAACACGGGCGCGGCAACAACACTCAGGGCCACACCGCAGAGAAGGGCTTTAATCAGCTTCATGTAACATCCCTTTAAGTAAAAAGGGGCAGTCATTCTGTCATGACAGAACGCTGCCCCCCGGCTTGGTTTTTAGTCAGGATTAGTAGTTGAACTTAACGCCAAACTTGGCCGTCCAGCTATATTCTTCGTATTGCAGCAGACGCTTGCGGCCACCGTAGTTGTTATAGGCCGTGTAGCTGGCATCATTCAGGTTCACCAGTTCACCGAACAGGCGGACATTGTTGTTGATGCGGTACTTGGCCGACAGGTCAACCTGCGTGTGCGGGCGGACATAACGGTCAGTGGCGGCATCATCCAGATCGCCCAGCTCATCCAGGTAGCTAGAGCGGTACGAAGCGGCGGCACGCAAGGAAAGCGGACCCTTTTCGTAACCCAGAACGAAGTTAGCCGTGTGCTTGGCCGAGTTAGGCAGTGCGATTGTGCGCGTTGCCGTTTCGTCGGTCAGGATGTCACCTTCGGCATCGGTGTAGGTGTAGTTGACATTAACCAGCAGGCCATCCCACGGCGAAGGCAGGAAGGACAGAGCCTGCGAATAGGCCAGTTCAAAGCCCTTTACGTCAGCTTCTTCGCCATTGATGGCGAACTCGGCTTCTTCATAGGCGATGCCGTGATAGACGCCTGCGTCAGTCGTCTTATAAGTGACGATGAAGTCCTTGATCTTCTTGAAGAAGAATCCACCCTGAATGACCGCTTCGGGGGCGAAGTAGTATTCCAGAGTCAGATCAAGGTTGGTGGCTTTGTAAGGATCAAGTTCGGGGTTGCCGAATTCACCTTCAAGGTCTTCGTTGATGACATAACGCGGGGCCAGCTTGCCGAAGCTTGGGCGCATCAGGGACTGAGACGCAGCGACACGGGCCACCAGCTTGTCAGAGACATTGTAGCGCACGTTTACGCTTGGCAGGACGTCCGTGTAGTCACGGCGTACTTCGACCGGTGTGATTTCAAGCGTGTCTTCGTTGACGTTGGAACCGTTGAGTTTCAGCTTGGTTTGTTCGACGCGGACACCACCGATGACGCGCAAGGCCCCATTATCATAACGGCCCAGAACATAGGCGGCATTGATGTCTTCGACTGCGCGGTAATCTTCGATCGTCGAGGCCAGAATGCTGTCGGCGTCATTGTGCTCGAAATCACCAAAGCCATTGGCGCTGAGGAAATCCTTTACCTTACCCAGGTCAGGCACTACGCCCATATCCGCCAGACGGTAGGTCTGTGAACCGGCAACATCAGCCAGAGTGAAGCTTTCGCTGCCTTCGTACGAGTCATAAACGTCGATGGTCATATCAAGCTTCTTGTCGCGCTGACGCAGCTTGGCACCGAACTTCAGTTCAAACGAACCGGAATCCAGATTGAAGTTACGGGCGGCATCGAACTTGGCTGACCATTCCGTGTCCTTGGCGTCTTCCTGAGTGGTGCGCTCAAGGGCGGTCATGGTGTAGGTGGCCGCATTGTTGAAGTTACCCGGTGCGCCGACAACCGTATAGGCAGGGTTCTTCATGTCGCTGTAATCAAGCTGCAGAACCAGCGGGTTTGAAGCTGTGAAACGGTTGCGGAAGCGGATCGGGTCAACCGAGCCTTTTTCCTGCTGATCAGACTGAGAGAAGGCGAGATCGTAGTTGAACTTCCATGCGCCGGTGAAGGTTTTACCGCCAAAAGCGATGGTACGGATGGTTTGCCATTCGCCACGATCCTTAAGGTCACGACGCACTTCGATACGACTATCAGCCGAATCGAAAGTTACCGTATCGCCGGATGCGTCGGAAACTTCATCAAATTCTGTGATCAGAACCAGACGACGACGCAGTTCGGTATCGTCGAACTTGGAATAGAGCGTACGCAGGTACATCGACGAATTTTCGCTCAGGCGATAATCGAAGTTCAGGGTCGCGCCATAACGCTCACGACGAACGTCGTAGTCGCGGTAATCGATTTCTTCGGCAAAAACGACGCCATTATCGTCCGTGGCCCACGAACCGACTTCGATATTGTCGGATTCGAATTTGCGGTTGTAATAGCTCAGGCCACCGGCAACGCCCAGATTATCCGTCAGACGGCTCGAGAAATCGAAGCTGCCCTTGGGCGAGGTTTCACCGCTCAGGTCGTTATAAGACCCTTCGATAGAAGCCGAGACAAAGCCCTTTTTACGGTCAAAGGCCGAGGTGGTGTTGATCTCGATCGAGGCGCCGATGGTGTCGGCGTCCATGTCAGGCGTCAGAGACTTTTTGATGTCGATCGATTCGATCAGTTCGGCAGGTACAACATCCAGTGCCACAGCGCGCTCATCGCCGCCGGTAGCCAGAATACGGTTGCCGTTCAGCGATGCCGAGTTCAGGTTCGGATCAAGACCGCGAACCGACACAAAGCGGCCTTCGCCCTGATCGTTCAGAACGTTGACGCCGGGGGCGCGACGGATGGATTCGGCAACGTTCTGATCAGGAAACTGACCAATCGAGTCGCGTGACAGGGTTGTCTGAACGCCATCGGCTGAACGCTGACGCGAGATAGAGGAGTTCAGGTTGGCGCGCTGACCGATAACCAGAACCGTTGTGGCGTCCGAGCCGTCAACCGGCGAAAGCAGGACGTTGGCGCTGACGTCGCCCGTAGTCGGAACGCTGACGCGCAGGGTTTCGGTGCGCGCGCCGGTGTAGCTGACGCGCAGGGTGTAGTTGCCTGCAGGGACGTTGGTGAAACGGAAGTGACCGTCGCTGTCAACCGTGTGGCTTTGGTTCAGTTCGACCAAAGTGACTTCTGCACCGCGCAGAACGGCACCGGTATCGGTGGCATCGGTGACCGAGCCGGTCACGTTGCCCGCGTTTGCCGCCGCAGCGGAAACCAGAGCCGTGGACGCCAAAAGAATGGCTGTCAGGCGTCGGGACGAAATCTTGGTAAACATTAACTACCCTATCAGTTTGAAAAACGATAGGGGCGCTACTAATAATGCACTGTGACAGTTTCATAACAAACCCGTGCGGGCAATTAATAATTGTGACGCCTGTTTATGGGTGTGTCAAATTTATCATAAGTAATGATTGTATCTATATTGAAATGTGACGCTTTTGTTGCGTTTATATTTCAGATTTGTGTCACTCAAATACTGATGACAGGTCTGGCTCTATTTTCACATGAACGGTTTCGTTTCGCGCGAATGGCGTCAGGCTTGAGACGTGGGCATGGGCTTTTGAGCCGTCTGCGGCCTCAAGCATCAGGTCGCTATAGGCGCCGTGATAGCGGCTTTCGGTAATGCGGACCGTTACCGCATCAGGTGTGTTGGCGCTGACGACCTGAAAGGCTTCGGGTCTCAGGCAGAGGGTCACATCACTGGCGCTGCTTATTACCGGCTTGAAAACACGACCGAAGCCGGAGACCACAAATCCGTTTTCAACCCGCGCCGGAACCAGATTGGTTTCCCCCAGAAGGCGCGCGGCGGCAATTGAAACCGGATTGAGATAGCAGGCCTGAGGCGTGCCGGTCTGAATGATCTGGCCCTTATCCATAAGCGCCAGACTGTGGCCCATAGACAGCGCCTCTTCGGCATCATGCGTAACCACAAGTGCCGCAGCGCCACTGTGCTCAAGTACATTGAGCGTGGCTTCGCGCACTTCTGATTTCAGGTGGGCATCCAGACCGGAAAACGGCTCATCCAGCAGGATCAGACGCGGCTGACGCGCCAGTGCGCGTATCAGGGCGATGCGCTGCTGTTCACCGCCTGAAAGCGCTGAGGGATATTGTTTGGCCTTGTCACTCAGGCGCACCATTTGCAGCAGGGTGGCAATGCGCTCATTACGCTCGGCGGAGCTCAGATGCTTCAGACCGAAGCCGATATTTTCGGCAATCGTCAGGTGCGGGAAAAGGGCATAGTCCTGAAAGACAAAGCCGATCCCGCGATTTTCCGGCGGTATGTGCGTGCTCTTATCCGATAGTACGGCGTCCTGACGGCGAATAACGCCTTCATCCAGTCTCTCAAGACCGGCAATCATCCGCAGTAGCGTGGATTTACCGCACCCCGAAGGCCCCAGCAGACAGGTAATCTCACCGTCCTTAAGGGTAAGGCTGGCCTGATTGACGGCCTTGTGAGTACCAAAACGGCGGACAACCTTATCGATTTGCAGCAGATCGGACATGTTTTTACTGTTCAGCTTCGGTTCTGACCGGACTGTTCAATCCGGCGCGATAGATAAAGGGACGGCAGTATGGAGACGGCAAGGATGATCAGGCTGGGCCAGGCGGCCTGCGCCAGACGTTCGTCATTGGCATATCGATCGGCCATGACCGCAAGGCTTTCCAACTCAAACGGGCGCAAGATCAGCGTAGCTGGCAATTCTTTGGCAATGTCGACAAACACCAGCAGTGCCGCCGTCAGGAAGGTGCCACGGATCAAAGGCAACTCGACGCGTCTTACGGCTTCGGTCTGAGTGGCACCGAGTGTACGTGCCGCCAGCGCCAGATTAGGCGTCAACCTTGTCAGTCCGGCCTGTAAGGGTTCATAGGCCGAGGCCATCAGACGCGCAGCATAGGCCAGCAACAGCAGCGTAAAGGCAAGCCACAGGCTGGAGGTCAGGGCGAACTGGTTCCAGAACAGGCTGGCGGGCACCAGAAGTCCGATAGCCATAACGGCACCGGGGGTCGCATATCCTAGGCTCATCAGATAGCCGATCAGACGGTTTTTCCGCAGGCCGAAGACCACAAGTGTCGCCAGCAATAATGTCAGGGCTGTTCCGCTTGAGGACAGAAGCAGGGTGCTCTGGGCAGCGGAAATCAGGCGCGGCCAGTCGGGGCTGATGTTTACGGCCTGCGCGACCAGCCATGCGACCGGAATCAGTATGCCAAAGGCCAGCAGCAGGGTGCAGAACAGGACGGCGGCGATCTTACCGCCGGTGGACAGCGGCAGCGGCGCCTGTTTGCGCCAGCGTGCCGTACCGGCCGCAAAGCGCTTGCCACGACGTAAAAAGCGCTCGGTGACAAGGAACAACAAAGCCGCACCGACCAGCACAAGCGCCAGCTTGGCCGCCAGTGCCGTAGAACCGAAAATGGACCATGCCCGCACCACGCCCATGGTCAGTGTCTGAACGCTCAGGAAGTTGACGGCCCCATAATCGGCCAGTGTCTCCATGGTCGTCAGCGCCAGACCGGCAATGAGCGCCGGACGGCTCAGGGGCAGGGCAACGCGCCAGAAAATTTCACGAGGTCTGAGGCCCAGCAAGCGCGCGGCATCGAACATGTCGGCGGACTGGCTCAGGAAACTGGCCCGTAGGGTCAGATAAATATAAGGAAAATAGGCAAAGGACAGGACGAAAATAGCGCCCCACAGACTGCGGACATTCAGCGGCAGGTCAAATCCCATCGCTTCACGCCAGCCTGAACGTAGGGGCGAGGCGGCATCCAGAAAATCAGCCCAGCCATAGGCCAGCACAAATGCCGGACAGGCCAGAGGCAGCACAAGCGCCCATGAGAAAAAACGTCGCAGGGGGAACTCATATAGTGTCACCAGCCATGCCGATACCGTCCCCAGAACAAGGGCGACAATACCCACACCGATCACCAGATAAAGGCTGGTGCTTGCATAACGCCAGAAAGGAAAATCGGGCAAATCAGGTGAGGGGGCCAGCGCCTTGTATATAACCGCCACCAGAGGTGTCAGCGTCACCAGCGCGGCAATAAACGCCCCGATTTTAAGCCACAGAACGCCATAACCCCGCCGCGGTGAACGCGACGGGGTCTGTGCATCTTGTGTATCCGGATGAGAAGACACGCTTACTTCCAGCCAGCCTGATCAAGCAGCTTCTGGGCTTCGGCCTGACGTGCACCATAGGCGAGAACGTTCAGAGGGTCAGCTTTGAAGCCATCCAGAGCCTTAATGTGCTCAGGTGTTTCTGAAGTCGTAATGACCGGGAACTCATTGTTATATTTCGCAAACACAGTTTGCGATGCGTCATTGGTCATATATTCAAGGAACTTGATGGCATTGTCGCGGTTAGGCGCGTGCTTCGCCAGCCCGCCACCGGAAATGTTGACGTGCGTGCCCTGACCGGCCAGTGACGGGAAGGCCATGGCGGTTTTATCGACAACGGCCTGATCCAGTTCGTCAGGATTATGCGTCATACGCAGGTAATAATAGGTGTTGGAGATGGCGACTTCACAGATACCGGCAGCTACGGCCTTGATCTGATCGCGGTCACCGCCCTGAGGTTCACGCGCCATATTGGCGGTTACGCCCTTGGCCCATTCCAGCGCCTTTTCCGGCCCCAGATGCTCGATGACGGCAGACATCAGCGACAGGTTATAAACGTTATCCGAAGAGCGTACGCAGATCTTGCCCTTGAAACGTGGTGTCGCCAGCGCTTCGTAGGTGGCGACTTCTTCAGGCTTTACCTTGGCTTTGTCGTAAATGATGACGCGGGCGCGGCGTGAAAAGCCAAACCACTGACCCGAAGGTTCGCGCAGATTAGCCGGAATCTTGCTGTTGATGACTTCGGACTGCAATGGCTGATAAAGGCCTGCGTCCTGCGCGCGCCACAGGGCACCGGCATCGGCCATCAGGATAACATCAGCGGGGCTTGCTGCGCCTTCGGCCTTCATGCGCTCAATGAGCTGCGCAGGTTGCATCTCAAGGCGATTGACCTTGATGCCGGTTTCTTTCTCAAAGGCGTCATAGATGTGGGTGTCGGCATCATAGTGACGCGACGTGTACACATTGATCGATCCGTTCGAGCCGGGCGCTTCTTCGGTTTTCTGGCTGCTGCACGCACCAAGAAGCGCGCCAATGGCGGTGAGGGTGGCCAAGATGCCGGCAGCTTTTCGAACGGAGGTGCGGAAGCGAGGAATTTGGGTCATCGAATCACCTTTATAGGGGCATGAGTAAAATACAAACCGTCAATTATGCTTCGTGGATGAGAACATGCGGTTTTCCCGCCGTGTCTGACATGTTTGAGAATAATTCGCAAGGTTTTGACTTATAAAACGTTGCTATAGTTTGGTGCGGCTGGCTTTAAACTGTCGTTCCTATTGTGTGTAACCTCTTGGGGCACTATTGTCATAGCAGCTAAATGTCGCGTACAGGTTGCTTACTTTCGCCACTTACCAAGAGGTCAGATGCCCAAAGCCGATTTCGCCCTTAAGGCCGCAGACGATGCCGGTACAGAGCGTTTGCTGGTGCTGACAGGGGACTGGACGGCGACCGGTCTGCGGGATGCGGCGGATCGCCTGAAAAAGGCCGTGGCGCGGGTCGGCGATATTCGGGTCGATGTGACCGGACTGGAACGCTTTGATACCGCCGGAGCCTATGCGCTGAAGCTGGGGCTTGGTGATCGCGGTTCGCCGGAAATGTTCGCCGGTAACGATAAGTATCGTCGGGTCTATGAACTTATTGACGGTGTCGCGCCGGACGTTCAGGCGCAAATTGTCGGCAACGGTTCGCAGAACCCGCTTCAGCCCCTGATGAACTTCGTTCGGGGCGTCGGAAAAAAAACTGTAAATTTTCTGGATGATACGCGACGTTTCATCGGGTTTCTGGGTGAGACGGTTACGTTTGTGCTGCTGTCTATTCTTAATCCGGGCCGTATCCGCTGGACGCCGCTGGTAGCGCAGATGCAGCGCACCGGCCTTGAGGCGCTTGTTGTGGTCGGCGTCGCAAACTTCTTCGTCGGGGCGGTGGTCGCGTTTCTCGGCATATTGCAGCTCAAACAGTTTGGTGTGTCGGTATTTGCCGTTGAACTGATTGGTATTGCGGTCTTGCGTGAGTTCGGGCCGGTGATTGCGGCGGTGTTGATGGCCGGTCGTTCGGCCTCAAGCTTCACCGCCGAAGTCGGTGCCATGAAGATGAATCAGGAAATTGACGCCATGCGCGTCATGGGCATCAATCCCTTTGATGCGCTTGTCCTGCCGCGCCTGATTGCCATGGTTATCACCATGCCGCTGGCGACGTTCTTTGGTATGATGGCGGGGCTGTTTGGTGGTTTTGTCGTGGTGTGGACGACGTTGGGCTATGGGCCAAGCTTCTTCCTTCAGCGTATGACCGACTATGTGCCCTTCGTGAATTACTTTGTGGGCCTGATCAAGGTGCCGTTCTTTGCCGCCGCCATTGCCATTATCGGTTGCCGTATGGGCATGGAGGTCAAGGAAGACGTTATCTCGCTCGGTAAGCAGGTAACGGCCTCGGTGGTTCAGGCTATTTTCGCGATCATTACGATCGATGCTATTTTTGCCATCATGTTCAACGGGTTTGACTTCAAATGAGTGAAGCAGCGGATCATGTCACACCTGCCGAACCGGACTATGCGCGTACGCCCATAGTCGTTGAGGGGCTGCGTAACCAGTTTGGTTCCTATGTCGTCCATGATGGTCTGGATCTGACGGTTGAAAAGGGCAAGATCATCGGCGTTGTCGGTGGCTCCGGTACCGGTAAGACTGTTTTGCTGAACGCCATTCTGGGGTTGCGTCCGCCTACGGCCGGAAGCGTTCGCCTGTTTGGTGAGGACGTGTTCCGCCTGAGTGAAAAACAGCGCCGTAAGCTTCAGGCGCGTTTTGGCGTGCTGTTTCAGTCAGGGGCGCTGTTTTCCGCCCTGACGGTTCTGGAAAATATATGCGTGCCGCTGACCGAATACGCAAAGCTGTCGCCCAGACTGATGCGTGAAATCGGGCTGATGAAGATGGCGCTGGTCGGGCTGCCTCTTGATGCCGCCGATAAGACGCCTGCGGAACTGTCGGGCGGTATGATCAAGCGTACGGCACTGGCGCGGGCGTTGGTGCTGGATCCTGAGGTGCTGTTTCTTGATGAGCCGACCGCCGGACTTGATCCCATCGGTGCGGCGGCTTTTGACAAGCTGATACGCAATCTGAGTGATAACCTTGATCTGACGGTGTTCATGATCACCCACGACCTCGACAGCCTTTATGCGATCTGCGATGAAGTGGCGGTGCTGGCGGATCGTAAGGTGGTGGAAATCGCACCACCCAAGGTACTGGAACAATCGAACCATCCGTGGATACATGAGTATTTCCACGGGCCGCGCGGGCGCACAGCCCTGACGAAAGGAAGCTGACAATGGAAAGACAGGCCCATTACGCCTTTGTCGGAATGGTGACGCTTTTGCTCGCTGTGGCGACCTTTGGCTTTGCCTACTGGCTGATTCAGGGCAGCTTCAACGAAAGCTATTCCGAATATGATGTGCTGTTTAACACGCCGGTCAATGGTCTGACCGAGGGCGGTGAAGTGCACTTCAACGGCATCAAGGTCGGCGAAGTGCGTGAATTGCGTCTGGGGAAGGCCAATACCACTCAGGTTATTGCAACAATCAAGATTGATTCAACGACACCGGTACGTGTTGATTCGACGGCTGTGCTTGAGCCTTTGGGGGTAACGGGTCTTAACTACGTGCAGATTACACCGGGTTCGCATGATGCGGCACTGTTACGTGATGCCTACAAAGGGCCGGGTAATCCGGTCATTCAGGCGACCGGATCGACGCTTGACAAGCTTCTGGCCGGATCGGGCGGGGTGCTTGAAAATGCCTTTGAAACGCTCAATCGTATCAACCGGCTGCTGTCGGATGAGAACCTTAAGACCATGAGCCGCAGCCTGAACAACCTCGAAAGCATCACAAGCAACGTCAGCGACCTTACGGCGGATATAAGAAGCCGCACGCATGTCATTGACGAAGCTGAGAAAAGTATCGTTTCCATTGGGGCGGCTGCCGATAATATGAGCAAGCTGGCGGCTTCGGCAGATGTGGTGGTACGTGAGCGCCTGCCGGAAACCCTGACCAAGATCGATGTGGCTACGGCTGAACTGGGTAAGGCGGGCACTGAAATTACCGCCGTCGCCAAAGACCTGCGTGAGCCTATCCGTGAGTTGTCGGATACCACCTTGCCGCAGTTGAATGACACATTGCAAAATCTTGATGACGCCAGCCGCTCGGTGCAGCAGGTCGTCGAAGAAGTCCGCTCCAGCCCGCAAGGCCTGATCGGTAAGCCCAAGGCTCGTGACAGAAAGGTAAAACCATGACGAAATCCAATCTGACGCGGCGTGGCCTGATGGGGGCCTCCCTTCTGGGTCTGGGTGGCGCACTCAGCGGCTGTGTGACGCTGTTGCCGGAAACTAAGCCGGTGCAGCTCTATACGATCCGCTTTAATCCTGAGTGGCTGGTGCCGCCGGCTGCGGTCGCGCCTGCGGTGACGGATGATGCGGTTGATGTGTTTGTCACCGTGCCCGCTTTCCCGCGGGCAGCGGCAGGGGATCGTATCCTGACCAGCGAAGGTAACGAAGTGTCCTATGTTTCCGGTGGCCGCTGGGCGACCTCGGCGCAGGGCATGTTCCGCGACGTCCTGAGCGAGGGCTTTGCCCGCGAAGGTAACCGTGTGCGTCTGGCCAATCAGGGGCGCATTGCCGCCAAGTATCGTCTGGATGTTGAGGTGCGGCGTTTTGAAACTGCCTATGCCCGCAGACGCCCAACCGTTGTGGTGACGCTTGATGCGCGTCTGGTGCGCACCGATGACCGCAGCGTCGTGGCTGAGCGTTACATCACGGTCGAAGAACCTGTGCGCCGCAACAATATTGGCACCATTGTCGAAGGCTTTGAGCGCGCCTCAACCCGTGCCGTGGCACAGGTCATTGCCTTCTCCGAAGAGGCGACCGCGACTGCTAAGAGTGCTGCGCCCGAAACGGCCAGCTAAAAAGGCATTTCCGCCAACAGCTTAACCAAAATAGAGCCACCGCGTTGAAAGATCAACGCGGTGGGGGCGTGTCTGTGTCTGTCTTCAAACCTCTACACGGACTGTAAGCTTTCTGTAGCCATTTGTTACACACACATATCTATGCTGCATGTGCGAAATATGCTATGACAGCGCTGTCAGGCAATTTTGCCAACTTTTTGTTTGTGGAGAATGACAATGGAAAAGATGTTTGAACGTTTCGTAGCCGGTTTGGTTGCTGTGGCTTTGGCTCCGTTTGCGGCCTTTAACTAAGAGGCTACCCAAAGGGTCGTTTTCTGGCCTGCAAAGGCCTGTCTTCAGCGCTTCCGATGCTCATGTACCAATGTACACTGCGCTTCGGTTCTCGAAGCCACGCTCTCTGAGCCTGGCCTTTTCGTCTCAGACTCCAACCCTTTTGAAACGCCTCTAAGCCTTTTTAAACGGTGAGTTTTCGTCCTCAAGCGCACGCATGACCATGACCATTTGCGCCTGTTCCTGTTGCAGAAAATGCGCGACAGGCTGGCGCAGGGCCGGATCGGCAATATAGTGCGCCGAATAGACCGGTTGAGGTAAATACCCGCGCGAAATCTTGTGTGTGCCCTGTGTGCCCGCTTCAACGCGTTTCAGACCGTGCGTTATGGCGTATTCGATGGCCTGATAGTAGCAGACCTCGAAATGCAGGAACGGTACGTCACGTGAACAGCCCCACTGACGTCCATAGAGCGTATCCGAACTGCGGAAGTTAATCGCGGCCGCAACGGCCTCGGGCCCGTCACAGGCAAACACCAGCACTATCTGCTCACGCAGGCGTTCGGTAATAACCGAGAAGAACTCACGCGTCAGATAGGGGCGACCCCATTTGCGATCATAGGTATCTTCGATAAAGCCATAAAGCTGATCGAGGTGGGTTTCTGTAATATCGTTTCCACTGACAATACGCATCTGTAAGGCGGAATGCACCTCGCGCCGTTCACGCCGGATAACCTTGCGCCGGTTGGCCGTCAGGGCCGACAGAAAATCCTCGAAATCCCTGTAATCCTGATTTTCCCACCAGAACTGCTGATCCATGCGCGTCAGCCAGCCATGCTCCGCCATCAGGGTCTGCTCAGGCTTTTGCGGAAACAGGACATGCAGAGACGAAAGATTATTGGCGCGACACAGGCTCTGGGCGGTGTCAATCAGGGCGGTTTGCACTTCGGGGTCTTGAGACAAAAGCCGCGCACTGGTCACAGGCGTAAAGGGGGAGGCGGAGACAAGCTTCGGATAATAGGCCCCGCCAGCGCGTTCATAGGCTTCGGCCCATCCCTGATCGAAGACATATTCGCCCATTGAATGGGTCTTGAGATAAAGCGGCATCACGCCTTTGATGCCATCGTCATCACTTAGCGACAGATGGTGCGGATACCATCCTGTTTCCGGCCCGACGCAGCCGGTCAGTTCGAGCGCCTCAAGATAGGCATGGCTTGTGAACGGATTAGCGTCCGGCCTCAGTCCGTCCCACACCTCAGGCGCGATATCGGATATCGAGCGGTGCAGGACGGGCTTGAGTGTCATATTTAGTCTGCGACCTCGATGGTGGCGTCGATTTCAACAGCGAAGCCCAGCGGGATCTTGTACATGCCGACCGCCGAACGGGCGTGCTTACCGGCGTCCCCAAGCACCTCGACCATCAGGTCTGAGCAGCCATTGATGACCTGAGGAATGTCATAGAAATCAGGGCCAGCCTGAACAAATGCGTTCAGTTTCAGCACGCGCACGACCTTATCAAGATCGCCGCCGGTTGCGGCCTTCATCTGCGCCAGTAGGTTGATACCGGCCAGACGCGCAGCTTCGACACCGTCTTCAAGTGATACATCAACACCCAGCGTGCCTTTGATGCGGCCATTGCCGTCATTGGAAAGCTGACCGGAAATCTGCACAATATTACCGGAGCGGGTAAAGGGCACATAGTTGGCGACAGGGGCGGCCGGAACCGGCAGGGTGATCCCCAGTTCCTTAAGGCGGGCTTCGGTTTTGGACATGTAAGCGCTCTTTCAGATCGATAAAAAGATGCGTGTTTATAGGCAGTCAGGCCTTTGGCGTCGATAGGGGATTTTTACCTTTTGTTACCTTCCCCTTCACCTCACCTTAAGACAGTCGGGATATGATTGCGCCTGAAACATACAGGTGTTTAAGACTTATGAGTGCGAAAAAAGTCCTGATAGTTGAGGACAACGAACTGAATATGAAGCTGTTTCATGACCTGCTTGATGCGCAAGGTTATGAGACACTGCAAACCGGTGAGGGGCTGTCGGCGCTGGCTTTGGCGCGTAAGCACCGCCCGGACCTGATTCTCATGGATATTCAGTTGCCGGAAATTTCGGGCCTAGAGGTCACTAAATGGCTGAAAGAAGACGATGAACTGTCTCACATTCCGGTTGTGGCCGTGACGGCCTTTGCCATGAAGGGGGACGAAGAGCGCATCCGTGAGGGCGGGTGCGAGGCCTACATTTCCAAGCCAATATCGGTGTCACACTTCCTTGATACAGTGCGCCGGTATTTGGGATAAATTATCGTAAAACGTCCTGAAAATACTCGTTTTTCCGGATTTATACGCTTTGCAGCAGAGAGATAGAACGCCTCTATGAGTGCCAAGGTACTGGTTGTTGATGATATGCCCGCCAATGTCCGCCTGTTGCAGGCGCGGCT
>JASGFL010000055.1:0-19421 GCA_047605545.1 Asticcacaulis sp. | reverse complement strand
TCTATATGCGCCTGACGGTCGGTGACGGTCTGGTGACGCAGATACCGGCCCTGATTATCTCTATTGCCGCGGGTTTCCTTGTTTCCAAGGCCGGTGTGGACGGCGGCGCAGACAAGGCACTGGCGACGCAGCTGGCCAGCAATCCGGTGGTATTGGGCATGGTGTCCGCAGCCTCAGGCGTTCTGGGTCTGGTGCCCGGCATGCCTATCCTGCCGTTTGCCGTCATCGCACTGGCCGCCGGTTACATGGCCTGGCGACAGGGACGAAAACCGCCGCCGGTCGTCGAGGAAATCGTACCGGTTCAGACTGAAACCGAAGCCGAAGAAGAATCCATCGCCGCCAGTCTGGCCATGGACGAGGTCAAGATCGAGCTGGGTCTGGGGCTTCTGACCCTGATTAACGACCTTGAGGCCCACCGTCTGACCGATCAGATCAAGGCGCTTCGGCGGACGCTGGCGCAGGAATACGGCTTCGTCATGCCGTCCGTGCGCCTGATGGACAATATGCGCCTGAACTCTCAGGGCTACACCATTCGCATCAAGGAAATGGAGGCCGGTGCCGGTGAGGTGCGTATCGGGCACCTGATGGCTATGGACCCCGCCGGTCGTCAGGTCGAGTTGCCCGGTGAGCATATGAAGGAACCGGCCTTTGGCCTGCCTGCCACATGGATCGACAGCGCCCTGCGCGAAGAGGCCAGCTTCCTTGGCTATACAATTGTTGATCCGGCAACCGTTATCACCACGCACCTGACAGAAATCCTCAAGGACAATATGCCTGAGCTTCTGTCCTA
This sequence comes from Asticcacaulis sp., assembly GCA_047605545.1. Classification (GTDB taxonomy): domain Bacteria; phylum Pseudomonadota; class Alphaproteobacteria; order Caulobacterales; family Caulobacteraceae; genus Asticcacaulis. Next base: position 18,631 of record JASGFL010000055.1, on the reverse strand, counting down.
TGCCGATGTCTCAAAGCTTCTGCGCGATGCCCCGACCGATCAGAAAAAACTGATCGAAGACCTGATCCCTTCGGTGGTGACGGTGGCTACCCTGCAACGTGTATTGCAGGCCCTGCTCAAAGAGCGCGTCTCGATCCGCGACCTTCCGGCCATTCTCGAAGGTCTGGGCGAGGTCGCACCGCATACAAAAAGCATTTCGCATATGGTTGAGCATGTGCGGGCCCGTCTGGCGCGGCAACTCTGCTGGCAGAACCGCTCCGATGACGGGGCCTTGCCGATTGTCACCTTGTCGAACGAATGGGAAAATGCCTTTGCCGGTTCACTGGTCGGAGCCGGTGAAGAGCGCCAGCTCAGCATGGCCCCGTCACAGCTTCAGGACTTTATCCGTGCCGTGCGCGATACGTTTGAGCGCGTGTCGATGAACGGTGATGTCGCGGTACTGCTGACCAGTCCGGGCGTCCGACCCTATGTGCGTTCAATCGTCGAACGCTTCCGAGGCAGCACCGTCGTCATGAGCCAGAACGAAATTCACCCTAAGGTACGCCTGAGAACCGTCGGACAGGTATAGGGTCTTACAGGCTTCACCAATATAGGCTATGAGTCGCTCCAGAAATTCTTAAGGGCAAACCGTATGAACCGCGTAATCAATAAAGCGTTCGGCAAGAGCAAACCCAAAGACCTGTTTCTTGATCTTCTGACCTTTAACCGGCTGATGACCCGTCCGGTCATCCACATCATCTATTGGGCCGGTCTGGCGCTGATTACGCTGGCCCTATTCGGTGTAATCGGAGGGGCTGCCGGTATTGCTATCCGCGAAGAAACGCCGTGGGGCTTCTTTCTGGCCCTGCCCTTTCTGGTAGGCGGGTCGCTGTTTATTCTGGTGGCGCTTTTACTGTGGCGCTCATTCTGTGAGTTCTATGTGGCTATCTTCCGCATCGCCGAAGATTTGCGGTTCCTGCGCGTCAGTGCCGAACAGACGGCACAACCCGCATCAGAAACGCCTGCGGCTTCCGCCGAAACTGAGGCCGATAAGGAAGACAACGTGCTGGAAAGCCCGTTCTATTCTACGCCGCCACACAGCTGATAATAATCTAAAGGGAAAGCCCGATCAGGCGTGTGCCTTCACCGCCTGAACAAGGCTCTGTCCCATAGGCTTTAAGCTGCCCAGATCGTCAAACAGCAACGGCTCGTCAGACAGCGGATTTGATTTGCGGTTCATCCACGAATCCTTGTCGCGTGCGCCCCAGACCGTCACGCCAAACTGCTGTGCCGTGGGCAGGGACAGGAAACTGTCGATGATCTCTTCCATCAGCACGGTCTGTTTCTTGCGATAACCGGCAAAGTCCACCAGCCCCTTGGTCGCGTCCCTCAGGCTGATATCAATCTCCGAGACATGGATTTTCAGCCCCGTCGCCGCCAGTTCCTGTATGGCCGTACGAATTTCGCCCTTGGGCAGATCAGCTGAAATATGAGTCTGGGTCCCCAGCACATGCACCGGCACGTCTTCTTTCTGCAGACGCTCAACCAGCTTCAGGAAGGTCTTGCGCTTGGCAGGGGTATATTCCAGATTATAGTCATTGAGGATCAGCTGACATTGCGGATCGGTGCGATGCGCGGCCCGATAGGCAATATCGATATAGTGATCCCCCAGCACATCCCGCCACAGACAATCCCTCAGGGCCGAGCCATTATTCAGGATCGGCTCATTGACCACATCCCACGCAGGCAGACCCTTAAAATGGGTCATCACGCCACGGATATAGGCCTCATAAGCCTTACGGAACGCTGCCTTGTCAGACTTCAGCCGCTGGAAATAGGCCCCATCCTGCGCATACCAGATAAGCGTATGGCCGATAATATTTTGCCGGTTCTGCTGCGCGAAATCCATCAGACGATCCGGCGCATCAAATTTCAGCGACCCGTCATCCTGAAGAATATATTCCATCTTCATTTCCCATTCGGGCGTCAGACGGTCAAACTGGGTTCCCACCAGTGATTTCCACTCAGGGTCATTGAGTTGCGCCGTCATGGCGCATACCCCTAAGGGAAAGGGCAAAATGTCTCTGAGCGGCTGGGTAATACCGGTATCGCTGTGCGCAGGGCCATCACAGGCCGCAAGCAGCGCTGCCCCCAGTGAAGTGACCAGAGCCTGCCGGCGTGTAATCATCCGAAGCGTCTCAAACGCAGCGCCGCTTCGTCCAGAGCCGCATTCTCGCGTTTCAGATCCGCCGCCACCTTTTGTAGGCGCGTAACCTCGGCCACATGCTCAAACTTCTTCAGCCCCTCAAAGGCGGTGCCCAGTTCATCACGAATACCGGCTTCTTCGTGGGCAATCAGTTCAAGCTCGCTCATGGCCTGTTCACGGCGCATGGCCCAGCCCTTGCGATAGGCCGGCATATGCTGGGCAATCAGCAGATCCCCATTGCCACGTGCGACCTCAAGGGCAAATTCCGCATCCATGGTCGAGATACGCATCTCCACCTGCGTACGACGCGCCGATACCTCGGCCAGACGCTTTTGCAGGGTTTCGACCTCATAGGTCGAGATACGCACCAGAGATTTTACCCACTTCGTCATCAGACTTAAGCCCCAATATCATGCTCACCCGAGCTATTGAGAATGTGCGCCAAAATCGTAAACGACTCGTCAAGACTTGTGGCTTCTTCAGGGCTCTGGGATAAAAACTGTTCTATCTGCGGATTGAGCGCAATCGCCTGATCCACCAACGGATCGGCACCGGTGCGATAGGCCCCGATACGGATCAGTTCTTCCATATTGCTATAGGCCGACATGACCGCCCGCGCCGTGCGCACAACGTCGCGTTCCGGCAGGGTCTGACAGGCCGGCATGGTACGGCTGATGGATTTCAGCACATCAATGGCCGGAAAGCGCCCGCGTTCGGCAATATTACGGCTCATGACGATATGGCCATCAAGGATACCGCGCACGGCATCGGCAATCGGCTCGTTATGATCATCACCGTCAACCAGAACCGTAAACAGGCCCGTAATCGGCCCCGTCTGTGAACCGTCTTCGCGCATCGGCCCGGGTCCTGCCCGTTCCAGAAGCTTAGGCAGTTCGGCAAAACAGGTCGGCGTATAGCCCTTGGTGGTCGGCGGCTCACCGGTCGCCAGACCGATCTCGCGCTGCGCCATGGCAAAACGCGTCACCGAGTCCATCAGGCACAGAACCTCAAGACCCTGATCCCGCAGAAACTCAGACAGGGCCAGCGTCATATAGGCCGCCTGCCGCCGTTTCAGCGCCGGTTCATCCGAAGTCGCCACCACCACAATGGCGCGTGAGATACCGGCTTCGCCTAGCGTCTCCTCGACAAATTCGCGCACTTCGCGGCCCCGTTCGCCGATCAGGCCAACCACAACCGCATCACAGGCCGCTTCACGCGCCAGCATGGACAACAGAACCGACTTACCCACACCCGAACCTGCAAACACCCCTAACCGCTGCCCGCGGCAACAGGTGGTGAAGACGTTCATCGCCCGCACCCCCAGATCGAGCCGTTCACCTACGCGGGCACGCGAATGAGCCGGTGGCGGCGCAGCCTTTAGCATATAGCCGATACCCCCCTTAGGGAGCGGCCCGCCGCCATCAATCGGATCGCCAAATGCGTCAATGATCCGCCCCATCCAGCCGGTCGTCGGATAGACCTTGGCCCCTTCATTGGAAATACGGATTTCCGCCCCCGGCGCCACACCTTCAACGGGGCCGAACGGCATCATCAGGGCGCGGTCTTCGCGAAAGCCCACCACCTCAACCGGTAGCGGGGCCTCATGGCGGCGCATGATCTCACAGCGCGAGCCGACCTCCATAAAGGACATGCCGCCCTTAGCCTCAATCAGCAGGCCATTGACCACTGCCACGCGCCCATAGACCTGTAGCGGGTCAATATTGCGCGCGGTATTAAGAAGGTCTTGCATATGGCCCGTGGTAAAGAATGCACTGCCCGCGACCATAGGGATTTATGGTTAACAAAAAACAATTAACCTCGTTAATTTGCATCCTTCGCGTTTCCCTGGCAGATTCATTACATGAACATGAGGGGAAATATGCGCGCCTACTATACAGCTGATCATGCTAAGTTTTTCACTGATAGCGACGATCATATTCTTGGGGAGTTGGCGCGCGGCCACAACTTCGCACTGGAAATGACCCAACGCGACGCCTGGCGTCAACAGATTACAATCCTGCGTCAGGCATTGAACGACCGCCCCGCCTTCACTTTATACCTTGAATTTCCTATCCCTCGCATGGGTAAGCGCCCTGACGCAATTGTACTTATCGGTGACATTATCTTCGTCATAGAGTTTAAAGCTGGCATTACAACTTTTGCTCAGAATGCCATTGATCAGGTCGAAGACTACGCGCTTAACCTTAAAAATTTTCATGCCGGCAGTCATGAGTTAGCCATCGTGCCAATCCTCGTTCCAACTGCAGCAAAATCATCCTGCGCCATTCAGTTCGAACTTCCCGGAAATCATGTTGCGCGCCCCCTATCTGTATGCGCCCAAGACCTTGGCTATGTATTGAAAATGTTCGGCACTGGCGAAAACCTACTGTTCGATTCCGAAAAATGGGCCGCTAGCGGCTATCGCCCGACACCTACGATCATAGAAGCCGCGCGGGCACTTTATGATCGCCACGACGTAGAAGACATCTCTCGCTCTGATGCCGGAGCGCGTAACCTCAATCGAACGCAGGATGTCATCACTAGTGTGATTGAAACTTCGAGGGCGCAAAAGCGGAAATCCATATGTTTCATTACCGGTGTACCCGGCGCAGGAAAAACCTTAGCTGGCCTAAACATAGCTACGAAGCGTAGCGATGCCGATCAGGCAGGTCATGCGACCTTTCTGTCGGGTAACGGGCCCTTAGTAGCCGTCCTGAGTGAAGCCCTTATCCGTGATCAAGCCACACGCTCCAACACGTCTAAAAGCGCCGCCGCCCGCAACGTTCACGCATTCATTCAGAATATCCATCATTTTCGTGACCACTACCTGAAATCTGACGAAGCCCCCTCTGATCACATCGTTATCTTTGATGAGGCGCAACGCGCCTGGACTCGGGCTAAGGCCGCCAGTTTCATGCAACAAAAGCGAGCGATTTCCGATTTTGATATGTCTGAACCTGAGTTCTTACTAAGCGTCATGGACCGGCACGATGACTGGTGCACGGTTGTTTGTCTGATTGGTGGCGGACAGGAAATCAATACCGGTGAAGCCGGTTTGTCCGAATGGATGGCAGCCATCCGTGACCGGTTTCCACACTGGCATGTCCACGCCTCGTTACAAATTACGCAACCTGACTACGACCTGAATAACGAAGCCAAAGCTTTTATTAGCCAGGATCAGGTGACATTGCATGAAGACCTTCACTTAAATGTCTCAATGCGTTCATTTCGCGCCGAGACCGTATCAGGCTTCATCTCACATCTGTTGGATGGAGACGCCCATGCGGCAAGGTCAGCTTATGAAAACCTCACTCAATATCCAATATTCCTTACACGCGACCTGACGTCTGCTCGGTCGTGGTTACGTTACAAAGGACGCGGCACCGAACGCTATGGTCTTGTCGCCTCATCTGGCGCGCATCGACTTCGACCAGAAGGATTACACATCAAGGCCGGCATTGAACCGCCTAATTGGTTTCTAAATGATCGCACGGATGTGCGCTCATCCTGGTACTTGGAAGATGTTGCCACTGAGTTCGATATCCAAGGCCTCGAGCTCGATTGGGCATGCATCTGTTGGGATGCCGATCTGAGATACATAGACGGTGCGTGGCGCCATTATAGCTTTAAGGGAACGAAATGGCAGTCGGTTAATGATCGCTTTCGCAGGCTGTATCTCAAGAATGCCTACCGCGTACTACTGACTCGTGCACGGCAAGGCATGGTCATTTTCGTCCCACACGGCGATGAGACAGACGTGACGCGGCCAAAGGCATTTTATGATGCAACCTATGCCTTCCTAAAAGACTGTGGTTTGCAGGAGATTTAGAACTAACCCTAAGGCTTAAGCCGCCCCTTCAAATCCCCTTCATCAGTCAATCCATCCACTGCCCATGCAACGCCTCTGGCTACCAGATCGAGATAGCGGGCATCGCGCATACTGGCTTCGTTGTGCACAAGGGTCGTGCTGAACACGCGGGTCTTCTCAGGGCCATAATAATGCAGCCAGGCAACGGTAAAGGTTTTGTTCTGCCATTTCGGGTCAGGCATATCGGGCTGCGTACCCACAATAAGCGGGATCACACCGAAATCGGTCAGGGTATTATAAAGCTCCTCATCCGGCGTCGTCCACATCTCAAGCCCCTTAAGGACCGGCGCATTTGACACCTTAGACAGCACTACCGGTGCCTGAGGGCCATGTCCGGTGGACTGCATCCCCGTGAAGGCATACCACTTGGCATTGGGCGCGTCCTTGTCTACCGCCTGACGCCAATTGCCCCAGCGATAGGAGTGCATGGCGCAATGCAGATTCACCGCAGGTACGCCTTTGAGGTGCGGGGCTAAGACCGTATCAATAATCGCCTGATCGGTGATGCCTGCGGCACATTCATTATGGATCACCACATCATAGCCATCGGCATAGGCGGGATTACTGAAAATCGGCAGGGCCGGTTTTTCCTTATCGTCCTGAGGCGTGATGTCATAAAACACATGATCGACGGTCACATTCAGCCGCGCCTTAAGGCCCGTCTCAAGGATATCGCGTTGAGCCGCATAGTCATGCCAGCCCCCACCGGACACAAGCAGCACCTTCACCGGCTTTGAGCCTTGCGCCAACGCCGGTGCCCCCAGCCCCATCGCCGCACAGACCATACCGCTCAGGATCAGTTTCAGCATCTCATCTTTCCCCGTTGTTATTTTTCGTATCTGCCTTTGTCGCATATCCGGCAAAAGTCGCAACAATGGTTTACCTTGGCCCCGGAGATGGGTATGCCTCGACCTAATGATAATTGAGGAATGCCTGCGACATGACCCATTCGATAACAGCCTTCGGTGCGGCCGGAGACGGCGTAACGCTTGATACCGCCGCCATTAACGCCGCTATATCCGCCGCGCATAATGCTGGAGGCGGCACGGTTGTTTTCCCCGCAGGCACCTATCTCAGCTTTTCGATACGGCTTTTGTCCGGCGTGACCCTGCATCTCGAAGACGGTGCTGTGCTTCTGGCCGCCGATCCGTCAAAGCATGACGGCACCTATGATATGTTTGAGGACAATCCTCATGACCTGTATCAGGATTTTGGCCACTCCCACTGGCATAACAGCCTGATCTGGGCCGAGGACGCCGACCACATCGGCATTACCGGTACCGGCCTGATTGACGGCAGCGCCATGACCCGCGAAGGCCCCGGCTCACGCTGGAGCGCTCAGGCCGGTGAGTTCCCCCTGTCTATGCGCGGCCTGTCGGCTGAGGTCATGGCTGAGCTTGTGCCGGAACTTGAGGCCATGCGGGGTTTAGGCAATAAGGCGATTGCGCTCAAAAACTGCCGTCATGTAAGCCTTCGTGATTTTACCCTCAGAAATGGCGGGCATTTTGCGCTTCTGGCGACCGGTGTCGAAGATATGGAGATCAGCGACCTAAGCGTTGATACCAACCGTGACGGGCTGGATATTGATGGCTGTCGTCGGGTGAGCATTCGTAACTGCCGCGTCAATACCCCGAATGATGACGCCATTGTGCTGAAATCAAGCTATGCGCTTGGTCTAATTAATCCGTGCGAAGACATCGACATAAGCGACTGCACGGTGTCCGGCTACGATCTGGGGACGATGCTGGATGGCACCAAAGGCCGCACGCAGGAACTGTCACCCGATCAGGACCGCGTCACCGGCCGCATCAAGATCGGCACAGAATCCAACGGTGATTTCCGCCGCATCCGTATCCATGACTGCCGCTTTGAACGTTCACGCGGTCTGGCGCTGGAGACGGTTGATGGCGGCACGATTGAGGACATTGAGGTTGAAAACCTGACCCTGAGTGAGATCACCACCGCCCCGATTTTCCTGCGGGTTGGTGCGCGTCTTCGTGGGCCGGAGGGCACCACCATCGGCGGTATCCGTCGGGTAAGCATCCGCAACCTGACGGCCAAAGATATTCTGCCTGACTATTGCGCCCTGATCATGGGGCAGCCCGAAAGCCCGATTGAGGACGTTATGCTTGAAAACGTCTCCCTCACCTATCGCGGCGGCATAGGCTCAGACCAGATCGCACCGTTTAGCGATGACCTGCCGCGCGCCTATCCTGAACCGTCAATGTTTGGCGTTACCCCTGCCTGGGGCCTGTGGGCGCGGCATACCAAGGGCCTGAAACTCACGGGCCTTGAGCTATCTGTCATAAGTGCAGATACGCGCGAAAAGATCATCGTGCCCGATTAAAAATGCGCCTTCCCGATGGCAAACTCATCAGGGATGACAGACGACACCGTCAGGAAGGCGCACCGGTCATGGGAAGGCGTACCGGCAAAGTTTCTTTCACGCCCTTAGGGAGACGCGAAAGGGAGGCTGAATCATAAAAAAAGGTACAGAGTATCGACAACCGGCACCACACATGGCGGCGCGTCCGATGGTTAAGTTTCTTCCCGTAAGCATATTATTGTTAGCGCTAACATATGCCCGTGCGTCACCGACTGTCAAGGCTTAACTGAGCCCCTGAAAACCACCCTTTTTTAAGCGTCAATCATAGAGTTCGACATCAAGCGGCGCGAACATCATATCCACCATGGCCTGAGACACACAGCCTATGGACACCGGTGACCAGCGCGGAGACATGTCCTTTTCCTCAAGGACGGCCCGCACGCCTTCGACAAAGTCATGGCTCTGGCACATACGGCAGGCGAGCCGATATTCCATCCGCATAACGTCTTCAAACCGCGGCATCTGACGCCCTTCGCGCAGTTGCCGGTGCGCGACCGCCATAGACAGCGGCGAACGGGTCGCCAGAACCTCGCCCTGATGCTGCGCCCAGTCACTGTCCTCCAGCTTCAGCGCCAGTGCTATGTCCGTCAGGGTCGGCTTACCAAAGATGCGGTTAATCGCCTCGATATGTTCCGCGTAGGACGGGGCCGTCACCGGCCGGTCATAGCGATCCAGAATAGTCCCCACCATAGCGGCATCGGCTCTGGACAACTCAGCTTTCAACGCCGGCAGGTCTTCTGAGTGGATATAATGGGTGGCAATGCCTGCCGCCTTAACGTCCGCCCCCCTGAGGCGTTCTCCGGTCAGGGCCAGCCACATCCCCAACTCACCCGCAAGGCGTGGCAGGAACCAGCCACCGCCAACATCGGGAAACAGGCCAATACCGGTTTCCGGCATGGCAAACAGGGTGTTTTCTGTGGCCACCCGATAGGCGCCGTGCACAGAAATCCCGACACCACCGCCCATAACAATGCCGTCCATGAAAGCGACGCAGGGCTTGGTGTAATATTTTATGCGCGTATTCAGCCGGTATTCGGCACGGAAAAAGGCGCGGGCCGCCGCCGCATCCCCCATGCCGCTTCGGGCCTGCCGCGCGCTTTCGGCCACGGCGCGAATATCCCCACCGGCACAAAAGCCCCGTGTTTGCGGCGCATGTTCGATCATAACCAGCGCCAGTTCGTCGTCCTGCTCCCAGCGCGAAAGAGCCGCCGTGAACGACTGGCACATATCCGTCGTCAGGGCATGAAGGGCCTCAGGGCGATTAAGTCGGATCACACCGGCCCGTCCGGACACCTCCGTCAGAAGCGGTCGATCCTTTGCCAAAACACCTGTCATCAGGCTTCCTCCTTATTTTTATTGCGCACAATGAAGTGCAGCATTTTCGGAGTGTAGCCACATAATTGGTTATTTTTAAATGAATAATTTTCAGGCCGACGGCTCGCGGTTCTTACGTCGCACATAGATTGTCTTATGCACTCTGGCGACCACTGCGCCGCTGTCATCTACGACATCCAGCACATATTCAGGCTCTACCTTGTGGCTCTGATCGGCCAGATCACGCACCCGATCTATCTCCGCCTGAGGGATATGGAAATGCGCCCGCACCCGGCCGCGCCCCGGCCGCAGGAAGTCAATCCGGGCCGCCTTGTCCCAGACTATATAGTCCGCCCCCAGATGGGTCATCAGTATGGCCATATAGAAGGGATCACACATAGCATAGAGCGATCCGCCAAATTGCGTGCCCACAATATTACGGTTCCACCACCGCAGCTTCATTTCGACATCTATATGGGTAAAATCAGGCGACACCTTCGTCACCCTTATCCCCGCCCCCATCATCGGCGGATAAAAATTGATCAGCCGGAACCGTGATGCACGGTCTTTGGACAATAGTGACATTACGCCCTCTTATTAACCGGTGCCATTAACCGGAAGTTCGTACCTTCGGGCTATGGTATCAGTATAAGCCCTTATGTGTTAATGCTTTTTTCACATTCCTTAAGGGCAGCATAACGAATTTAGTGATGGCAATCCAAGGCGGATTCTGAATGGCTCACGACGATTATCAAGGTTTCGATCCCCGCATGACCCCCTATAAGGAAGGTAAGGCGGATCAGACATTGCAAGGCCTGTTCCGGGCCAAGACCTTCGTCGTGGGTGATACACTGGGTTGTACGCGCGCCGCTTCGGCCATCCGTACCGGCCCTAATGATTCCGCCGAGCAGGTGAACCAACTCCTGTTTGGTGAACGCTTCCGTGTCATTGAAAAATCACGTGACTATGTGTGGGGTCAGGCCCTGCGCGACGGCTATGTTGGTTATGTGCGCGAAAGCGACCTCACGCGTGACTGGCGCGTGCCGACCCATTTCGTGTCGACGCTGCGCACCTATGTCTTCAGCCAGCCGAACCTTAAATCTGCCATTGTCACCGCCTTAAGCCTCAATGCCCTCGTCAGCGTCGATGAAACCGACGGTAAGTTCGCCCGCATCAATGATATGGGCTGGGTCTATCTGGGCCATATCAGCGACTTCACGCACTTTACCGGCGACTATGTGACCGTGGCCGAAAGCTATCTCAATGCCCCCTATCAGTGGGGTGGCCGCGAAAGCGACGGGCTGGATTGCTCCGGTCTGGTGCAGCAATCTCTATATGCCACCGGTCGCGCCTGCCCACGCGATTCAGACATGCAGACCGCACTGGGTTATGCCCTTGAGATCGGCCCTGACCTTAAGGGGCTTTATCGCGGCGACCTCGTGTTCTGGAAAGGGCATGTCGCTATCATGGCCGACGAAGACCATATTGTGCATGCCAATGGCCACCACATGAAGACGGTCATCGAACCCTTGCGTGACGCCGTTGACCGCATCGCTGCCGCCGGTGTCGGTCAGCCCACTGCGTTTCGTCGGTTGTAGAAATATTTCCGGCTCAGGCGCACAGGAAATTCATTCGCCATTCAGCCGGAACTGTTACTAAGTTAGGTCATAAAATAGCTCAGGGGCTAATTGTGACCTTCACGCATACGCGGCGCGTCCACCTTACCACCCTTATCGCAAGCCTTGGCGTCTGCGCCACCGGCGCTTCAGCCTCAGCCCCGTCACCGTTTATGGGTACATGGACGGGGCTTCTGGAATCAGGCCGTACCCGTCTGACCGTGCGGCTGGCCGTTACCGGAGACAGGGTTGATGTGATCAGCGTTGATCAGGGCGGCACGGTCATCACACCTGACGAAGTCACCCTTACGACTGACCGTATCCATTTGGGCATGAAGGCTATCAATGCCACTTTCGACGGACACCTTACAGCGGATGGCTTCATCGACGGCATCTTCACGCAAGGACAGATCTTTCATATCCGTCTGGCGCGGGGCATGGCCATCGTACCGTCTTCAGCCTGGCGTCGTCTGACACCGGACTCCCTGAATGCAAGCCGCATCGAAGCAAAAATACCCGCCATTGGCGCGGCATGGGCAAGCCGCAACGGTTCAGACCTGATCGTGCGCGGTGCACGCTCAAGTGACGACGAAATCGCCGCACAGCCTGATGATCAATGGCACTGGGGTTCGATTACCAAATCCATGACGGCTACCCTTTGTGCCCGTCTGGTTGAGGCCGGCGTCATCAAGTGGGACACCACCATCGCTCAGGTGCTAGATACACCCGACTTCAGCGTCCCTCAGGCCTATCGCGACGCCACGCTCCTGCACCTCCTGAGCCACCGCGCCGGTCTTCAGCCCAATGTCATCGGCGTGGAATTCAGCCACGAACTTGAGGACGCACGCGAAGAACGCCTGAGATTCGCCCGAACGGCACTGGCCTTGCCCCCCGCTGACGCTGTCGGCAAACAGATGATCTACAGCAATAACGGCTATGCGGTTGCGGGTGCCATGCTGGAAAAGCTGTCAGGTAAGTCATGGGAAACCCTGATCCAGACCGAGGTGTTCAAACCGCTGGGCATCCGACATGCCGGACAAGGCGCACCGGGACATAAGGGCCGGATCGACCAGCCGCTTGGGCACACCGTTACGGATGGCAAACGCGTTCCTGATCCGGCGGGCATGCCCAGCAGCGACAATGTCGTCGCCATTGGCCCCGCTGGCCGCGTACACATGCCGCTGACCGACATGATCACCTATCTGACGGCGCACCGCGACCAACCCGCCAAATTCCTGAAGGCGCAAAACTGGGCGACCCTGCATATACCCCATTTCGGCGGCAACTATGCCTTGGGCTGGATGAAACGCGAAGACGGTGCCCTGTTCCACAACGGCTCGAACACCATGTGGTACGGCGAAGCCTTCGTCGATCCGAACACCGGCGTCGTCTGCGCGGCCTGTGCCAATGATGCAACGCGCGAAACCATGAATGCCGTGTCCAATGTCCTGATGTCAGCCTATGGGGCCGCCACCGTTTAACCATCACTTAAAACAGCTTGCGGCTTTCGCCCTGCGGCAGGCAATAGCCCTGCTCATAGGTGCCTGCGTCCACTTCCTTGTCACGGTCCTGCGCCAGATAGGCACCGTTGCGCCGGTCAAGGGTCGCCTTCAGGCTTTTACCCTTCTTAGTGCGCTGATTGAACAACTCATAGAAGTTGGAACTGATGCGGATCGTGCAACTGACGGTCTCGCACAGGGTTTCCTTGATCAGGCTCTCGTGCTGGGGATCGGCAAACATCACCTTGTAACGCGCACTGTCGGCAAACACGTCCGATGGCGTGATCTCAAGATAAAAAGCCCCCTGAGACACAAGCCGGTTCCCCGCAACCACCTGAGTCTCACATTTCAGATTCAGCACCTCCCCTGAGACAAAAGCCGGTGGGGGTGGCGGAGGGGGCACAAACTCTGGTGCAAACTCTGGCGCAAATTCTGGCACAGGCTCTCGCACGGGCGCAGCTATTACCGGAGCCGTAATCGCGTCGGGCAGGTTCTGAACGGGCGATACAGGTGCCGAACCCGCCTGAACCGGCACCGGTGCCGGTAAGGTCTTGATCACCCGATGTTCCATATGTTCGGTGACACCCGCAGCGGCAGACACCTTATTCGACAGGCTCTCATAGGGTATGGGCGCGTCAGGAAGCTTGGGTTCAGGCTCGGCACGCTTTACCTGAGCTGAACGGGGTCTGGCGACGGTTCTCGCCCTGGGCTTGGCCGCCGTCACCGGTTTGGCGATAATCTCTTCGTATTCGGTTCCGTCCTCATCCTCAGCCATGACCACAGGCGCTGAAACGGCCAGAAGCAAGGCCGATAACCCTACATATGCCCCGTACCGCGCCCGCATCTTCATCCTCAGGATTCCTCACCGAAACGGTCACCCACCAGTGTCACCAGCGCATCGACCGCCGCCTGCGCCTGTTTGCCTTCGGCCTCAAGGTCAATGAATGTACCCTTCGACGCCGCCAGCATCAGCAATCCCATGATCGACTGCGCATCCACGCGGCTGTCATCCTTGATGACCGTAACCTGTGCGTCATAGAGCGCGGCCGTCTTCACAAACTTGGCCGACGCACGGGCATGAAGCCCCTTGTCATTGATAATGTCGATTCGTGCCGTAACTGTCATGATACCCTGTATTATCGTCTTTTATATTAGCGTCTTGTTAACGCTGTTGAGACCTTCGCACAACGCTTACAATTCATCGATCAGACGGTAAACGGCCCGTATTGTCTGCACCTCGGCCCCGACCGGCCGTCCCGGCTGTGCGCGCGGGTTCCAGGCATAGAGATCAAAATGGACCCAGGCACCGGTCTGAGGGGCGAAACGTTGCAGAAAAAGGGCTGCCGTCACCGAACCGGCCTGCGCCCATCCCGCCGCATCATTGCGGATATCGGCAATATCGGAGTCCAGTGACGCCTTATATCCGGCCCACAAAGGCATACGCCACAGGGGGTCATGCGCTTCGATCGCCGCGGCCTCAAGGCTTCGCGCCACGGCGTCATTACAGGTATAGAAAGGCACCACCTCAGGCCCCAGCGCCACGCGTGCTGCGCCGGTCAGGGTGGCAAAATCAATCGTCAGATCCGGCGTAAGCTCTGAGGCCCGCGTGAGGGCGTCCGCCAGTATCAGACGCCCTTCGGCGTCGGTATTGCCGACCTCAATCGACAAACCGGCACGGGACGCAATCACATCACCGGGCCGGAAGGCATCCCCGGATATAGCGTTTTCAACGGCACTGATCAGGACATGCAGCCTGACCCTGAGATTTGACGCCATGATCCATTGCGCCAACCCCAGTACATGGGCCGCGCCGCCCATATCCTTTTTCATCAGGCCCATACCGGCACCGGTCTTGATATTCAGCCCACCGGTATCGAACGCGACCCCCTTACCCACCAGAACCACCACCGGCTTGGGTTCCGGCGACAGGTCCTCGACATGCGGTTCCCAGTCGATTTCAATAAAGCGCGGCGCTCTATGCGCCTCTGCGGCCCGACCGACCGCGTGAACCGCCGGAAAATTCTCCGCCAGCAACTCATCACCGGTAATCACTGTAATCTGTGCCTGATAGCTGTCGGCCAGTTCCCGCGCCGCCGCTTCGATCTCGGCAGGCCCCATATCATTGGCAGGGGTATTGACCAGATCACGTACAAGCCTGTGCGCAGCCACCTCGATAGCCAGTTCCGCCCGTTCGGTGTCACTAAGATCGCTGTCCGACAACTGCACCGCCTCTGGGGCCGATGCGGAGGCCTTATAACGATCAAAGCTGTAGCGCCCTTGCGCAAAAGCCAGATGGATTGCCTTACGCGCCAGCACCGCATCCGCCCTTAGGTGCCACACCCCGTCCGGAAGCTGTTTCGCCAGCGCCCTAAACAGGTGCGGACTATAGCTCGCCCGCGCCCCCAACCCGTACCAGACCGCCAAAGCCCCTTCGGCCTGGGGCGCCATGACCATTGATCGCGCCTTGGCCGTAAACCCGCTGGCTTGCAAAAAGCCCGCCTGCGCCGGTTCAAGCTCTGACAATACCCCCTCAAGCTCGTCTTCAAATAAGGCGAAAACCGTGTGTGTATCCGGTGCGGTGGCGTGTGCGGACATATATTCAGAACCTTGTACTCTGGGCCATAGTCAGGCGTGGCCTTAACCTTATGTTTAAGACTATCAACCAAAACTTAAATTAACCATATCTTACGGGGTCAGAACGCCTCAGGGTCACGTTTTTCAGGGTTCCCCCCATGTCGCGCCGCACACCACACCTGATGCTCCGTCCGTTCTGCCTCATAGTTCTGACGGTCTGCCTGCCCGCAACGGCAGCCCTTGCCCAGACCAAGGCCACAGCACCGGTCACGGCGCCGCTGACGGCGACCCCTCAGGAACGCGCCGCGGCACTTCAGTCTGAGCCTCTGGCACGGGCGGCCTTCTTTAACCGTGAATTTGAGCGCAACCCCGCCGACGCCGAAGCCGGTCTGGCCCTGTCGGATGCCCTGCGCGCACTGGGCCGCTATAACGAAGCCGCAGACGCAGCCCATCGGGTGCTTCTGTTCGCCCCCGATAGCTATGAGGCCCTCCTCAGTGCCGCCAAGGGGCATATCGGAGGAAATAACGGCTTTTACGGCATTGACCCGCTGCAACGGGCCATTGAGCTAAAACCGAATGACTGGCGGGCCTATTCCCTTCTGGGGGTGGCGCTTGATCAGGTCAAACGCGGTGACGAAGCCTGGGGTGTCTGGGAAAAAGGCCTGAGCCTGTCCCCAAACAATCCGGCCATTCTGACCAATCAGGCCATGTTCCTGTCTACGCGCGGAGACTTGCCTCAGGCCGAACTGATGCTGAAGCGCGCCCTGACCCAGCCCACCGCCGGTATTCAGGTGCGACAGAATCTGGCTCTGATTCTGGGTCTTCAGGGAAAGCTGCCTGAGGCAGAGCGCCTCTTGCGTCAGGATCTGCCGCCCGATGTCGCCGATGCCAATCTGTTGTGGCTGCAAACCGCCCTCAGACCATCCGCAACCGCAAACCGGACATGGGACAGCCTGAACCACACTTCCGGCGGCAGCTAAAGCCCGCCGCCTCAGGCTGATTATTCACTTCGCTTTCCACCACAGATATCCGTCGGCGTCCTTTCGATTCCGGTGGCCATAACCCGTGCCTGCGCCTATACTATCAGGCCTGTTGCCTTGGCTGTTATCTGGCCGGTTAAGCCGCCTGAAACAAATGTTCAACAGATTCCACACCTCCACATATAGAGTTAACTTGCCCTTAACCTACTATATGTGGTGATGTGCGCCTCAGTTAAGCGTCCGCACGATTCGGGAAAATCATCATGAGCATCATCCAGCCTGCCGCCTACAAAGCCGGTCTTCTGACCCCGTCCGCGGCCTATAAGCCCTTCCGTTATCCGTGGGCTTTTGATTTCTGGCAAAAGCAGCAGCAGGTGCACTGGCTGCCCGAAGAAGTGCCGCTGGGTGAAGACTGTAAGGACTGGGCTTCAAAGCTCAGTGACAGCGAACGCAATCTGCTGACGCAGATTTTCCGCTTCTTCACACAGTCCGACATCGAGGTGCAGGACAACTATATGGAAAAATACGGTCGCGTCTTCAAACCGACCGAAATCAAGATGATGCTGGCGGCCTTCGGCAATATGGAAACCGTCCATATCGCGGCCTATGCGCTCCTGCTTGAAACTATCGGCATGCCTGAGTCCGAGTTTGGTGCCTTCATGGAATATGAAGCCATGCGCGACAAACACGACTTCATGCAGAAGTTCGGCGTCGATACGGATGCCGACATCTGCCGCACACTGGCGATGTTCGGCGGCTTCACCGAAGGCCTGCAACTGTTTGCCTCCTTTGCCATGCTGATGAACTTCCCGCGCTTCAACAAGATGAAGGGCATGGGCCAGATCGTGTCGTGGTCGGTGCGTGACGAATCCCTGCACTGCGAAGGCATCATCAAGCTCTATCACGCCTTCAATAAGGAAACCGGCGCGGTCACCAAGGCCGTGGCTGACGACATCGTCGATTGCTGCAAGACCGTGGTCGGCCTTGAAGACAAGTTCATTGAACTGGCGTTTGAAATGGGGCCGGTCGAAGGCATGGTGCCTGAGGATATCAAGCAATATATCCGCTATATTGCTGACTGGCGTCTGCGTCAGCTTGAACTACCCGAAGTCTTCGGCGTCAAGGAAAACCCGCTGCCCTGGCTTCAGGTGCTCCTGTCGGGCGTCGAACACGCCAACTTCTTTGAGGCCCGCGCCACGGAATATTCCAAGGCCGCCACCAAAGGTCAGTGGACCGGTCAGGAAGGCGTCTGGGATGCCTTCGACACGCTTCTTAAAAAGCGCACCGAAGCCACCAAGGGCATCAACGCTTAAAACCCAAAAGGCTTTCGTTAAACCGGAGGCCTTTTTCTTTGGCTTTGTGTCATCAGCATAAAAAAAGCCTCCGCCGGAAAACCGACGGAGGCTTTTTAAATCAGTTTTAGCTGCCTTACTGGGCCGGAGCCGCTTCGGCTGCCGGAGCGGCGGCTTCAGCCGGTGCCGCTGCCGCGTCCGCTAGTGCTGCCGCAGCACCCGGCTGACGTGAAGGATCCGGTGCCGGAATGGCGTAACCCGCAGAACCTTGTGCGTGCAGATAGGCGATCAGATTGATCTTCTCGTCTTTGTTCTTGATACCGGCAAAGGCCATCTTGGTGCCCTTAACCTGTTTCGCCGGCGCGCTCAGGAAGTGATAGAGTTCGTCATAGGTCCACACCGGCGCTTCCGCCTTATGTGCCACCATGCCGTCGGAATAGGCAAAGCCCGAATGCGCCGCCAGAGGACGACCCACAACGGCCCACAGGCCCGGTCCAGTCATGTCAGCGCCACCCGAAGCCACATTGTGACAGGAAACGCACTTGGCGAAGGCCTTTTGACCTGCGGCCTGATCTGCGGTCGGCAGAACCGTACCCCAGTCCGGCATAACCTCAACCTCGGCCGTAGCGCCGCCGCCAGCCGCTTCTTCCGGCACATCGACGAAATAGCCGGGCTTTTCGGGGGCTTCGGTGTGATAAATCGCATCAACACCCACGCGCACGCCAACGATCACCAGCGCTGCTGCAAGGCCCGCGCCGAAAATTTTATTTAACTGAAGGTCTCCGCTCATGCCGCTCAGACGTCCTGACTCATTTCGGTGATGCGGCGAAACTTAAAGCGGATGGCGGCCCTGTCAACAGACGGGGTAACGACACCACGCGGTTTTCGCCGCGAATTAAAGCTTTTATATGCGGCTC
>JASGFL010000054.1:0-20847 GCA_047605545.1 Asticcacaulis sp. | reverse complement strand
AAAAAAGCTTTCGGCGATTTGAAGAATAAGAGAGACGAAAATGGCCGTACCTAAGCGGAAAGTATCGCCTTCACGGCGCAACATGCGTCGTTCGCACCACGCGCTCGGTGCCAACTCGTTTGTTGAAGACAAGGACACGGGCGAGCTTCGCCGTCCGCACCATGTTGACCTGAAGACCGGCATCTATAAGGGCCGTCAGGTTATCACGCCTAAGAAAGACTAATCAGCTCTTTCCGGCTAAAAGCGTTTTAAACGCGGCTTTCTTAGCGAAAGCCGCGTTTTTCGCGTTCTGATTACCCTTAACTACTCTAAACGACAGGCTCGTATCCACGCCTGCGGCCACAAGGCCCCAAGCGCAGCCTTTAGCGCAGCCGCATCCTCAGCCGACGCACATAGGGCAAAACAGGTGGCACCCGACCCTGACAACCGCGCCAGTTGCGTATAGGGAAGCGACCTGATCGATGCCAGCACCTCACCAATCAGCGGATTTAACGCAATGGCGGGGGCCTCAAGATCGTTTCGCCCGACCTTAAGCCAGTCAATCAGACCGGCTGCGCCCTTTGATGATTCGGGCAGGCTCAGCGAATCAGATGCCGGAAACCGGCCCAGCCTGTCATAGGTGCCATAGACCTCAGCCGTCGGTGACGGCACAAGCGGATTGATCAGAACACAGTCCAAAACGGGCAATTCGGCAAAGCTAAGCTTCTCACCATAGCCTTCGGCCACAGCCGCCTTTGACCACAGGCACATAACCCCGTCCGCCCCCGTAGAGGCAGCTATGGCCTCAAGTACGGCATCAGGCATGTCCGGCGCATAATGCGCCCTGAGACCGCGCAATACAGCACCGGCATCGGCACTGCCACCACCGACGCCCGCCGCCAGAGGCAGGTTTTTATTCAAACGGATCCGATGGGTGACAGCCACACCTGTTTCAGCTTCAAACCGGCGCAGCGCCTTAAGGATTAAATTATCCTCACCTGCACTCAGTCCGGCCGCAAAAGACCCGTCGATAGTCAGCAAGTCCCCCTCGCCGCCTGCCTCAAAGACAATATCGTCACCGATATCGGCAAATGCGACCAGACTTTGCAGCGGATGATACCCACGATGATCAGGTGCCTGCACATGCAGACACAGATTGACCTTGGCTTTGGCCAGAATATGCATGGGCTTAAGGGGCCTTGGCCGTCGTCATTTCAGGTTTGTTCGCCGACGCGTCATCACCCAACTTTTTCTGCACGCTGGCGATCTGTTTTTCGTCAGCATCCAGCGTCAGGACACGCGCCCACTGATAGCGGGCCTCGATATGGCGTCCCATGGCCTGATAGACATCCCCCAGATGCTCATTGACCTCAGGGTCGGCTGGCTCAAGGGCAATGGCCTTCTCAATCCACTCAAGCGCCTGCGCATAGTCTCCCTTGCGATAATAGCCCCAACCCACTGAGTCCATAATCGCCCCCGAAGAAGGACGCCGGATCAGGGCGCGCTGCACCATGCTCAGGGCTTCATCAAGATTTTCGTTCCGTTCGATCCAGCCATAACCCAGAAAATTGAGAATATCCGGATTGTCTTCATCAAGCGCCAGACCTTTTTTCAGCGCTATCTCCGACTGATCCCACCGGTCAAATTCATGATAGATAATGGCCTGAATGAACCATCCCTGCCAACTGACCGCGCCTTCGCCGTGCGAGGCAATAAAAGCGTCAAGAACATCAAGCCCCGCCTGAAAATCCTTTTTCTCCCACAACAGGCTGGCGCGCTGCACCACAAGATCAACGTCCGCAGGATTTTCAGCCGATAACTGCGTAAACAGTTGCAACGCCCCGTCGTAATTATCCTGCTCCTTAAGGTTCCAGGCCATCCGCAGGCGGGCTTCGTTATAATAGACCGAATCCGCGCTGACCTGCGCCCATTCTGCCTGAGCAGCATCCTCATCGCGCAACTTAACCAGCACCTGCCCCAGAAGCAGGCGCGTGCGGTCATCGCTGAGGCCGTCTGTTTCCGGTGACACATATTGCGCCATACGTAAGGTAGCCAGCGCCATTTCCGGCTGCTGCTCGCTGGCGTAAAGCGTGCCGGTCATAAACAGGTTGTCCGCCATTATCTGACGATAGCCAGGCTTAGGCGGTTTCCTGTAACCCTTGCTCTCCAAAGCCTGATAGGCGCGACGCACCTGAGCATCTTCGGACGTGGTCAATATACTGGCATACAGGGCTTCGGCCTCAGACTTGCGCCCACGGCGTTCAAGGAAGGCCCCGTAATATGGCCCGAACAGAACCGTTGCCGGTCCCGGTTCACATATCAGCTTAAACAGCGCCTCGGCTTCTTTGTGTTTACCGCGCAACTCCAGAAGGCGCGCCTGATCGGCCGCCTGAAGGTAGATCATAAGTCCGTCACGCTGCGTCAGACCATTGGCCAGTTTGGCGGAAATATCCTTATCGATCGCCTTGTCCCACTGACCGGCCATGGCATAGGTCGCCGGCTGCAGCAAAAGCCCTGAGCGTTCTTCTGCATCGATCTCAAGTGCTGCCGCCAGTTGCGGTATGGCTTCGCGGGGCTTATTGGCACGGATGGCGCGTAAGGCCTTGACCTCATGGCCCATCATTCGCGGGAAGCGGCTGGATGAACCGGCATCCGGCGCATTGGCTGCGGCGAAATCGAGATACCCGCCCAGAACCGCCGACAAAAATGCCTTGTCCCGAAGCGCCTGATTATCAGGATCTGACTCCGAGGCATCCATCATAGCACGGGCAGATACCTGCGTATCGCCCGCATAGATCGCGTATTTCCCGACCAGATACTGACCATAGGCCCGATTGAAATCAGCCTTCGCGGCTTGAGTGGACACAGGCAATAGCATAAGCGCCAGAACCGCAGCACCGGTCAGAAGACGTTTTCCGGTAACGGATGAGTGTTGGATCGGCTGAGCGGGCATGTGGTCTGAGGTACTTTCTGTTCAGGCATATACGGGGGTGAGTGAACCCCTGAATGACTGACTGATCAAGCCCTCATATGCGTTTTCACATGCCTTTTCTTGCGCCCGCGCACCCCTTTGGGGGATAAGCGCGCCACTACATGTTCGGGTAGTTAGGCCCCCCGCCGCCTTCGGGCGTTGTCCAGACGATATTCTGGGTCGGATCCTTAATGTCACAGGTTTTGCAGTGAACACAGTTCTGGGCATTGATCTGGAATCGCGGCTTACCCGCATCTTCTACCACCTCATAGACCCCTGCCGGACAATAGCGCTGCGCCGGCTCGGCATATTTCGGCAGATTGATTGCAATGGGAATTTCGGGATCCTTGAGCCTGAGATGTACCGGCTGATCCTCTTCGTGGTTAGTGTTTGAAATAAACACCGAAGACAGCTTGTCAAAGCTCAGGACACCATCCGGCTTCGGATAGGTAATCGGCTTGAAGTCCTTGGCCAGACCGGTTGATTCCGCATCCGTCTTACGGTGCGACAGGGTCCCCCACGGTGAAAATCCGCCCAACAGGCTCGTTACCTTCATGTCCACCCCACCGAGAATCGTCCCCGCAAAGGTGCCGTAACGGCTCAGCAAAGGCTTAACATTGCGCACCAGCTTAAGCTCACGGGCAATATCCGATGTCTTATAGGCCTCATCATAGGCCTCAAGCACAGCGGGGGCATTCTCGCCAGTCAGGGCCGCAAAGGCCGCATCCGCCGCCAGAATAGCGCTCTTGATCGCATTATGGCTGCCCTTGATGCGCGGCACGTTCACAAAACCAGCCGAACAGCCAATCAGCACACCACCGGGGAAGCTGAGGCGCGGCACGGACTGATAACCGCCTTCGGTAATGGCGCGCGCACCATAGGAAACACGCTGCCCCCCCTCAAGGTGCTCACGCACCACCGGATGCTGCTTGAAGCGCTGGAACTCATCAAACGGCGACAGGTACGGGTTTTTATAGTTCAGGTGAACCACAAACCCTACAGCAACATAACGGTCGCCGAAGTGATAGAGGAACGAACCGCCGCCTGTGGCATTATCCAGCGGCCATCCAAGCGTATGCTGGACATACCCCGGACGATGCTTATCCGCCGGAACCTGCCACAGTTCCTTGATGCCCGTACCGTATTTCTGAACGTCACAATCACTGTTCAGATCGAACTTCTTGATGATCAGCTCAGACAGCGAACCGCGAACCCCTTCGGCAAAGAAGGTATATTTCGCCCGCAACTCCAGACCCGGCTGAAAGTCTGGCTTGGGATTGCCGTTGTGATCAAGGCCAAATACGCCCGCCACAACACCGGCAACCGAGCCGTCTTCGTTATACAGGACTTCCGAACAGGCCATGCCCGGATAAACCTCGACCCCAAGCGCCTCAGCCTGCTCAGCCAGCCAGCGCGTCACATTGGCCAGCGACGCAATATAGCAGCCGTGATTTTTCATGTAGGACGGCATGGGCAGCCACGAAATATCCAGCGCGCCTTGCGGCCCCAGATAAATAAAGTGATCTTCCGTCACAGCCGTCTCAAGCGGCGCACCGCGCTCTTTCCAATCGGGGAAAAGCTGGTTCAGGCCCGAAGGGTCAATCACAGCACCCGACAGAATATGCGCCCCGATCTCAGAGCCTTTTTCCAGCAGGGCCACATTGATTTCGGCCCCAGCCTTTTCGGCCTGTTGCTTGAGGCGAATGGCGGCCGAAAGCCCCGCAGGCCCGCCCCCGACGATGACGACATCATAGTCCATCGACTCGCGCTCAATACCTGCAATGCCCGCCACTTCGGTCATGCCGTGTCCCTTCTTTCCTTGACGCCTCGGTAATTATATGGCGATTGGTTTATGCCACAGCTTCCGCAAGGAGAGTCAAAAGCTGTATTTTCATATCCTCAGGCATTAGGGTTCATGACTTCGTCCGTCAACAGTCTGTCTTCGGAGTGGGAAAGCTATCTCAGCTTTTTCCTCGATCATGAGCTTGAAGAAGCCTATGAATTACAGCCTATTAACCGAACACTTGCGGAAAATAAATCCCGTTTTACCCCAAAGCCGCCTGAGCCGGTCGCAAGTCTGGTCTCCCCTGCGGCTGCGGCCACCTCCGGCACAGCCTTACGGCCTGAAAACCTTAAGTATTTTGACCTTGATCTGGCCCGCTCAGAGGCCATGGATCTGCTCAAAACCGCGACCGACATTGCGGGCGTTTACGCCATGCTGGATCGCTTTGATGCCTTCCCCCTCAGGCACGAAGGCGCAAAACAAAGGGTTTCCGGCCGATTTGCCAATCCTGAAAGTCAGAATGCGACCTATCTTTTGATCGGCGAAGTCCCTGATCTGGACGAAGACAGTACCGGTCAGGCGTTCGCCGGTAAAACAGGTCGCCTGACGGATAAAATCCTCAAGGCGCTGGGCATCTATGATGAGACCTATCTCCTGCCCGGACTGTACTGGCGGCCTGCAGGCGGACGACCGGCCACGGACGAAGATACACAACTCACGGCCCTGTTCACCTTGCGCGCCATTGAACTCCTTAAGCCCGAGCGGGTGATTCTTCTGGGAGCCACAGCCGCACGGGTGACGCTTAACACCACCGAAGGGGTTCAGAAACTCAGAGGACGGAATTTTGAAATCTCCGTTTCTGATGGCCACAAAATCCCCGCATTCGCCAGTTACCACCCCTCGCTTGTCCTTACACAGCCAATGGCCAAAGGACTTTTGTGGCGTGACCTGCTGCGTGCAACGGCCCGCTGACTATCTCGGCCGAGATAGCAGACCGGCCCGTAGGGGTTGCCCTGATGTTAATATTTAGTTAGGTTTGCGCCTTCACCCTGGGCGGGCCTTACGACAGCTTAACTGATCGGCATGTGGTGGCCGAGTCTCTGCGAAGGAAGCAATGCATGATGAATGCCGGTTTGCGTCCGCTATTATGCGCGGTATCCGTCTGGGCAATTGCCTGCGTTCCGGCCATCGGCGCCGAACCGACCACAACCGCTTCTGATACGGCCAATATCAACGCTTTCCTGCAATCAAAGACCGATCTTAAATCCGGCGACCCCATTCTGGCGGTTGCCGCGCCTGAAGCATCCGGCCCCCGCCCCTATACCAGCCTGCGTCAACCGCGCACCCTGTCCTCTCCGGTCAGAGGCATGAGCCTGAGTGATACCGAATCCTATCGCACGGCCTTTACGCTGATTGATCGTGGCGACTATGCCGGAGGCGAAGCCGCTGTCGCTAATGTCAGCGACAAAAGCCTTATGGGCTACATCAGCTTCAACAAACTGTTTCATGCGGATTATGTATCCACCTACGACGAGTTGATGCAGTGGCTTGATCTCTATCCCGACCACCCTCAGGCCATGCGTGTGTGGAATCTGGCCAAACGCAAAAAGCCCCAAGGCTCCGAAGACCCGCCGTTTCCTGTGCTCGCTGATTCCCGCAAACTTACTGTCGTCAGCCAAAGCCTGCGTCCGCGCACCGAAATCAAGGCCGCTACGGCTGGCCCCGACTCCAATCTGACGCCGAAATCCGCACGCTCAGCCTATAATAACAACCAGTTGGAAGAAGCCCTGCGTCTGGGCCAACAGGTGGGTGATCGCTGGGTAGCCGGACTCGCAGCCTGGCGATTGAAACGCTATGCAGAGGCGCAAAAGCATTTCGAGTTTATCGTCAACGACCCCAGCCAAAACGCATGGAGCCAATCCGGCGGGGCCTATTGGGCCGGTCGCAGCGCCCTTAAGCAAAACAAGGCCGAAGAAGCCGAATTTCATTTCCGCATTGCCGCTTCCTTTCCCTTCACCTTCTACGGTCTGGTGGCCGAAAAGCGACTGGGGGCCGAACCGGCGGTTATACGCGCCCAGCGCGGCCTTCAGCCCATCCACAGCGCAGATGACCGCGGTCAATACACCGCCAGCCTCAAGGCCGATCTTGGTTGGGCAAATAATGATCCGCAGGCAAGGCGCGTTAATCACCTGATACAGCTGAACCGCCGCACCGATGCCCGCACCGAGCTTCAGTCGGCCATCCAAAGCTCACCTGACGAAGAAGCGCGTAACCGCTGGCTGGCCTATGCCAGCGCCCATGACCTGTCGGTCAGCAAAATCAGGCCCGCAGACCGCCTGTTTGATGCCTCGCTCTATGCCATGCCCGAATTTGAGCCGAATGGCGGATATAAGATCAACAAAGCCCTGATCTTTTCTCTGGCGAAGAAAGAAAGCAAGTTTAACCCCAAGGCCAAGAGCTATGCCGGTGCCTATGGCCTGCTGCAACTGGCCCCCGCAACGGCGGCCATTGTCACTAAAGACAACAGCCTGATACGCAACCCCGACAGGCTTCTTGATCCGTCCTATAATATCAGCATCGGTCAGGACTATATTCTGCGCCTTCTGGACACCAACATTGTTGATGGCGATCTGTTCCGCGCCATTGCGGCCTATAATGCCGGTGAAAAGTGGGTCCTTGAGGCCAAGCGCGCGCTGGGCGACGATACCGATCCGCTATTGTTCCTTGAATCCATTCCCGTGGCCCAGACCCGTCAATATACCGAGGAAGTCATCGCCAGTTACTGGATTTACCGTCAGCTTATGGGCAAGGACAGCGCCACGCTTGAACACGCCGCCAATGGCGCGTCACGCATAGACATCCTCAAAGATTTATAATCAAAATCAGGCCGCTTTTTTCGTCGGCGGCTTTGGTGGAAACCCAAGCCCGTAAAGCACAAGCCGTGCCGTCTTGGTCACCAGCGAGAAATACCATCCGCCTTTGCGGAAACGCTCACCATTGGTAAGCAGTGCCGCCGGAATAGCCCGCAGACGGGCACGCCCAAGCGCCAGATCCATCCCCAGATCCTCGTAAACGACCCGTTCCTTGTAACCACCCACCGCATCATAAAGCGGCCGCGACAACAACAGGCCATGATCCCCCGTCGGCAATGCCAGCCAGCGCGAATTAAACGCCACAACCTCACCCCACAAACGGGCAAACCACGACGGGTCATCAAAGGCCAGACGGAAATAACCGGCACGCAGCGGATGTCGGTTTATGTGTTCCTGCACATGACCCATCCACCCTTCGCTCAGCAATGAATCGGGGTGCAGGATCAAAAGCCAGTCACCCTTGGCCTCACGGCAACCCTGCCAAAGTTGCAGGCCGCGATTGGCATCGGTTCGGATAATACGACAGCCGGTCGAATCGGCAATCTCAAGCGTGGCATCTTCAGAGCCACCATCGGCGATGATCACTTCCTTGACCATCCCCTCGACCACCGCAGGCACAAGGCCAGACAGGGTCCGCACCAGCGTCGCTTCATTATTAAGGGTCGGGATGATAACCGAGATCAAAGCCTGTACCTTTATGTATTATCTGGAAAAGACAGCCACCAGTTCCACGTGGGTGGACCACAGGAATTGATCTATAGGCGTCACCTGATCAAGTTTAAAGCCCGATTGCGTCAAAATCTGAGCATCGCGGGCAAAGGTTTGCGGATTGCAGCTAACGCCAACCACGCGCCCCACTGATGAACGCGCCAGCTCACGCGCCTGCGCCTCGGCACCGGCACGCGGCGGGTCAAATACAACCGCATCAAATACCGCCAGTTCTTCCATCACCAGCGGACGACGGAACAGGTCACGAGTCTCCGCCCGTATAGGCTTAAGGCCCGGCGCCCGACCTATGGCCGACTTAAGCGCACTGACCGCTCCGCCTGCGCCGTCGGCCGCATAGACGCTGGCGATCTCGGCCATAGGAAAGGTGAAGGCCCCTGCCCCACAAAACAGATCCGCGACATTACGGCTGTCTTTGATCGCGGCCTTAACCAGCGCAACCATGTCCGCTTCGGACTGTGCCGAAGCCTGAAGGAAAGACGCAGGCGGCAGATCTACAACAGCGCGTCCAAAACGCACACTGGGCAGTCGGCTCTGATAAAGAATTTCTTCTGACAAGGTGATGCGGGCAACATCCTGCTCACCTGCAATCATGGCAATCTGCATCCGCGCATCGGCACTCAGACCGCCACTTTTGGTGCGCTCCACGCCACGAATATCAATATCAAGCCCCGTGTCCGACAGCGTTACCTGAAGGATCGGCGCGGATTTGGGATGCTCAAACAGAACCGAAGCCATTTCGCTCAGGAACGGTATAGCCTTGATCAAAGCCGGATCCGCCACCGGACATTCATCAATACGCACCTGTTCCCACGAACGGCGCATCTTGAACCCCAGTTCCGTGCGGCCCTTTATCTTTTTAGCGTGCAATCCCACGCGGCGGCGCGTCTGAGGTGGCGTCGTCAGTATGGGGCCAACTTCGGTTTCCAGACCCGCTTTTTCGAGGATAGAAATCACCATATCGCGCTTCCAGGCGCTATAGGGCGTCATTTCCCAATGCTGAAGCGCGCAGCCTCCGCAAACACTGAAATGCCGGCAGACAGGATCAATCCGCTCAGGACTGACGCTCATGACCTCAAGCAGACGGGCATGATTATCCTTGCCGACCTGAACACGCACCTGCTCTTCGGGCAGGCTCAGGGGCACAAACAGGCCATCCGCCGTAATGCCGTCGCCCTGAAATCCGATCTTGCCTATGGTGCTGACCTGTTCGCCCATTATCCGTATGCCTTACAAAACAAGCGTTCGTCATACGTGGAAACGGCATAACAGTCCAAGCCCAATTTTTTTTCAAAATGAACGAAGATGAATGAACCTCTCAATATCCGTTCAGGTTCGCCCCTTTATAAAGGGTGTCATCAACGGCACACGGATCACCCTCCCGAAGGCCAGAAATGAAGGAATTCGATCATGTTCAAGACCAGCAAAACCCAAAAGATTATCATGTCGGCATTGGCTTCTGGCATGATCCTGAGCGCAAGCATGGCCGGTACGGCTTCTGCCCGCGATTACCGTCATTATGACAACCGCTACGAAACCTGCGGCGACCGCAAGAGCAACAACAAGACCAACGGTGCAATTATCGGCGGTCTGGCCGGTGCGGCTCTGGGTAACGGCGTCGCTGCCAACAATGCCAAGACCGAAGGCATGGTCTTAGGTGCGGTTCTGGGGGCCGTGGTCGGTTCTCAGGTCGGTAAGGACAGCACAAGCTGCGCCAACACCCGCTACTACAACGACCGTCATGACAACCGTCAGTATGATCGCCGTGATGACCGCCGCTACTACGACAACCGCGGCCCGCGCAATGATCGTCATGACCGTTATGACCGCTACGGCCGTCGTTACTAAGCCTTTCGATCCTATTTCGCCATGGATCCAACTGCCCCGCGTCACCTCACGACGCGGGGATTTTTTTGCCACTTATTCCGGAATATCCGCGTTACTTGCCCAAAGGGGTAAAACAAGACACCCTCAGTTCAAAACGGGAGGTGCACTTTGCGTTACAAAGCCATTGTCGCTTCGGTGTGTGTATTGGTTCTCAGCGGTTCCGCGGCCAACGCAGACCCTCAGCCCTACAAAGACCTGCACATTAATCCAGACCTACTTAGGCCTCAGCTGACCGATATAGGCGATGGCCGTCGCCTGCATATGGCCTGCGAAGGTCAGGGCGCG
Organism: Asticcacaulis sp.; assembly: GCA_047605545.1. Taxonomy (GTDB): domain Bacteria; phylum Pseudomonadota; class Alphaproteobacteria; order Caulobacterales; family Caulobacteraceae; genus Asticcacaulis. Next base: position 10,343 of record JASGFL010000054.1, on the reverse strand, counting down.
CCAATGGTATTGTTCGAACAGGGCGGCGAAGGAGCCATACCTAACTGGCGCAGGGTGCAGCCTGTTATCGCCAAAATCACGCGCACCTGTGTTTATGACCGTACCGGCTTTGGTCTGAGCGACCCGCCGACTGCCCCAATCACCGGTACATCAACCACAGATGATCTGCATAAACTGCTTGAGGCCAGAGGTGAGACTTCCCCCTTCATCATTGCTGGCCATTCAATTGGCGGCTTTTATGGCACCCTGTATGCCAATCGCTTCCCCGAAGACGTGGCCGGTCTGGTGCTGGTGGATTCAGGCTTCGCCGGTCAGAACAACCCCAAAGACCCCGAAGACCGCAGACTTCTTCTGGAAGGTATTGATAAGGGCAATCAGGGACTGCGGGATTGCGCCGACATGGCCCGACAAAATCTGCTGACACCTGACGACCTGAAGGGTTGCTTCAAACTGCCTTCCGGACTGTCTGAGGCCGAAAAGCATTACATGGCTCAGGCCCTCATCAGGCCTGAATGGCACGAAGCTGAACTCTCACAATCTCTGAACTATTTCCCCTCATGGGGGCGCGACGAGAGCCATATGTGGCGCGAAGAACGCCTGACGCGTCGTGATTTCGCGGACATGCCGCTAATTGTGCTGTCTGCGGGTCGGATGTACCGCGATCCGGCTCAATCAGATGCGGGGTTTGCTGAATTTACAGCAGACTGGCGTGCAGGCCATGAAGAAGTGGCCACCCGTTCCCGTGAAGGTGAATTTATCTATATTCCCGATGCCGGACACTTCATTCAGCATAACCGGCCGGATATCGTCATAGACGCTATTACCCGCGTCATAACCAAGGTGCGCGCATCGGAAAAATAGGCAGATGCAGGGGAAATCCCCCTGCCCTAGCTACCTTTTTTTTGGTTCCAGGCCAGAACGCGCGACGCCCAGTAATTCAGAATACCGATCAGGAAGGCCGGAATAACGCCTGCCAGAATGAACTCAACCTGTGCCGACTTGAGCAATATGCCGATCCACCAGTTAAGAATGGCCCCCGGCGTACAGACCAGACAAAAGACGATCAGGCCTTTGAGAATTGGCCCAAAGCCTTTGAGGCGGTGATCACGGAAGGTCAGGATATTATTCAGGAAGAAGTTCCACACCATCGCCAAGCCAATGGCAACGATCTGCGCGTGCCCGAACTCGGCCACCGTCGAATAGCCAAGCAGTTTGAAGATCGTCAGAATAAGCGCACTGATGACCACGCCCGACATACCCACGGCAGCAAACAGCACAAAACGCGCCGGCAGCAGTCCGCCAGTGCCCTTTTCCACCAGCAGCGCCCCCAGATCGAGGATCACCCGCAGATCGAGTTTTGATTCGCCACCCTGACGTTGACGCAGAGCCGCCTTCACTTCTGCGAAACGCGGCTTCACCTTGGTCGAAGCCACCAGATCCACCAGAATCTTGAACCCTACGCCCGTCAGATTCGGCCGCGCCGTTTCATACCAGTCGCGCGTCATCATAAAACAACCGCTCATCGGATCAGACAAAGGCGCTTTCAGCACCAGATGCGTCGCCTTTGTCGCCAGACGTGATGCAATATCCCGCCCGAAGCTCAGTCCCGTATCGGATTTCCCCAGATAGCGCGACACGCACACCAGATCCTTATCACCTTTAAGGATAATGTCGGCCAGTTGACGGATCGCGTGCGGGTCATGCTGACCATCGCCATCCATGATCCCCAGAATGCGCCCCTGAGCGATGTCCCAGCCTTTGATGGCCGCCGAAGACAGCCCCTTTTCGTTGTGACGCACATAAAGGCGCACACGCGAATTTTCTTCTGCGACGCGCAACACTTCGGCGCCCGTATTATCGGTGGAATCGTCGTCCACAACGACGATTTCATAATCAATGCCCGAAAGGGTATCGCAGATTTCATTGACAACATTGGCAATGGCCGCGCCCTCATTCAGGGTGCAGATGATCAGACTCAGATCGGGTCTTTTAAAGATATTATTGGAATCGGTATTTAACAAAAGAACCTCGCCATCCCATTGCATCGACCCCGTTCACAGGCGGACCGAAACCTGCATCATATTCAGGGATGGGCGCATAACGCATATACCGCTCAGGCACAAGTTATCTTCACCGACGGACCTCACAAGAAGGGCGTCATATAAAAATAAGCATGTTACAACGCCTAATATTATTTTCTTAGACTAATGCCCAAGTATCTGATACGGCGAAAACCTTACCTGTCCTTTCGGCTCAGCGCGTGAGAAATGAAAATTGCCGTCGTTCTCCCCCCCTCATTTACATTTTGCGTTGAAAAGCCACACTCAATAGAAACCGTTGTGAGAACCATGATGATCGGGCCAGATTTCGGCCACGATGTTCGCGTATTTTGTGATAAAGGCGCTAATAATCATGGAAACGTTTCCGTAACCACTGTTGATACAGGTGGTTCGAAATCACAAAGAGACAGGAACATGGCCAGAGCTTTATCTGATTATGACCCTAACTACACAGAGTTTCACCACTCTGCCAAATCAGCCCGTCTTTTTGCCAAGGCCATACCCAATAGTATTCGCAGTTTTTACCGCCACAATTACATAAAACATCCTAAAAACTGGCTGCAGCGCTTCGAACAACAAAGGCGCTATGGCGCGTTTGACCGGTTTATTTTTGTGAGTAACGGCACCCGCGAAGATTTTCTCAGCGCATTCCCTCAGTTTTCCGCACGCGCCCACAGTGTTTTCAACCCGATTGATGCCTCTATTTGGGCATCCGATCCGGCCGCAAAAAAGAAAACCATCGTTTTTGCCGCGCGCGCCATGCCCGAAAAAGGTCTGGCCCCTCTGTGCGATGCGCTGGCGCTTGCCTTGCCCTCTCATCCTGACTGGCGCGCCGTGCTTATTCTGGGCGGCTTCGACACGCATAAGGACTGGGCGCAAGAACAGATAGACAAACTGGTACCTCTGGGCGCTCAGACTGAGGTTCTGAAAAACCAACCGCTTCAGGTAGTCAGAGAAAACCTTCAATCCGCCAGTATCGCCGTCATACCGTCACTATGGCAGGACCCGTTTCCTCTGTCCGGCCTTGAGGCCCACGCCGCAGGTTGCGCGGTTATATCCTCCGGCAGCGGCGGCCTGCGCGACATAAGCGGGCCTCACGCCCTTTATCTGGATAAAACAGACGGCCCGAACATCGCCGACGCACTCACACGGCTAATGAACGATGAAGACCTGAGACATAAACTAATGTCAGGCGGCCTGAACTATGCACGCACCGAGCACACCATCATACAACGCGCCACAGAACTTAATACCATTCGGGAATACGGGCGCCCCTCCAACGCATCGGTAGCGGCATAACCACACCATGAAAATTGCCATCGTACTGCCCCGCGGGTTTCAGTTTTGTGAGTTCTCTCCCAATTCGATTGAAACCGTTGTGCGCTCGCTCAATACGCCAGACATATCCCCGCATGATGTTTATGTCCTGTGCGAGGCAGGTGCCAGACAACGTGGCCCCATCAAGGTCATTGAGATTGCCCAGGGCAGCAACCGCAAAAGCTATCATCAGCAAATGCTGGCCGCACTAAAGGCCCTGAAACCTGATTTCATAGAGTTCCACCAGCACACCGTAAGCATGAGCAAACTGGCCAGAGACATGGCCCACACGCCCAATGCGCTTTATCGGCACAACTATGTTCGTCCGCCCAAACATCTTCTGGATCACTGGCGCATTCAATGGCGAAACCGCCATTTCAAAGGCTTCATTTTTGTCAGTCAGGCTACAAAAAACGCCTTCATTGAACATTACCCGCAATACCGCCCCAAAAGCTTCACCGTCTCCAATCCCATTGATGCGACTCTGTGGCCCGGTGATGTAGACCGGAAAACCAATACTATTGTCTTCTGTGGCCGCGCCGCTCCGGAAAAAGGTCTTGCCCCCCTGTGTGAGGCCTTAGCGCAAACCTTACCTGAGTACCCTCAGTGGTCAGCGCGCCTGATCCTCGGAAAATTCGCCACACATGCGCAATGGACAGAGGCCCAGATTTCCAAACTCAATCATCAGGCCCATATCTTCAAAGACCTCCCCCTGACCGAGGTTAAGGCCCAGATGTCCGATGCAGCCATTGCTGTCGTGCCATCTCTTTGGGAAGAGCCTTTCGGCCTGACGGCTCTTGAGGCCATGGCCGCTGGCTGTGCCGTCATATCATCAGGTCGCGGCGGCCTGATTGAGGCCAGTCTTGAACACGCCCTGTACCTCGATAAGGTCAGCGCAGACGAAATATCCGAGGCCTTGAAAAAGCTGATGGATAATACGGAAATGCGCAAAGATATGGCCAGCAGCGGTCAGACCATGGTCCAGATGCGCCAGACCATGGCGCTGCGTGCCGATGATCTCGAATTTGCCAGACAGAACATACTGACGACCGCTCTTAATAACGGTTCAAGACAGTAAAACGGGCCTCAGTCAAACCGACTGAAGCCCGTCTATATTATGCACTAAAAATCAGGACTGAACCGCACGTAGCCGCTCAAGTGCCGCGGATAAACGCGCCTTGCCGTTTTCGGCGTCACTCAGGCGCTCGCGGTTTTCCTCAATGACCTCATCGGGCGCTTTGCGAACAAACTCAGGATTATCGAGCTTGCGACGCGTCCCTTCGATGGTTTTGTCAAAAGCCGCAATATCCTTCGCCAGACGAGCCGTTTCTGCCTGAAGGTCAATGAACTCGGCGATGCTGAGTTGCCCAGTGGCTTCGGCAATCACAAACGGTACGGCCCCCGATGGCGCATTTTCAGCCACCTCAACGCCCGACAAACGCCCAAGGAACAGGATCAGGTCACGGTGCGTACCGATCCAGCTTTGGGTATCCGCATTAGCCCCCGTCATCGCCAATGGCACCTTAGCAGACCCCGGAACGTTCATTTCCGAACGCACCGAACGGATTTCCGAGATCAGGTCGATCAGCCAGTTGATCTCCTTATCCGCTGCCGCATCAATCGCCTCAGCCTGATAAAACGGCCATTGCTCGGCGATCAGGTCATTGGCACGCGCCACACCCGTAGCGCCCCACAGTTCTTCGGTAATGAACGGCATCACCGGATGCAGCAGGATCAGGCACTGATCCAGCACCCATGCCGTCATGGCGCGCGTTTCGGCCTTAGCGACCTCGTCATCGCCATTAAGGATCGGCTTGGACAGTTCCACATACCAGTCACAAACCACGTTCCAGATGAACTTATAAAGCGCATTGGCCGCATCATCGAAGGCGCAGGCTTCAAGCGCTTCAGTGACCGTTTTGATGGTCTTATGCGTCTCGCCACGTATCCAGCGGCTAAGCGTCAGCTTAACGCCTGACGGATCGAAACCGGCAACCGTGGCACATTCATTCATCTGGGCGAAACGGTGGGCATTCCACAGCTTCGTCGAGAAATTGCGATAGCCTTCGATGCGTTGCTTGGCGAGCTTAATGTCACGCCCCTGCCCCGACATGGCCACCAGCGTAAAGCGCAGCGGGTCAGCGCCGAATTCATCAACCAGTACCAGCGGGTCCATGACATTGCCCTTGGACTTGGACATCTTCTGGCCCTTCTCGTCGCGGACAAGGGCATTGATGAAGACGCGCTCAAACGGAGCCTTACCGGTGAAGTGCAGGCCCATCATCATCATACGGGCAACCCAGAAGAAGATGATGTCGAAACCCGTAATCAGGGTATGTGTCGGATAAAACTTCTGGAAATCAGGCGCGTTTTCATCCGGCCAGCCCATGGTCGAAAACGGCCACAGCGCCGATGAGAACCACGTATCGAGAACGTCCTCATCCTGCGTCAGATCAACCGACTTACCGTAATGAGCCGCCGCCGCCGCATGGGCTTCAGCTTCGGACATTTCAACAAAGATATGCCCGTCCGGCCCGAACCATGCAGGTATACGATGGCCCCACCACAACTGACGCGAGACGCACCATGGCTCGATGTTACGCAGCCATTCAAAATAGGTCTTTTCCCAGTTCTTAGGCTCAAATACCGTGCGGCCATCTTCGACTGCTGCCAGCGCTTCCTTGGCCAGTTCACCTGCATTGACGTACCACTGGTCGGTCAGGAAAGGCTCAATGACCACGCCTGAACGGTCGCCGTGTGGCACGATGTGTTTGGTTTTTTCAATCGCCTTGAGCCAGCCTTCGGCCTCGGCGCGCGCGACGATTTCCTTACGCGCCACAAAGCGATCCTTGCCGCGATAGGCTTCGGGCACATCGTCATTCAGGGTCGCTGTATCGGTCAGGATATTGATGACCGGCAGGTTGTTACGCTTACCAACGCCAAAGTCGTTGAAATCATGCGCAGGCGTGATCTTGACCGCGCCGGTGCCTTTGTCCTTATCGGCATAGTCGTCGCCCACGATCGGAATACGACGACCAACGATCGGCAGGATGACTTCCTTGCCAATCAGATGCTGATAACGCTCATCCTCAGGATGAACGGCCACAGCCGTATCCCCCAGCATAGTCTCAGGCCGCGTCGTCGCCACGACGATATAGTCGCGGGTTTCAAACGTCTCGTTGCCCTCTTCATCCTTAACTGGATGCTGATAGGTCAGACCATCCGCCAGTTGATAGGCAAAATGCCAGTAATGGCCGTCAACTTCCTTTTGCTCGACCTCGAGGTCGGAAATAGCCGTCTGGAAATGCGGGTCCCAGTTCACCAGACGCTTGTCACGATAGATCAGACCTTGCTTATGCAGGGTAACAAAGACCTTGCGCACCGCGTCCGACAGGCCTTCATCCAGTGTAAAGCGCTCACGCGACCAGTCGCACGACGCCCCCAGACGACGAAGCTGACGCACAATCGAGCCACCCGATTCCGCTTTCCACTCCCATATCTTCTCAACAAAAGCTTCGCGGCCCATGTCGCGGCGGTTCATATTACCTGCCGCCAGTTGACGTTCGACAACCATCTGCGTGGCAATGCCCGCATGGTCGGTACCAGGCAGCCACAAAGCGGCCTTACCACGCATGCGCTCAAAGCGGATCAGCACGTCCTGAAGGGTGTTGTTCAGCGCATGGCCGATATGCAGCGATCCCGTCACATTGGGCGGCGGAATGACGATAGAAAACGGCTCAGCCCCTTCGTCCTCGCGCGGCTTAAACGCGCCTGACTGTTCCCACTTCTCATAGAGACGTGGTTCAACGGTTTTCGGATCGAAGTTTTTTTCCAGCATCGGTTTCAACTAAGTGTAGGGGATTACAAACAGAAACGGCGTCCTTAACACAGGACGCCGTAAACTTAACAGAGCGAAAGAGCGCTTTTGCGATTTAACGCCGCGACTGACGCGCCAGACGCTCGACCTCTTCGCGCACCGCAGACTCAACCACTGAAGGCAAGTTGGAATCCAACCAGTCCTTAAGCATCGGACGCAGAAGCTCGCTCAGAAGATCTTCAATCGTGCGGCCTTCACGCGGCAAAGCACTTGTTGATGCCAATTGCCCGAAAGCCGAAATCGCCGAAGCCGCAGATCGCTCCGACAACAGGCTGCTGACCGGCGCAGCTGCCGAAACCGCCGAAATCAAAGGCTCATAGGCGTCAATATCGCCAATCGAAAGGGACGGACGCGGCTCTTCGATCGGCGTCGTCAGTTCCAGAACGTCTTCTTCTTCGACAAAGCTATCGAAGGAAACCTCTTCCTCAACCTCGGCTTCTGGCTCCGGCTCAGGTGCACGAGCGACTTCAGCCACTGGCTCCGGTTCGCTCTGGACCACTTCTTCTTCCGACGGGGAATCATCTTCCGAAATAATCCGGCGGATAGAAGCGAGGATTTCTTCCATAGTAGGTTCGTGCGCGGACTGATCGGACATATCGTGAATCACTCAAATGAGAATAAACCTGTGTCATAAAGACATGGCTTAGGGGTTATTGGCAACCTTTAAGCGCGATTTCACCCCGCCAACTTCGCCTGTCAGGTTATTTTTCTTTGTATAACAGAGGCGTAACACGCCCATTATGAGCGGGCGCTCAACCGTCTGTCCTTATTCGGCAGGTGTCACCAGACCATCCACAGCGCGAATCAACGGCTCCAGAGGCGTCGCCCCCTTGTTCTTGACAGCATCAAAATTAGCCGCAGGATCATAGGCTTCGATACCCGACACCAGCACATCAGCCCTCAGATCACCGGTAACCGCCAAAAGCTGCGCCGAGGCCAGATATTCGGCCCGTTCCGCATCAATAAGCGCCAGTTGCGCCTGACGCAGTTCCTGCTCGGCATTCAGAACTTCGATATTCGTCCGCAGGCCAACCCCCTGCTCAAGACGCACGCCCTCTGCCGCCACCGAAGCCGCGCGCACCTGCTCACGGTTCGCCGAAGCCCCTGCCCGCGCCGCGTTCATATTGCCCCAGTTGGTTGCGGTTTGCTGAACTACCTCACGACGGCTCAGTTCCACGGAAATACGCTGGGCATTGTGGTTTTCAGACGCCTGACGCACACGCGAACTGTTCAGGCCTGAGGTAAACAGCGGCACCGTGACACGAATACCGGCTGTGGCCACATCTCGGCTACCCAGATTGCGAAAATTGTCCGTAGGCGCATTGACGCCATATGAGGCCGTCAGCCCGACATTAGGCCCCAGTCCCGAACGGGCCTGAGACACGCGGGCGCGCGCAGCCGCTTCGCTGTACTGCGCGGCACGTAAAGACGGATTATTGTTCTCGGCCCGATTAAGCGCCTGATTGAAATCGGTCGGCACCTGTAATGCCGGTGCCGGATCAAGCGCGACCGGAGACTGTCCGACAATGGCCACATAGGCCGCCCGACTGGCATCAAGCTGCGCCTGAGCCGAAGACAAGGCCGCCGAAGCCGCCGCCAGACGCGCTTCGGATTGCGCCACATCGGTACGCGTCAGTTCGCCGACCTCAAAACGGGCACGGGTTTCCTCAAGCTGCTGATTGAGAACCCTGTAGCTCTCCTGCTGGATGCGCAAGGCTTCCTGATCACGACGCACCGCCGTGTACACATCAATAACCTGCAACAACACCTGTGATTCGATTGTACGCAGGTCTTCCTGCCCCGCCCGCACATCGGCCTCAGCGGCGTTCAGTCCTGAGGTCAGCCCGCCTGAGCTAAACAGTGGCTGCGACGCCGTCAGGCTCAGGCCCGTTGTCGATTTTTCGCCCTGAAGACCGGGGTCCTGATAATTTACATCCGCCCCAAGGCTTACAGAGGGGCCAAGGCCCGAACGCGCCTGCACATAGTTTTCGTCATTGGCCCGTTGCAGAGCGCGCGCACGTTGCAGCGTAGGATTCTGTGCATAGGCCTGTGCAATCGCATCCGACAGGCTCTCGGCTTGAGCGGGCGATACCGCCAGAGCACTCATCAACGCCAGCACACTCAGTGCCCCACGCCATATGAACTTTGCTTTATTACCGGTCGCGCCTTGCATGAGTCAGTCCCTGTTAAATCCGCGGGCACAATGGCAGATCAATAGAGCTTTGGCGAGTTACGGATTTTTCACGTTGTCACCAAGGCCTTACCCCAAAGGCCTGCGACCAATCAGAATACGAAATCGCGACGCGCTTCAAATCCGGGCAGAACCGTCGGCGAAGAATCGAACACGTCATATTCCGATATGCCGCTTGAGATTCGCGTATAAAGCTTGGCCTTGCCAATGGCACTATTGCGTACAACCACCGCCAGACGACCGCCCAAAACCAGCGCATCTGTCCATGCCGTCGGCACTTCCGAAACAGCCCCTTCGGTGATGATCAGATCATAGGTACCTTCAGCCGCTTTTTGCAGGTCTTGCGTGACCGTGGCCACGCCAAGCTCGGTGAGATATGGCTCCACCACACTCAGGACGCGGGCATCGCCTTCCTGAGCCGTGACCTTAAGGCCGGCATGGGCCAGAACCGCTGCGGCATAGGGCGCCGCAATAGCCAGAACCCGCTGACCGGCTTCGGGCTTAAGGGCATGCAGAAGCTTGGCGATATCGCGCGGACGCATCAGGGCGCGCCCTGGTGCAATCTGGGCCTCAACTTCGGCATAGGCCGCAAAGGCCTGAGACGGGGCCACAAGACGCTCGCGCTCGATGTGGCGCATGGCTTTTTGCAGGGCCGGATCAGTGACGTCATTAACCCGCACTTGCGATTCGACCATGTGCTGACGTGCTGTGAAATAATCCATCCGACCGGATCCCTTACTAATTACGGCTTGAGGCGCTTATAGGCGCTCAAAACGACGGCGGCAATACAGGCGCGCACAAGGGCTGCAAATTTTCCTGCCGTGTGATTTTTGACTGAAAAAGAAGAATGGAGGCCTGACCCGGACTCGAACCGGGGTACACGGATTTGCAATCCGCT
>JASGFL010000053.1:0-21182 GCA_047605545.1 Asticcacaulis sp. | reverse complement strand
GTGTGACCTTTGCCTTCGGAGGGCAACGCTCTATCCAGCTGAGCTACGGGTGCTTAAAGGCGCGGGGAGTAATATACGCTCCGGCGCAACGGTGCGGAACCTATGCTAAAGCGCTCTCCGGCTCAATGAGAAAATAAGCCCGCGCACAAAAATCATATAAGCTATCAGTTTCATCTCATCAGTCTGACGCGCGGCCTGTGAATAAAACGGTCATCTAATGGTCAAAACGCTGTCACCAAATCTGCTTATGGCAGGGCTTCGGGTATGGTTTTCGGAGCGAAGCAATGTCCGTGGGGAAGATCAATCGGCGCCGCGCATTACTGGCTTTCGGGTTGGCGGGAATGGCGCCGGCTGTGGGTGGTGCAGGTGAATCGGACAACATAGGTCCGCATTTTGCGCACGGCGTAGCTTCTGGAGATCCGTTACAGGATCGGCTGATTATCTGGACGCGCCTGAGCGGTGCAGACCGCGCGACAGAAATAATCTGGCAGGTGGCTGAGGACGAGGGCTTTGGCCGGATTGTTCAGCAGGGTCGCTATATTACGGATCAGGATCGGGACTATACGCTTAAGGTCGATGTTACCGGGCTTGTGGCTGGTCAGGTCTATTACTATCGCTTTTTGTGTGGTGCACAGACTTCGCCGGTGGGGCAGGCGCAAACCCTGCCGGAAAATACCGACCGGCTAGTGCTGGCGGTAGCGTCATGCGCCCTGCATCCGAACGGCTATTTCAATGCCTATCAGGCGATAGCCGACCTCAAGGAAGTCGATGCGGTGGTGCATCTGGGGGACTATATTTACGAATACGGAGCGGGTTTGAATGACTATGGCATGGCCAATGGTCAGCTTCTGGGGCGCATCCCTGAGCCAACGCGTGAAATCGTAAGCCTTCAGGATTATCGTCAGCGCCACGCGCAATATAAACGCGAGCCTGAGCTTCAGGCAGCCCATGCACGTGCAGCATGGATATGCGCTTTTGATGATCATGAAATCTGCAATAATCCGTGGGTCGGCGGGGCCGAAAATCACAATCCTGAAAAAGGGGAGGGGGATTATCTGGATCGCAAGGCGGCGGCACTTAAGGCCTATCGGGAGTGGATGCCGATCCGTGACCCTGAGGCCGGTCAGCTTTCCGAAGCCATTTATCGTCGATTCCGTTTCGGTAAGTTGGCGGAGTTGTTCATGCTGGAAACGCGGCTTGTGGCGCGTGAAAAGCCGCTGGATTACCGCTCTGACATGCCTATGCGTCAGGACGCCAGCGGCCGTAATATGCCGGATTATGCGGCCATCAGGCAGATTATCAATGCGCCTGATCGGCAGCTTTTGGGGCCTGCTCAACGCCAATGGCTTGATCAGGGACTTGAGGCCTCAGTGGGTGAGGGCGTGAAGTGGCAGGTGCTGGGTAATCAGATCATTATGGCGCGTGTGGCGGGGCCAGACCTAAAGCAGGTCTATGGCGATAAGGCGGTTGCGCGAATGGTTGGCGGTTTACCCGTTAATGTGCGGGCGGTAGTCGAGCCGATGATTGACCTTTTCAGTCAGACCGATCCGTTACCGCTCAATCCGGATGCGTGGGATGGCTATAGTGCTGAGCGCGAGCGTCTCTATGGCATGATACGTAAGCACAAGGCCCGCACCATTGTTCTGTCTGGCGACAGTCATAGTGCCTGGGCCAATCAGTTGCAGGACGGTTCAGGTTCACAGGTCGGGGTTGAACTGGGGGTCACAGCGATCTCAAGCCCGACGATCTGGTTTGATAATCTGATACCGGGGTTCAATCTGGCGAAAACACTCGCGGCACAAAATCAGGAAGTTCTGGCCGCCAGTACCGACTATAACGGCTTTGTGCGTCTGACCCTTACGCCGCATAAGATGCGTGGGGAGTGGATGTCGATTTCCACTATTGGCACGCGTCAGTTCAATCTGTTCACTGAACAGGCGTTCGAAGCCGTCGCGGAGGAAGCGGGCGTCGGGGAACTGACGGCGCTCTGAGGGGCGTGGATGCCCCTTGCGGACTGTAAAAATCCGCGCTAAGAACATTTCATGAACTTAGAATGGATTCTCTTGATCGTAGGTTGTCTGGCCGTCTTGCTGGCGGGCGGCGTGTTTCTGCTGCTGCAGGAAAACCGGCGTTTGCGCGCACAGAATGACGGGCTGAATGAACGTCTTTTGCGGGCTATGTCCGAACTGTCTCAGGTGCGTGAGCGGGCACGAAACCTTGAAGACGCAAGGGCGGCCATGAGCGAGCATTTTCAGGCGGCCTCTCAGCAGGCCCTGGCGCAATCGACCGATGCGCTGCTTAAGCGGGCTGAGGAATCGTTTGTGGCGCGTGAGCGACTGGCGCTTGAACGCATGACCCATACGCTTAAGCCGGTGTCGGAAACGCTGGGCAAGGTCGAGGCGCAGGTCAAGCAGATGGAGGAAGACCGTCTGAAGGACACCAGCGGTCTGCGGCAGGAAATAACTCAGCTTATGCAAGCCTCTACGCAGACGCGTGATGTGACACAGAAACTGGCCAATGCGTTGCGGCGTGGTGCCGGTGTGCAGGGGCGATGGGGCGAAGAAACCCTGCGTAATGTGCTTGAGTCTGCCGGTCTGACGCGGTTTGATTTCACTGAGCAGGTTAATCTGGAAACCGAGGCCGGACGGCGCAGGCCGGACGTGACCGTTAATTTGCCGGGCGGTGTGTTTGCCATTGATGCCAAGGTCAATCTGACGGCCTATCTTGAGGCCTCCGAAGCTGCAGATGAAGCCATTCGTGAGGAACTGTTCCAGCGTCATGCGCGTGCCCTGCAACAGCATGTGCGTGACCTGTCGGCTAAGGCCTATTGGGATCAGTTCCGCGATCAGCAATCGCCTGACTTTGTGGCCATGTTTGTGCCGGGTGATGGCATTTTGTCAGCGGCGCTTGAGCGTATGCCTGACCTGATGAGCGAGGCGATGAACCGTAAGGTGATCATTGTCACGCCGACGACCCTGTTTGCGCTGTGTAAGGCCGTGGCCTATGGCTGGCGGGCCGAAGAGCAGATACATAATGCACGTGAAGTCGCGGTTCTGGGGCGCGACCTGTATAACCGTCTGAGCACTATGGGCGGGCATGTGGCCGGATTGGGCAAAGGGCTGGCCAGCGCGGTCGATAAGTACAACAGCTTTGTCGGTTCGCTGGAGTCTCAGGTGCTGACGCAGGCGCGGAAATTCGAAGATCTGAAGGTTGATCACGAGGGCAAGGATTTGCCAGAAATTGGCCCGATTGAGGCGCATCCGCGGCCTTTGAGTAAGCTTAAGGTCATTGAGGGTGACAAAAGCTAAGATAAGGCTTTGAATTCATAGGAATCGTCAGGGTGTTCCCTGTGGCATCTTGACCGTAACGCCTGCGAACCTTATTTTTAAGGCATGGCCATACGTGAAATCATTACCGTTCCGAACCCGCTGTTGAAGCAAGTCTCCAAACCTGTTGAAGGGGGGGTGACGGATGAACTGCGCGCCCTGATGGATGATATGCTTGAGACCATGTATGACGCGCCAGGCATTGGTCTGGCGGCGATCCAGATTGGTGAACCGGTTCGTGTCATCGTCATGGACCTTCAGGAGAAGCCCGAAGGGGCACCTGAGGATGCCGAGGGCGAGAAGAACCCGCGCTTTTTTGTTAATCCGGAAATCGTCTGGTCGTCCGAAGACCTGTCTTCCTATGACGAAGGCTGTTTGTCGGTGCCTGAAGTTTATGATGAGGTGAAGCGTCCGGCAAAGGTGCGCATCAAATACCTCAACTATCAGGGTCAGGAAGTCGAAGAAGAGGCCGATGGCCTGTTTGCGACCTGCATCCAGCATGAGATGGATCACCTGAACGGTATTTTGTTTATCGACCACCTGTCGAAACTGAAACGCGACCGTGCGGTAACGCGGGTCAAAAAGCTGAGACGTGCGGCCTGATCATTGCATCAGGCGGAGTTTTAAGCCAAACAGGCGCATCTGTTATTACGGATGCGCTTTTTCTTTAGTTTTAAGGATATTCCATGCGTCTGGCCTTTATGGGCACGCCCGATTTCGCTGTTAAGGCTCTGGCCGAACTTGTGGCCAGCGGTCATGAGGTCGTCTGCGTCTACAGCCAGCCACCCGCGCCCAAGGGCCGTGGTCAGCAACTGACACCGTCGCCGGTGCATCAGTTTGCGCAGGCGCTGGCGCTTGAGGTACGCACGCCGAAATCGATGAAATCGCCTGAGGCCATTGCCGAGTTTCAGGAACTGGACATCGATGCCTGTATCGTAGTGGCCTATGGTCAGATCCTGAAGCGTGAAGTACTTGAGCATCCGCCATTGGGTTGCTTCAATCTGCATGCGTCCCTGTTGCCGCGCTGGCGTGGTGCGGCGCCGATCCAGCGGGCGATAATGGCGGGGGACAGCCATACGGGCGTTCAGGTTATGCGTATGTCCGAAGGGCTTGATGAAGGGCCGGTGATCCTGTCGGGTCGGGCTGAGATTGAAGCTGATGACACGGCGCAGACCCTGCATGACAAGCTGGCGGCATTAGGGGCTTCGTTGCTGCCGGTGGCTTTGGCGGCGGTTGAGCGTGGTGGCGCTACGGATCAGGTGCAGGTCGGTGAAGTGACCTATGCCAAAAAGATTACGTCGGCTGAGGCGCGTATCGACTGGAGCCGTTCGGCGCGTGAACTTGATTGGCACATAAGGGGTTTGTCGCCGTTTCCGGGGGCCTGGACAATGCTGGAAACGCCTAAGGGTGAGCAGCGTTTGAAGGTGCTTTTGTCGCGTTTGACTGATCTGGTTTCGGATCAGGCGGCGGGGACAAGAGTTGCGGGCGAGGGCCTGTTTGTCTCTACGGGGGATGGTGTGATTGAGCTGTTGCGGGTGCAGCGCGAAGGCAAGGGCGCACAGGAAGCTTCGGATTTTCTGAATGGAACCAACCTGTTGGTTGGTGAGCGGTTAATCTGATGCCGCGTTATCGGCTGCTGGTTGAATATGACGGGACGCCCTATAAGGGCTTTCAGGCGCAAGGGGATTTGCCTACGGTGCAAGGTTCGCTTGAGCGGGCCATATTCCGTTTCAGCGGCGAGTCGCTAAGACTGACGGCGGCGGGGCGTACCGATACCGGCGTACATGCGACCGGACAGGTCGTAAGCTTTGATTTAACTAAGGAATTTAAGGCAGACGTCGTGCGCGACGCGATGAATGCCTATCTGACGCCTGAGCCTGTGGCTGTGCTTGAGGCCGAGCAGGTGGACGACAGCTTTTCGGCACGGTTTTCGGCCACAGGACGGGTCTATCTGTTTCGTATCCTGACGCGTCGGGCACCGCCCGCATTGGAGCAGGGCAGGGTCTGGCATGTGCGTAAACCGCTGGATGCCGATCGTATGGCCGAAGCGGCGAAATACTTGATCGGACATCATGATTTCACCACCTTCCGGCATATGGCCTGTCAGGCGAAATCACCGGTCAAGACGCTGGATGTGGCGCGTGTAAAACGCGTAGGTGACGAAATTCATTTAGGTTTTGCCTCGCGTTCATTCCTTCATCGTCAGGTGCGTTCCATGACCGGCACGCTGGCTGAGGTCGGGTTGGGGCGCTGGGAACCCGAAGATGTCAAGGCCGCCCTTGAGGCCGCTGACCGGCGGGCCTGTGGCGCTGTGGCCCCGCCTGAGGGGCTTTGCCTGACCCATGTGACCTATGATGCCGAGCCTGATTTTTCGGCCTTAAGTCCGGTGTGAATCCGCTTTTTTGGTAGCGCTATCATAATTTGCTTGCCAGACGCCTGCGAAAGAGGGAAGTCTGATGTGGCAATTTGATAGGGCGGGATTTTTCCCTTGAATACGTATCCCCGCTTTACGAATGACAGCGCTGACATTATGAGTCGGTGTCGCTGAAATCCGAAGCCGCAAAGGCAAGATATATAACGGATGCAGCACAGCAGGAAACGCAGGCGGGCCTAAAAGGGGGGCCTTGCTTTTTGGAACAAACAGGGACGAATCGGGACGAAAAAAGCCTGATCCGTCAGCAAGGGAGGATAGTTCATGACCTCGACAGTGGGGAGAGTGAATACAGGCCTTGTCATGGGGCTGGCCATAGGTGCCGCTCTGGGCGGGCTATTGTTCGGTTACGACACCGCCGTGATATCCGGCGCGGTTGAATCGATCGACCATAATTTTATTACACCACGCACGGAATTATCCGAGATCGCACGTAACTCGCTGTCAGGGACAGCGATCGGTATTGCGCTCTGGGGCTGTGTGGCCGGTTCGCTTCTGGCCGGGCCTCTGGCGACGGCGATTGGTCGTAAGGCCGGTATGCTGATTGCGGCCTTTCTGTTTTTTGCGTCGTCGATCCTGTCGGGCTATCCCGAACTGGGTCTGGCGCCGATTGGTGGCATGGGCGTTGATGGTCTGACGCCGTTTATGATCTATCGCTTTTTTGGTGGGGTCGCCATTGGTATGGCCTCGCTGATATCGCCGCTCTATATCGCGGAAATTGCGCCCGCCAAGCATCGCGGCCTGTTGGTGACATTCCAGCAGATCGCCATCGTCAGCGGTATGTTGCTGGTCTATTTCGTCAATATGAAGATCGCCCAGCAGGGTACGGATGAGTGGATTCTGGCGACCGGCTGGCGCTGGATGCTGGCTTCGGCGGCATTACCGGCGACCTTGTTCTTTGTGGCGGCTCTGGCCATGCCGGATACGCCGCGCTGGTATGTATTGAAGGGTAAGGATGCCAAGGCCGAGAAGCTGCTCAATCAGCTGAATGGCCCTGAAGAAGCCAAAGAAACCATGGCGGAAATCAAGGGCAGCCTGACGCAACATTCGGGCAAGCTGTTCTCGTTCGGCGCGGCGGTTATTGTGGTCGGTGTGCTGTTGTCGGTATTCCAGCAATTCGTCGGTATCAATGCGGTGCTTTATTATGCGCCTTTGATGTTCAAGAACATCGGGGCTGGTACGGATACGGCTTTGTTGCAGACGGTGATCGTTGGCGCGGCCAATGTGCTGTTTACGCTGGTGGCGACCTTTACGGTTGACCGCTGGGGCCGTAAGCCGCTTCTGATCCTTGGGGCTTTGGTGATGGCTGTGGCCATGGCGGCCTTGGGGATTTTGTTCCAGCAAAAGCAGGAAGGTACGCTGCTTCTGTATGCGGCCATTTTGTATATTGCCGGTTTCGCCCTGTCGTGGGGGCCGGTTGTCTGGGTCCTATTGTCGGAAATGTTCCCCAACTCAATCAAGGGGACGGCCATGGCGATTGCCGTCGCGGCGCAGTGGATTTCCAACTATATCGTCACCTGGTCGTTCAAGGTGGTGGATGGCGACAGCGCGTTGAATGCCGTCTTTAATCATGGCCTGAACTATTACATCTATGCCGCCTTCTCGGTTCTGGCGGCGATTTTTGTGTGGAAGTTCGTGCCGGAAACCAAGGGCAAGACCCTTGAGGCCATTGAGCAGTTATGGAAAAAATAACGGCCTGACAATGATCACATAATGGATCAGTCTAAAGGGCGGGGTCGGGACACCGGCTCTGCCTTTTTCCTTCTCAGGCTCGATGGTTGCCTTTGTCGGCTGAGGGGGTATGAAATATAAAAAAGTGCCGGGAGTAATGCCATGATCAGCCTGAGCAACAAGACGTCACAACTGGAGATACTGCCCGAACTGGGTGGAGCCATAGGACGCTTAACCCATAAGGGGCGCGACCTTTTGCGGGTCACGCCGGAGGGGGCAGACGATGTGCTGCAAACCGCCTGTTTTCCGCTGGTGCCCTTTTGTAATCGTATCCGTGAGGGCCGGTTTAGTTTTGGCAGTCAGGAGGTGCGTCTGAAACCCAATCTGGGGGATCATCCGCATACGCTGCACGGACAGGGCTGGCGCTCGGAATGGGAGATGACGGAGCAGGTGGCGTCGCGGGCGCTTCTGACCCTGCGGCATCAGCCGGATGAATGGCCGTGGGCCTATGAGGCGACGCAGTTGTTTGAACTGGGGGCGCACAGTTTAAGGGTGTGGCTGAGTGTTCGTAACCTAAGTTTGTCGCCCATGCCGGTGGGGCTAGGGTTTCATCCCTATTTCAATCGCACGGACAAGACGCGGCTAAAGGCGCAGGTCAGCGGGGTATGGATGTCGGACGATGACTGCCTGCCGACGGAATGGCATGCGGGCCAATGGCAGAAGGACTGGGTCAACGGGGATAAGGTCACGCACGGGTCGCTGATTGATCATTGTCATACCGGCTTCAGCGGACGGGTGGAGATATCTGAAGGCAAGCGCCCTGTGGTCAGCCTCAGGGCTTCGGCGGATTGTAACTGGCTGCATATATATGTGCCGCCGGGCGAGGATTTCTTTTGCGCCGAACCGGTCAATCACATGCCCGATCCGTTCAACCATGCCAATTCAGGCCTGCGTTGCCTGAGGCCGGATGAGGTGGCGATGGTGTGGATGGATCTGCATTTTCATAGCTAGAGCATTTTCCGATCAAGTGGATACCGGTTGATCGTTAGAAAATGCGATCAAGCAAAAATCCGGCATTTTCCGATCAAGTGGGTACCGGTTGATCGTTAGAAAATTCGACCAAGCAAGAATCCGGCATTTTCCGATCAGGTGGGCACCGGTTGATCGGAAGGAAATCGGTTTTAGGTGCCGCGTTCATCCGGCCGTAGGGTCAGGACGGATACGCCTCTGGCTGTAACGGCGACGGTGTGTTCAAACTGCGCCGAAAGCTCACCATCGGTGGTGACAACGGTCCAGCCGTCGGCCTCGGTTTTGACGGTGCGGCGTCCGCGGTTGAGCATCGGTTCGATGGTAAAGACCATGCCTTCGCGCAAGGTCAGACCTGTGCCCGGTTTGCCAAAGTGCAGCACCTGAGGGGCTTCGTGCATTTCGCGTCCGATTCCGTGGCCGCAATAATCGCGCACGACCGAATAGCCCTGACGTTTGGCGTGGCGTTCAATGGCCCAGCCTATGTCACCAAGCCTTGCGCCCGGACGCACGGCGCGGATACCCATCCACAGGGCGTCATAGGTGGATTGCACCAGTCGGCGGGCCGCAGGGCTTACGTCGCCGATCATATAGGTTTTGCTGGAATCGGCGATGTAGCCGTTTTTCTCAAGGGTGATGTCGAGATTGACGATGTCGCCGTCTTTGAGAATGTCGGACGCCGATGGTACGCCGTGGCAGACAACCTGATTGATGGAGCTGTTGAGGGAAAATTCAAAGCCGTACTGGCCCTTGCTGGCGGGGCGGGCCTTAAGGGTATCGGTGATGTAGCGTTCTACGGTCTGGTCGATCTCAAGCGTTGAACGGCCTGCCAGCGGGATTTGATCCAGCATGGTAAATACCGAAGCCAGCAATCGGCCGGACTCGGCCATCAGCGCCAATTCATCAGGTTGTTTGATCATGCGTCGGCCGGTGTCAGATGCTCGGCGGACACGCCGGCCAGACTGAGTTCGCGCTGAACGATTTCGGCAAAGCTTAAGGTCGGGTTGGTTTCACACAATAGGCCCATGCGAATCCAGTACTCGGCCTGTGCGTTGATTGACCGGCACGATACCTTGGCGGCGCGGCGCACCTGATCGTGCAGGTCGTCATCTATGTTTACAATGCCCATGAAGCCTCAGTGCATGAAAAATATACACTGCATATACGTTTCATATATTCACGAGTCAAGCGACGGCTGTGTGCGGATGCGCGCACCGAGTCAGGCAGCGGTGAGGGCTATGGTTAGTTCAGGACGCAGCCGGACAGGCTGTCGTTACGTACGGCGCGGGAATTGGCGGCAATGGCGTTTGAGCGGCGTTTGACGTAGCGACCGGAATTGGCGGCCTTCCATTTCAGCGGACTGGGCAGGATGGCCGCAAGGCGTGAGGCTTCGGAGCGGGTGAGTTCGGACGCGCTCTTGCCGAACCAGTGGCGGGACGCCGATTCGGCGCCGTATATACCCGGCCCCCATTCGACACTGTTGAGATAGACCTCAAGGATGCGTTCCTTGGGCCACATCAGCTCGATCAGGCCGGTGTAATAGGCCTCAACCCCTTTGCGCACCCATGAGCGTTGCGGCCACAGGAAGACGTTCTTGGCGGTCTGTTGCGAGATGGTAGAGCCGCCGCGTACCTTACGGCCACGGGCATTGTTTTTCTGCGCCTTTTCGATGGCATCAAGGTCAAAGCCTTTGTGCGTGCAGAACTTGGCGTCTTCGGCGGCGATGACCGCGACCTTAAGGTGGTCGGAGATCTGCTCCATCGGCACCCAGCGGTGGTCGATGCCGTGGCCTTCAAACGCCCGCTGGAACATCAGGAAGGTAAAGGGCACCGGCACGAAGCGATGGACGGCCACCGAAACGATACTGAAGACAAACAGGCCGACACAGATTTGCAGCAACAGGCGAAAGGGCCTGAAACGTTTTTTAGCTGTGGTGGCCATGAATATCCCCGAATGCGAGTGGTGTTACGCTTCGTAGATATAGACTGAACCGTCTTCGTCGCCAATAAGGATGCGGTTGGCTTCACCGGACATCGACAGGGCGCTGATCGCGGCACCTTTTTCGCGCTTGATCCATTCCTGAGCGGTGGATTTCAGCTCTGCCAGCCACACACGCCCGTCATCCAGACCGGCCGCAAGGATGGTGTCCTCAGACGCGCCGGAGACGACGGTGACAAGGCTTGATTCGTCCGCAGCGATTTCAGAGGCGTTTTCGCCCATAGGGCCATTGGCCTTGAGGAACGGCCAGACGACCGCCCCATTGGCGCCGGAGGTTGCCAGCAACTTGCCCTTGGCGAAGAAGTTGAGCGACTTGATCTTGGCAGGGTAGCCGCCCATGCGCATGTCTTTGGAGTCCGCCAGACGCCAGCCGTGCAGGGCGTTGTCCTGCATGGCGGTGATCACGAACTTGTCGTCAGGGCTAATGGCGATATTGGTGTGCGAACCGGCCCATTTCAGAAGGGTAGGCTTTTGTTGCGCCAGACGGGCAAACCATACATAGGCACCGCCATAGGATGAGGCATAAAGCTTACGGCCTTTGGAATCGAAGGTCAGGCCGGAGACTGAGGAGGGGTGTTCTAAAACCTTTGGGGCGTCTTTTTTCACCAGATCGTGCAGGTAAACCGTCTTGCCTGAGGCGGCAGCCACAAGGTTCGAGGCCTCGCTGACGGCCAGCACGTCAAGCCATGCGCCTTTGTGGGTGGCGATCTCGACCGGCCCTGCGTCCTTGGTTGTCCAGACAATGCGCCCGTCATCGCCACCGGTGATCAGGCCGACGCCTGAGGGGTGGATGGCGGCGCTTAAGATGCCTGCGTCGGGATGAGCGGCAAATTCGGCATCCGCATCAGGGAACACGACGCGCCCGTCAGCAATGGCCACCACAGGCTCATCGGCAGAATCGAACAGGGCGGCGACGATGTAATCGCCGTAGTTTTTTTCAAAAGCAAAGGACATGGGCTTCAGGGATAATGGATGTGATCAATGCCATCCCACTTCTCTGGCTTTACCAAATAGTGGGGGGGCCATACGCCTTTACGCGTTCTGAGGCAGCGGGGACAATCGCTTTTTGGAATATAACCCATGCGATAGCCTAAATAACCCTGACTGATTACAGAAAGACGACAACGAGGGCATTTGATCGAAGTGGTTAAAAAAAAGAACAGGGCAGACAGAGCCAGCATGCCAAGGGCAGCAGGCCAGTTTTGCACATTGGTCCCAACTATTCCGAGCGCAATCACTGCGCTCCACAGTCCGGCTAGATTGAATAGCATAATGAATGCATAATGTAGAACCTTGTGCAAACCCGTTCTCCCGCGGAGTGATATTACTTCTCGATGCAGGCGTTGAAGCCGGTGCGCAGCGCCGCTTCGTCAAGGTGACGGCCGATGAAGACGGCGCGGCTGAGGCGGGGTTCATTTTCGCCCCACGGCTTTTGCAGGTCACCTTCAAGGATCATGTGCACGGCCTGAAACACCAGTCGGCGGTCTTCGTCCTTGATGTTGAGGATGCCCTTGGCGCGCAGGATGTCCTGACCCTTTTCGGCCAGCAGCTTGTCGAGCCAGCGGGTAAAGGCCACGCCGTTGATCGGCTTGTCGGTACTGAAGGAGACGCTGGTGATCTCGGTGTCGTGGATCGGGTTGATATGGTGGTGATGCCCGTGATCATGACTATGGTCGTGGCTATGATCATGACCGCAGTCGCCGTGGTCATGGCCGCAATGTTCGTCATGCACGTGGTGATGATGGTGATCGTGGCCGTGATCGTGAGAATGATCGTGGCCGCAGTCATCTGCGCAATCCGGCCCGTGGTCGTGATGGTTGGCCACGCTGTCCATTTTCCCAAGGTCGAAGCGGTGTTGGTTCAGCAGGCTTTTGATATCGACGCCGGAACGTTCGGCGCGCTGAATGGAGGCCAGCGGGTTGAGGCCTTTGAGGCGGGCCTCGATCTGGTTCAGGGTGTCGCCATCGACCAGATCGGTCTTGTTGAGGATGATGTGGTCGGCAAAGGCGATCTGTTCCTTGACCACGCGGTCAGCGGACAGGGCCTGATCGAAGTGTTTGGCATCGACAAGGGCGGTAACCGAATCGAGATAGGTCTTGGCCTTAACGTCTTCGTCGACAAAGAAGGTCTGGGCCACAGGGCCGGGGTCGGCAAGGCCGGTGGTTTCCACGATAATCGCGTCGAAACGGCCCTTGCGCTTCAGGAGGTTTGACAGGATGCGGATCAGGTCGCCGCGCACCGTACAACAGACACAGCCGTTGTTCATTTCAAACACTTCTTCGTCCGCACCGACGATCAGGTCATTATCGATGCCGATCTCACCGAATTCATTGACGATGACAGCGTATTTCTGGCCGTGGTTTTCGCTTAGGATGCGGTTGAGAAGCGTGGTCTTGCCTGCACCCAGATAGCCGGTCAGAACCGTAACAGGGGTTTTAAGCGATGCGGGTGCGGTGTCGGCCATGGGATTACGCTTTCGGCTGCGGAATACGGAGATTTGCGCCTTAGTTAAGCCTTTGGCGGATGAAATCAAGGAAACAGTGCGGCCTTATGTGGATGGGGGTGGAAAATCGGGCACACAATGTCTAAAAGGGCCCGAAAGGGGCATTGACTCAAGTCGCAAAAACTATATAAAGCGCCCCTCTCTCCCGAAGGCGTAAGTCTTGCGGGTACTGTTATTATTTGCGTGAACCTTAGGTAAAACCTGCCGTTCGGTTCGCGATGCTGAAAACAAAAAGGCACTGAACCGATGTATGCGGTAATTAAAACTGGCGGTAAGCAATACCGCGTATCCGCCGGCGACCTGCTGGTGGTTGAGAAGATCGAAGGCGAAGCCGGCGCACAGGTTCGTTTTGAAGAAGTTCTGCTGATCGGTGACGAAGCCGGTGCAGTGGTCGGCACCCCCGTCGTTGACGGCGGCGTGGTCGAAGGCACCCTGATCGAAACCCGTAAGGGCAAGAAGGTAAAGATCTTCAAGAAGATCCGCCGTCAGGGCTATCGCCGTACCAACGGTCACCGTCAGCCTGAGTCCGTGATCCGCGTCACCGCGATCAACGGCGCTGGCAAGTCGGCAGCCTGGGAAGGCACCGTGTCGCTGGTGACCAAGGCCGAGCTTGATGCCCGCGCCCGTGGTCTGGCACCTCGCGGTCTGGCCGAAGCGGTTGAAGCTCCGGTTGCTGCTGAAGAAGCCCCGGCTCCCAAGAAGCGTGCTGCGCCGAAGAAAAAGGCCGAAGCCGCGTCTGAAGAGGCGTAATTAACGAGTCCCGTAGCGTTGCTACGAATTTTAAAATCTGATCGCGCACTTTGATATAAATGTGTTATGCACAAGTCAGAGTGCGCTTGAAGGAGTTCTATCATGGCACATAAAAAGTCAGGCGGCTCGTCACGTAACGGTCGCGATTCAGAATCCAAGCGCCTTGGCGTTAAGCGCTACGGCGGCGAAAACGTCCTTGCTGGTAACATCATCGTTCGTCAGCGCGGCACGAAGTTCTTTCCGGGTGACAATGTTGGCCTAGGCCGCGACCACACCCTATTTGCGACGGCGCACGGCGCGGTGAAGTTCACGACCAAGCGTGACAACCGCACCTATGTGTCGATCATTCCGGTGGCCGCAGCCGCCGAATAAGCGCACTTCTGAGAATTGTCTTAGATCGCGCTTAAGTTTTTAAGCCGATCTGGACAAAACCAATGAACGGGGAGTCCGGATTAGTTATCCGGGCTCCCTTTTTCATTTTCAGGTTATTGTTATCCAGACCGACTGAAAATTGAGACAGGTCAAGGCTCTCAACCGGATAACCGGCTTTAACCTCATCCCCGTTCCGAATGACACAATTCAGGTTTTATGGGCTTCTTATGCCCTTGGCCTGACGGGAAACTGCCTTTTTACGCGGGCTTTGACACATTGCCCGCATAAAAAGACCACAGCGACCCGATAACTTGTGTTCGCGCCTGCATTTGCAGGTTCACGTCAACGAAGCAACGGGAATAAGCCAATGATTGCCCCGACCATAGAGACATCGACACGCCCCTTAACCGATCACATGACCGGTCAGGCGGTGGCTAATGAAGTGAAGACGGCCCGTCTGTCGCTCAAGGGCCTGCGTGCGGGGGACCTCTATGATCTCATGCAGGTCTTTTCGGACAAGCGGCTGATGCCGCTCAGTGAATCCGAAGCCGCGGCCTATATCGAACGCGCCCGCACCCATTCCGGTGCGCGCCTGCCGATATTCGGGGTTCATGGCGAACAGGACCGCCTGATTGGCATAGTCAGTCTGGCCCGTTACAGTGACGCCCAGGGCAAGCTGCATATGTTCGGCCCCAGCATGGGTGTCTCCATTGCCCCTGAGTTTCAGGGCATGGGATACGGCACCGAAGCGGTCAAGGCCCTGATCAGTCATGCGACGCGCTTTGGCGGTCACCGTATCTTACATGCGGCCCATCATGCAGATAATGAGGCGGCGTCGCGCCTGCTGGTACGTACAGGCTTCCTGTACACAGGGCGGCGCACGGCGGATTCGGGTGGTAACAGCGCCCGCGATGCCTTGCACATGATCCGTCTGCTGTGAGCGCAGGCGGGGATTTTTCCTCATTCCGGGCCTGAGAGCCGTGCAAAGATTTGATCTTGGGCCGGAGTTGGTTCACAAGGGCGGTTGATAATCCTGTCAGCCGCCCTTTCTTCTGCTAGTAAGTTACGATGAAATTTCTTGATCAGTGCAAAATCTATATCCGCTCCGGTAACGGAGGCGCGGGTTCCGTGTCGTTCCGTCGCGAGAAGTTTATCCCGAACGGCGGGCCGGATGGCGGTGATGGCGGCAAGGGCGGCAGCGTATGGATCGAAGCGGTTGAGGGGCTGAACACCCTGATCGACTATCGATATCAGCAGCACTTCAAAGCCGATACGGGTGAGCACGGACAAGGGCGTCAGATGCACGGGGCCAATGCCGATGATCTGGTGCTTAAGGTGCCGGTCGGGACGCAGGTGTTCGAAGAAGACCATGAGACCCTGATTGCCGATATGGACGAGGTCGGGCAAAAGCTGATGCTGGCCAAGGGCGGTAACGGCGGCTGGGGCAATACGCGTTTCAAGGGGCCGATCAATCAGGCGCCGAAATTTGCTCTGCCCGGTCAGGATGGCGAAGAGCGCTGGTTGTGGCTGCGGCTGAAACTGATCGCCGATGCCGGTCTGGTGGGCCTGCCCAATGCCGGTAAGTCTACATTCCTTGCGGCGTCTTCGGCGGCCAAGCCCAAGATTGCTGACTATCCCTTCACCACGCTTACGCCCAATCTGGGGGTTATCGACCTTGGGGTTGAGCAGCGCTTTGTTATTGCTGACATTCCTGGTCTGATTGAAGGCGCTTCGGAAGGGGCGGGGCTTGGGACGCGTTTCCTTGGCCACGTTGAGCGCACCAAGGTACTGATCCATCTGATCGACGGGACGCAGGAAGACCCTGTGGAGGCCTATAAGGTGATCCGCAAAGAACTGGCGGCCTATGATGACGGTTTGGCGGAGCGGCAGGAAATCGTCGCCATTAACAAGGCGGACTCGCTGGATGCCGATCAGCGCAAGGCCGTTGTGAAGGCCATCAAGAAGGTGTCAAAGCAGACCCCGCATCTGATTTCCGGTGTGACCCACGAAGGGGTGCGCGATCTTTTGTTCGCAACCCTTGGGGTGATCAACGAGCAGAAGGTGGCAGAGAAGAAGGCCGAACTGCCTGAGGAAAGTGCTTACGATCCCTGGGATAAATAGGACGCGATGCTGCGGGCGGGCTTTCATCTTGAGGCGGGAATGACGGTCGGCCTGTTTGGCGGATCGTTCAACCCGGCGCATGAAGGCCATGCCCATGTGGTCGAAACTGCCCGCAGACGGTTGGGGCTGGATAAGGTTATCTGGCTGGTGTCGCCGCAAAATCCGCTGAAATCATCGCGGGAGACGGCCCCTCTGTGTGAACGCATGGCGGGGGTGAAGGGCTTTGCTGGTGCCGGTGATGTGGTTTCCGACTTTGAGACGCGCCTTGGTACGGCCTATACGGTTGAGACCCTTAAGGCCTTGACGGCGCGCTTTCCGGCGGTGCGGTTTGTGTGGATCATGGGGGCGGACAGCCTCAGCGGGTTTCATCGCTGGCGGAACTGGAAAGAGATTGCCCGCCTGATGCCTATGGTCATAGTGGCGCGGCCGAAACAGGCGATGAAGAGCCGGTTGTCTCCGGCGGCCCTGTTCCTGCGGTCTTACAGACGCCCCGAAAGGGAGGCTCGGCGGGTGGCGCGGATGGTGCCTCCGGCATGGGTTTACCTCAATGCACCGCTTAATCCGGCGTCTTCTACGGCCATTCGGGCGTTAAAAAAGACGCAAGGGTAAAAACTTCGGCATATGAGGCAGTCAGTGGATGACCCTTGCGGATGTATGTGCTAAGGTCGGAAACAGTTTGTAACCTCAAGGAGCTACTCCTCTGCCTCGTCAGCTTGCGCAAGACGCGCCGACTTCACCAGCCGCCGAACCTCCGGCGGCCGATATTGACCAGAGTTCCAACGCCGTCGCAGAAGACGGTCTGGCTGTTGAGACGCTGATTCTCAACCGTCTTGAGGACGATAAGGCGCAGGATATCGTATGTATCGACCTGCGCGGCAAAAGCTCGGTCGCAGACACCCTGATCATTGCTTCGGGTCGCTCTCATCGCCACGTAGGGGCTTTGGCGGATCACGTATTGCGTGCGCTTAAGGAAACCGGCCACGGTAAGGCCCGTATCGAAGGCCTGCCGGCCTGTGACTGGGTTTTGATCGATGTCGGTGATGTGGTTGTCCATATCTTCCGTCCCGAAGTGCGTACCTTCTATAATATCGAAAAGATCTGGTCGGTGTCGCCGACCGGCGAGCGTTCGGGCCATCTGATTGATTCGCAACGCTAAATCTACCCTGACTAAGACTGTCTGGCGGCGGCTGTAATGAAGCTTGTTCTGGCCGCCGTAGGCAAGCTGGGTAATACCGCTGAAAATAATCTGACCCGTGATTACCTGAGCCGTGCCGCGCAAGCGGGGCGGCCTTTGGGTTTTGGCGGGGCGGATTTGCTTGAGATCGAGCCGAAAAAAACCGCAAGGTCTCAGGATTCGGCGCTGAACAAGGCGCGTGAGGCCGAGGCCATTCAACTGGCGCTGGGTGAGGGTGTGTGCCTGATTACCTGCGATGAGCGCGGCGAGTTGCTGACTTCGCGTCAGATTGCCCAACGCTTTGATAAACTGAAAGATTCCGGTGAGCGTAAGCTGGCCCTGCTGATTGGCGGGGCGGATGGTCTTGATCCCGAACTGGTGAAGTCGGCGCGGTTTTCGCTGGCGTTCGGGCCGCAGACCTGGCCGCATGCGCTGGTGCGGCTGATGCTGGCCGAGCAAATGTATCGCGCCGTCACCATATTAGGCGGGTCGCCCTATCATCGTGATTGATCGGGGGGCGAAAGTCCTAATCAAGCCTTAACCATAGGTCTGTAATTTTTGTCCATGATCCACGCCCGTTTGCTGAAACGTCTGAGACCTGTGGTGGCCTTGTGCCTCATGGGGATTTGCGTGTCCGGTGCGCAGGGTCAGGCGGTGCTCAGCAAGCAGGCGCAGGCCGAGCTTGATACCATTCAGGCCGAGTTGCGGGCCAATGACCGCAAAAGCGAGCAGAAGCGGCGGTCGGCCCGCCAGATTGCCCGCGAAATGGAAAATCTGCGGCGCGAGATTATCAGCATCGGGCAAAAGCAGGGGGCTTCGGAAAAGCGCGCGGCGGTGTATCGGGCGCGGCTTGAGACGCTCAATGCGCATGAGGCCGATCTGACGCGGCGTCTGGGGACGATGCGTAACAAACAGGCGCGGCTTTTGAGCGCGCTGCAAATCTATTCACGTAATCCGCCGCCGACGATTTTTGTGTCTTCGCGCAAGGCCAATGACGCGGTGCTGGCGGCGATTATCCTTAAGGAAGTGACACCGGAACTTAAGAAAAGCGCGGATGCCCTGTCGGAGCAGAACCGCAACCTTCTGGCGGTACGGCGCGAGGCGGCCTTGCAGAGCGAGGCCCTGTTTATTTCCGAAAGCGACGTGGCCGAGCAACAGGCGCAACTTGAGGCGCTTCTGGTCGATCGCGGGCGGCTTGAGGATCAGCTTCTGGGCGAGGCGGATGCGTATGAAGCGCGTAATCTGGAGCTTGAGGCGCGGGCGCGGGCGCTCAGGGGGCAGGCTCCGCTGAAAGGGATGCTGGGGACGCAGAAGAGGGCGGGCCTTAATCTCAGTGTGCCGGTGGTGGGTGAAAAGCTGGCGGGCTATGGCGAGACGGTTGACGGACGTGTGGTGCGCGGTGTGCGCATTAGGGCGGCAGCGGGCGCTCAGGTGCGCGCGCCGGCTGAGGGCGAGGTTGAATATGCCGGGCCGCTTGAAGGCTACGGGCAGGTGATCATCCTGCATGTGGGCGGCGATTATCGCGTGGTGATGACCGGCGTCGGGCGTGTCTATGTTGAGGCCGGTAAAACCGTGGGGGCGAATGAGCCTTTGGGGCGTCTGCCGAACCTGAGTGAAAAGCCGCAGAATTTCTATTTTGAACTGCGTAAGGCGGATCGTCCGGTTAATCCGTCCACAGGGTTTGATCTGTCAAAATTGTAATGGCTGAGGGGGCTTTATGCCCTGTTTACGCCTTATTGCAGACTGTAGTATGGTTGATGAAAGTGTCCGGTTTTTCGGGTGCGCAGGTTACGGAGCGGGGGCTCCGGTTTTGAGGATTTAGATGAAGAACTATCTGTTGAGTGGCATTGCTATTCTGGCTTTGAGTGCGGGCGCGGTGTCTTATGCCAGCCAGCCGGTCTTTTCGCCTAAGTCCGATACCTATGAGATGCTGGAACTGTTCGGGGACGTTCTGGCGCTGGTGAAGCAGAACTATGTCGTCGAGGTTGATGACAAGAAGCTGATCGAATCTGCGCTTCAGGGCATGTTGTCGTCGCTTGATCCGCATTCGGGTTATCTGCCGCCGGAAGATTTCACCGACCTTCAGGAAAAGACCAAGGGTGCCTATGGCGGGATCGGTCTTGAGGTCACTTCGGAAGACGGTGCCGTTAAGGTCGTCACCCCGATGGATGATACCCCTGCCATGAAGGCCGGTCTTGAGTCCGGTGACTATATTACGGCGATTAACGGCACCAGCATTCTGGGCCTGAGGCTCAATGAAGCCGTGTCGCAGATGAAAGGCGAGCCGAAAACCGACCTGACCCTGACCATCGTGCGTGAAGGCGTCGATGAGCCGTTTGACGTGACCCTGACGCGTGAAATCATCAATATCAAATCCGTGCGGGTACGTATGGAGGGTGATTTTGGTTATCTGCGTATTTCCAACTTCAATGAAAACACGACGCGTGAAGCAACCGAGGCCCTGACGCAGCTCAAGGCGGAAAATCCGGGCATGAAGGGTCTTATTCTTGACCTGCGTAATAACCCCGGTGGTCTGCTGGATCAGTCGGTCGGGATTGCCGATCTGTTCCTTGAGGGCGGTGAAGTGGTGTCGCAACGCGGCCGCAAGGCTTCGGACATCATCCGTTATCAGGCCAAGAAGGGCGATATTATGGATGGCAAGCCGATTGTCGTCCTGACCAACCCTGGTTCGGCTTCGGCGGCGGAAATCGTTGCCGGTGCGCTTCAGGATCATAAGCGCGCTTCGATCGTCGGTCTGACGACCTTCGGTAAGGGGTCTGTGCAGAGCGTGGTCAATGTCGGTGAAAACCGCGCCGTCAAGCTGACGATTGCGCGTTATTACACGCCGTCGGGTCGCTCGATTCAAAAGACAGGTATCGAGCCTGATCTTGAGGTCGCGCAATCGCGCGAGCAGGCGAAGATTCTGGCCAATCGTGCCTTCAGCTTCTCCGAGGCGGATTATCGCAATGCGCTGGATGCAGATGAAGGCAAGAAGCGCCGCGATCCGCATGTTGTCTCCGAAGTGCCGCCCGATGATTTCGACACCAAGGATGGTGACTTCCAGCTTCAGCGCGCCAGAGATGTGCTGGGTTATAATGGTGATGTGGCGAAGGCCGCCAACAATCCGCGTGGCCTTAAGCTGGCGGCGGCGGATCTGGTGGATGAGCCGGGCAAGCGTTTCCGTGACAAGGCCAAGGCGGCTCCGGTCAAGTCAGAGCCGGCAAAACCGGCGACGGATAAGCCTGAGGTGGCGGCTCCTAAGCCATAGGCCCGTTAAAAGGCCGCCTCTGTTCAGGTTTCGTTAGGGTTTATTAACCCTAAATTGGCAAGCTGCGCCTTGAAATGGCGGGCGTTCCGCTGCGGAATCATCAGGTCAGGATCATGTTCACCAGAAAAAAGTTGTCGGCACTGTCGTCGTCGTCACTGGTGCGTCCTGTTGGCTCGTTTCAGGCGCGGATGAAAGCGCTTGGGCAGGGCACATGGGCGGTGGTGAAAAAGCCTTATGTCGCACCGGTTCTGGCCCTGTTTGGCCTGTTGGGAGCGGGGGGCCTGTTTTTGGGGCTGGCCTCTAATCCCGAAGCCGGTTCACCGCAGATCAGGGTCAATCTGGCGCGGTTTACCCCCACAGAAACACGGGCGCAGGAAACCGGTGAGGTTTATTTGTCGCCTATGTCAGGTGATGCGGCCTTCGGTCTGGATTCGGTGGGTCTGTTTGATAATGCGTCAGCCAGCGGGTTTGGCATTGCCGATGCTGGGCCGATTGACGGCACGGCGGTGCAGCGCCGTACGCCGCAAGATATTATTGATACG
>JASGFL010000052.1:0-21279 GCA_047605545.1 Asticcacaulis sp. | reverse complement strand
TGTCTGTCTGGTCATTCAGATCGTCACCGGCATCATTCTGGCCATGCACTACGTGCCGCATATCGACCACGCTTTTGCGTCGGTCGAACGTATCATGCGTGACGTTAACTACGGCTGGCTGATCCGTTATGTTCACGCCAACGGCGCGTCCATGTTCTTCTTTGCCGTGTTCATTCACATGTTCCGCGGCCTTTATTACGGTTCCTACAAGGCACCGCGCGAAGTTCTGTGGATCCTTGGCTGTATCATCTTCTTCCTGATGATCGCGACTGCCTTCATGGGCTACGTTCTGCCCTGGGGCCAGATGTCGTTCCACGGCGCGGTGGTTATCACCAACCTGATCGGTTCGATCCCCGTCATCGGTGGCCCGATCCTGACCTGGTTGCAGGGTGGTTTCGCCGTCGACCAGCCGACACTGAATCGCTTCTTCTCGCTGCACTATCTGTTGCCGTTCGTTATTGCCGGTGTGGTTATCCTGCATATCTGGGCGCTGCACGTTACCGGTCAGAACAACCCTGCCGGTGTTGAGATCAAGTCGAAAGAGGACACCGTTCCCTTTACGCCTTATGCAACCGTTAAGGACGGCCTCGGGATCATCATCTTCCTGTTCCTGTTCGCCATCTTTGTATTCTTCATGCCGAACTCACTGGGTCACGCGGATAACTATATCCCCGCTAACCCGCTGGTGACGCCTGCGCACATCGTGCCTGAATGGTATCTGCTGCCGTTCTACGCCATCCTGCGCGCCGTTCCGGACAAGTTCCTTGGGGTTGTGGCGATGTTCGCGGCTATTGCAGTGCTGTTCGTACTGCCATGGCTCGATACGTCCAAGGTGAAGTCCATGCGTTATCGTCCGCTGATGCGCTGGTTCTTCGTGATCTTCGTCGTTGTCTGTCTGGCGCTGGGCTGGTGTGGGGCGCAATTGCCTGACACGCCGGTAATTCCGGGTCTGCCGAGCTTCAACCTGATCGACGGGGCGTTTAACTCCTATCTGTGGCTGACGCGCTTCCTGACGCTTTACTACTTCGCTTTCTTCCTTGTTATCATGCCGTGGATCGGCCTGAAGGAAGAACCCCTGCCGGTACCGGCGTCCATCAGCGAGGCTATCCTCGCCGATCATGCCAAGAAGAAAGGCTAAGTCAGATGTCTGCTTTTATGACAAAAAGCCTCAAGAAGGTATTGGGAGCGGTGGCTATTGCAGCCACCCTCGCCGGAGCTACGGGCGCCTATGCCGCCGGTGGTGCCGAACACCCCAAGCATGTTGACTTCTCGTTCAATGGGCCTTTCGGCACCTTTGATCAGGGCCAGCTGCAGCGCGGTTACAAGGTCTATAAGGAAGTTTGTGCCAACTGCCACTCGGCGACACTTATGTCGTTCCGTAACCTGGGGCAGAAGGGCGGACCTTTCTATGATCCGAAGTACAAGAACCCGAACGACAACCCTGTCGTGAAGGCTATTGCGGCGGAATTCGAAGTGCCGGATATCGACACCGACACCGGTGAAGATGTTACCCGTCCAGCGACGCCTTCGGACAACTTCCCTCAGAAGTATCCGAACACCTATGCGGCTGCGGCTGGTAACGGCGGGGCTATTCCGCCCGATCTGTCGGTTATCACCAAAGCCCGTCACGGTGGCGCGGAATATATCTATTCGCTGCTGACCGGTTACGTCACGCCACCTAAGGGCCTGAATGTAGCGCAGGGCCAGCACTACAACCCCTACATGGCTGGTTCGCTGGCTACGCAGTGGGATGGCGATCCGCATCATGTGCCGGTCGGTGGCGTTCTGGCTATGGCCCCGCCACTTAATGCCGGTGCTGTAACCTATGATGATGGTACGCCTGAGACCGTTGACAACTACGCCAAGGACGTTTCGGCGTTTCTGGCATGGGCCGGTGATCCGCACGCCACGCTTCGTAAGAAGACCGGTGTGGCTGTACTGATCTACCTGTTCCTCTTCGGTACGCTGACCTATTTTGCTTACCGCCAGCTTTGGCACGGCAAACACTAAATCGCATCTTGTGTGTGATTGGCATAAACCCCCTGAGGCAACTCAGGGGGTTTTTTGTTTCAAAGGCATCCGGTTATGTTGACCGGTACTCGGTTTCAGGTGTTTGCTGTGCAACTGTCTGATGATCAGGCTTTGGCGAGCAGAGGGGATAATGCTTTGGCTTGTCGCAATCCTGACGCTTTTACAGCCTATGGGGGCCGCAATGAAAACTACCGCTACGGCAGATATTGTGAAAAACGCCATCCGCACTATTCCTGACTATCCCCGACCGGGGGTCATGTTCCGTGACATCACGACCCTGTTGGGGGACAAACATGCCTTTGCTCAGGCGGTGGATGAGCTGACCTCTCATTTCAGTGGGCTGCACATCGACAAGGTGGCAGGCATTGAGGCGCGGGGCTTCATTCTGGGGGGCGCGCTGGCGCATCAGCTTGGGGCCGGTATGGTGCCGCTGCGTAAGCCCGGAAAGCTGCCCGGTGAGCGCCTGAGCACGGTCTATGAACTGGAATATGGTCACGACCGGATCGAGATGCACACTGACGCCGTTGAGGCCGGTGAGCGGGTGTTGCTGATTGATGACCTGATTGCTACGGGCGGCACGGCTCAGGCCGCCGTTGAATTGCTGACGCAGGCGGGCGCGGAAATTGTCGCCTGTGCCTTTGTGATCGACCTGCCTGACCTTGGGGGGGCGGAACGGCTCAGAACCGCCGGACATGAGGTGGTTACACTGGTGGCTTTCGATTAGTATTGTCATACCTATCGAAAACTTATGCCTATCGAAAAAATATAGCGGTCTGAACATTGTGTTGAACGCACAATATTAAGGCTTTGGTGTATCTAATCCTTTAGGACTGTCAGACAGGTACGGGTGAATTTGTCCATAGGTATGCGCAGATTACTCAGAAATATCGGCTCAAAGCGTAGCTGGCGCGTCAGAACACTGGCTGTCAGTGCGTTTCTGATCGCATTCATTCCGGTCGTTGTGGCGTGTGCCATAGCCGTATGGTGGACCGGAAGGGCCTATCAGGAAGTTGCCAGTGCGCAATTGTCTGAGACGGCGCGCACGGTGTCACGCAGCATCACCAACGAATTGTCACTCAATGCGATCGTGCTGCGCTCCGAAGCCAGTGGTCAGGCTATCTATAGCAATGGCCGTGGCGGGCAGGGGCAGGTGCATGAAACCGTACTGCCGTCAGGTGCCAGCATAATCTATACCTCCGGTGTTGACCGCGTGACCCAGCTTATGCGCGCCGGATTGCCTGAGGCGGTTGCCCGTCAGGTGGCTTTTCCCGACGATATGGCTTTTTCGGATATCTTCTTCCCGCTTACAGAAACGGGCGCCGAGGGCGCGCCGAGCATCGCCCTTTCGGTGCCGCGGGGACGTAATCGTGGCCATTCCGGCGTAGCGGTTCAGATCATACCGGCTCATGAACTTATTCGCAGTTTGGATCGGGACGAAGCCCATGAAAACCGGTTACTGATTGCGGTCACGGATTCGCATGGCCGGATCATTGCGCGATCCGAAAAGGCATCTGAAAGCATTGGTAAGCTGGCCCCTGACTGGGGCAAGCTGAAGGATCTGGAAGGGGAGGGTTCCACCTTTCATGCGCATACCCTTTTTGGGGAACCTATTGCCTTCACCTATCAGCCCATCAAAGGCGTTGAGGGGTGGATGGTTGTCGCCGGTGAGCCGGTAGAGGCCTATACGGCCCGATGGATGCCGCCCATGCTTATGCTGGGGGTTGTGTTCCTCATGGCCCTGATTGTCGGTGTGGCGCTGGTACTGTGGCTGACGCGTCTTATCCTGCAGCCGGTTCGGGCTTTGGTGGACCGAACGCACTATGTGCTCGATACCGGCCGCCTGTCGCATGATGCGGCACCAGTAATGCCCGAAAGCTTCGTTCAGGAATTTGAACAATTGCGTCAGAGCCTGATACAGGCCGAAGATATTCTGCATGAAAAGGCCGAAGCTGAACGCAAGGCTGTGGCGGAACTGGCCTTGAGCGAAAAACGCTACCGTACCTTAGCCGAGGCGGGCGCGCTGGTGTTCTGGGTGCGCGAGGAAGACGGTGCGATTCGCACGGTAACGGGCTGGAAGGAACTCACGGGGCAGTCTGATCCGGACGCGGTCGGTGAGGGGTGGATGGGGAAAATCCATCTGGATGACCGTGCCGGCGTGGCGATCGAATGGAAAAAGGCTCTGGATGGTAAGGGGCACATTGACGTCGAATTCCGTGTGCAGACGACGCAGGGAAGCTGGGTTTGGGTCAGGGCGCGCGGGGCACGCTTCAGAACCGGCGAAGGCGATGCGACGCAGTGGATCGGCGTGCTTGAGGATGTCAATGAGCGCAGGCAGGCCGAGAGCCGTATTGCCTATCTGGCGCACCATGATGCCCTGACGGGGCTATGTAACCGCGTGGTGTTGCGTGAGAAGCTGGGGCAGGCGATTGAGGCGTCTAGCGAAGGTCTTTCCTGTGCCATGCACTATATCGATCTGGATCGTTTCAAGGCGGTCAATGACACGTTAGGGCATGCGGTAGGCGATGCGCTTCTGGTGGCGGTGACGGCGCGTATTCGGGCCTTGGTGCGTGAAACCGATACGATTGCGCGTTTGGGGGGCGATGAATTCGCCATTATCCAGACCGATATTCAGTCCGAGGAAGACGCTGAGGGGCTGGCGCAGCGACTGGTGAAGAAGCTGAGTGCGCCTTACAAGATCGAGGGCCACAGGGTGAGCATCGGGGCCAGTGTCGGTATCAGCCTTATTCGTGCCGAAGATAATGCGGATCAGATACTCAGGCAGGCAGATGGCGCGCTCTATAAGGCCAAACGCGGCGGACGTGGCGGGCACCGGTTGCATGGTGGCCTGCCGGATCAGGTTATGCATTAGTAGGGTAATCCTCCCTGCGTCGCAGGAAGGTGAGCGGTCATTTCGAGTGGTCGTTTACCCATTTTAGGTAGGATGCTTCGATTGTTCTCAAGTCTTCCTTTGAATAAAGAAGGTGGCTAAAGGTTATATCCAGCCCTTGATCTTGACGATCGTGCAGATAAAATTTCGTCAGTTTTTCCCTCAGCCTGCTTTCTGGAAAAGGCACTGTAGTGCTTTCCACATGCGCATGAGTTTGCCGTTTGAAGGGCAGGGAAAATATATTGAACATCAGAACGTGCGATAGATATTTTAGTTCTTTGTCGGTGAACTGAGATAGCCAGTCGCTATGGTTTTTCAGGCGAAACTGTAAGAAGCGGACATTCGACAAAGAAATCTCAGACGCGTTATTCAGGCTATCCCAGCGTATCCATTTTAAGGGGCCATTGCCATAGCTTAACCCTACACCGAAATCGGCTATATAGAGAGACATTCTATATCGGCTGAACATCTCTCTGGAGCTATATATAAGCCAGAAAATGCCGACGGTTGGGCCAATTATACGTATATATGCCGGAGTATCGGCCCACCATGCGGAGCTGATAAGTAACAGAGAAACCAGTATATTTCCGCCCGTTACGACATTCAGGAGAGCAATGCGTTTACGACAGCGTATGATCTCCGGCATTGAGTTTCAAATGACTAGACGTTGAAGCGGAAGTTCAGGATGTCGCCGTCCTTGACGACATATTCCTTGCCTTCCTGACGGAACTTACCAGCTTCCTTGCAGCCTGTTTCACCGTTGAATTTCACAAAGTCCTCATAGGCCATGGTTTCGGCGCGAATGAAGCCTTTTTCAAAGTCGGAGTGAATAACGCCAGCGGCCTGCGGGGCGGTGTCACCGACGTGAATCGTCCAGGCGCGGGCTTCCTTGGGGCCTACGGTGAAGTAGGATTGCAGACCCAGAAGGCTGTAGGCTTCGCGGATCAGGCGGTTCAGGCCCGGTTCCTCAAGGCCGAGGGTTTCAAGAAACTCGTTACGCTCTTCGGCATCCAGAAGTGCGATTTCCGATTCGATCTGCGCCGAGATAACCACCGAATTGGCGTGGTCGGCCTTGGCGCGCGTGGCAACCGTGTCAGACAGCTCATTGCCCTTATCGGCGGAACTTTCATCGACGTTACAGACATAGAGCGCAGGCTTTGAGGTCAGGAGTTGCAGCATCTCCCATGCCTTGCGGTCTTCTTTGGAGATTTTACCCTTTTCGTCGGCGATGCGGGCCGGACGGCCTTCGCGCAGTTCAGCCAGAGCGGCATTGATCAGCGAAACGGTAAGAGCCGCTTCCTTGTCGCCGCCGGTTTTGGCGCGCTTTTCCAGCTGTGGCAGGCGCTTTTCCAGCGATTCGAGGTCGGCCAGCATCAGCTCGGTTTCGATGATCTCAAGGTCGCTCAAAGGATCGATGCGGCCTTCGACGTGGGTGATGTCGGTGTCGATGAAGCAGCGGGCCACAAAGGCAATGGCGTCACAGTCGCGGATATTGGCCAGAAACTGATTGCCCAGACCTTCGCCCTTTGACGCGCCGCGCACCAGACCGGCAATATCAACAAAGTTGATACGGGCGGGGATGATTTCCTTTGAGCCTACGATCTTGGCCAGCACATCAAGGCGCGGTTCAGGCACGGCTACGTCGCCGGTATTGGGTTCAATCGTACAGAACGGATAGTTGGCGGCCTGTGCCGAGGCGGTCTGCGTCAGGGCGTTGAACAGGGTGGACTTGCCGACATTGGGCAGACCGACGATAGCGACTTTCAGGGCCATGATAATCCGGTGGGGTTATAAAAAGGAATTGGCGCGTGGCTAACATGCCAAGGGCGCTTTGACCAGACTCTATGCTTGTGAGTTGGCCTGTTTGGGGTCAAGTTTGGGCGCAGGCGAAAGGCGCATGACTTCGGTCTGATATTTTTCAGACTCTCCGGCCAGCAGAAGCGGCAGGGCCGAGACGCAGGCATCATTCAGGGTATCTACCCATGTATCGGCCTTGTAGAAATCTGACAGCACCCAGTGATGCACCAGTTCCTTCTGGCCGGGGTGGCCGATGCCCATACGGGCGCGGACGAAATTAGGCCCCATATGGCTCATGATCGAGCGCAGGCCGTTGTGACCGGCATGACCGCCCCCAAGCTTCATGCGCAGGCGTCCGGGGGCCAGATCCAGTTCGTCATGATAGACGATGATGTGGTCGGGTGTGATCTTGTAAAAAGCAGCGGCTTCTTTCACGGCATTGCCGGACAGGTTCATATAGGTCTGAGGCTTGAGGGCCAGTACCTTGACGGGGCCTTTGGCGGTTTGCACCGTGCCTTCGGACATGACCGACTGAAACTTGTTACGTTCGGGGCCAAAGGCAGCGGAACGGATAAGCTGGTCGATGAACATAAAGCCGATGTTGTGCCGGTTACCGGCATATTGTCCACCGGGATTACCCAGTCCCACGATCAGATACATGACAAACCTTTGACTACGAAAAAGCCCCGCTCTTTTGACAAGAACGGGGCTTTTTAGCAAATGTTTTAAGGCGAAAACCTTAGGCTTCGGCGTCACCTTCAGCAGCTTCTTCAGAAGCTACACCGGTGATCGAAGCGACAACCACATCGCCTGCCTGAGTGGCAGAAGCGTCTGAAGGGAGCTTCAGGTCGCTGATGTGTACGCTTTGGCCGATTTCAAAACCGGTCAGGTCAACCACGATATCCTCAGGGATGTGGCCAGCCGGAACCTGAATTTCAACTTCGTGAAGGGCGATGTTCAGAGCGCCGCCCTTTTTCAGGCCAGGAGATGCTTCGTTGTTCTTGAAGTGAACAGCGACGTTGATCTTGATGGTCTGGTTTTCATCGACGCGGTACAGGTCGAAGTGCAGAGGCACGTCAGTAACCGGATGGAAGTCAATCGCCTTGGCGATAACTTTCTGGGTTTCGTTGCCGTGCTTAAGGGTCACGAGGTGACCGTTCAGGCGACCGGTGTACAGGGCCTTTTTGAACTCGTTCAGCTTTACAGCGATCGGCACAGGGCCCTTGTCCCCGCCGTACAGTACGCCCGGAACCTTACCAGCATTGCGGGTCTCACGGGCGCCACCGGTACCGGTACGCTCACGAACTTCTACGTCTAAAACGATATCGGCCATTAGCCATTTCCTCAAACAAAACGCGCCGCCGTCGTCATGACATAACGCCCGACAACCGCAGCGTGGGAATATCCCGTAAATCTCAAGAGGCGCGTAGATACACACAATATGTACGAAGCGCAACCTTTTGCGGCGCTTAAAACCTGTCTTTTTGTCTTTGTCCAGTGGCAAATATAAAAAAAGCGGCCCGTGAGGGGCCGCTTCTTCTGTTTCGCTTACTTCTTTTTGGCAGCGGGCTTTTTGGCCGCCGGTTTTGCCGGCTGTATGTAGGGCTTGGCATTGGCGTATTTCAACGCCTCGGTGCCGTCTGCATTCAGGGCGACCTGACGCTTGGGGGACAGGTCAAGGGCGTTGGAAGACAATTCACCTATACAGTTGCCTGTATCCATCAGAATGTGCTGCCCGACGCAGAACACATCATCAAAATGGAAGCGCGAAGCCGCAAGACACTGATTGAGGTTAAGTTTTGATTCGTTGAGGCAGCGCGAGCTGTGGCCATCATTGAGCATGGCGACAATGGCTTCTTCGTTCACGCCCGTACCTTCGCCAAGTATGGAGATCGCGGCAATAGCCAGTGACCGGTTGACACCCGCCGTATAGGGTGCCGTAAACAGGTCTTCGCGGGCAAATTCACCGGGGGCTGCGGCCGTGGTAACCAACGGGTCTGCAGCGGGGGCTGTGCCAGCGTCATAGGCTGAGGACTCGGTGCTTAAGGCACCGGTGGAGGCGTGGGTTTTAAGGCCGTGGCCAGACAGGGCCGAGGCCAGAAGGTTGGAGCTTTCGTCCGTAAAGACGCTCTGTTTGGTCGATGAGGCAAGCTTGGTAGCCGCCAGACGTTCCGCAGGGCCGGTTACGACGCCCTTGGCCCACTTTTCTTTTTGAATGGAGTAGGCCGCCTGTTTGAAATCAGCGCCTTTTTTGTAGATCGCCTCGCCATCGGAGGACAGGGCCAGAATCACACGGCGTGCAGCGATATTGGCACCGGGAATGCTGGCGGCATAGGACGGGTCGCGGATCAGGCGGTCAACCATCTCACGGCGGACGGCTTCGTCGGAGGCATAGCCGCGCAGTTGCGAGCGGAACGCCGGTTCCTGCATGGCCACAATGGCACCATAGGCGACGGCACCCGTGGCCATCTGGGTCGGCTCATAGGAAGCGCCTTCCTGAAGGCGGGTGGCAACGGCCTGACCATCGGCAAAACCGGAGCCCATGTTACGTGCCAGATTGACATAGGTGACATAGATCGAAGCCGCGTCAGATACCTGTGGTGACAGGGATACCGGAGGGCCTGCAGGGGCAGGGGGGGGCGGTGCAGGGGGCGGCGGCTCAACGGTTTTACAGGCGGCAACCATAGCCAGTGTTACGGCACCAGCGCTCAGGCGCAACCAGAAGCGTTTGTTTAGGACGGGCTTCGTTGTCCCGATAGCGAATTTCATAACCAATAACTCCCCTGTGATCTTGGGCAGGTAGAACGATGTACTGACACTCTGCCTTTGGGCGGTAATCCTTGCGGATATTTCAGCGCATGCGGCGTCTAAAAGAATCTGTTGTACCGCGGGCAGAATTGATTGCCCCAAATGAGAAGGAACCCAGACAAAAACGCCAAAAGTATGACGCCATATCTGAGGCCGATCCGGTGGGGGCAATAATGGAGGCTGCCACGACTGCGCCCATAAACGACGCGGATGTGACGCGCCTATGACGCCGTTTTGGGGTTAATATGTGGTTAAGCAAACGTAAAAAGCCGGTGTTGCACGGCTTTTTACGGGGGGCAGATCACAGCCCCCTAGTTCTGTATATTGAAGCGTAAGATGACGCCGATCAGTCGAACAGCTTGGAGACGGACTCTTCGTTGGCGATGCGGCGGATGGCTTCGCCGATCAGCGGGGCTACGCTGACGATACGGATCTTGGGGTGGTTGCGGATGTTTTCCGGCACTTCGATAGAATCGGTGATCACCAGTTCCTTGAGAACCGAACTGTCGACGCGGTTGATGGCTTCGCCCGAAAGAACGCCGTGGCTGATATAGGCGGAAACCGACTTGGCACCACGGTCGATCAGTGCCTTGGCGGCGTTAACCAGCGTGCCGCCGGAATCGACGATATCGTCAAACAGGATGCAGTCGCGGCCATCAACCTCACCGATGATATTCATCACTTCGGATTCACCGGCCTTTGGGCGGCGCTTATCGACAATCGCCAGATCACCCCCAAGACGGTCCGCCAGCGCACGGGCGCGAACCACACCGCCTACGTCAGGCGACACAACCATTATCTCATTGGACTTTTCGTAGTTGTCCTTGATGTCACGGGCCATGAACGGGATGGCCACAAGATTGTCGGTCGGAATATCGAAGAAGCCCTGAATCTGACCGGCATGGAGGTCCATGGTCAGGACGCGGTGGGCACCGGCGCGGGTAATCAGATTGGCCACCAGCTTGGCTGAAATCGGTGTTCGGCCACCGGTTTTACGATCCTGACGGGCATAACCGAAATAAGGGATAACCGCCGTAATGCGTTTGGCCGAGGCGCGGGTCAGGGCGTCAATACAGATCAGCAATTCCATCAGGTTGTCGTTGGCGGGATAGCTGGTGGACTGAATGACGAAGATGTCTTCGCCGCGCACGTTTTCATCGATAGTGACGAAGATTTCATTGTCGGCAAAGCGTTGGACGCGGGCCTTGGTCAGTGGCACATCCAGATATTTGCCAATAGCCTGAGACAAGGAGCGGTTCGAGTTAGCCGACAGAAGTTTCATGTTATCAATTCCGTTGCGGTGCGGTGCCTGGAGGTTGTTTCGGGGCTTTTAACAGGTGGATCATTATGGGCAAGCGCTTTGTCTTAAAACCGTTAAAATATCCGTCTGGCGTGTAATTGCAATCTATCTCAACGCAGTGCTATGGCGCTGATCAGGCGGCCGTAATCCGCATCGCCAGTTTTGAAACTGCGGCGATTGGAGAAGAAAATATCCGCCTCGGCGCAGGTGTCGTGACCCGTGGCGGCTATCTGCGTCAGGCCAAGGCGCTTAAGGCGCATAAGGCAAAAGCCCGGAAGGTCAAACCAGCGTTTATCCGGCGTGTTGCCTGCGCGGAAGAAGGCCGCACTGTCGGCATCATTTTCAAGGAAGGTCGTTTCGTAGTCTGCGGAGACTTCGTAGGAGGCCTGAGCGATACAGGGGCCGATGACGGCCCTTAGATGTGCATGTTGCGCGCCCTGAGCGATCAGGGCTTCGTACTCGGCTTCGATCATGCCGAACAGCGCTCCCTTCCAGCCCGCATGACAGGCACCGATGA
Source organism: Asticcacaulis sp. (assembly GCA_047605545.1). Lineage (GTDB taxonomy): Bacteria > Pseudomonadota > Alphaproteobacteria > Caulobacterales > Caulobacteraceae > Asticcacaulis. The sequence continues at coordinate 9,939 of JASGFL010000052.1, read as the reverse complement.
CGCCATTGACCGGATCGGCCCACAGGATCGGTGCGCAGTCTGCGGATAAGGCCCCCAGAACCAGACCGGAAGTGCGTGTCACCAGACCATCTGCTTCAGGTCGGGCCGCGTTTTCCCACGGGCCGTCAACCGTTACGGCGCGGCTTGAGTGCAACTGATAACAGGTCAGGAGGCGTTCAGGCGGTTGATCAAACGCCGAAGCAATGCGGCGTCGGTTTTCATTGACTGCGGCGGGATCGTCTTTTGAGCCGGCACCGGCGTTGAGGCTTGAGTAAGGGGCCTGTGACACGCCGCCCAGACGCGTGAAAAAACCATGCTGAATATTGGGCAGGTCAAGCAGCGGATGCAGGATGCGCGGGGGCAGGGACATGACGCTATATATCCAGTGCGGGTAAGGGACGGGGAGGGTAGCTCAGGCCCATAACCTTGAACAGGCTGCCCATCTCGTCTTCGGCGGTCAGGCGCTCAAACTGGCGGAACAGCTTTTCGGCCTGATCAGGGTTTTTAGAGGCCAGAGCCTCAAAGCGGGTTTCAATACCGAGCCGTTGCAGGAATATCCCCTGTGGTGTCAGCGGGGCCGCATGCAGGCCGGAGCGGGCGGCGGTAATCCTCAGACTGGGGAAGTCGGCCCACTGGGTCAGATCGTGCTGTCCGGGGGCTTCGAGCGGGTCGCGCTTTTCGTGGCGGTACAGAGCCTGAAGCGTGTCGCCCGCCTCAGGGGTGTCGCGGCCATAGTCGATGAACAGGGCGGCACCTGTGGCGGTTTTCACTATGCCTGAGATCGCTTCGACAAACTGGTTCTGCGCCGGAGAGATTTCCGCCACCTGAGGGGTAACGGCCTCAAACGGAGCGGTGAAGCCTTCGGGGGCAGGGATCAGGCCGATACAAAGTTCGCCCTGCTCATCAAGCCCGACACGGCGTTCATGCCAGCCTTCGGGAGCCAGTTGGAACTGACGCGCGGGCAGACAATCCAGCACTTCGTTGGCAATAATAATGACCGGTGCGTCGGTCGGAATATGGTGCAGGCTGTCGAGGTGCGTCACCTCAGGGACGCGTGCGGCCTGAAGCGATTTCAGTGGCGCGGAGGCCTCTACCATATAGATGCGGGCGGCGGACTGAAACGCTGGCATCAGCGAAAAGCTGCGGTGCATATCGGCCATCAGGGTGCCGTCACCGGGGCCGATTTCGACAATGCTGACGCGGTCGGGCGCGCCCATATCCTGCCAGACCTGAAGCGTCCACAGGCCCAGCAACTCGCCAAAAACCTGAGACACCAGAGGGGCGGTTATAAAGTCACCTTCGGCCCCCAGAGCCGGACGTGTGGCGTAATAGCCGTCATATGGATCGTGCAGACAGGCCCACATATAGTCGGCAATGGTCATGGGGCCATCAAGGCGTATTTGCTCGATCAGGCGGGTCTTGAGAGGCGGGGCCATGATCAGGATTTGTCCTGTGTTTTCCCTTTGAGCGCCAGCATGATGATGGCCAGTCCGGCAATAACCATAGGCGTGGACAGGATCATGCCCATCGTGATGACCTGAAAATCGGTCATATGCTTATCAGGGTTACGCACGGTTTCCACCAGAATGCGGCTCAGGCCGTAACCGGCGATGAAAACCCCCATCAAAAGGCCCGGCTGTTTCAGTTTCTTATATATATGTGTCAGCACGAACAGAATGACGAACAGCAGCACGCCTTCGAGGGCAGCTTCGTACAACTGGCTGGGGTGACGGGCTTCCTGACCGCCGGAACAGGCGTACTGATTGCAGAAGACTACGCCCCACGGCATGTCAGTCGGACGGCCCCACAGTTCACCGTTAATAAAGTTGGCAACCCGCCCCAGAAACAGGCCAATCGGTGCCGCGCAGGCCAGCAGATCACCCAATGACCAGGGATTGATCTTTTGTGCGCGGGCATAAAGCCACCCTGCCACCACAACCCCAAGGAAGCCGCCATGAAACGCCATGCCGCCTTCCCAGACACGTAAGGCACGTAACGGATCAGCCATGACCGTCGCCAGATCATAGAACAGTATATAGCCTATGCGTCCGCCGACAATGACCCCCAACGCCAGCCACAACACCATGTCTTCGAGGCGCTGATTGTCCAGCGGTGCGCCCTGAGGCCCCCAAAGACTTTCTTTGTTAATCAGGCGATGCAGATACCACCACCCCAGCGCAATGCCGACAATATAGGCCAGAGCATACCAGTGGATGGCCACCGGGCCGATTTGCAGGAGGACGGGATCAATATCCGGTAATGTCATGATGTCGGGTCAAACCTGTGCAACAGTTGCCTCAGACCTAAAGGAATCATCGAAGCGGGGCAAGAATCGTGAAAAACTTTCTTTCAGTAGGCGTAACGCGTATAGGCGGGGCGTGACACCCGTTTAACAGGAGCTTTAGTCGTGCAGTCGAAAAATCCGTTCCTTGATGAGTTTGCCAAACTTTCCGCCAATGCCATGTCGCTGATGCAGTCAGCGGGTGACGAGGCCAAGGCTGCGTTTCAGGCGCAGGGCGACAAGTTTGTCGCTGAGTTTGATCTGGTGCGTCGCGATGAGTTGCTGGCGCTGAAAGACGAAATCGCGGCCCTGCGTGCCGAGGTTGCCGAACTTAAGGCGGGTTCGCCCAAGAAGACGGCGGCTAAAAAGACGCCTCCTCCCGAGACAGACACAGAGTAAGAACAGACTATGGATTTGCCGCAGGCCTATGATGCTGACATGAGTTCCGACCCGCTTGAAATGGTCGAGACCATTCTGAGTGATGAAGGGCTTAATTTTGAACGCACGCCCGATGGCGAGGTGGTCTTTTCGCTTAAGGGGGACTGGAAAGCCTATGATCTGTGGTTTTCCTGGCGTCCTGAGGGGGAGTGTATCCAGCTTTGCTGCACACTGGATGTGCCGTTCACCGAGGCACAGCTGCCGCGGCTTTATGAACTGCTGACCCTTGTGAACCAGCGGGTATGGTTCGGTCATTTCGAGCTTTATCAGGATGAAATCGGCGGCAGTGCGACGCCGGTGGCTGATATTGTTTTCCGTCACACCATGGCCTTCAGCCCTGCCGAGCGCCCAAGCCCGATGCAGACGGCGCACATGATCAACAGCGCGGCGGAAACGGTTGACCGTTTCTATCCGGCGTTTGATTTCCTGATCCGTGGCGGCCATGCGCCGTCCGAAGCGATTACGGCCTGCCTGTTTGAAACAGTGGGTGAGGCATAGACCTCATGAAAAACGTATTTTGGCCTTTGGCCAAAATACGTTTTTCATGGTTTCTGATTTGACATATTCAGGCTCGGGGCGGCCCGTCGCCTGAATATGACTTTATTTCCGGATTTTTAAGATGCTGGCTTTGCCTTTGATGATAATTGGCGCGGGCGCGCTGGGTGGTTCCATTCTTAAAGGGCTGCGTGTGTCCGGTGCGGTTGATCCCGCGGATGTCATTATTCTTGATCTGCACCCGCAGGCAGAGGCGCAGACCTTTGCTGATCTGGGGGCGCGGCTTAATCCGGATGAGGCCGTTGTGGCCGAGGCGCAGACCGTCATTATCGCCGTCAAGCCGCAGGGCTGGCGTGCGGTCGCGGAGGCCTTTGCGGATAAGCTTAATCCCGAAGCGGTAATCGTATCGGTTATGGCCGGTGTACGTACAGCGGATCTGTCGGCGGCCTTTGGTGGTCGTAAGGTGGCACGCGTCATGCCTACGACCGGCGTGGCTACGGGCAAGGGCGTTGCCAGTCTTTATGCCGACGAAGCGCAAGCCTTGAATGCCGCCAAAGGTATATTTGAACCGATTGCCTCAACGGTGGTGCTGGGGGACGAAGGCCTGATTGATGCGGCAACCGCCGTGTCGGGATCGGGGCCTGCCTATGTCTATGCGTTTGCGGCAGCGCTTGAAACGGCGGGGCTTGAGGCTGGTCTTGAGGCCGCGGATGCGCGGGTACTGGCGCGGGCGACGCTGATTTCGGCAGCTAATCTTCTGGACATTTCCGGCGAAGAGCCTGAGGCCCTGATCAAAAAGGTGGCATCACCTGGGGGCACGACCGAAGCGGGCCTGAAAGTTCTGCGTGCCGAAGGGCAGGGGCTTAATGAGTTGATCACTGCCACGGTTCTGGCCGCACAAAAGCGGTCACGCGAATTAGGTTAAGTCGACGGGCAAGCCCGAATGAAAGCGGAATTCGCTATCGGGGTCGGCAATCAGCGCCTGTTCCACCGGTCTTATGGCTTCGATGCGGGCGGCGATGTCGTCGGCATCTCCATACAGGTGCGCCAGTTTAATATAGCCCTGATAATGGCGGGCTTCGCTGGCCAGCAGGCCGGAATAGAATTTTGAAAGCTCGGCATCAAGATGCGGGGCAATGGCCGCAAAGCGTTCACACGAGCGGGCTTCGATAAAGGCCGAAATCACCAGCACATCCACCAGTGCCAAGGGTTCTGTGCGCCGCATCTGCGCCCGTAAACCCGAAGCGTAGCGGGCGGCGGAGATCGGCCTTAGGGCAATGCCGCGCTTTTTGATCAGCTTCATGACCTGTTCGTGGTGCACAAGCTCTTCACGCGCCAGACGGCTCATGGCCTCGATCAGTTCGACATGGGTGTCGTATCGGGCCATCAAGTTTAACGCATTGGACGCCGCCTTGTACTCACAGGCCTTATGGTCAAGCAGCAGAAGTTCCTGATTGGCCAGAGCGGCCTCAATCCACTCAGGCGGGGTCTCGGATTGTAAAAAGGCGTGTATCTCGCTCAGCATGTCAGTCTTTTGCCAATGTCGCCTGAGAAGGGCAAGCTTCGGAAGACGGGCGTGGCGGTTTTTGCCCCTGAAGCGTCAGAATGATGATCGTGCCGACAATGAGCGCTGCCCCCAGCCAATCATAGGCACCGAACGGCACCTTGAGCCAGATAATGCTGATGACCGCCGCTGCAAGCGGTTCGGTGCAGGCCATAAGGCTGACGGGGCGCGCACCAATCATCTTTACGGCGGTAAGATAGGCTTGAAACGACAAAAGTGTGCCGAAGACGACGATGAACGCAAAGGCTCCCAGAGACTGAAGGTCCCAGATGCCTTCGAGGTGCCAGGGTTGGCTGATGAGGCTGAAAAGACCCCCGCCGATCAGCATGGCCCAGCCAATGACGGCTTCGGTCGGGTAACGCGACATCAGTTTCAGGGGCTGAATGGTATAGATCGCCAGCGCCACAGCGGCGATTAAGCCCCAGAACAGGGCTGCGGGTGACAGAGACAGGCTGTCCGGTCTGCCGTGCGTGACCAGAAAGAACACACCGGCCATGGCCATAAGCAGGCACAGGCACTCAAGCGGTCTGGGCCAGTGCTTTTCGATAAAGGCGTAATAGATGGCAATCAATACCGGCCCTACATATTGAATGATGGTGGCCGTGGCCGCATTGGATGCATTGATGGCGGCGAAATAGGTATATTGCACCGACCACATGCCCAGAACGCTGAAGGACAGCAGTCTCAGGGTGTCTTTGCGATCTGAGAAAACAGACAGGGTTTCTCTGGGTTTGCGTAACAGGGCAAAGGCGGTCATCAGAACGCCGGTCACAAGCATACGCGCCGTGACCAGCCACTCAGGGCTTATGCTTTTGTGGTGAAACAGAAACTGCGCCAGCGTGCCGGCGACGCCCCAGCACAGGGCGGAAAACAGCGCCAGTATACAGGCGACAACGGCAGGGTTACGCATAATGGCCTCATCCCTGCCTCAGGCTGACAGAGCAAGTGTAGAGAGGCGCTTCCTATAGGCGTTTGAAGCCGAAATGGGTAGGGGGCTATTTTTCGCGACGGATGCTGTTGTCGATTTGTTGTCTCTGGTGTGCAATGCGGTCAATTGTATGCGTGGTCTTTTTCTCATCATGCAGTATCCAGACCAACCCCACTGAGATAAGTGCAAAAAACGCACGCATTATCCATGTGGCGGCCTCTGGCCCTACAAGGTTTACAAGAAAGGCGATCCTGCGGGATTCACTGACTGACTCGATATCGGTCATGAAGAAAATAGCACTCAGGCTAAGGATCAGGAGCAGGATAGTGCTGATATATGGTCGGCGTAAAAATTTCATAGGCGGACTATATGGCCGAAAATATGTAATTTCGGTGAAAGTGATAAAGGTCATTGTAACAGGCTTGATTTCGCCGGACATTGTGTGTATTGGGCGGCCTTCGGCATGAAGGGCAACCTTCAGGTCGTTCTGTCCGAGACCTTCGGGGCGCAGGGGTCACCTGAGCCATAATTGTCTGAAAGCCTTCAGATGCCGAAAATAGACGGGACGCAACGCCACAAGGATTTACACGGTTTTCCCGTTAAAAGGAAAGCGGTGCAGCCTTATTGGGGTAACGCTTCTCATCACATGGACAGTCGGCAGGCCGTTATGGGGTAACCCATGACGATTTTGTCGTTTGTTTCGCTTTGCAGGGCTGTTCCTGTGAAGCGCCACCTCAATTGGAGGCCGCAATGGACCGCGCACAAAAAGCCAGTTCGATCGAAGAGCTTAAGGGCGTCTTCGCCGAATCCGGCGTCGTGGTTGTGACCCAGTACTCGGGTCTGACCTTTGTGGAATTAGCTGAACTGCGCAACCGTCTTCGTAAAGAAGGCGCTGTGCTTAAGGTGTTCAAAAACCGTCTGGCCATCAAGGCACTTGACGGCTCGGTCGGTGATGCAGGCGAAGCCCTGTTCAAAGGCCCTGTCGCTCTGGCCTATGGTGCAGACCCTGTGACCGCCGCCAAGATCACCGCTCAGTATGCCAAAGAGAATGACAAGCTCAAGCTCATTGGCGGCCTGATGGGGACGGAAGTCCTCAACGAAGCCGGTATCAAGGCTCTGGCCACCCTGCCGTCTCTGGACGAACTGCGCGCCAAGATCGTCGGCGTGCTGCAAGCTCCGGCAACCAAGGTTGCAGGCGTTCTGCAGGCACCTGCCGGTCAACTGGCCCGCGTGTTCAACGCATACGCGACCAAAGACGCCGCTTAATCAGCTGTTCCGTAACTCACACACTCTACCCTATTAAGGAAATACCATGTCCAAGATTGAAAAGCTGGTCGAAGAACTTTCGGCCCTGACCGTTCTCGAAGCTGCTGAGCTGTCGAAGGCTCTCGAAGAAAAGTGGGGCGTCTCTGCGGCGGCGCCTGTGGCGGTTGCTGCCGTTGCCGGTGGCGCTGCGGCTCCTGCCGAAGCGGCTGAAGAGCAAACCGAATTCACCGTCGTTCTGGTTGACGGCGGCGACAAGAAGATCAACGTCATTAAGGAAATCCGCGGCATCCGTGCAGACCTCGGTCTGAAGGAAGCCAAGGATCTGGTCGAAGGCGCGCCGCAAAACGTCAAGGAAAACGTTTCGAAGCAAGAAGCTGCCGACATCAAGAAGAAGCTTGAAGAAGCCGGCGCCAAGATCGAAGTCAAGTAATTCGGTTTTGTCATACTGACTTACGAGCAGGCCCTGTCGGCAACGTCAGGGCCTGTTTTGTTTATCTGACGTCAGACATGTCCCCTTCAGAATTATTCCTGAGGGGTTTTTGATTTTTGAGCCACATTTTCGCCTTTTCTAACGGCGAAGCGGTAGGATATTTTTGCGGAGCGCCCCGTGCAGGATCCAGTTACCTCCCTTATCGTCACCCTGTTTGCCGCCCCCGGCGCGGCGCTTGTGCTGTCGGGCGCGATACTGGCCTTTGCCATCGGTCTGATCATCTTTTCGCGCGTCAGGGAATACGGCCTGCTGCGTCAGGAAATCAACGACCGCTGGAACCTGCTGACCGGCCTCAGAGGGTCGGGCGCAAAGGCCAAACAACAGTTCTTCGAAAAGTTTCCCGCCGTTGATCAGCGCTTTTCGCATGTGCTGTCCAACGATCCGGTATCGGTGGGTCTGGTGCTGGGCTGGGCCAATTACCGCAGCCTGCTGACCGATACGGGCGAGGGGCAGTTCGCCATCTCCGTCCGCGCGCAGGATGTGTTCGAGCCGCTGGACGAACCGGCACGCACGCTTGAATGGTGGGCCAATATTCTGGTGGCCATCGGTCTGGCCATCACCTTCATGGGCATCGTCGCCGCCCTGAGCGAGACCACCAGCAGCATGCAAAGCGGCGACGCGGCGGCCATGCAGAGCGCTATCGTCGGGCTTCTGGCCATTGCCGCCACCAAGTTCTGGACGTCGATTGCCGGTGTCGTGGCCTCGATCATCCTGCGTCTGGTGGCGCGCCAGAGGCGTAAACGCATCCTCGCGCTTGAGGCCATGTTCTATGAGGCGCTGGATGCCTGCGTCAATTTCATGCCGACCGAAAAGGTTCTGATCGAGCATCTCAGGGCGCTGGGGCGCATCGAGGCCGTGCTCGAGCGTCAGGCGGAACAGGGCTGATGCGCAAATCCCGCCGCCACGCTCCGGAAGAGGGCGAAAGCTTTTACATCACCATGACCGACCTCATGGTGGGGGTGGTGTTCATCTTCATCATTCTTCTGGCCTATCTGGCCTTCAATTTCCGTGACTCCACCGAAGCCCTGACCAGCGCGCACGACGCCCAGACGGTGGCGCTTCTGCAAAAGGCCGACGCGCTCGAAAACCGTCAGGCCCCGATCCGTCTCGACCGTAAGAACCACATCGTCTGCCTGCCGGGCGAGGTGCTGGAAACCGGGCCTGATGAGCGCTGCTTCGCCTATACGCCCCAGTCCCAGTCGCAGTCAGAGGCCGGGGCGGCAAAGCCCGAAGCCCAACGCGCCGAAGCCGACAAGGCGGCCTTTATGGTCTCGCTCGACGAAAGCCTGCGCGGTGAGGCCGTGCCGGCCCAGACCGATATCGGCAACGGTGTCCTGCGTTTCGAGGCCCCGGAGCTGTTCGAAGGCGAAACCTCACGCCTGTCGGCAAGAGGGCGTGAGACGATAACGCGCGTGGCCGGCAAGCTGGCTGCCAGCCTGCCCTGTTATGCCGATGGCGCTTCGGAGGCAGGGTGTGACCTGCGCGGCAATATGGCCGTGGTCAATATCGTCGGTCACGCGCAATATAACGCCTTCACCCCCGAAGGCCGTGCCCGTCAGGCGCTGGCGCTCGAGCGCTCGGTCGTGTTCCATGAGACGCTGGTGTCGGCACAGCCCGTGCTGGGGCAGTTGCGCAACCGGCAGGACGCACGGCCCCTGCTGCGGATTGAAACCCACGGTCAGTCGGTCGAGGACGGCAACAGCCCTCAGTCCATCAGCGTCTATTTCCATATGGCGCCCTGAGGGCATTTTCCCCCTCGACAGGCGGGGATAAGTGCGCTATGGAGCGCTCCCCTTTAAGGCGTATCGCGCCTTGAAAATAAGCCCGATGGCTGGTCTTATGCTCTTTCTACCAGCGAGCGGCTTAAGCTTTCTTTGAACGAAAGCCTTTGAAAAACAGCGTCTTTGGTGAGCAATCATCATAAAAGAGCAGGCGCGTAAGACGTTTCTCAAACGACCCCGCAAGGGGTATTGCCTCTGAAAATCTACAGCGTCCTCACGCACAAGGAATAACGATGACCTTATCGTTCACCGAGAAAAAGCGGATTCGCAAATCTTTCGGGCGTATCCCCGAAGCCATCCGCATGCCGAACCTCATCGAGGTGCAGCGCTCATCCTATGAACAGTTCCTGCAACGCTTCGTCCGCGCCGCCGAGCGCGTCGATGACGGCCTTGAGGCGGTGTTCAAGAGCGTGTTTCCGGTCAAGGATTTCAATGAACGCGCCACGCTCGAATACGTCTCCTACGAATTCGAAGAGCCGAAATACGACGTCGAGGAATGCATTCAGCGCGATATCACCTATGCCGCGCCGCTTAAGGTCAAGCTGCGCCTGATCGTGTTCGAAACCGATGAAGACACCGGCGCCCGCTCGGTGAAGGACATCAAGGAGCAGGACGTCTATATGGGCGACATTCCGCTGATGACCGACAAGGGCACCTTTGTCGTCAACGGCACCGAACGCGTTATCGTTTCGCAGA
>JASGFL010000051.1:0-21704 GCA_047605545.1 Asticcacaulis sp. | reverse complement strand
GCTATATTCTGGCGGAAAAATACCGCTTTAGGCCAAAGGCTCTTGGCGCGGCGCTGGCGGCAGTGAACAAGGCGGTGTTCTTTGATCTCGATATTGCGATATCGACCTATCAGCAGGCTTCTGAGACGGTCATCGTCCATCGCGCCAGACAAACGGACGAAGCCATCGAAACCTTCCGTCACGAATTTGATGATATTGTCGGCTTCTTCTCCCAAAGTTCTGCGGGACTACAGTCCACGTCGCACGCTCTGGCCGAGATGGTACAGAGTGCGCAGAAAACATCGCATATTGTGGCCAATGTCGCCGGTCGTTCACAGGTGGACGCAAGCTCAGTCGCTGCTGCCTCCGAACAGCTTACGCAATCGATTCAGGAAATTACCTCTCAGGTTTCCGGTGCCTCGCAGTCCATTCGCGAGGTGGTGCAAATGGCCGAAGTGTCTTCGGCAGAGGTTGAACATCTGTCTGTAGCCGTGAACAAGATCGGTGAGATACTCGGTCTTATTCAGGGGATCGCTTCTCAGACCAATTTGCTGGCGCTGAACGCGACCATCGAAGCGGCGCGTGCTGGTGACGCCGGCAGGGGCTTTGCGGTTGTGGCCACAGAGGTTAAGGCGCTGGCGGATCAGACGGCGCGCGCCACGACGGAAATTGCTACGCACATTCAGGATATTCAGGCCTCTACGGGCAAGGCGGTGGCCTCTATTCGCACTATCTCAGGGGCGGTGTCCGAGGTCGAAGTGGTCGCCACCTCTATTGCCGCGGCGATGGAAGAACAAAGTGCGGCAACCAATGAAATCGCCAGCAGCATTCAGCATGTGTCCGATGCGTCGGCGCAACTGACGCATCATATCTCTGTGCTGGATGAAGCGGTCAGTGAGACTCAGACGGCTTCGGTGCAGGTGGATACGTCTGCGGCGGATATGGGTGTGCAATCGGATAAGCTGACGCGTCAGGTTGAGGCCTTTTTCGCGGACCTGCGCAAGGCATCCTGAGGGAACCATCAGGCTATTGTTCGGGGTGTCGGGGGAAAGTGGAGCGGACTTCTGTTGCCAGGCGCCGCTCCGGGGTGCCCCGCCTAGGGAGCTTAAGCCCTAGGAGTTTAGGTGGATTAGATCCGCCGCATTACGCAGCAAGAGCTTGATCCGAAGCGAAGTTATCGTTCGCAACTATGTTTTTGAGCCGATCGCGGAGGCTCAAACCGGGAGAAGGCTACACCTTTACACGTCTGTCGATGCTGATCGGCCCCATATATATCCCGTGAACGGGAGAAGATGGTGGAGCCGCCGGGAATCGCACCCGGGTCCAGTCCGCTTATTACGTGGGCGTTTATCCCCATAGTCCGCCGAAACGGACACCTTCAATATAAGGACATCTGCGTCCGAGGTGAAGGGTGTGTTTGAAAAATAATGTGACGATGTTCTTGTTTTGGTCTTAACAGACGCGGCAAAACCGTTCAGATAGAGCGGGATTGGATTTGCAGGGTTGCTATGTCGCGGGCCTCACGCCTTCTGGATTTATTGCAGATATTGCGCCGTCATCGTTATCCGGTGACCGGTGAAGCGCTGGCGCATGAGCTTAATATCTCGCTGCGCACCCTGTACCGCGATATTGATGCCCTGCGCGCGCAAGGGGCCGATATCGAAGCCGAGGCCGGTGTCGGATTTCTGCTGCGGCCGGGGTTCATGCTGCCGCCGCTTATGCTGTCGCAGGATGAGATTGAGGCCATCGCCCTGGGGATCAGATGGGTTGCGGGGCGTTCTGACACGGATCTGTCGGGGGCGGCGCATAATGCACTGGCCAAGATCAGTGCCGTTCTGCCCGAAGATATGCGCGAAAGCCTGCAAACCACGGGGCTTATGGCCATCCCGCCGTGGGAGGACAAGCGGGTGCAGGAAGCCGAAGATGCGCACCTGAAGCTGATCCGGCAGGCGCTGCGTTCGGAGCGCAAGCTGGTTATGTGTTATGGCGATGTCAATGAGGCCGTAACCGAGCGCATTGTCTGGCCAGCGGTTCTGGGATTTTTGGATCATACGCGCATGCTGGTCGGGTGGTGTGAGTTGCGTAAGGATTTCAGGCACTTTCGTGCGGACCGTATCCGTAATCTGACCGTAAGCCCTGAGCGTCTGCCGACCCGCAGGCTGCACCTTTTGAAGCAGTGGCGTGAACAATGCGGGAACGATGCTGACAAAACCTGACACAGACCAACGCTAGTTTGCCGGACTGTGGGCAGTCAGAGGGTTCGGTACAAGACGTGGAAACGATCAGAGGGGAATGTCATTGTGGGGCTACGCAGTTTCACGTCGCCAGAGCGCCTGAGGCGGCCATTCGCTGTGACTGTGGTCTGTGTCGTAAACGCGGGGCCGTTTGGGCCTGTTATGGATCAGATGCCTTTGAACTGATGAGGCCTGCGGACGATGTCGGGGCCTATCGCTGCGAAACCGCTTCGGTGCATTATTTTTGTCGCGGTTGCGGGTGCAGTACCTATTCAACCGACGCTGAGGCGAGACACATATGGGTCAATGCGCGTCTGTTTGATGGAATTGAAATCGATCGCCTGCCGGTTCGCATGGTTGAACTGAGACATGGGTAAAAAAAGAGCCTTGCGTTAGCAAGGCTCAGGGATACATCAGGAGAGGGAGGGGCCGCGCTCAGGTCAGAGGGCTAACCGAGCGCGGCATTCGGTCGAGGAGACTGGATCCGTCTGAAATCCTCGACCGGAGAAATCAGATGCCAGAAAGATCAGGCCTATTCGGCGGCCTCCAGAATGGTGGGGGCGGCAGGACTTGAGGTCTTGATTGGGATTTGCTTCGGCTTGAGCGCCTCAGGCACTTCAAGGGTTAGGGTGATGGTCAGAAGGCCGTTAGCAAGCTCGGCTTCGGTAACGCGAATATGGTCAGCAAGCTGGAAGCGGCGCTCGAAACTGCGTTCCGCCAGACCGCGATGCAGGAAGGTGCGGTTGGTGTCTTCGGGGTCCTTGCGACCGGTGATGGTCAGCACGTTTTCCTTGACTTCGATACCAAGCTGATCAGGTCTGAAACCGGCAACAGCCAGTTCAATCCGGTAGGAATCCCCTTCGGCTTCGGTTTGGGTCGCAAGGCGTTCGATATTGTAAGGCGGCCATCCGGGCGCACTATCGGAACGCGTGGCGTTGTCGAGCAAACTGGCCAGACGGTCAAAGCCAACGGCACTGCGGTAAAGTGGGGAAAAATCGATCTGAGTACGCATAGGGTCTCCTTCACAAGCGAGATTGGGCAACGGCGTAAGTTGCGCAAATAATCAATTGAACCGCCGGACTCATCCCCGTTTCGGGCAATGAAGCGATCCGCGAAAGCCCGACATCGGCGCCTTCGTGATTATGATTTGGGAAGGATTTTTCTGCCCGCAAGAGGGGGCGGAGATTTTTTACACTTCGCCCCACAGACGCAGCAGATTGTGATAAACGCCGGTCAGGCGCACGACTTCGGGGTGATTGGCACCGGCTTCGGCCCCAAGGCGCTGAATGGCAATGTCCATATCATACAACAGACTGCGCTGCGTATTGTCGCGGATCATACTCTGTAACCAGAAGAAAGAACTGATGCGTTCACCCCGCGTCACGGGAGTAACCTGATGTACGCTGGTGGAAGGATAAAGGATCATGTGCCCGGCGGGCAGCTTCACACTGCGTGGCCCGAAAGTGTCATCAATGACCAGTTCACCGCCGTCATAGTCCTCAGGGTCGCTGAAAAACAGCGTGCAGGACAGATCGGTGCGCATGCGTTGCCCGTTGGGTAAAAAACGCATGGCCCCGTCAACATGATTGCCAAAAGTCTCACCGTCTCCGTAACGGTTGAAGGTCGGCGGCAGCACATGCAGCGGCAATGCCGCAGACATGAATAAAGGGTGCGCCCCAAGTGCCTGCAATATGGCTGTGCCTAGTGTCTGCGCAACCTCGCTATGGGGCGTGAGCTGGCGGTTCTGTTTGACATGCGCGCCCTGATGTCCGGCAGTGGCGCGTCCGTCCACCCAGTCGGCGGCCTGCAGGAGACGCAAGCCTTCGGCAGCCTGTTCAGGGGTGAGGACGTCTGGGATGACAATAAGCATAGGGGTGTCCGCAATAAAAAGGCCGCACAGCCATAAGACAGTGCGGCCCCGTCAGGTTCAAGCCGGAAATCGGTTATTTTTTAAAGACCAAAGTCAGCAGGGCCGAGCGACCGGCCCCAGGCGTGCCGCGTTGTACGGACCAGTTCAGAGACTGGGCATAGAACTTATCGGTCACATTATCGACGTTCAGGCGCACAGCAATGTTCGGATTGACATCGTACTGAGCCATGAGATTTGCCGTCCAGTAACCGGGCAGTTCACCACTGCGGCCATTGGGGATGATACGTTCGGCATCATCCGGACGGCCAACAATGGAGTCGCCGACATAACGGGCACCGCCGCCTACGCTGAAGCGATCTGTAACCTGATAGCTGGTCCAGACATTGCCCGACCATTCAGGCGTGAAGGCCAGTTCGTCGCCATTGGTTTTGTGCGATGAGTCACAGGCGGCCGCATTTGCTGCGCCGAAATCGGCCGGATTGGCGCGGCACCGGCCGAGATCCAGAGCGGCTGAATGGCTGCGTTCGCTTTCCATCCACAGCAGACCGGCGAACACATCCCATTTCGGGGTGATCTTGCCGTTAAAGCCCAGTTCCAGACCCTGAACGATTTGTTCGCCATAGCCCAGAAGTTCAACAGGTGCCGTTACGGTCGGGCGACCGGAAATGGCAACATTCTGACGCTCTGTGCGGAACAGGGCGGCGGTCAGGCTCAGGGTGTCCTGCGCCGAGGCCCACTTGGCACCGACTTCATAATTGACGGACTTCTGTACCTTGGCGTCTTCGCTGTTCATGCCTGTGTCAAAGCCGGGGAAGCCGTTAGCGCCACCGCGTGAAATGTCGCTGGTTGACAGGAAAGAGGCCGGTGGCTGAGCCGAGACGCCATAAGACGCATAGAAGCTGGTGCTTTCGACCGGCTTGTAAACAAGGCCGAGGCGGCCGCTATAGGTGGTCTCGGAGATATTAATCCCGTTGGCAGACACCGGTGCGCCTGCGGCGGTACGGCTGCTGATCTTGACCTTGTACTTTTCAATCCGAAGGCCGCCGGTGACCTGCCACTTTTCGGACAGCTCGATCGTGTCATAGGCATAGGCCGCCAAGGTGGACACAAGCACGCGGCTGCGTTCGGTCGGGGCATTTGCGAAATCGGCGGCGCGATTGGGATCAGGATTGGCGGCGGGCTGAGTGGTGCCTGTGCCGGGGTTGGTCTGGGTGGCGAAGGCATAGGCCACGGCCTTTTCGTCCGACAGTTCCACACCGAAGCTGGCGCGGTGGCGCAAGGCACCGGTGTTGAAACGGCTCGACAAGTTGGTCAGCCAGGAAACGGTTTCGTTCTGGCGGGCATAGGCCTGACGCAGGGTGGTTACCTGTTGCGTGGCCGAGGTATAGCCGGACGGCATGGTGAAGACCGCATCGCGATCCGTATTCGACCAGCGCAGTTGTGTCGAAAGCTCCAGATTCGGTGACAGGGTCTGCTCATAACGGCCCAGAAGCACGCTTGAGGTCACATCATCAAAATCGTTGGACAGGCCGTAGGAAACGTCCCGCAGCTTTTTGCCGCCAACCGCGGGATCATAGTTGATCGTGCCTTTGAAGAAAGCACCGGGCAGGCCCCAATCAGCCAGATCTTCCTGACGTACGTGTTGTGCCGACAGGGTCAGGCGCTTGTTCGTACCAAGGCCGGTGCTGAAGGACGGCGCAAAGCCAAAGGTCTTTACCGACGCCAGTTCACGTCCGGGAACGCCGCCATCTTCCAGAAGCAGGTTAAGGCGTAATGCCGTCGTGTCCGAGATGCGATGATTGGTATCAAGCGTCGCGCGGGCGCGACTGTCGGAGTTATAATCATCAAAACCGTAGCTGACGGTGGCGCGGGTGAAGTCGTTCAGGCGAGGGGTCTTGCTGACCACATTGACATAACCGCCTGCGCCGCCACGGCCATTATCGCCGGCGGGGCCTTTGAAGACTTCGACCTGTTCGGTGTTGAAGGCGTCACGGTTATAGCTGCCGGAGTCGCGTACGCCATCTGTGAAGATGTTGCCGGAGGTATCAAAACCACGCAGGCTGAAGTTCGACAGCCCTGTCGCAAAACCGTTTTCACCGGCATTGAAGGTGATGCCTGGCGTATTGTTCAGGACGTCCGTCAGGTTACGCGCCCCCTGCTTATCAAAGACGCTGGCGGGGATAACGGAAACGGTCTGAGGGGTGTCCTTCAGCGGTGCGGTGGCCTTGGGTGAGCTGGCCTTAGCGGTACGCTGGCCAACCACTGTAACCGTGGAATCGGAATCAATGTCATCCGCCATAGCCGGTGCGCCAAAAGCAGCGGCAACCGTCAGGCCCGCCAGAGCGGCCCCCATAAGCGGGTGGCGTGGGCTAAGGCCATGACCGGCAACAGCGGCATTGGGTGAGGGCTTCTTGATCGACATTGGGTCTCCTTTGAGTCGAGCGGCATATGTGCAGTTTTGAGACTCATTCTTAATTGCGCGGGCGTATGTCAATCTTTGATTGTAATAATCAGACGCAATTAGGGCCATTGTGTCAATCATGACACAATGGCCCTAATGATCTAATGGTGGTGTGTTTGGGATTTATATTGCTGAATTATATAAATAATCTAGCTTGTTCTGGTAAATCAATACAGGAAAAAAGCAAATAGGCGGAGCGCTTAGATAAAGCGCTCCGCCTATTTGTAACTATTATGCAATAAAACTTATCTGATCAGGCGAGGTAATATTTCGCCATGCTCGCCAGAGGTTTGGCTTTGATCAAAGACGCCTGACCGGCTGTGCCGAACTGAACATAACGGTCATAGCAAACCTGCTGCATGGCTTCCTTAGCGGGCTTGAGGTAGCTGCGCGGATCGAAGCCATCCGGCTTTTCGGTCATGTATTTACGAATGGCACCTGTGATCGCCATGCGGCAATCGGTGTCGATATTGATCTTGCGCACACCGGTCTTGATGGCGCGTTGCAGTTCTTCGACAGGCACGCCATAGGTTTGGGGCATCGCGCCGCCATAGGCGTTGATAATGTCCTGAAGATCCTGCGGCACCGACGAAGAACCGTGCATCACAAGGTGCGTATTCGGCAGGCGCTTGTGAATTTCTTCGATGACGTTCATGGCCAGAATGTCGCCGTCCGGCTTGCGCGAGAACTTATAGGCCCCGTGCGAGGTACCCATGGCGATCGCCAGCGCATCGACGCCGGTCTTGGCGACGAATTCTACGGCCTGATCAGGGTCGGTCAGCAGTTGTGAGTGATCCAGAACGCCTTCGGCCCCGTGGCCGTCTTCGGCTTCACCCATACCGGTTTCCAGTGAACCGAGCACACCCAGTTCGCCTTCGACCGACACGCCGCAGGCATGGGCGAAGTCCACAACTGTGCGGGTGACATTGACGTTATAATCAAAGTCAGCAGGTGTCTTGGCATCGGCCATCAGCGAGCCGTCCATCATCACCGACGTGAAGCCGTTCTGAATGGCGGTGGCGCAGGTTGCCGGTGAATTGCCGTGGTCCTGGTGCATGACGACGGGGATTTCAGGGTAGATTTCCACCAGAGCGTCGATCATCTTGGTCAGCATGGTGTCATGCGCATAGTTACGGGCGCCGCGCGATGCCTGAATGATGACGGGGGCTTCGGCCTGACGGGCGGCGTCCATGACAGCCAGACCCTGTTCCATATTATTGATATTAAATGCAGGTACGCCGTAATCGTTCTCGGCCGCGTGGTCGAGAAGTTGACGTAAACTAATACGAGCCATGATGTTTTCCCTCTTTCATGCTCAGAACAATGGGGCTGACCACCGATTTGTTTCTGTAAGGCCAGCCTTGGCTAAAATATAAACTCAGTTTTCCAGCGCACGAACGCCGGGAAGCTCTTTGCCTTCCATCCATTCAAGGAATGCGCCACCGGCAGTCGAGACAAAGCTCATATCGTCGATGACACCGGCATGGTTAAGTGCGGCGACTGTATCGCCGCCACCGGCAACGGCCACCAACATACCAGATTTAGTTTGCGATGCAGCAAATTTCGCCACATCAACCGTTGCCGCATCGAACGGCGGCAATTCAAACACACCCAAAGGCCCGTTCCAGATAAGGGTCTTTGAGGCGGCGATTTCTTTTTTCAGGTTCTCGGCAGAACGCGGCCCAGCGTCAAAAATCTTGTCCTGATCGCTCAGAGGCGTGCCGGTCAGGAAGGTGCGGTTGGCGGCATTGGCCTTGAATTCAGTGGCCACAACCACATCGACCGGTAGCAGGATTTTACATCCCTTGGCTTCGGCTTCGGCCAGAATCTCAAGTGCCGTCTCTTTGAGGTCTTTTTCGCACAGCGATCCGCCAACATCGACGCCTTGTGCAAAGAGGAAGGTATTGGCCATGCCGCCACCAATCGCCAGCGCATCCAGCTTGCCGACCAGATTTTTCAGCAGATCGAGTTTAGTCGAAACCTTGGAGCCGCCGACAATGCCGATGACCGGACGCTCAGGTTGTCCCAAGGCGGCATTGAGCGCATCCAGTTCACGGCGCATGGATTCACCGGCATAGGCAGGCAGAAGCTTAGCCACACCTTCGGTCGAAGCATGGGCGCGGTGGGCTGCCGAAAAGGCGTCATTGACATAGATATCGCCCAGCTTGGCCAGTTCAGCGGCAAAGGCCGGATCATTTTTTTCTTCACCGGCATGGAAACGCACGTTTTCCAGAAGTGCGACGCCTCCCTGAGGCACAAGCGCCAGCACATCAGCTGCATCCTTGCCCACGCAGTCACCGGCAAAGGCAACCGTTGCGCCGAGCAGTTCGGACAGGGCAGGGGCGACGAATTTCAGCGACATTTCCGGTACGACCTTGCCCTTCGGGCGGTCAAAGTGGGCCAGCAGGGCGACCCTGGCACCCAGCTTTTGCAGGCGCTCGATGGTCGGCAGAGCGACGCGCAGACGGGTATCGTCGGTGATCTTGCCATCTTCGACCGGCACATTGAAATCGACGCGCACCAGCGCGGTCTTGCCGGAAAGATCAGTAAGGTCGTCGAGGGTTTTGAAGGTCATGGGTGTCTCAGAAAGAGTTGCAGACAGGATAGGCATTTAAAAGAACGTTGCGAGCGCTCGCTGCGAAAATAAAAAATGCAATAATCGAAAGTGTTATCCCAGTGGGGCTTCTATTGCTCCAGGCGAATTTAAAGGCGAGCAGCAACCAAACGACCATGGCAATGAATAATGCTAAATGCAGCTCATCAGGATAGCGCCGCAAAAATACAAAATAACTTTCATAATCCTTATCAAGATAATTTCGGATCAGGCAGAATAAAGTCATGCCCGTAGCAGCAAGGAAGCCTGTAGCAATAAGGGCGACACCTCGGATAATCAGCCAAGACGTCGCCCCAATTTTCATTACAGGAATTTCCCGAGCGCCAGTGCCGTGTCGGCCATGCGTGTCGAGAAGCCCCATTCGTTGTCGTACCAGGTCAGAATGCGCACAAACTGGCCGTCAATCACTTGCGTCTGCTTAAGCGCAAATGTTGAGGACGCCGGATTGTGGTTGAAGTCCGAAGACACCAGTGGCTCATCCGTATAGGCCAGAACGCCTTTCATCGGGCCGTCAGCGGCAGCGATGATGGCGTTGTTGACTTCCTCAACGGTCACAGGACGTGACGGTACGATCTTGAGGTCAACCACGGACACGTTCGGGGTCGGTACGCGGATCGAGGAGCCGTCCAGCTTACCCTTAAGGTGCGGCAGCACCAGACCCACGGCCTTAGCGGCACCGGTCGAGGTCGGGATCATGCTGAGGGCTGCGGCGCGGGCGCGATACAGATCCTTGTGCATGGTATCCAGCGTCGGCTGATCACCGGTGTAGGAGTGGATCGTCGTCATATAGCCGCGCTCGATGCCGCACAGGTCAGACAGAACCTTGGCGACTGGCGACAGGCAGTTGGTGGTGCAAGACGCGTTGGAAATGACGGTGTCTTCGGCGGTCAGGGTGTCGTGGTTGACGCCGTAAACGATTGTCTTGTCGGCATTATCGCCGGGGGCCGAAATAATGACCTTCTTCGCACCTGCCTCAAGGTGAGCCGAAGCCTTTTCCTTGGAGGTAAAGATGCCGGTACATTCCAGCGCAATATCGACCTTGAGGTCTTTGTGCGGCAGTTCGGCAGGGTTCTTGATCGCCGTTACCTTGATGGGCGTATAGGTCTTACCGTTAGCGGTGATGATCAGGCTGTCGCCATCGACCTTAACTTCGGCAGGGAACTTGCCGTGGACAGAGTCATAACGCAGCAGGTGCGCATTGGTTTCTACCGGCCCAAGATCGTTGATGGCCACGACTTCGATATCGGTACGGTTGTTTTCGATAATCGAACGTAAAACCAGACGACCGATGCGGCCAAACCCGTTAATCGCAACTCTTAATACCATGATCTCAGCTTCCCTTATATTTTGTCAGACCTTTGAGTGCCTTAGGAAAATGCACAATGTCCGAAACTTTGCGCGTTTCGTTTTGGCCCTATGGGCGCGTAAGTCAAGACATATTTGGTAACGGAAAAGCATATCCGTACAAGGTGTGACCGGACGGCTTATAAGTTTGGGTAGCGCTTATAATTGTCATATATTATTTTTATAAAAAGGCGGGCAAAACGGGGTTGTTATTTAGAAGGTGTTACCATGATCAAAATGTTCATTCTGCCTGCCGTCGCCGTTCTGGCTATGTCCGGTGTCGCGCATGCGCAATATACGGGGCCTTCGGGTCACAAAGGTCCTAAGTCGGTGGCCGAAGTGCTGAAAAATCCGGTTGATGACCAGTACGTGCAGCTCAAAGGGCAACTTCTGCGTCAGGTCGGTAACGAGAAGTATATCTTCAGCGACGGCACAGGCGAAATTCGCGTTGAAATCGATAACAAGCTTCTGACCGGCCCGATTGATGACAAGACGACCGTCATCATCCGCGGCGAAGTCGAAAAAGAGTTTCTTGAGTCGCCTGAGATTGACGTCGAAAGCGTCACCAGACCTTAATCTAAAGCGGCAGATCCAGCGTGACGATAAGTCCGCTGGGTCTGTTGTTCTGTAGTCTGAGCGTGCCGCCAAGGCTTTCCACCAGTGCCTGCGCGATGCTCAGCCCCAGTCCGGCACCACCTGTGTCGCGATTGCGTGAACCTTCCAGCCGGTGGAAGGGTTCAAGTACGGCCTCAAGGGCCTCATCCGGTATGCCGGGACCATTATCGCTCAGTTCAATAAGGGCGCGCCCGTTTTCACTTTTCAGGCTAAGTTTCGATCCGCCTGCATAGCGATGGGCATTTTCAATCAGATTGATCAATATGCGTTTGATCGCCTGCGTATCGCCGAAAATGGTCACGCCTTCCTGAATGGAGATAGCGTCTACCTTATATAAACCCTGAAGGTCATCACACAGACTTTGGGCCAGTGCACTAAGGTCAAGGCGCACAAAGTTTTGCGCCGCTGTGCCGGCGCTGGCAAACATCAGGGCCGAACGGATAAGATTATCCATATCGGTAATATCGCGCGACATGTTTTCACGACTGGCTTCCGGTAGCGTCTCTATACGCAGCCTGAGCTTGGCCAGCGGTGTCTTGAGGTCATGGGCAATGGCGGCAATTACGGCCGTGCGGTTTTCCATCTGTTTGCGGATGCGCCTTTGCATGGCGTTCAGGGCTTCGGCGGCGGCGCGCACCTCGGCAGGGCCTTCGGCAGTGATCGGTGTGGCACGGGCGGTGAAGTTCATCTGACCTGCGCCCTTGGCCAATGTTGTAATCGGGCGCGTCAGGCGTTGCGACAACAGCCAGGCCACAGGCGTAATAATCAGCGCGGTCAGGCAGAAACCGAGCAGCAGATTGATCTGCCACGGCTCAAGCCACGGCTTAGGTTTGATCAGGCTGCGATATTGTCCGTCGGGCATTTTCCATGCCGCATAGAAAGCCGGAAAGGTGATCTGTTGCTTCAGGTTTTCCGGCAGGGTCTGCAAAGGCACACCATGCTGTGGCCCAGCGGCTTGCGGCCCGCCACGCGGTGCCCGTTGCGGCGGCGGCATGTTCGGCGGACTGACCAGTGCCTCATTAGTATGGGCGACGACCGGAGGCACTGCCGGTGGCGGGGGGCGTTTGCCATAGGGGCCGTAAAACTGAGGGCGATCATCAACCCACACATCCTCGATAGGCACATCAAGTGTCCGCGCCAGCCGTTCGCGCAGGAAGACTTCGTAAGGACGCAAAATCGGTTCGCCATTGGCATCGCGCCGCATCTGGCTGATGAACAGGGGCAGGGTGGTGCTGGTTTCGGTCTTAAGGCGTCCGCCGTTGCTTAAGCGAATCTCACCGGTCTTCAGGGCATCGGCGGCTTCGGTCAGGGTATAGCCTGACGGACGCGGCTGCGGCGCAAGCAGCACGACGGCGGTATTGATCGCCAGAGCGGTGATCAGCACGAACAGGCTCAGTGATAATACCTGCCAGAAGATGGACGGACGCACCTTCATTTCAAAACCCCTATTTCAGAGGCCTGAACATATAGCCTATGCCGCGAATGGTGCGAATGATTTCATCCTGTGTTTCATCCTGAAGCTTACGGCGCAGACGCGAAATCTGTACGTCAATTGCCCGGTCATAGTTTTCCGAATTGGCCCCGTGAAGGAAGTCAAGGATCTGGTCACGCGTCAGTGCGCGCCCCGGACGGTCAAGGAAGACGCGCAGCAGTTCGAATTCGGTGTTCGACAGGGCGACCTGTACGCCATCGGGGCGGATCAGTATGCGTTTGATATTATCAAGCTGCCAGCCAAAGAACTGCGTCAGCGGAGAATGTTCGCTGCGGTGTTTGTCCGCACGCCGCAATACGGCACGGATACGGGCCAGCAGTTCACGTGGATGGAAGGGCTTGCCGAGATAATCATCGGCCCCAAGCTCAAGGCCGACAATGCGGTCAACCTCTTCGCCGCGCGCGCTCAGCATAATGACCGGCGGGCCGCCTTGCGTAATCAGGCGTTTGCAGATCGACAGGCCGTCTTCACCGGGCATCATGAAGTCCAGAATGATCAGGTCGATGGACTGTGCATTGAGGGTTCTGTCCATTTCCGAGCCATTGGCGGCTTCGGATACCGAATAGCCGTTCTGGCTGAGGAACGAACTGATCAGTTCGCGCAGATCAGGATCGTCATCGACCACGAGAATATGCAGGGGTTTCTCGGCAACGGGAGCAGGTGCAGACATGGAGCGGCCATAGATTAAGCGCATCTCATGAAATCAGGGAGCTGTTTCAGGATCGGGCGCACGACAATACAATATGACACATTATACATCCAATCCGCGCAATTGAATGTCAGCTCTGTAATAGTTTAGTGGGTTTGACTCTTATCCAGAAGAGCCGCGGCTTCTTCGGACGACAGCAATCGCCATTGTCCGGCCTTGAGCGCCCCCAGATCAAGGTGCCCAACCTGAGAGCGATGCAGGGCCTCAACATGATTGCCCACGGCGGCGAACATCCGGCGCACCTGATGATAGCGACCTTCGTGCAGGGTGAGACGCGCCGTTTTATCGCCGGTCTTTACCATCTCGGCCGGTTTGAGCGGGGTGGTTTCTGACTCCAGAAGCAGGGCGCCGGATGCAAAAATGGCGGCTTCGTGGCCTTCGATCGGGCGCGCCAGCGTCACCTCATAGATTTTGGGGACGTGGTTTTTCGGCGAAATAATCCGGTGCAGATACTGCCCGTCGTCGGTAAACAGCAAAAGGCCTGATGTGTCGGCATCCAGTCGCCCGACACTCGACAGAGCCGGTTTGCGCTCGGAAAAACGGGGCGGCAAAAGCTCGTACACCAGTTGCCCGCGATCCTTCGTTGAGCATACATAGCCGGTCGGCTTATGCAGCATCAGCACCATGCCCGCCGCCGGATCAAGCGGCTTGCCTTTGTAACGCAGGTCACTATGTGCCGTGCCGGCATCATCGGTCAGGCGATTACCTTCGGCATCCGTAAAGGCGCCGATACGCAGGAGCTTTTGTATATCCTTGCGGCTGCCGTAACCGAGGTTGGCCAGATGCCGGATCAGCTTCATTTGATGCCCCGATACACCTTATAAGCACCATCATCCGCCAGAAGGGTCACGGTTTTGAAGGCAGCTTTCAGGGTGGCTTCATAGGGCAAATGGCGGTTGGCTACCATATAGAGCGATCCGCCGGTTTTGAGGTGCGCAGCAGCGGTGCGAATAAAGCCTTGACCCAGTGCGTGATTATCTGCCCGCGAAGTATGAAACGGCGGATTGGAAATGATGAAATCATAGGTGTGGTTAAGGCCCTTGGGCACATCGTGCCAAAAGCTTTGGACGCGGTCGCTGAAGGGTTTCAGGTTAATGTCGCTGGCCTCGATGGCGCGCTGTTCGGCTTCGTACACATCCATGCGTGTAATGTCCGGATACCGGCTCAGGGCTTCATGCGTCAGATAGCCAAAACCGGCCCCCAGATCAGCACCTACGCCTTTTAGCTCAGGCAAGTGTTTCACCAGCAACTGAGAACCCGCATCCAGACGATCCCAGGCAAACAGGCCGGGTCGGCTGACGAAGCGCTGATCGGCTACGGGGCGCAGATCATCAAGTTTTGACCAGTCTTCGGCCAGTGCCCGATTGGTCTGGCTACCTGTGCTGGCCCACATGACGCGGCATTTATGCTTTGAAAGACTCTGAACCGGCCCGCAGAGCAGCTTCAAATCGCCCTCAAGCGTCTTTGCCCCTTCGGTATTGGCGGCGGCCATGACGATCAGGCCATCTGCACGCGTTGACAGAACCGCACGCGCCAGCAAGGCACGGGCTTCGTCACGCTGACGCGGCGGGAGTATCAGGCTCAGCGGATAGGGGCCGGTTTCATCTGTCGCACGCAGGCGGTATCCCGCCTTTTGCAGTGCATCGACATCAGGCTTGAAGCTCTGGTCGCAGACAAGTCGCGTCGCGTCTATCTGCCTGAGGGCAGGGCTGGGGCGCGCCCTTAAGAATAAGGCGGCCTCCGCTTCGGGCCAATCAAGTACTTCCTGCTCAAACGGTAGAAACAGGGTTGCCGAAACCGGATCAGTTGTGAAAAAATCGCTCATTATCGGGGCGTAGGATAAGGCGGGGCAAAACACAAGCGTTCGTGCGTAAATAGTCTTTCATCACATCAAAGGAGGCGGGTATGCGTATGCGGGTATCTTTAGGGGTTATTCTGGCCGGAGCGATTATAGCGCTGCCGGCTGCGGCGGCAGAAGACCCCGGTCTGGCGCTGGTGCGCAAGTATGTCGCAAGCTGGGATATTGACGCCATGCTCAAGGAGCCGAAGGTGGTTGCGGGCATGAACAAGCTTCCGGCCAATGTACGTAGCAAGATCATGGCAAATCTGAATGTAACCCCCGGCGTGGAATATGTTGGCGGCTATTTGCGGATCGAGGGAAATGCGCCGCATGCAGGCGGTGAGCAGGCGGCCGTTTTATGTATCGACCCTTACGGCAACATGATCCACGCCGGTATCTATTCTAACGGTGCTATTCAGATCTATACGACCGAAACCCGCTATGACTATGTTACGACCTGTGTGCGGGACTGGGTTGCGGTGGCCAATACGAAGTTTGCCATTCGCATGACCAAACCGGCCAGTGTGCAGCTTGTGACCGTAAAATAGCTCTGTACCCTTTGGCGCAATAAAAAACGCAGGCAACCCCATAAGGGTGTGCCTGCGTTTCTCAGAGATAATCAAATCGCTAATTAAGCAACCTGAAGGTTCTCAGCCGACATCTTGCCCGAACGCTTGTCGCGTGCGAGTTCGAAGGACACTTTCTGACCTTCGTCAAGACCGCGCAGACCAGCGCGCTCTACGGCTGAAACGTGAACGAACACGTCTTGCCCGCCGTCGTCCGGCTGAATGAAACCATAACCCTTAGTGGAATTGAACCACTTTACCGTGCCGGTGCTCATGATGAGTAACCCTTTTCAATGGCAGTTTGGAGAAACGCAAACCCGAAGACCTACGTGTTTTAGCTTCGATAATTGAAAGAGGTCGCTCGCCGCGCTTTACAAAAAACGCGAAAGAAATCCGCCGACAAGTATAGATCGCCCCTAAGCCGTACAGGCTTTATGGCGGCACGTCAAATAAACGCTTAAGAAAAAAGGCCGCACCCCTGATAAGGAGGCGGCCTTTGATACTGTGGTTGTATGGCCGGATTAACCGAGGCGGGCCTTAACCTTGGCAACAACATTATCAGTTGTGATGCCAAACTCCTTATACAGGCGATCCGCCGGTGCCGAGGCGCCGAAGCTGCTCATGCCGACAAAGATACCGTCCTGACCGATGAACTTTTCCCAGCCGAGCGAGACGGCGGCTTCGACGGCCACATTGATGGCGGCCTTACCCAGAACCGCGGCCTTATAGGCGTCGGATTGGGCGTCAAACAGTTCCCAGCACGGCGTCGATACGACGCGCGTCGGAATACCAGCGGCCTCAAGCTGCTCACGCGCAGCGACGGCGATTGAAACCTCGGTACCCGAAGCGAAGATCGACACCTTGGCGGCAGACGAAGCCGAACGGATTTCATAAGCGCCCTTGGCCACCAGATCCGTACCGCTTTCGCGCACAGCCGGAACCTTTTGGCGCGACAGCACCATAAGCGACGGCGTCGAGGTCGACTTCAGAGCAGTTTTCCAGGCTTCGGCGGCTTCAACCTGATCGGCAGGGCGGAAGACCAGCAGGTTTGGCATGGCACGGAAAGAGGCCAGATGCTCGACCGGCTGGTGTGTCGGGCCATCTTCGCCGACGCCGATGGAATCGTGCGTCAGAACGTTTATGGTGCGAACCCCCATCAGGGCCGACAGGCGGATAGCCGGACGGCTGTAGTCCGAGAACACAAAGAAGGTGCCGGAATAGGGAATGACGCCGCCATGCAGGGCCAGACCATTAAGCGCCGCCGACATACCGAACTCACGCACGCCATAGTGCACGTAACGGCCGGTATAGTTCGGTGCATCAAAGGCTTCCATGCCCTTGACGAAGGTGTTGTTAGAGCCGGTCAGGTCAGCCGAACCGCCGACCATATCGTCAATATAGGGCACCAGTTGCGCCAGAGCGGCACCTGAGGCCGAACGCGTAGCGTCAGCGGGTTTCAGTTCAAGGGCTTTGGCAATATGAGCATCAAGCGCTTCAAACGCATTGGCCGGAAGTTCACCCTTAACGGCACGTGTGAAATCAGCGGCCTTGGGGCTGGCCTTCAGGCGGGCTTCCCAGTCTTTGCGTGGCTTCGCAGCCTTGCGACCGGCGGCTTCCCATGCCTTTTTGATCGGTGCGGGAACGGTGAAGGATTCCGCCGTCCAACCCATAGCCTGCCGCGCCAGTTCGATGTCTGAGTCAAACAGGGTGTAGCCGTGTGAGTGCGGGTCGCCTTCCTTGGGGCCTGCGCCTTTGGAAATCTTGGTCTTACAGGCGATCAGAACAGGCTTTGACTGTTGCTTGGCCCAACGCAGAGCCGCCGCAATCTTGACATGGTCGTGACCGTCAACGGCCTTAACGGCCCAGCCTGCGGCCTTGAAGCGCGCCAGTTGGTCGCCGGTTTCGGCAATGGTCGCTACGCCGTCAATGGTGACGTTGTTGTCGTCAAACAGGACGATCAGCTTGTTCAGCTTCAGGCGACCGGCCAGCGAAATGGCTTCGTGCGATACGCCTTCCATCAGGCAGCCGTCACCGGCGATGACATAGGTGTGGTGATCGACCAGATCGTCGCCAAAGCGTCCGTTTAGGTGACGCTCACCCATCGCCAGACCAACCGCCGTCGCCAGACCCTGACCCAATGGGCCGGTGGTGGTTTCAACGCCCGGTGTGTGGCCGTATTCGGGGTGACCGGCGGTGTTGGAACCCCACTGGCGGAAATTTTTGATCTGCTCCATGGTCACGGCCTTGAAGCCGGTCAGGTGCAAAAGCGAATAGATCAGCATCGAGCCGTGGCCTGCCGAAAGCACGAAACGGTCGCGGTCGGCCCAGTCAGGGTTCTTCGGATCGTACTTCAGGAACTTGGTCCACAGGACGGTGGCGACATCGGCCATGCCCATGGGCATGCCCTGGTGGCCGGATTTTGCGCGGTGGACGGCTTCCATAGACAGGACACGAACGGCATCTGCCAGTTGAACCGGTGTAGGCTTTGCGGCCGCGTCGGACGCAGTGGGGCTTGTGGTCATGGGTGAGTCTCGATTAAGCTGTCGGTTAAGCCGGTAAAGCTGTGGATTTTGTTGCAGCCTTTACCTCATGCTTATTGGGATGGCCATGCTTTAAGTAGGAAAATGACTTAAATTCTGGCTCATATTCGCCGTTTTTCGCGGCTATGGGGTTAAGCAGTAAGCATACTGACGAATTGGTCTGAGTAGTTGCCCTGAGAAATGCGTTGTCTCGGGGGTGGGCGTAATGTGCAGGAGACGTAAATGATGAGTCACGACAGAAGCTTCCGGTCGGGATCGCCGGTTATAGGCGTAAGCCTGTCGCAGGCCGTGGAACGGCTTGATAAGGCACTTCTGGCTTTGGAAGAGCGTTTGCACAGCCTTGATGTTCAGACGCAGCAGACGAAGGGCGCGACAAAAGGGGGCGATCAGAATCTGCTGGGTGAGATCGAGGCCTTGCGCGAACGCGAACGCGTGCTTGAGGAAGCGGCAAACGGTGCCTATGCGGCTCTGGGCGAAGCGGCGGCGAATATCCGCCAACTGATGGAAGAGGAAGCGGCCTGATGGGTGAGGTGACAGTAAAGGTCAACAACAAGCCCTACACAGTCGGTTGCGCCGATGGGCAGGAAGCGCGGGTCGTGGAACTTGCGCGCATCTTTGATGAACATGTCAGCATGGTGGTGTCCGATGTCGGGGCCATTGGCGAAGTCAGAACCTTTTTGATGGCAGCCCTGTTGCTGGTTGATGAAATGGACGAAATGCGCATCCAGATCGAGGCCGCCGAAGCGGCTCAGGCCCGTATTTCGGCAGGCGCTTTCGAGATCGAACGCAAGGCAGCCTTTGCTATTACCGATGCCGCCGAGCGTCTGGAGAAGCTGGTCAAGGACGTTTAAGTTCCTTAACTCCTAAAACAAAAAACCCTCCGTTATCAGCGGAGGGTTTTTTTTAGGCTTATTTTCCGTTCACATCATATTTTTGTGCGGGCAGAATGACCCGCACCGCCGCCACCTGATCCGTGGCTGAACGGTTGAGTTTGACCTCATACTCACCGGCGGCAATGTTCCATGTCTTTGACGCGGAGTCATAATTGGCCAGCAGGCGCGGATCGACCGTGACACTTACGGTCTGGCTCTCACCGGCCTTCAGATGCACCTTATCAAATGCCCCAAGGCGCTTGGGCGCTTCCCAGCCGCCATTAACCGGCGACACATAGATCTGCGGCACATCAGACCCGTCGCGTTTACCGGAATTGGTAACCGTAAAGCGTGCCGTCAGCTTACCGTCCACCACATCAGTCGTCAGGCCGGAATAGGTGAACTGTGTGTAGCTCAGGCCGTGACCAAACGGGAACAGCACCTTGAGGCCGTGTTTATCATGCCAGCGATAGCCGACGGCGGCACCTTCGATATTGTAATCTGTGGTCGGGCGCAGATCAGGCTGAGTGATGTCGCCATCCAGTACCGGACGGGGCAACTGGCTTTCGGAGGCAGGGAAGGTCACGGGCAAGCGACCCGAAGGGTTGACTTCACCGGTCAGGACGCGGGCAATGGCCGTGCCGCCGCGTGTGCCGGGATACCATGCTTCGATCACCGCACCGGCGTCCTTCAGCCAGGGCATCAGCACTGGCCCGCCGGTTTGCAGGACGACAACCGTCTTTTTGTTCGCCTTGGCAACCGCAGAGATCAGTTGGTCGCCGTTGCCATCAATTTTGAGCGGCGCATCGAACGATTCCCCTGTCCATTGGGTACCAAAGATAATGACCACATCGGCCCCTCTGGCGGCACTGACAGCGGCCTTGATATTCGCACCATCATGATAGATCACTTCGGCGGTGGTGCGGGCCTTTAGCGCATCAAGTGGGGCGTCGGGGTAATAGGTGAGCGGGCCGGGGAAATCATTGCCCGGCCCAAGGCCAAGACCGGCTACCGGATTGCCGCCAATGCCATAGACCTGAGAGGAGCCGCCGCCGGAGATCACGCCCTTATCGGCATGGCCGCCAATAACGACAATCTTTTTGGCGTTCGCCGCCAGAGGCAGAAGGTTGCGATCATTTTTCAGAAGTACGATCCCGCCTTCGGCATCGGCCTGAGTGATCTTGGCGTGGGCTTCAAAATCAATGGCCGCGTCATTGACTTCTTGCGGCACCGGATTGTCGATGACGCCGGTTTCAAACAGCGCCCACAATATGCGCCGTGCCATGTCATCAAGCCGTTCAGCCTTTACAAAGCCATTATCGACCGCTTCTTTCAGCGGGCCTTTGAAGTATGGCCCCTTGTCGAATGGCCAGCCTGATTGCTGATCAAGACCGTTATTGGCCGCAGGAATGGTCGAATGGGTCGCGCCCCAGTCGGACATCACATAACCCTTATAGCCCCAGTCCTGCTTCAGAACCTCGTTCAGCAGCCAGTTGTTTTCACAGCCGTACTGACCGTTGACAATATTATAGGAGCACATAACCGAGCCGGGATTGCCGACTTCGATGCCGATCTGGAAGGCCAGAAGTTCCGACATGCGCGCCGGTGCGTCATCGATTTTTACGTCAATCGTAAAGCGGTTAGTTTCCTGATTGTTGAAAGCCAGATGTTTGATCGTCGAGACAATATTATTCGACTGAATGCCTTTGATCTGTTCGCCGACCATAATGCCCGCCAGCAAGGGGTCTTCGCCCGCATACTCAAAGGTGCGGCCATTGCGCGGGTCACGGTTGGTATTGATGCCACCCGCCAGTTGCACATTGAACCCCGACAGGCGCGCTTCGCGTCCGATCATGGCACCGCCATCATGGGCCAGTTGGCGATCCCATGTCGCCGCCGTGGCAATGCCGGAGGGCAGGGCGGTTCTGAGGCGTGGATTATCGCCCCGCTGTGAGGCAACACCGATACCGGCATCTGTCAGCCATTGGTTCGGAATGCCAAGGCGCGGTACGCCATAAACAAAGCCTGCCGACTGATGTCGGCTTTCTTCGGGTTGGGTCCATTTCAAACCGGGGATATCGCCGCGTTCATTCAGCCATTCACCGTCCGAGGCAAAATGACCGAAAACCAGCGTCAGCTTTTCGGCCTGCGTCATTTCCTTAAGCAACAATTCGGCGCGTGTTTCGGCGCTGAGGGCCTTGTTCAGCCAAGGCGTTTCGGCCGGAGACGCCAGCGTAGCGGCCCGATTTGCGTGACCGGCATCCTGAGCCAGCACGCCTGCAGGCGTGACAAAGGCGAGGGCCGTAGCCGTGAGCATAAGCCCGATTTTTCCGTTAAAGCGCATTCGCAACCCCGATAAATTATGGATGGTTTTGTTATGAAATGCAGATTACACGGCTTTTTATGTCTGTGAAGTCATTTTTATGACATCGATGTCTTTTTTGATTTTCGGCTTATGAATAAAGGTTGTGAACGCCCTTGTTTTCTTAAGGTGAAGGGCTTAAATTGTCAGGTGGCGGGTCTTGCTGCGGCTCTCGTCAGCGATCACCTAATCCTTCTGACCTTAAT
>JASGFL010000050.1:0-21721 GCA_047605545.1 Asticcacaulis sp. | reverse complement strand
CACAACGGCCATTGGCACCCGGCCCGATGATGATGATCCGTGCCATTCGCGTTCCCTCAGCGTGTTTATAAAAAAAGCCCGGCATAGTGCCGGGCTTTTCATATTCTGACCAGTCAGAAGGCTTATTGAGCGCCTTCGGTCAGGGTCGTTTTAGCGTTACGGTTCTGAGCCCAGGACTCTTCGTTTGCGCCCGAAGCGATCGGGTTTTCCTTACCGTAAGAGATGGTCGAGATGCGGCTTGGCAGCACGCCCTTAGAGACCAGATACTGCGATACGGACTCAGCGCGACGTGCGCCCAGTGCGAAGTTATATTCACGTGTACCGCGTTCGTCGGCATTGCCTTCGATACGGATCTTCACGTTCGGATAACGCACCAGCCAGGCAGCCTGTGCATCAAGGATCGCACGGGCGTCAGCGCGTACCGAAGACTGATCCAGATCGAAATAGATACGGTCGCCAACGTTAACAACAAAGTCCTGCTGCGAACCCGGAACCACACCAACCGGTGCTGGTGCAGGTGTCGGGGTTGGACGCGGGGTCGGCGCAGTTGTAGGCGCAGGCGTCGGCGCAGGTACTGGCTCAACCACTTCCTGCTTCGGCTTGGACGAACAGGCAGCGATGGAAATGGCTGCCAGTGAGACAACAGCTAGTTTGACGACAGTTTTTTTGGAAACGAACATCGAATATAATTCCTTCATCACGGAGAAAATGTTGGCGGCTATCTGAACCGGATTGGTAAAAATCTATACGCCAGAAGCGATTAACGCATACTATTCATATGACTTTTATAGTTTGTCAAACCCATAAGTCGCGCATTGTAAGCGATTGTTACTAAAATCACACGCTATTTTCCGTTATGGAATTACCGCTAAAAAATAAACATATCGCCAATTGCCCCTGAAACAATCCGGCGGGCTGCGCCTCAGAGGTCAGTCAGCCATTCGCCGGATATACAGGGCCTTAACAACAATATTACGACATCACTTGAGGCGCGGAGACCATGCCGGATCAGACGCACCACCCGAATAGGGCACAGGACGTTCGATCCGACCGGACACTTCGA
Organism: Asticcacaulis sp.; assembly: GCA_047605545.1. Taxonomy (GTDB): domain Bacteria; phylum Pseudomonadota; class Alphaproteobacteria; order Caulobacterales; family Caulobacteraceae; genus Asticcacaulis. Next base: position 20,658 of record JASGFL010000050.1, on the reverse strand, counting down.
CCATCCACAAGGAAGGCAAGGCCCCCGGAGGTTCACGGAAGAACATAATATAACGGCCATTGGGTGCCCATGTCGGGCCTTCCTCAAGGAAAGAAGAGGTCAGAAGACGCTCACCCGAACCGTCAGGGTTCATAACACCAATCGAGAAACGACCGCCGGATTGTTTGGTGAAGGCAATCAGATCGCCCTTGGGGCTATAGACCGGCGTCGAATAGATGCCACCGCCAAAGGAGATGCGCTTAACGCCCGAACCATCAAGGTTCATCGTATAGATTTGCGGTGAACCGCCACGGTCTGAGTTAAATACAATCTTCGACCCGTCGGATGAGAAAGACGCAGAGGTATCAATCGCCGGATCGCGCGTCAGACGCGTCGTCGAACGCGAACGCAGGTCCATCAGGTAGATATCGGTATTGCCGCCTTGCGCCACCGAATAGGCCAGTTTCGTGCCGTCCGGTGAGAAGCGCGGTGAGAACACCATGCCCTGAATTTGACCCACCGATTCCTGACGGCCGGTTTCGATGTTGAAGATAAAGATACGGGCTGAATCTTCACGCAGCACCATATAGGCCACTTCCTGAGAGTCAGCCGAGAAACGCGGCGTCATCACCTTATAGGAGCCATCGGTCAGATAGGAGGGATTGGCCCCGTCCTGATCCATGATCGCCAAACGCTTGACACGGTTGCCACGTCCGCCGCTTTCGGCCACAAACACGATACGGGTGTCGAAATAGCCTTCTTCACCGGTCAGGCGCTCATAGATGGCATCAGCAATCTTGTGTGCCACACGACGCCAGTTTTCCGGTGTCGCCGTCAGGGACTGACCCAGCAACTGACGCTCTGAAAAGACATCCCAGAGACGGAAATCAACCGTCAGACGGCCTTCGGCATCAACGCGGGCCACACCATTGGCCAGAGCCTGCGCATTAATGGTTTTCCAGTTGGCGAAGGTCGGAGAGGCATTGATATCAACGCTTTGTTCGATGAAGGCTGCCGGATTGATCGGTTTGAAGAAACCTGACCGCTCAAGATCCGCCATGATGACCGACGAAATCTTGCTGCCGATATCGGAACCATCCGCTGAACTGATCTGGATGGCGATAGGCATGGGCTCAATAACGCCGGAATTAACCACCGCCCGCAATGGTGCCTGCTGCGCAAACGCCATGGGTGCTGATAAAATTAAGGCCATGCACATAGCTATGCATCTGACCATGAATTGCGACATTTTGTTCATGTTCATGCTACCTGTTTAAACCTAACGCCCTTTGCATGCCGCTTCGGCATCGAAATTGATTTCCAGAGGTCTGTTATAAAGATTGTCGGGCAACCCTTCGTACAACTCACCACGCTTCACAGCCAATTGTGCACGTGATGCGGCGGCCTGCCATACAGGATCGTTACGCTTTTCCAACCATTCGGGGCCTTTAGTGACGCGTCCGTTAGGTGAAATCGTAAACCCAATCCAAAGGCTTACCTTATCCCCACCCGGAACATCACAATTCAAAGACCATAGCCTTTGTAATCGGGAGGTAAGCGCATCAACCGCAGGCCCAGAATCTTTGGCATCCGCACCGCGATTGGACGCGCCATCTGTGGCGGTCGTCGAAGGACGCGCAGGCGTGCGCGTATTTGAACGCGACGGCGTCGATTGCGTCCGGCTCAGGCTATCAAGATCCAGACCGCTTGAGGGCGGCTTTGGTTGTGCCGGTTTCGGCGCAGGCTTGGCTGGTTCAGGCTTGGCGGCGGGTTTCGGATCAGGCTTTGGCGCGGGCTTGGGTGTCGGCGTTGGGGCCGGTTTCGGCGTAGGCTTAGGCGTCGGTTTGGGCGCCGGCGCGGGCTTCGGCTCAGGCTTTGGTGCCGGAACCGGTTTTGGCTCCGGTTGCGGGGCCGGTTCGGGTTCTGCGGGGGCCGCGGGTTCGGGCATAGGCTCCGGCTCAGGCGGCAGCACCGCCGACGCATCTACGGGTGACGGCGCCTGCGCAAAGGTCGGTATTTCCGATACGATCTGTACCGGCACAGATGACACCTGAAGGGTTTCAGGCTCGCTTCCCCAACGGAGCAAGGCAAACAGAACCACACCGACATGCAGCGCAATCGATCCCAGTAATGCGGGGCCCATACGTTTCATGGTTTACGGCGTTACCTCTGGCTGGGTTTGCGGGGCAACGGTTTCGGGTGCGCCCATGCCTTCGGTCATCAGATTGATCTTGGCGTAACCGGAGGTCGACAGACGCGCCATCACACGGGCCACCGTCTCATAGGACGCGGCCCCTTCGGCACGCACATAGATTGCCTTTGTGGTGTCACCAAGGCTGATGGCCTCGATGCGCGGCACAAGCTGATCAAAGCTTGCCGGATCATTCTGGACGTAGATAGTCCCGTCGCGCTGAATGGAAACGGTCAGCGGATCGCCTTCGTCCTGCATGGACGCGGCCTCGGTCTTGGGCAGTTCAAGCTTGATGCCAGACGCCAGAAGCGGGGCCGAGATCATAAAGATGATCAGCAGCACCAGCATCACATCGACCATCGGCGTGACGTTGATTTCCGCCAAAGCACCGCGCCTACGCGAGCGTCTGCCGCGTCGTGAGCGCCCGCCGGATGAGGTTGAACCCATTGCCATGGTCTGAGTACTCCTCTCTTAGCCGCTGATCTTGTCGGCCAGACGGCGCGTCACCGACACCAGCAGTTCATCAGAGAAGTTTTCCATACGGGCGGTAAAACGGCCTACCTGCGTGTTATACACATTGTACGCGGCATAGGCCGGAATAGCCGCTGCCAGACCAATGGCCGTCGCAAACAGGGCTTCGGAAATCGCCGGAGCCACGGTCGCCAGATTTGTATCGCCCTGCGCGGCAATGGCCGAAAAGGCATTCATAATACCCCAGACCGTACCGAACAGGCCCAGAAACGGCGACGCGGTCGCCACCACCGCCAGAACACTAAGGCCCTGCTCAAGGTCATCGGATTCTGCAGCGATGACATGGTTCACTTCGCGGTCGATCTGACCCAGCAGCAGTTCGCCCTGCGCCGGAGAAATGTTGCGCCCCTTATGGTCACGCCAGGCAGAGGTCACGGCCACCAGCAACTTGGGGAACGGTTCTCTGGGGTGATCGCCCAGCGACACGGCGATGTCATCCAGCGCACGGCCCGAAGACAGGGTCTGCTCAAACGTCGTCGCGTCCTTGTTCAGGCGCGAAAGCTGAAAGCCCTTTTGGATGATGATTGCCCACGACCACAGCGACGCCACCGTCAGCATGATCATAACTGACTTCACGACCCAGTCGGCATGCAGAAACAGTTCAATAAAGCTCAAAGATTCGGCGACAGGGGCGGCGGCCATAAATGTAGCTCCCAGAAGAATAGGTTTCCAAAGCCCGCAAAAGGCAAATATGTTTACAAACCATAAATGATTAATGAAGGGTCAAGGCGATGCCCGATCCTTGTTAATTGTCACCTTGCCTTAGCTATGGCGTCATTTCTATGGCAGCAAAGGCACAGATTTGCAGTTTTCTGTTTTGTCAGGCCTGAAAAACCGTGGAGCAGCCTAGTGGCTGTTGAGTTTTTGCGCCTCTTCACGCGCCCGAAGGTCGCTGTGGTGTTCCGGCAGGAATTTGGTTTTGACAATATCCAGCAGGCTCTTGGGCAGACGACGTGGACGCGCCGCCATGTCTATGCACACCAGTTGTAACTTACCGCTGCACAGAAGCTTACCCTTACACTCGATACGCTGCGTCAGATAAAAACGCGCACCCTGCCCGTGGTCGATTTCGCTATGTACCCACAGGACATCATCAATACGCGCCGGTGCCTTATATTGCACCAGAACCTCAGACACGGCGAAGGCCAGCGGATCCTGACCACGCGCCAGTTCCGAGTGGTGAATATCAAGACAGCGCATGAAGTCCGACCGACCGCGCTCAAAATATTTCAGATAGTTGGCATAATAGACAACCCCTGAAAAATCAGTGTCTTCGTAATAGACCCTTATCGGCAAGGAATGGGTGCGCCCGTCGATAAATCCCGACAAGGCCCCTTCGACCAGATAATCGATATCCTTCATCTTTTGCCCCGCTCAGTTCGCACCTGCGGCATAAGAGAATGGGTTGAAACGCCCCTCCTGTCGATAGCTAAATTAACCATAAGGCAATTTTTGCGCGTAAGTTTTAGCAACGCACGCTATCGATTATTCAAACATATCCCCCTGCGGGGTTATTCGCCCATCCGGCGGTGGCGTCAGACCCAAATGCACATAGGCACGGGCGCAGGCCATACGCCCGCGCGGGGTGCGCTGAATGAAGCCCTGCTGCATCAGATAGGGCTCGATCATGTCCTCAACCGCGTCACGCGATTCGGCAATGGCAGCGGCAATGGTTTCAACCCCTACCGGCCCACCGCCATAGTTTTCGATCATCGCCGCCAGATAGCGCCGGTCAAGCTGATCAAGCCCCGACGGATCGACCTCAAGCCGCGCCAGGGCTCTGGCGGCAACCTTTTTGTCGATGCGCTCGGCATCTTCGGCAGTGGCAAAGTCGCGCACCCGTCGCAACAACCGTCCGGCCACACGGGGTGTGCCGCGTGAGCGTGTGGCAACTTCCAGTGCGCCGTCTTCGGTCAGGTGCGCCCCCAGTTTGCGGCCCGTGGACACCACCACCCTGACCAGTTCTTCGGGGGTATAAAACTCAAGCCTTAAAGGGATACCAAAACGGTCACGCAAGGGCTGGGACAACAGGCCCGCCCGCGTTGTCGCCCCGACCAACGTAAAGGGGGCAATATCAATGCGTACCGTGCGCGCCGCAGGGCCTTCGCCGATAATCAGATCCAGCACATAGTCTTCCATCGCCGGATAGAGGATTTCCTCCACCACCGGACTGAGGCGGTGGATTTCGTCGATGAACAACACATCATTGGGTTCAAGGTTCGACAATATGGCCGCCAGATCACCGGCCTTGGCCAGCATCGGGCCGGAAGTCGCGCGAAACCCGACCCCCAGCTCCCGCGCTACAATCTGCGCCAGTGTTGTCTTGCCCAGACCCGGCGGGCCATAGAACAGGACGTGGTCCAATGCTTCCTTACGCGCGGCGGCGGCGGCGACAAACACTTTCAGATTGGCCTTAAGCGGCGCCTGACCAACAAAATCATCAAAGCTTTGGGGACGCAGGGCACGGTCGGCGGCAAAATTGTCGACCTCATAATCCGTTGCTTCACCCGATACGATACGTGACATGCGCGCTTATTGCCCCAACACTTTGAGAGAGGCGCGGATCACCGCCGCCAGTTCCGCTTCGGGGCCAAGTTCACGCAGGGCGTTTTCGACGGCCACACGCGACTGGGTTTCGGAAATGCCCAGCCCCATCAGGGCCGCGACGCTCTCGCCATTTACGCTGACGGCAGCGGGCGCGCTCACCGGCGCGGCGACACCGGCCACAGCACTTGGCACAAACACGCCGCCGCTGGTCAGGGCTTTGCCCTTTAACTCAATGACAATGCGCTGCGCCAGTTTCGGCCCGACGCCATTGGCCTTGCCTACGCGGGCCTTGTCTTCGTTGGCCACAGCAATGGTCAGGTCTTCGGGGGTAAGTATATCCAGCACCGATAATGCCGCCTTGGGGCCAACGCCCTGCACCTCAAGCAGTTTGCGGAACGCCTGACGTTCATCCTTACTTAGGAAGCCATAAAGCCGCGTACCGTCTTCGCGTGTCTGGCTTTCGATATGCAAAATGATTTCGGTGCCCGCTTCGGGCAGGGCCGCCAGCGTGCGCACACCACAGCGCACAATATAGCCTACACCGCTGACCTCGATCAGGGCTTCTTCATCATCATGTTCGAGCAGCGCCCCTCTTAACCGTCCGATCATGCGGCACCTTTTGTCAGCTGTTTCATCTTGCGTTTATGGGCGTGAGTAATAGCACAGGCCAGTGCATCGGCCGCATCGGCATTAAGCCCGCCTTCGGCTGAGGCCGCGCGCGGCAACAGACGCCTGACCATAAAGCCGATCTGTTCCTTATCGGCACGACCGGCCCCGACCACAGATTTTTTGATATCAAGGGCGGCGTATTCCGCCACACTCAGGCCCGCCTTTGCCGGAGCCAGCATGGCCGCGGCCCGCGCATGCCCCAGTTTCAGCGTCGAGGACGGGTTCATGTTGACGAAGGTTTCCTCAATCGCCGCCTCATGCGGGCGATATTGGGCAATAACCTCGGACAGACCTTCGAAAAGTTGCAGCAAACGATGCGACAGCTCAGCCTTATCGTCAGGCAATATGACTCCATGCGCGACCCAGTTAAGCCGCGCGCCTTGCGTGTCGATCACGCCCCAACCGAGGCGTCGCAATCCCGGATCCAGCCCGATAATACGAATCGTGTTCTGCATTCGTTCATATGTACCCGTGAGAATGCCCCAAGGCAATCGCCTGAAGCGCATTTCACCCAAATGATGATGAAATCCCTTAGCGCCCGACCGGCGCAGAGACTCATTGTCAAAAAGGACGGCTCAGGGTTAAGGTTCTGTTAATGGCGTATTTAGAGAGTAACGGTGAGACAGACTAACTCAGCTCTATCAGGCAAGGGCGATCCCCATACCTTCAAGGCACTAACGGGGTTCGGACTGTTATCCATAACCGGAATTTGCCTCAGTGCGAGCGCGCTGGTCTCTGGTCAGGCTCCGCTGCATACCGCCCCGCAACTTAGTGACTGGATCAGATGGCTTCAGGTCGATGGCATGACCTCAGGCCTTACGGTGTTTTTCGCCATTTTAGGTCTGATCGGCCTGACAGGCTTAGGTCTGGCCCTGTTGCCGCAAAAGGTGCAGACCGCAGATCAGCGCCCCAACCCCCTGATGATCGCCGAGAGCATTTCACCGATAAGCGCCGAAGACGCCTCGGATGCCATAGGCGTGGCCACTGAGACGGCGCTGTTGCAATGGCCGGACGCCACCCGCCCGATCGCCGCGTCCGAACTGGGGACACGACTGGCGCAACTCTATCACGACCCCTCATCCGAAAGCCGCACTGCATTTGCAGCCATTAGGGCCGGTGATCTTAAAACCGGTGTCGAACTTCTGAAAACACAGGCCGAGCAATTGGCCCCGACCCAGCCGGACAGGGCTGCCAATCTGTGGCGCATCTATGGGGCTTTGCACATGGGGCGCGAAGACGCTCAGGCACTTCAGGCCTATGCGCAGGTGTCCGCGCTTGATGCCTCTGATACCGAGGTGCATCTTTATATGATCCATCGCTATGAAATAGCCGGTCAGACCAATGATCTGCTGCCTGTTATAGGGCGGGCGCTGGCGGTTGCTGAAGACCCCGCCATACGCAGTGACCTGCTGAACCGTCAGGCTGAACTGGCTCAGGCTGCCGAAGACTGGGGCACCACCGCCACGGCGCTTGAGGGGATATGCATCATCCGCGCAGATGATGCCGAAGCTGACCCTGAAAACCTTCGGAAACGTTCAGCCCATGCCCTTTCACTGGCGCGTCTGGCGCAGGCGCGCGAACGACTGGGGTATTACCCCAAGGCTGGCCCGCTTTACCGACAGGCCCACGAAATGTTTGCCGAACTGTCCGCCAAAATACCTGAGCATCAAGGCCTCAAGGCTATGGCAGAAAATGCACACCGCGATGCGCAACGGTTCCGCGCCTAAAGGTCTAACCGATGGCCGTGACCTCTACGCTGCCGCCTGAGACGGTCACTTCGTCCCCGACTTCGCGTCCCATAATGGCACGCGCCAGCGGCGACACATAGGATATGCAGCCGTTGTTCGGGTCGGCCTCGTCCTCACCGACAATGCGAAAGCGCTGGGCACGGCCATCCTCGCGCATGATCTCGACCTCACAGCCGAACACGACCCGCTCAGGGGCGACCACCGGTTCAACCTTCTGGGCCGATCCCAATCGGGCGGTGAAATATCTCAGGTCACGGGTCGCACGCGCCATGGCCGTACGGTCTTCGCTCACCTCACCCGAAGCTTGAGCCGCCGTATAGGCGGCGCGCGCCTCGGCAAAGGCGTTTTCAAGCTGCACCAGACCTTCGGGGGTCACATAGTTAGGGTGCGGAGACACCGGCCGGTCGGGCAAATTGGCCGCAGCAGCTTCGTGATCTTCGTCGCGGGTAAAGGCTACACTCATGGTCTGCGCACTTAAGCCCATTCAGGCGGCAAATGCAAAGCCTGCCCGTGATGCGCAAAATGATTTCAGAAAAACCGATGAAAAATGGCATTTCAGGGTGGAAAATATTTCCAAACCGGCTTTTATGGGGTGATTTTTACCAACACGCATGAGGGGAGCGGCCTTGTCAGGTATAATTGACGAACTGGATGCCCGTATTCTTGATCTTGTGCAGGACGATGCCAGCCTGTCTGTCGCCGAGATTGCCGAAAAGGTTGGACTGTCACCGTCGCCGTGCTGGCGTCGCCTGAAACGCCTTGAAGAAGCCGGTATTATTACACGCCGCGTCACCTTGCTTGATCCCGATATTCTGGGTCTGGGCTTTGAGGTCTATGCCGCCGTCAAGCTGTCGCATCCGACGCGCGCCAATCTTGAAGCGTTCGAGGCACGGCTTGTGGACTGGCCCGAAGTCGTGTCCTGCGCCACCGTCACGGGACGCGAAGACTATATGTTGCGGATCGTCACCCGCGACATGCACGCCTATGATGATTTTATGCGCGACCAGCTTCTGGCCTCCGATCTGGTGGCCGCCATCGAAAGCCGCATTGTCATCCGGCCGGTCAAGGCTACGCCTGCCCTGCCGCTGAAGCTGGTGGTTCCCACTATTGATAATTGATTTTACGTCAGCCTTTCTGACGATCCGTATTTGCTTACAATAAGGTCTGATCATGCATAAACCGCTCGTTGCCGCCCTTTTTGCCACTCTGGGGCTAAGCCTGACCGGTAATGCCGCCGCCCAGAAAGCACCGGTGCCAGCCAGCGGATCGGATCTGTCGCAGTTTCGCAGCCTGCGCGCTGAAGGTCTGGCGGCGCTCGACAAAAACGACCGCCAGAACGCCCTGAGGCTGTTTACCGAGGCCGGCCATATTCTACCGGATTCGCCGTCCATCCTTTTGCTTAAGGCGCAAACAGAGCTTGAGCTAAACCGCCGCGCCAATGCCAAGGCTCTGCTGAGTGAATATGTGCAACGCGGGCTGATCCTTGATCTGGGGCGACATTCTGAGTTCCTGCCCATCTGGGACGAGACGCTTGAGGCGAAACTGGCGGAAAACCGCAGCGCCAAGGGCCAGATGAACGTCCTCTACAGCCTGCCCGACCTTAATCTGATCGAGGCCCTGACCATCACTGATGACGGCGAGATCATTGTCTCTGCCCTGCATACCGGCACCGTCAGCCGCCTTACCGACAAAGGCCTTGAACCTATTGTCGCCTTCCGCCCCGGCGTAGCGGCCCAAGGGCTTGCCTGGCGTGACGGGCAGTTGTGGGCCACCACCGCCGCCAGCCGTCAGACAAAGGGTTATGATGGCCCCGGAAAAATCACCTCTAAGATTATCCGCATCGATCCGGCGAACGGTGCCATTGCGGCGACCTTTAATACCGATATCAAGCGCCGCCTGTCAGATATTCATGCCGGAGCCGAAGACCTCTATGCGGCGGATTTTGACACCGGCGAAGTGCTGCGCCTCAGCGGTTACAAAGGCACGCCCGAAGTCCTGATTCCCGAAGGTTATCTTGAGGCACCGCAGGGTCTGGTCGAAAGCGCTGACGGGCGTTACCTGATGGTGGCAGACCATAGTTCGGGCCTGTATCGGGTCGATCTGCACGAAGGCAGTCTGGTTCGCCTGTCTGCGCCGGATAATGCCGTGCTGATGGGCATGGATAGCCTGCTGCTGTATGGCACGGACATCATCGCCATTCAGAACGGTCTCAAGCCTGAACGCATCCTGCGCCTGAGAATGAACTCAGACTGGAGCGGCATTGAAACCACCGAGATTCTGCTGCGTGGCGGGCCGGACATTCAGGAACCTTCGGGTGCACAGATTATCGGTGACCGGCTGATCTTCGTTGCCCGCAGCCAATGGGCTGAATTTAATGCTCAGGGTGTGACCGAGACAGAAACCCCAAAGCCCGCCCTGATCGCCGAGATCAAACTCAAGCCCTAAGGCAGAGGCAGAATGTGCCTGACCCCCATATTGACTCTCATGTCGCGTTGTGCAAAGTTTACTTTGCATATTGCTAAACAAACTGGTCAAGCGAACCAGCCTAAAGGGAGAGTAAAAATGTCATCGCATGCCCAATCGCGTCCACGCCTCTATACGTTTCTGCTGGCCCTTTGTATCGTTCCGGGCCTGATGGTTGTCGCCTCAATCCCCTGGCTTAAGACTCAGGCGCACGATCTGGTGTTTCTGTTGACCGGAATTGCGGCGGCGGTCACTATTCTGGCCAGTCTGGCGCTTGCCATTCTTCATGATCGCTCAATGGGAGAATGGGAGCGGAGCAATTCACGTTTTTCCGTTTTTTGGGGTGATGCGATCGGCACATCTCTGGTGGGTTTGCTGCTTGCGGTACCTGTATTCCGCGATTGGGTCGTGTCCATAGTCGCCGCTTTCTCCGGGACAGCCAACATAGATGCGCAATCTGTCATCCTCGCTTTTGTGGGCGGCTTTATCACGGTTGTCATGGCGCGCGTCCTGTGTATGGCGGTCATCAGTATGGGCTGGACGGCCTGGAAGTCACGTCCGGCCCGGGAAGCATGAAGAATTGTATCCGTGTCCTTCGGGCTGAACGTCGCTGGAGTCAGGCCGATCTGGCGGCCCGTGTCGGCGTGTCGCGTAACTCAATCGTTTCGATCGAGAATGGCCACTTTGATCCGTCTCTTCCGTTAGCTTTTGATATTGCTGATGTATTCGGCGTAAAAATCGAAGATATTTTCGAGCGCGAGCGGCCAAAGACGTCAGAATAAAAAGAAAAGGCGGCTCAGACACCTGCCGGTTCGGGCCGCCTCGCATATTTGTGAAGATGTGCGACAAAAAGACAGTTGCCAGTTAGCAATTGCGAGTTATTCTCATAATTAATTCGCCACTTCACAAGGTCACTGTCATGATTCTACTTACGCTTGGGGCGCACAATATGGCGCAGCTCATTACCCCAACCCCGACCCGCACCCCTGCCCTTACGGATGAATCGGGTACGGCGATGAAACCGGCCGGTGAAGCAAAAGGGCACAGTTTTCCGCATCTGACGGTCGTCAGACGGCACAATCGTTAAGATTATCCCTGCCGAAACGATATTCTTTCAGGGTTTTCAATCACCTTAATGGTTAACAAAATCCTTTACGCACATTAACCTTTGTGTCACGACTGGCACTCTTCCTGCGTAGAAACCCGCAGAAGGTTCAGGTTTGTGCCCTTTCAGGACAATAGTCCACCGACGCAGACCGGACACCACACAGGGATAATGGTCTGAAATGCGTTCGGTTATTAAAGTTTTCGCTGCCTTGAGTTTTGTACTGGCTCCCGTGGCTATGGCACCTGCGGTGCACGCTGCGCACCTGCCTTTCGACAGCGTTACCCAAAAACCCCTCACCCCTGCCGCTCAGTTGACCGCCGACCTTAACGGAGACGGCCTCAAGGACGATATCTGGTTCAGCCACAACGGGCAGGACCGCCTCAATCTGCATGTCCGCTTCAGCGGCAGCGCACTTGGTGACGACATGTACGACCATATTGTCACCGGTCTGGATGTCGCTCAGGCCCATCAGCTCCAAAGCGCCCCCGCCGGCACTTACCGGCTCGATTGCGGTGATTTTTCCAGCGCCTGCGCGCAGGATGCCGTTCACACTGCGCATGACGGACTTATCCTCAGCTTAGATGAAGGCCTGACTATTTTGATTCACTGGAACGGTGAGACTTTTGAGCAGGATTTCGTTGCCAGCAATACGGTTCGCATGCAACGCGCCATGGCTGTTCGTTTCGCCCTTAATCTCTGATTAACCTCAAAACTTAGTCAATCGTAAGGTTCTTGACACTAGACCCATGAGTCAAGGCGTGGCTTACGCTGGGTAAGTTTAAAAACAATATGTCGGAAACATATGGGACGGTCAGCAGATTATTCTAATGAAAAATGTGCCATTGCAGGCGCATTGGATTTGGTCGGTGAACCCTGGACCTTATTGATTATACGCGACGCGTTCCGCGGCTTTAGCCGGTTTGAACAGTGGCAGAAAAATACCGGCATTGCGCGTAATGTTCTGGCGGCACGTCTTAAACGTCTGGTGGCCATGGGCATCATGCAGGCACGCCCCTATCACCAAAAGCCATTACGACATGAATATGTACTGACCGAACGTGGCCGCAGCCTCAAAGGCATTCTTCTGGCGCTTTATGGCTGGGGTCAGGAACATGTTTATAAGGATCGTCAGCCCGTTTTAACCCTGCGTCACCGTCAGACCGAGGAAACCCTTAAGCCCCGCGTCTATGACGAAGGTACAGGGTCGCGCATACTGCTTCAGGACATCGTATTTGACTACAATCCCGAAGCCCCCAGTCTGGCCGAGATCTACGCAGAGGCCAGTGAGTCCGACAATAACGGCTGAGTCCGTTCGATAAAACCGCCCCCAAGCACACGGTCTTCGTCCTCGGCATCATAGAGCACGCAGGCCTGACCGGGCGCGACACCTTCTTCGCCGTCAGCAAACACCACCTTTAAGGCCCCATCTTCAAACGCCAGATGCGCCGGAATCGGCGGTCGGGTAGAACGCACGCGCGCACGCACGGCCAGGGACTTACCGGCAGCCCCTTCAAGGCTGTCTTCGTCACCCAGCCAGTTGGTTTCCTTAAGGATCAGCGCCTTAGTCAACAGCGCCTCACGCGGGCCAACAATGACGCGGCGCGTTTCCGCCTCAAGACGGATAACAAACAGAGGCTCGCCCACGGCGATATTCAGGCCGCGTCTCTGACCGATCGTATAGCCGATAATGCCTTCGTGCTGCCCCAGAACGCGCCCGTCGATATGCACAATATCGCCAACCTCACGCCCCTGAGGGCGAAGGCGATCAATGAGATTGGTGTATTTGCCTTCGGGGACAAAGCAGATGTCCTGACTGTCGGGCTTATGGGCGATATTCAGACCCAGTTGGCGGGCAATGTCGCGCACCTGCGGCTTGGGGATCTGCGCCAGCGGAAAGCGCAGAAAATCAAGCTGTTCCGAGGTTGTGGCGAACAGGAAATAGGACTGGTCACGGCTCTTGTCTATGGCACGGCGCATCTCGACACGATTACCGGTGTCGGCACGTTCGACATAGTGGCCCGTCGCCATGGCTTCGGCCCCCAGATCGCGGGCGACATCAAGCAGATCGCGGAACTTGACCGTCTGATTGCAGCGGATGCAGGGCACAGGGGTTTCACCGCGCAGGTAAGAATCGGCAAATTCCTCGATGACCGAATCCTTGAAGCGGTTTTCGTAATCGAGCACATAGTGCGCGATGCCGATTTTTTCCGCCGCCACACGAGCATCATGAATGTCCTGACCGGCGCAGCAGGCCCCCGTCTTTTTCAGCGCCTGCCCGTGATCATAGAGTTGCAGGGTGACGCCGATGACTTCGTATCCGGCGACGTGCAAAAGGGCGGCAACGACGCTTGAGTCCACCCCGCCGGACATGGCCGCGACAATACGCGCCCCTACCGGCAAGCCTACGCTTGCGCGCGTGGCCTCAATCGCCGAGGTAAGATCGGCGGATTCGAGCGCAGGAATGGGACAGGCGATGGTCATAATCGCCTAAATAGGCGCTTTATGGTCAAATGAGTAGGGGCTGAGGGAAAAAATCCCCTTCTGACGCTTTGGTTATGCAAAGCGCCCCCCTTTCACACAGTCAGAGGGAAGACATCAAATTTCAGACGACATCCTTGTCAGGGCGACGGACGAGCCAGGCGATGGCGGCACTAATGGCGCCGCTTAGCACTCCGTTCAAAAAAGAGCGGGGTTCAAAGCCAAACACCCACGAAAGCAGCACACCCCCTGCCACTGCCGCTGGCAGCACGTGCCATAATATGTGTGTAATACGGTTCTGTTGCATCACATACTGAACCGGAAGCCCAAACAGACATAGAGCCGTGAAGATGCCAAAACCCAGAAACAGATTTGACGCAATGATCATTTTTTTGGCAGAAATGCCCAGATCGGGGTCATGAAGACTCTGATCAAAAAGCATGGCCAACAAAGGCACGGCCGCCCCCACCGCACAAGCCAGAACTGACTTTGCAAGTTTTGCGGCAGGGCCAGAACTCATTGTTTTTGAATGCTTTGATCGGCTTCAGGATGACACATGCCGAGAGGTATATCCTTATCCGGCCTGCGAATAAGCCAGATGACAGAAGTGAGGCAAATACCGAAGATAGCCCCCATAATCAAACCTAACGGAATGGCCGTTGGCATATAACATACTACCAACATGCCAATAAACGCTCCAATACCCGACCCATATTTTATATAGGTTTTGAAACCAGTCTTACCGCTTTTGATGAGAACACTTTCTAGGGGTATGCCTACCACACATAAAGGGATCAGGAATATGAAACAGAATACATAAAATGCGGAAAGGTAAGTGAATAAGTCACCCCTGAGATACGCAGGATCATCTAGTGAAAGCGCATACACTAGTAGTACGTAACCAATACTGACAACTACAGAGGCTATTATGCATGCCAGAAGAGATTTGATAAACCTTCTGAACTTAATGCGCTTCATCCGCCTCCCCCTATGGCACTAACCTGCGCGGCGTTTGCCATCCATCAGCATCGACATCAGCGCCCCCAGAACCTCAGGCAGTTCATGGCGGTGTACGACGCGATCGACCATACCCTTTTCCACCAGATATTCCGCCCTCTGGAAACCTTCGGGCAGCTTTTCACGGATGGTGGTTTCGATAACGCGCGGGCCAGCGAAACAGATCAGGGCATTGGGCTCAGCCAGATGAATATCACCCAGCATGGCATAGGACGCTGACACCCCGCCTGTGGTCGGGTCAGTCAGCACCACGATGTAGGGCAGTTGCGCCGCCTTAAGTTCCTGAATAGCCAGCGTCGTGCGCGCCAGTTGCATCAGGGACAGGGTGCCTTCCTGCATACGCGCACCACCCGAAGCGGTAATGGCCACCAGCGGGCAATGGCGTTCGATCGCGTAGCGGGCAGCGGCGATAAAGGCTTCACCGGCAGCCATACCGAGCGACCCGCCCATGAAGGTAAAGTCCTGCACCAGAACGACGCACGGCACGTCCTGTACCTTGCCATAACCAATTTGCATGGTGTCCTTGGCGCCGGTTGAGGCGCGTGCGGCCTTCAGGCGGTCGGCATAGGGCTTACCATCAGAGAAATGCAACGGATCTTCGGGCACAGCCGGCGTATCCAGCGCCTCATATTCCCCGTCATCAAATGTGAAGTTAAGGCGGGTCTGCGCATTGATGCGCATATGGCGACCGGTTGGGGTCACCCACTGGGCGGCCTCAAGGTCAGGACGATAGATCATCTCGCCGGTATCGGGATCTTTTACCCAGAGGTTTTCCGGCGTCTCGCGCTTCGGCGACACCAGTTTGGACACACCGGGGGCAATCTTGGCAAGCCAGCCACCGCCTTCGCGGCGCTCAGGAGTATTACGGGCGTTTGGCAATGGACGTCTGCTTTTTTCCAGTTTATCGGCAATAGCCATAGGTTTAGTCACTCCGCAGGCGGGGGGTTAAAGCCGCGCCTGATGTACAGCCTGTGCCAAAATCTGCGCCGTTTCCAGCACTTTTGTTACGGCTCTGGCGTTTTCAGGTAAAGATTTCTTGATTTCATCCACAAGGGCCGAACCGACCACCGCTGCGTCGGCAATACGGGCCACTTCGGCAGCGCGTTCCGGCGTGCGAATACCAAAGCCAACCACAACCGGCAAACCGGAGGCAGCCTTAACCTTGGCCACCTGATCGGCAATGCCACCGGCATCGACTTCCTTAACGCCGGTAACACCAGCGACGGATACATAATAGATGAAACCCTTGGTGCGTTTGATCAGGGTCTGAAGACGGGCCGCATCGGTTGTCGGCGTCGCCAGACGGATCAGGGCCACATCAGCGGCATCCAGCGCATCGGTCAGGCCATCTGCCTCTTCGGGCGGACAATCCACGACAATCAGGCCATCAATACCGGCTTCGGCGCAGGCATTGGCAAAGCCCTCGTAACCCATGTTCTCGACGGGGTTCATATAGCCCATCAGGATCAGAGGCGTGTCCTGATCATTTTCACGGAAACGGCGCGCCAGTTCAAACACCTGCGCGATCTTGGTTCCGGCCTTCAGCGAGCGTTCCGCCGCCAACTGAATGGTCGGGCCTTCGGCCATCGGATCAGAAAACGGAAAACCAAGTTCGATAATATCGACACCGGCCGCGGGCAGACCTTTGAGAATCTCGAACGAGGTTTCCAGATCAGGATCACCGGCCATGATATAGGACACAAAGGCCGATTTGTTTTCCGCCTTCAGCTTGGCGAAACGGGCATCAATACGGGCGACGCTCATGCTCAGAGACCTCCCATTTGCTGACCCAGCGCATTGGCAACGGTGAAGATATCCTTATCTCCACGACCCGACAGATTAAGCACCACAATACCGCCCTTACCGACTTCCTTAGCCAGATCGCCGACACGGGCAATGGCATGGGATGATTCGAGTGC
Source organism: Asticcacaulis sp. (assembly GCA_047605545.1). GTDB lineage: Bacteria > Pseudomonadota > Alphaproteobacteria > Caulobacterales > Caulobacteraceae > Asticcacaulis. The sequence goes on along the minus strand of JASGFL010000050.1, from coordinate 4,008 downwards.
CGGAATAATGCCCTCAAGCTTTGAGGTCAACTGAAACGCCTCAAGCGCTTCGGTGTCGGTCGCCGTCACATATTTCGCGCGGCCCGTGTCAAACAGGTGCGCATGCTCCGGCCCAATGCCCGGATAATCAAGGCCCGCCGAGATCGAATGGCCCTCAAGAATCTGACCGTCATCATCCTGCAACAGATAGGTGCGGTTGCCATGCAAAACGCCCGGACGACCGCCATTGAGCGAGGCCGCGTGACCATTATAGACCTCAAGGCCGTGACCGGCGGCTTCGACCCCAACGATCTTCACACCTTCATCGTCAATAAACGGATGGAACAGGCCAATGGCGTTCGAGCCACCACCCACTGCCGCAATAACCGCGTCAGGCAGACGGCCCTCAAGCTCCATAATCTGCTCTTTGGTTTCCTTACCAATCACAGACTGGAAATCGCGCACCATCACCGGATAGGGGTGCATGCCTGCGGCCGTACCGATCATGTAATAGGTGTCGTGCACGTTGGTCACCCAATCGCGCAGAGCTTCGTTCATCGCGTCTTTCAGCGTGCCATTGCCGTTGGTGACAGGACGAACCTCGGCCCCCAGCAGGTTCATACGGAACACGTTGGGCTTTTGGCGCTCAACATCCAGCGCGCCCATATAGACAATGCACGGCAGGTCAAAACGCGCACAAACCGTCGCCGACGCCACGCCATGCTGACCGGCACCGGTTTCGGCGATGATACGCTTGCGGCCCATACGCTTGGCCAGCAACACCTGACCAATACAGTTATTGATCTTGTGCGCGCCGGTATGGTTCAGTTCTTCGCGTTTGAAATAGATCTTGGCGCCGCCAAAATGCTGCGTCAGACGCTCAGCGTAGTAGAGCGGCGACGGACGACCGACAAAATATTTCAGCAGGCTGTGGAACTCGGCCCAGAAGGATTCGTCCGCCTTGGCATCTTCCCATGCCTGATTCAGCTCCAGCACCAGCGGCATAAGAGTCTCAGGGACATAAAGTCCGCCGAAATCACCGAACCGGCCCTTAGTGTCCGGCATGTCATAGTGGTTAGAAATCGCGTTTGAATCGGTCATGTCTGTTTGGCGTTTGTGATGAACTGCGTAATCAGGGACGGGTCTTTTAAGCCGGGTGCGCGCTCAACACCAGAAGAAACGTCCACCAATGGGGCTTTTGACAGGGAAATGGCCTCTCTGACATTATCCGGATTAAGACCACCGGCCAGAAACCACGGTTTTTCCCCCTGATAATGCGACATCAGGCTCCAGTCGAAACGCGCCCCTACCCCACCGGGCAACTCAGCCCCCTTGGGGGGTTTGGCGTCAAACATCAGATAATCGACATAGGGCTCATAGGCAGAGGCCGACACAACGTCCGAGGCTTCGGAAACACTTATGGCCTTTATCAGTGGCGTATTAAAACGCTGGCGGATGTCACGCACGCGCTCCGGGTTTTCGTGCCCGTGGAGTTGGATTAAGTCCGGCGAAAGGGCCTCGGTGATCAGTTCAAGCAGGGCATCATCGGGGTTGACCATGACGCTGACGATCTTTGGCTTTACAGCACGTGTTTCAGTATAGTTGCGCGCACTTGTGATCACATTTCTGGCGACTTCAATAGGCAAATGTCGCGGACTTCTGTGGAAAAAGACAAAGCCCAACATGTCAGCGCTGTCATCTATGGCACTGTGAGCGATCACATCATTAACTATACCGCAAATTTTAACAGATACCGTCATAATAAGCCTTGTCTTTTCAGATAAATGTGCGGCACTTTAATATAAATCAAGAATTAACCCCTAAACAGGCTAACTACAAAACACAGACCTGAACCCCGCCACAACTTGTGACGGGCAATCAGGCTTAAGAAGTATAATACCGGAAAATACATACCGGACATACAGGAATAGAGGAAATTATGGTGTCCTGGGTTCTGCTTAGTGACTTATCAAACGCGGATTCAATGAGTCTGGCTCTGGTCAGGCCAGGGGTCCGACCGGATGCGACGACCCAATATCCGTGCGATTCGCTTGAGTCTTTCAAACGCTCGGTTCGAGACTTTCTCCAGCTTAATGACAATCCGACTCTGATCGGGGCCGCCGTCTCTGCCTGCGGCTGGGAAACCCAGTCTGGCATATCCATGCCGAACCATCAGTTCCGCCTGCACCGCAATGACCTGCGTGAGCTTCTGAACATTCAGAGGCTGCACATTGTCAATGACTGCGTGTCACGCGCCATGGCTGTTCACCGCCTCTATGACACAGAAGTGGTCAAAATCTGTGGCGGCGAAAGTGACGAGACGCTGGCGCGGGCGATGATTGGCGCCGGCACCGGATTAGGCATGGCCGGCATCATCACCGATGAATTTAACCGCGCGACTGTACTGCCCTGCGAAGGCGGGCATACGGATCTGGCGGTCACCACTGATCGTGAACAGCTTGTCTTTGACCGGCTCAGGAAAAAATACGGCCATGTGTCGCGTGAACGCGTCGCCTCCATGATCGGCCTCAGGGAAATATATTTCGCTCTGGGGCAGGCCGATGAACCGGCTGACGAAAGCTTTAGCGCCGCAGACATTCTGGCACTGGCCCATAAGGGCGACGCCCGTGCGCTGGAAACCATTGATCTGTGCACCGGCTGGCTGGCGGCTATGGCCTCGGATGTGGCCTTGATGCTGGGGGCGCGCGGGGGCATTTACCTGTCGGGCCACCTGATCAATGCGCTTGAGGGCCTGCTGAACTGGCAAAGCTTCTCAGACCGCTTCAATGACAAGGGCCGCCTCAGACCCTTCCTCGAAGATATTCCCGTCTATATTACGCGGGTGCCGGATATTGAACTGGTCGGGCTTACGACCCTGTTTGAATAACAAAAAAGCCGCCGGATGATCCGGCGGCTTTTTCAATTACTTGTCCTGCTTTTTCAACTGAGCCAGAATATCGGCCAGAAGCTCGGTTTCCGTAGGCCCGGCTGGGGCTGCGGGCGGGGGCGGCAGCGCCTTGTTCACCAGCTTCACAACCATGAAAATGGCAAAGCCGATGATCACGAACTGAATGACCGCGTTGATGAACAGACCGTATGAGATCGCCGCTTCAGCCGTGCCTGCGGCTTCGTTGGCCGGAACCATAACCCATTTCAGATCCGAGAAATCAACACCACCGGTCAGCACACCGATTGGCGGCATGATGATGTGATCGACCAGCGAGGATACGATATTGCCAAAGGCGGCGCCGATGACAACACCGACCGCCAGATCAAGCGCATTGCCGCGCGCCAGAAACGTTTTAAATTCTGAAATAATGCTCATGTGAACCTCTCAGGCCGTTACGGCCACTACTCGTTATCATCGCCCGTTAAATTCAGGCGCTCACGCAACTCTTTGCCGCTTTTAAAGAAAGGTACATGCTTGGCGGGGACAGACACCGCTTCACCGGTACGCGGGTTACGGCCCGCACGTGCCGGACGTGACCGTACCGACAGAGCGCCAAACCCGCGCAATTCGACCCGACCACCCTTTTCCAGGGTATCGATCATGGATTCGAGGATCAGGTTAACCACCCGCTCCACATCCTTTTGCGTCATATGCGGATACTCGGACGCCAATTGTTCAATCAGCTCAGATTTTAACATCCTATCCCCCGAACAGTGGAGTTTTGTTGAGTCAACATGATCGAAAATGGAAGAAGGATCAAGGGGTTGTTGAAAAATTAACGCAATTGTCACCTGAGCGTAGCCACAAAGCCCATTAACCGGTCTTTCAAACCCCTTGCGGACAAGGCTCAAAGGCCAAAAAATAAGCCCCTGCAGCCGTTCGGATCGTTTAAAATCCTTTAGCTACAGGGGCTTAAATTTAAACCGTACAAACGGTTATCGGATCAGGTCCGTCTCAGACTATTCCTTGGACTGACGCAGAGCCGCGCCAAGGATGTCGCCGAGCGACGCGCCGGAATCCTGCGAGCCGTACTGCTCGATGGCTTCCTTTTCCGCCGACATTTCCAGAGCCTTGATCGA
>JASGFL010000049.1:0-22227 GCA_047605545.1 Asticcacaulis sp. | reverse complement strand
CTTCCACGGATTGACCACCGGCCCCCAGTAAGAGGTTTCGTTCGATGAGCCCATGGCGAACTCATCCATATTGAGCTTACCCAGCATCACCGCGCCCTGATCCCACAGGTTCTGCGTCACGGTCGATTCGTAAGGCGGAATGAAGTTGCCCAGAATTTTGGAACAGGCGGTCGTACGCACACCCTTGGTGGCATAGAGATCCTTGATACCCAAAGGTGCGCCTTCAAGGGCGCGTGCCTCACCCGAAGCGATGCGCTTGTCGGAGTCTGCGGCCTGCTCACGCGCCTTATCGAAGGTCGTCAGCACATAGGCGTTGATTTTCGGGTTACCGGCCTCAATCGCGCCGATAAAGGCTTCGGTCAGTTCGCCTGAAGAAAATTGCTTGCTCTTAAGGCCATCAACCGCGGCCTTAAGCGTCAGTTTGGTCAGATCAGACATTACTCAACCACCTTGGGGACTACGAAGAAGCCATCGACCGTTTTCGGAGCATTAGACACAACGTCAGCGACCTTATTGCCATCCGAAACCACATCGTCACGTAAGGGTGCCGATACCTCAACCGCCGAGGTCATGGGCTGAGCGTCCGAGACATCAACCTCATTAAGCTGTTCAATCCAGCCGAGAATACCGTTCAGTTCACCCGCAAGGCTTTCCAGCCGCTCATCCGCTTCACGCAGACGCGACAGGCTGGCTACTTTCTTCACCGTCGCCACATCAATGGCCATGAGATAAGGCTCCTTAAAATCTGTGGTTCTCGGTTAGCTTTTGACAGCCGCTTTGACAAGGGGGAAGGCAAAAAGAGCGGAAAAACAGAGAGGAACAGCTTGTGAATTGACAGTTACGGTTTTCCATACCCTACTGATGCGCAGACACAGGGGGAGCATGTGATGTCATCCGAATCCCAGCCTTACCAGATTACACATGTGGACTATGCTGACGAGGATATGGCCGACGACATATCTGAGCATTTCCAGATCACGCTTACATCTGAAGACATTTACACGTGTGGTAACCTTGGAAACCTGCATGCGCGGATCGTCAATCTTTATGAAACTGACGAGGCTGAGCAAGGTAAATGCGCAACGCAAATGGCGTTTTATCGCCTGCGCGCCTTATTACCTGGTGGTGACGGCCTTAATCCGTCCACGCCACTGAAATCGATAAAGGGATTGCATTATGCCCGTTTAAGAAGGCAAATGCGCAAAGAATTCGGCCTCGACCTTTTACCGTATCGGCCATTTGAGCGACTATACACCGACAGGCATTACTGGGTAAAAATCAACGTGGCGATTACCATTTATATAGGCTTACTGATGCTTGCGGGCTGGGAAACAGGGCCTGCGGTTTCTGGCTTTGCACTATTGGCTAGCCTATATTATCTGTGGCGGCGGAAGTCCCCGCCCTATAACGTTACGCATCTCGGTCAGTTAGCACAGATGACAGCTGGTCTGAACATCCAAACCCTGCGTAGTCAGGGCGCATCAGTCACCAGTGCTCTGGTCTGGCACGGCCTCAGAGCACTTTATACTTCAGGCCATAGCGAGGATTGGCGCAAACTCACGCCCGAAACCCGCCTTACCTGATGGACAGGCTTCTATAACTGGCATTGACTCCCTTTCGTTGAGGAGTCAAAGCCTGCTTATGGCTGTTGTTGATATTACCGAACTGAAGTCCACCCTCCCCCCGCGCACGGGGTTGCTGGGGCTTGATCTGGGCGAAAAGACCATTGGTGTTGCGGTGTCTGACATTTCTCTGATGATCGCCACGCCGCTGGAACTGATCAAAAAATCCAAGTTCACCCTTGAGGCCGAGCGTCTGTTTGCCCTGATGGCCCAGCGTGAAGCCTCGGGCCTGCTGATCGGCCTCCCGGTCAATATGGACGGCACCGAAGGCCCGCGCTGTCAGTCGGTAAGGGCCTTTGCCCGTAACATTCTGCGCCTGCGCGATGTGCCGATTGCCTTTTGGGACGAGCGCTGGTCCTCAAGCGTCATGAACCGCTTTCTGATCGAAGAAGCCGACCTGACCCGCGCCAAACGGGCCGAGGTCATTGATCGCTCAGCCGCTGCCTATATCTTACAAGGCGCGCTGGACAGAATGAGGACTGAATTCTGATGGCTTTCTGGAGTACGTTTGCCGGCATTGCACCGGTCTTCATGTTGATCGCCCTTGGCTACGTACTCAAAAAATCAGGCTTCCTGCCGCTCAATGTTTGGGGGCCGATTGAGAAATTCGCGGTCTATGTGCTTTATCCGGGTTTTCTGGTGCCTGCGATCTGGCATGCCGACCTGAGCGGCACCTCAGCCGGAGCCGTTGGGTTATCGGTTCTTGGGGCGGCACTGATCTCTACCCTTCTGGCCTTGAGTTTACGCCCGATACTTAAGGTCACTGGCCCAACCTATACCAGTGTGTTTCAGGGCCTGATCCGGTTTAACACCTTTGTATTTATCCCTGTTGCCACCACGCTTTTTGGCGAGGGCGTCATGAACATGGCCGCAGTGGGCCTGAGCGTCCTGATCCCTACGACCAATTTCATTGCCATTGTCGTACTGGCGAAATGGGGTGAGCCAGTGGGCGGCAAAACTCACGACGGCTCTCTCATCAGCCTGTTGCTGGTGGTGATCAAAAATCCGATCTTTGCCGCCTGTATGCTGGGGCTGGCGTTGAATTTCCTCAAAGTACCGCCGATCGGGGTATTTGACGCCTTCCTCCAAAGCCTTGGTGAAGCGGCCATTCCAACCGGCCTGATACTGGCGGGCGCGGGCCTTAGCTTTGCCTATGTCGCCGCGCGTCCTTTGCTGGTCGGGGCCGTATCAATCTATAAGATACTGATCATGCCGCTGATCGCCTGGGGGCTTTGTTACCTGTTGGGCGGAGATCAACTGGCGCAGGGCGTAGCCATGATGATCGGTGCCGCACCGTCCGCCGCAGCCGCCTATGTGCTGGCGCGACACATGGGCGGAGATGCCACCTTCATGGCTGGCGTTGTGGCCATTACCACCACCGCCTCAGCCGCCACCATGCCACTTTTGTTGTGGGTATTTCATCTGCTATCCTAGAGGCCATACGGCACCGTCCCCATATTGGACCAGAGCCTAAACGGAGCAAGCCATGTCCCTCGCCAAAGCCTATGCCGCCCTTTCCCCCAAAGAACCGCTGAAGCCCTTTACGTTTGAGCGCCGCGAACCCAATGACGATGATGTGGTCATCGACATCCTGTTTAGCGGCATCTGCCATTCCGACATCCATCAGGCGCGTGAAGAATGGGGCGAAGCTATCTTCCCTATGGTGCCCGGACACGAAATCGTCGGTCGCGTCGCCAAGGTCGGCGCAAAGGTCACCAAATTCAAGGAGGGTGACACGGTCGGTGTTGGCTGCTTTGTCGATTCCTGCATCCATTGCCAGACCCGCGATGTGGACAACGAACAGTATAACTTCCCCGAACTGGTTCTGACCTACAACAGCCTTGATCGCGACGGCCAGCCGACGCAAGGCGGTTATTCCGACCATATCGTCGTAAAAGAAGGCTATGTCCTGTCGGTGCCGGATAACCTGCCTCTGGATGCCTCCGCTCCTCTTTTGTGCGCAGGGATCACCCTCTATTCACCACTGAAGCACTGGAAAGCCGGACCGGGTAAAAAGGTCGCCATTATCGGCCTTGGTGGCCTTGGGCATATGGGTGTCAAGATTGCCCATGCCATGGGTGCAGATGTCACCGTTCTAAGCCGTGGCACGGCCAAGCAAGGGGATGCGTCGCGTCTTGGGGCAGATCATTACTATGACACCACCGACGAAGAAAACTTCAAAACCCTCGCTAACCAGTTCGATCTGATTATCAACACGGTCGCCGCCCCTATCGACTGGGGTGCCTATCTGGGGCTTCTGAAGGTTGAGGGAACTATGGTTCTGGTGGGGATTCCTGATGCACCGGTGCCGCTTCATGCCTTTCCGCTTATCCTTGGCCGTCGCAGCCTTGCCGGTTCTAATATTGGCTCGATCAAGGAAACACAGGAAATGCTCGATTTCTGCGGCAAGCACAACATCGTCTCGGATATTGAACTGATCAATATTCAGGACATCAACGAAGCCTATGAGCGGGTAATCAAATCCGACGTTCGCTATCGCTTCGTGATTGATATGGCGTCACTGAAGGCCGAATAGTTCACAACCCAAGGTCGCTGATTATCAATCGGCGACCTTGGATGCACGCCTGTGACGCAAAAACATAAGCCTAATAAAACCTGCCGCTAATGCGCCCCACAAAGGGGTGAGAATCCCAATCCACGCCCATACGGATTTATAGAATTGCCCCTCCCAATCTATAAATATCCACGCCCACAACGCGTTAAGCATCACAGCCGCAGCTAAAAGCCCAGCCCCCCGCAATAGAGACCAGACCGTGAAACGCAGGGAACGCGCCAATACGAATATGGCTACAATCACTGCGGAATAAATCAGCGCAGCAGACAAAAGATACACCGCTGTTGTAACCGGAGCGTTGTAAAATAATGGTAGATATCCCCCCGCATATAACTGAGGCAACTGCCACACGCCCGCCCCGAACAATACGAACCAACTGATGTTTTCAGACTTCAAGTCACGCCCCCTGACTGTCGTTTTTATGTCAGAACATGACACGTGAATTTGGCTTCGCAAATTCGTAAATTTCCGCAAGCAAATCTTCATTGGATTGCCCGCGCCTATTCCCTTTGGCGAATGTGTCGGTTATAGCAAGCTTTTATGACCACACGCGCCCTTACCGACCCGCAAGCCTTACGCGACCTCATTGAATCGCGTCTGTTCGCTTTTCCCAAACGTCATTTTCTGGCTTCGCAGGATCTTGATCCGCCTGACATTCTGGCGCTGCTTGATCTGGCTGATGCCTTTGTGGATCTGAACCGTCAGACCACAAAGAAGCTCGACATCCTCAAAGGGCGCACGCAGGTCAACCTGTTCTTCGAGAACTCTACGCGCACCATGTCGTCATTTGAACTGGCGGGTAAGCGTCTTGGGGCGGATATCGTCAATATGAACCCGCGCACATCGTCTGTGGCCAAGGGGGAAACCCTGATCGACACAGCCGTGACGCTCAATGCCATGAAGCCTGATCTGCTGGTGGTGCGTCACTCGGCGTCCGGTGCCGCTGAGCTTCTGGCGCAAAAGGTTGGTTGCAGCGTGGTCAATGCCGGTGACGGTCAGCACCAGCACCCGACTCAGGCGCTTCTGGATATGTTGTCGATCCGCCGTGCCTTTGGGCATGTCGATAGTCTGACGGTAGCTATCTGTGGCGATGTCGGTCACAGCCGCGTGGCGCGTTCCAATGTGATTCTGCTCAATGCCATGGGGGCTAATGTACGCCTTGTCGGGCCGCCTACCCTGATCCCATCCGATGCCGATCAATGGGGCGTTGAGGTCTATCACGACATGCGCGAAGGCATTGCCGGTGTCGATGTGGTGATGATGCTGCGCCTTCAGCTTGAGCGTATGGATGGGGCCTTTATCCCTTCGGCGCGCGAATATTTCCGTTTCTTTGGTCTTGATCGTGAAAAGCTGAGCGTTGCAGCGCCGCATGTACGCGTCATGCACCCCGGCCCGATGAACCGTGGCGTGGAAATTGATTCGGAAATTGCCGACGATCTGAGTGTGTCCCTCATTCAGGATCAGGTCGAAATGGGTGTTGCCGCCCGCATGGCGGTGCTGGCAGCGCTTGCCGCACGTCTGGAGGCCTAAGATCATGCTCAAGCAAACCCAACCTATCGCTCTGGTCAATGCACGCCTGATCGACCCCGAAAGCGGTTATGACGGCGAAGGCAGTCTGATTATCGCCGACGGCGTTATCACTCAGGTTTTTCACTCCGCCCACCTGCCGTCCGGTTCGTCTGACCTTAAGGTCATTGACTGTGACGGGCATGTGCTTGCGCCCGGCCTGATTGATCTGCGCGTCAAGACCGGCGAACCCGGTGCCGAGCCAAAAGAAACCCTGAAATCCGCAAGCCTTGCCGCCGCTGCCGGTGGCGTGACAAGCATGGTCGTACAACCGGACACTGATCCGGTGGTCGATGAACCGGCTATGGTGGATTTTATCCTGCGCCGTGCGCGCGACATTGAGCTGGTGCACGTCTATCCTGCCGGTGCAGCCACCAAGGGCCTCAAAGGCAAGCAGATGGCCGAGATCGGCCTGATGGCTGAGGCTGGCGCGGTCTATTTCACCGATGTCGAACATCCGATCGTCAATTCCAAGATTTTGCAGCGCGTCCTGTCCTATGCCAACGGCTTTAATGCCCTGATCGCGCATCGTCCCAAAGAGCCGTGGCTGTCTGAGGGCGCTGTAGCCACCTCAGGCGAAATGGCTTCGCGTATGGGGCTGAGCGGTGTTTCGGCTCTGGCGGAACGTATCGCGCTTGAGCGTGATTTAGCTTTGGTTGAACTCACCGGCGCAAGATTGCTGGTTGATCAGATTACCACGCGTGAGAGTGTGGCGGCCATCAAGCGGGCACGTCAGCGTGGCCTCGAAGTCTTTACCTCGGCTTCGATCAACCATCTGGTGTTCAACGAATACGACATTGGCGATTACCGCACCTTCTATCGTCTTGATCCGCCGCTGCGTTCGGAAAACGACCGTCTGGCCCTGACGGATGCGCTGGCGGACGGCGTGATTGATGTGGTGGTATCCAACCACTCACCCGCCCCTGCAGAAGACAAGCGCCTGCCGTTTTCAGAAGCCACCGCCGGTGCCATTGGCCTGCAAACGCTTCTGCCCGCGCTGATCGGCCTGCATCACGACCGCGATATTCCGCTGATTGATCTTTTGCGTACCGTCACCTCTAATCCGGCCAATCTGATCGGTCTTGAGGCCGGACGGTTGAGTGTCGGCGCACCGGCTGATCTGGTGCTGGTGGATATCGACGCACCGTTTTCGTTGCGCGAAAAAGACATCCTGTCGAAATCGAAAAACTCCCCCTTTGAAAACCGGACTTTGCAAGGCAAGGTGGAACTGACACTGGTGGACGGACGAATCGTTTATCAGAATAACTAATCAGGAACGCCTATTATGACCGATCTGCCCACATGGTCGATCTATGCCTTATCCGCGCTTGGCGGCTATTTTCTGGGCTCGATCCCTTTTGGCGTTCTGACCACCCGCATGGCAGGCATCAATATCCGTGACATTGGCTCAGGGAATATTGGTGCCACGAATGTCTTAAGAACAGGCCGTAAGGATCTGGCGCTGATCACCTTTTTGGGCGACACCGGCAAGGGCGCGGCTGCAGTAGGTCTGGCCTTTGTGCTGCTTCTGTCTCAGGATCTGGGCACGCGCCAGACGGGGATGGCGCTGGCGGGCGGCGGGGCATTTCTGGGCCACCTCTATCCGGTGTGGCTTAAGTTCAAGGGCGGCAAAGGCGTTGCCACCTTTATTGGCACCCTGTTTGCCGCTGCCTGGCCATTGGGGCTGATTGCCGCCGGTATCTGGCTTCTGACAGCATTTATTTTCCGCATCAGTTCCTTAAGCGCGCTTGTGGCAGCGGCCCTGATTGCACCTCTGGGGTTGTTGTTTGATCAGCCCTACCCGTTTCTGGTCATGGCCATCTTTATGTCGGTTCTGATCTATCGCCGACACAATGATAATATCCGGCGGATACTCAAGGGCGAAGAGCCAAAGATCGGTCAGAAAAAAAGCATCAGCACCGCTGGCGAGGCCTGACATCCATGAGCCTGTTTGATGAGGGTTTCCCGCAGACAGGCTTTCCCGCCTGTACAACCGATGACGAACGCTTTGCCCGCCTGCAATTGTCGCGCACCCCGCGCATAGGGCCGGTACATTTCCAGCAGCTTATCCGCCGCTTCGGAAGCGCCGCAAAGGTCATAGAGGCCCTGCCGACTATCGCCAGACGCGCAGGCGGTGCCATTCAGCCCGCTAAGCCGGAACTGGTTGAAGCCGAAATAGCGCGTGGCCGTGCCTCTGGTGCGCGGCTTGTCGTGCTCGGTGATGCTGACTATCCGCAGCTTCTGGCACAAATTCCCGCCGCGCCGCCTGTCTTGTGGATAGTTGGGGCGCATACCGCCTTCCCGTCGCGTGCCGTTGCCATTGTTGGTGCACGTAATGCCTCAGCGGCGGGGCAGAAGATCGCGCACCAACTGGCGGCGCAACTGGGGGAAGCCGGTTATCTTATTGTCTCTGGTCTGGCGCGCGGCATAGACACCCAAGCCCACCACGCCAGCCTCAAAACCGGCACTGTCGCCGTTTTGGGTGGTGGCATTGATGATATATACCCGCCGGAAAATACCGACCTTTATCAATCGATCAAAGCCTATGGGGCGTTGATCTCCGAAAACCCCGTTGGTTATAAGGCGCGGGCCGGTGATTTTCCCCGTCGCAACCGCCTTATCAGCGGGCTTAGCATGGGGGTCATCGTCGTAGAGGCCGAATTGCGCTCCGGCTCGCTGATTACCGCCCGCTTAGCAGGTGAACAGGGACGTAATGTCTTTGCCGTTCCCGGCTCTCCGCTTGATCCGCGATGCCGTGGCACCAATGGATTGCTACGCGAAGGCGCAACCCTGTGTGAAACCGCCGCTGATGTGCTTGAGGTGCTTGAGGCGCAGACCGGTTTCAGTGAGGCCCACCACGCTGATGCGCATAACTATCGCGTCAGTAACGCCTTCGGGGGCAATGACTTTGCCCATATGACCGATGAAGCGCTTGAAACGACTATCGACAGCCTGCGTGACCGGATTTTCCACCTGATCAGCCTGACGCCTACTTCACGCGATGAGCTTTTGAGACTGGCTCAGGCCCCTGCACATGCTGGCTTTGCCGCCCTTGGGGAACTGGAAATCGCAGGCGTCATTACTCAAACCCATAACGGGCATTATGTGCGTGCCTGATCCTTTTCGTAAGGATCGCGCGCCGTTGAGGCTGCGCGGTTCAAATCCTGACTGAGGGCCTCATTTCCAATCTGCTCGGCCAACAGGGATAGTTGCATCGCCATATCCGCAATATAGGTGTGCACCGCTTCGTCTCTTGGTGTGCCATCTTCAGGCGTAACGCTTCTCATAGACTGCCTCTCTGTTTGTAACCCGAATTAGAAAGATTGCACTAACTCTACCATTTGGGGAAACATTATCAATATCAATCAAAGATTGCAATGACCAAACATAGCATGTTGCGTTGACAGTCAGGGCGGGCACAGCCATGTATAGCCTGACTCATAAAACACCCTGCTGGCGAAATTTGCGCCGCATATGCCTTAAAACCAATTGAACTTCCTTTATTCGCGCCTATTAGTGATTTCATGAACCTCGTCATTGTCGAAAGCCCGGCTAAGGCCAAAACCATCAACAAATATCTGGGTAAGGACTTTACGGTTCTGGCCTCTTACGGCCACGTACGTGACCTGCCGTCAAAGGACGGGTCGGTAAAGCCTGACGAAGACTTTGCCATGACCTGGGAAGCGGACCCCAAGGCGACAAAGCGTCTGAATGATATTGCGGATGCCGCCAAAAAATCCGATCGCGTCATTCTGGCGACCGACCCCGACCGCGAAGGCGAGGCGATTTCATGGCACGTCCTTGAGGTTCTTAATAAGAAAAAGGTCCTGAAGGAAAAGGTTGTCGAGCGCGTCACCTTTAACGCCATCACCAAATCGGCGGTTCAGGAAGCTATGGCCGCCCCGCGTCAGATCGATATGGAACTGGTCGAAGCCTATCTGGCGCGACGGGCGCTGGATTATCTGGTGGGCTTTACCCTGTCGCCGGTTCTGTGGCGCAAACTGCCCGGTGCACGTTCTGCGGGGCGTGTACAGTCGGTGGCCCTTAAGATCATCGTTGATCGGGAAATCGAGATCGAGAAGTTCAAGTCCGAAGAATACTGGACTGTGGACGCCGATGTTTCCGCCAATTCGCCGCCATTCACGGCGCGTCTGGTGACGCTGAATGGTAAGAAGTTGGCCAAGTTCGATCTGAACACCGCCGATGCAGCCGAAGCGGCACGTAAAACCATTTCTCTGTCGAAATTCGCCGTTGAATCGGTTGAGCAAAAACCCGGCAAGCGCACCCCGCCGCCGCCGTTCACCACTTCAACCCTGCAACAGGAAGCGGCCCGTAAACTCGGTTTCTCAGCGTCGCGCACCATGCAGACCGCGCAGAAACTCTATGAAGGCGTGGATATCGGCGGCGAGACGACCGGCCTGATTACCTATATGCGTACTGATGGCGTCTATATCGAACCGGCAGCCATTGCCGAAACGCGCAAGGTGATTGGCGATCGTTTTGGTCCGGCCTATGTGCCACCCGAACCTCGCCACTATAAGATCAAGGCCAAGAACGCTCAGGAAGCGCACGAAGCCATTCGTCCGACATCGCTTCATCGTCGTCCGGAAACCCTAAAACTCGATGGTGATCAGGCGCGACTTTATGAGTTGATCTGGAAGCGCACCATGGCCTCCCAGATGGAAGCCGCCCGCGTTGAACGCACCGTGATTGAACTGCTCAATCAGGATAAACTGGTGGGCCTGAGGGCCACTGGTCAGGTGATCACCTTTGATGGGTATCTGGCGCTTTATGAAGAAGGCAAGGACGACGAGACTGACGAAGACGGCGGCCGCCTGCCCGCTCTGCGTAACGGTACGCTGGTTGATGTGCATGACATCAAACCGGCCCAGCACTTCACTGAACCACCTCCGCGCTATTCCGAGGCCTCGCTCGTTAAGCGTATGGAAGAGCTGGGCATCGGGCGTCCGTCTACCTACGCCTCTACCCTGAGCGTTTTGCGTGACCGCGACTATGTGCGCATGGACAAGAACCGCTTCATCCCTGAGGACAAGGGGCGTCTGGTGACGGCGTTCCTCGACGAGTTCTTCAATCGTTACGTTCAGTACGACTTCACCGCCAGCCTTGAGGAAAAACTCGATCTGGTATCTGCTGGCGATCTGAACTGGAAGGTTCTGCTACGCGAATTCTGGCAGGAATTCCATGCCAAGACCGGCGAAATCGCTGAGTTCCGCGTTTCGGAAGTGCTCGATAAACTCAACGAAGCGCTTGGCCCGCACATCTTCCCTGATAAGGGCGATGGCTCCAATCCGCGCGCCTGCCCGTCCTGTTCAAACGGCCTTCTGAGCCTGAAGACAAGCCGTTTTGGTGCGTTTGTCGGCTGCTCGAACTATCCGGAATGTAAGTTCACCCGCCCCGTCGGCAATCCTGAAAACGCCCCCGAAGACGGCGCTTCGGGTGACCGTGAACTGGGTACAGATCCTGAAACCGGCAAAGTCGTGGCCCTTAAGATCGGGCGCTTTGGCCCTTACGTTCAGTTGGGCGAAGCCGAATCCAAAGACGACAAGCCGAAACGCGCCTCCCTGCCCAAGGCATGGCCTGCGCCGTCAATTGACCTTGAGCGCGGCTTGAAGCTTTTGTCCCTACCGCGTGAAGTGGGTCTGCACCCCGAAGATGGCAAGCCGATCACCGCCGCCAATGGCCGGTTCGGGCCGTTCATCGCCCATGACGGCACCTATGCCAACCTGCAAAGCTTCGAGGATATCTTCGAGGTCGGCATCAATCGTGCCGTAGTGCTGCTGGCGGAAAAACGCGCCAACCCCAAGGGGAAGGCCTCATCGGTGGCTCCGCTCAAAGAACTGGGTGAGCATCCCGAAAGTGGTGACAAGATTCAGGTTCTGGCCGGTCGCTATGGCCCCTATGTCAAATGCGGCAAGGTCAATGCCACCATCCCTAAGGAGACGGCGCCTGAGGATGTGACGCTGGAGCAGGCACTGGCGCTTATTGAAGCCAAGGGCGGCGTCAAAAAGACGGCTGCGAAAAAAGCCCCCGCTAAGAAGGCTGCCGCTAAAAAACCGGCAGCAAAGAAAGCCAAAGCCGAAGAGTAGAAAAGGTTATGGGGCCACCGGCCCCAAACCCCGTTAATGGCAAGACTACAGACAGGGTAAAACCGCTATCGTCACTGTGGCAAACCCTGTACAGTCCGACTCATGACGAAACTTCCCCGAATGCCGCGCAGCCCTCAGGGCTTACCCGATGACGATACCCTTCTTGAGGTGCTGAAAACCTCACGCGATGTCGATGTATCGGCACTGGCGCGACACTTTGGCCTTAAGGGCGAGGAACGCAGATTGCTGCGTCACCGCCTGAAAGCGCTGGCCGAAAAGGGTAAGATCGACAAACAGGGTCGCAAGACCTTCTCCGCCGTTGGCGTCCTGCCGGAAACCGGTGTGGCCGAGGTTGTTGAACGCGATGACGACGGTGAATTGTGGGTGCGCTGGGGTAAGGATGACGCAGGCAAAGCCCCTCTGGCGCGCCTCGCCCCGCTTAAAAAATCTGTGGCACAGACCCCACCGACTCTGGGGGATCGCCTTTATGTGCGCTTTGAAAAAGCCCATGATGAATGGCTGGCGCATCTGGTGAAAATCCTCGATCAGGGCGCGCCCAAGCTTGTGGGCGTGGTACGGATCGGCAAGCGCGGCAAGATCAAGGAATACCGCCTCGAAAGCGTTGACCGCAAATCACGCGACAGCTTCGTTCTGGTGTCCGGTGCGCTTGAAGGTCTTAAGGATGGCGATGTCGTCATGGCCTCGCCTCAGGGCGGTACGCACCGCTATGGCCCCAAGCCTGCCAAACTACTTGAGGTCATCGGCGAAGAAAACAGCCCGCGCATTGCGTCGATAATGGCGATCCACGCCCACGGCCTGTCGGTCGGTTTCCAGACCTCAACCGTCAAGGAAGCCGAAGAGGCCAAGGCTCCCGATCTGGGCAAACGTACCGATCTGCGCGACATGCCGTTTATCACTATTGACCCCTTTGATGCCAAGGATCACGACGACGCCGTTTATGCCCATCCCGACGAAGATCCGGCCAACGAAGGCGGTTACGTGGTTTGGGTCGCCATTGCCGATGTCGCGCATTATGTGACGCCCAATTCATCGCTTGATCGCGATGCACGCGAAAAAGGCAACTCGACCTACTTCCCTGATCGCGTGGAACCGATGTTGCCACACGTGCTTTCGGCAGGTCTTTGTTCGCTTCAGGAAGGTGAGAACCGCGCGACCCTGGCTGTGCGCATGGTGTTTAATCCCGCCGGCAAGAAAATCAGCCATAAATTCGTGCGTGGTCTGATGCGTTCGGCCGCCAAACTCAGCTACGAGCAGGCACAGGCCGCCATCGACGGTACACCCGACGATAAGACCGCTCCGCTTCTTGAGCCACTTCTGAAACCGCTTTGGGCCGCACATGCCTGCCTGTCTAAGGGGCGTCAGGTGCGTCAGCCTCTGCACATCACCTCGACCGAACGTAAGGTGCAACTGGATCCTGAGGGCAATGTCGTCGCCATCACGCCACGCGTTCAGCTTGAGGCACATGGTCTGATCGAAGAAATGATGATTCAGGCCAATGTCTCGGCGGCAGAAACGCTTGAGAAGCACCATTCGCCGCTGATCTATCGTGTGCATGAACCGCCTTCGCTGGAAAAGGTCGGCAATCTGGCTGATTTCCTGTCCACGCTTGGCCTGCCGTGGAACAAGGGCGAGCCGCCGCGCACCGATCGCTTCAATAAGCTGCTTGATTCGCAAAAGGACGGCCCGCACGCTGACATCATCAACGAAGTCGTCCTGCGTACCCAGATGCAGGCCCATTATTCTGCGGAAAACGCCGGACACTTCGGTCTGAATCTTGATCGCTACGGCCACTTCACCTCCCCTATCCGGCGCTATGCCGACCTGACGGTTCACCGCGCCCTTATCCGCGCGCTGAAACTGGGGGATGATGGCCTGACCGACTATGAGATGAAAACTCTGGGCGACACCGCCGAACATATCACGGCCACCGAGCGCCGTTCGATGCAGGCCGAACGTGAAGCCATTGAACGCTATGTGGCCGCCTTCCTCGAAGATAAGGTGGGCGCGACATTCGAAGGCCGCATCGTTGGTGTCACGCGCTTTGGGATGTTCGTCAAATTGCTGGAAACCGGAGCTGACGGTATCATTCCGGCCTCAAGCCTGACGGACGACTATTATATTCATGACGACAAGGCCCATGCGCTGGTGGGCGAACGCCATCATAAGCGCTGGCGGTTGGGACGCACCATTGAGGTAGAACTGAAAGAAGCCATGCCCATGACCGGCGGTCTGGTGTTCAAGGCGTTGTCTGAGCCGGAAGCCCCCGATCCCAATGCCCCGCGCCCGCGTCTTGGGGTCAGGTCACGTACCGACACCTTGCGCCGCACTTCCGACAAAGGCGGCCCAAAGGGTAAAAGCGGTCGCCCCAAAGGCGTGACCGAAAAATCCAAAGGCAAAAAGAAGAAGCGCTAGGCAGGGCTTCAGGCCCTGTACCCGTAAGCCCCGATGTCTGCGGTGTTTTTTTCAGGACAAAGACCGCCTGAAGCGTAAAATTAAAAAAGGCCCCGCGAATGCAGGGCCTTTTTTGATTTCAGAAACGAAAAAACCTATTGCTCGGTTTCGTTCTTAAGGGCCTCGCGGGCCTGTGCCAGATATTCAGCCACCTTTGTGCGAACTTCACTTTCTGACACGGTCAGGTTTGACGCCTTAAGGTCGCCCAGAACTTTGCGAATCACATCTTCCTCGCCGGGCTGCTCAAAATCAGCGCGCACGACGGCCTTGGCATAGTTTTCAAGATTATCGCCGGTCAGGCCCATTTTTTCTCCGGCCCAAAGACCAACCAGTCGGTTGCGGCGGGAAACGGCCTTAAACTCAAGCTCCTCGCTGTGGGCAAACTGTGCCTCAAATCCTTTGGAACGATCTTCAAATGTAGTCATAGCGATAAAACCTCAGTTACAGCGACGGTTTTAATCCGCGCAAAGTCCATAAGCAATACAAACCGTCATTTACATCGTAAAAGATTTTGATTATTTGCAGCCTCAGTCCGCATCCCCTAAGATGCCCCTGCCGATTGAAAGGCCTCTTCCGGATCAGCTTTCCGCCACGTTCCCATCTTCCTATATAAGGAAGGTTCAGGTCTGTTCAGAATGCCCCGCGACACCTTTCAGCCCCCATTGAACCGGAGATGGCCGTAATGACGACCCGTCGCAAAAAAATCTACGAAGGTAAGGCCAAGATCCTGTACGAAGGTCCTGAGCCAGGTACCCTTGTGCAGTATTTCAAGGATGATGCCACCGCTTTCAACGCCCAGAAAAAGGCTGTTCTTGAAGGCAAGGGTGTCATCAACAACCGTATTTCCGAATTCGTCATGACCAAGTTGACGAACATCGGCGTACAAAACCACTTCATCAAGCGCCTGAACCTGCGTGAGCAACTGATCCGCGAAGTCGAGATCATCCCGCTTGAAGTCGTTTGCCGTAACGTCGCTGCCGGCTCGATTGCCAAGCGCTTTGGTATCCCCGAAGGCCAGCAACTGCCGCGTTCGATCATCGAGTTCTATTACAAGAACGATGCTCTCGAAGACCCGATGGTCACCGAAGAGCACATCACGGCCTTTAACTGGGCGCAGACACCGGAAATCGACGATATTCTGGCGACCACCCTGCGGGTCAACGACTTCCTGTCGGGCATGTTTGCTGCGGTTGGCATCACACTGGTTGACTTCAAGATTGAATATGGTCGCGTGTTCGAAGGCGACTTCTCACGCGTTATTCTGGCCGACGAAATCAGCCCTGACTCTTGCCGTCTGTGGGACGCGACCACCGGTGACAAACTGGACAAGGATCGCTTCCGTCGTGACCTCGGCAATGTAATCGAATCCTACGCCGAAGTGGCCAAGCGTCTCGGCATCATGGGCGATATGCCCCGCGTTATCGAAGGAGGCTTTGGCAATGACCTTGAAGGCTAAGGTTCACGTATTTCTGAAAAACGGTGTGCTTGATGTTCAGGGCAAGGCCGTCGAAGGCGCTCTGGGCGGTCTTGGCTGGACGGACGTATCCAATGTCCGCGTCGGCAAGCTGCTTGAGTTCGATCTGAACACTTCGGATAAGGCTGCGGCCGAAACCGAGGTTAAGGCCATGTGCGAAAAGCTTTTGGCCAATACGGTCATCGAATCCTATCGTATTGAGGTTGCGTAATATGAAAGCCGCCGTGCTCGTTTTCCCCGGTTCGAACTGTGACCGCGACTGTAAGGTGGCGGTTGAAACCACCACCGGTGGTCACGTCGATATGGTCTGGCATCAGGACACTTCGCTCCCTTCGGGGCTTGATCTGATTGTCGTGCCCGGCGGCTTCTCCTATGGCGACTATCTGCGCTGTGGCGCGATGGCCTCACAATCACCGGTCATGGCCGAAGTGGCCAAGGCCGCTGAGCGCGGCGTGTCGGTATTGGGCATCTGTAACGGTTTCCAGATCCTGTGCGAAAGCGGTCTTCTGCCCGGTGCGTTGCTGCGCAATGCCGGTCTGAAATATATCTGCAAGCCCATTGAACTGACGATTGAGAACCGCAATACGCGCTTCACATCGGCCTATGGTGACGAAAAGACTATCTGGATGACGCAGGGCAATGCCGACGGCAATTTCTTTGCCGACGTAGAGACTTTGCAAAGCATCGAAGATAATAATCAGGTGGTTTTCCGCTACGTGGAAAACCCCAATGGCTCAGCCAATAACATCGCAGGCATTGTCAATAAGGCCGGTAATGTTCTGGGGATGATGCCTCACCCTGATCGTGCCTTTGAACCGGCACTGGGTTCCGCCGACGGCGCGCCCCTGTTCCACAGCCTGCAACGCCTGCTTCAAAGCGCCTGATTTTCAGAGATAACAGACCATCATGAGCACCACCAAAACCATCGCCGAATATGCCGCCGAATATGGCCTGAAGCCTGATGAGTATCAGGTCATTCTTGACCGTCTGGGCCGTGAGCCAAACTATGTCGAACTGGGCGTGTTCTCGGTCATGTGGTCAGAGCACTGCTCTTATAAATCCTCACGCCTGCACCTGAAGAAATTCCCCGTAACCGGTGAAAAGGTCATTTGCGGCCCCGGTGAAAATGCGGGCGTTATCGACATTGGTGACGGTCAGGCCTGTATCTTCAAAATGGAAAGCCACAACCACCCGTCCTATATCGAACCCTATCAGGGTGCGGCAACAGGCGTTGGCGGCATCATGCGCGACGTGTTCACCATGGGCGCGCGTCCGGTAGCTCTGCTGAATGCTCTGCGCTTTGGTGAGCCTGAGCACCCAAAGACCAAGCGTATCGTCGAAGGTGTTGTCTCGGGTATCGGTGGTTATGGTAACTGCGTCGGCGTGCCTACGGTTGCCGGTGAGACCAACTTCCATTCGGGCTATAACGGCAACTGTCTGGTCAACGCCATGTGCGTGGGCCTTGCGGATGCCGACAAGATTTTCTATTCCGCAGCCCCCGAACCGGGTCTGCCGGTTGTTTATTTCGGCTCAAAAACCGGCCGTGACGGCATTCATGGCGCCACCATGTCTTCGGCTGAGTTCTCTGAGGACTCCGAAGAAAAGCGCCCCACCGTTCAGGTCGGCGATCCGTTCGCTGAAAAGCTGCTGATCGAAGCAACGCTGGAACTCATGGCATCGGGTGCGGTTGCCGCCATTCAGGACATGGGCGCTGCTGGTCTTACCTCCTCGTCTGTGGAAATGGCTGGCAAGGGCGGCTTGGGTATCACGCTTGACCTCGACAAGGTGCCTCAGCGCGAAGAAAACATGACCGCATATGAGATGATGCTGTCTGAATCTCAGGAGCGCATGTTGGCGATCCTGAAGCCGGGCCGTGAAGAAGACGGCTACCGCATCTTCAAAAAATGGGGTCTGGACGCCGCCGTTATCGGCGAAACCAACACTTCGGGCCACATCGTCCTGACGCATAAGGGCGAAGTTGTCTGCGACCTGCCGCTGGCTCCGCTGTCTGACGATGCACCGCTTTATGACCGTCCGTGGGAAGAGCCGGATACTCAGGCTCCCCTCGCCCGCGTGCCTGTGGCACCGGTCGGTGATGCCCTTCTGACCATCCTCAAAAGCCCTGACATGGCCTCAAAGCGCTGGCTGTGGGAGCAGTACGACCGTCACGTTATGGCGGATACGTTGGCTGATTCCGCGACCGGCTCGGACGCAGGTATCGTCCGCGTGCATGACAGCAAAAAAGCGCTGGCTGTTACGTCTGACTGTACGCCGCGCTACGTCAAGGCCAACCCCTATGAAGGCGGCAAACAAGCCGTTGCCGAAGCCTGGCGTAACCTGACCGCCGTAGGTGCAGATCCTATCGCCATCACCGACAATCTTAACTTCGGCAACCCCGAACGTCCCAAGATCATGGGCCAGATTGTTCGCGCCATCGACGGTATGGCCGAAGCCTGCCGCGTGCTGAACTTCCCTGTCGTCTCCGGTAACGTGTCCCTGTACAACGAAACCAATGGCGTCGCCATTCCACCGACCCCTACGGTAGGTGCTGTGGGTCTGCTTGAGGACTACGACAACCGCATTGGCTTCAACAGCCTCAAGAGCGGTCAGGTGCTGATCCTGATCGGTGAGACCAAGGGTGAGTTGGGTTCGTCCATTTACCTGCGCGAAGTGCATGGCCTCGAAGAAGGTGCGCCGCCGCCGGTCGATCTTGAGCTAGAGAAGCTGAACGGTGATTTTGTTCGCAACCTGATCCATACCAAGACCGCCAAGGCCGTGCATGACCTGTCTGACGGTGGCCTGCTGACGGCGGCATTTGATATTGCGGCCGCTTCGAATGTTGGGATCGAACTGAGAAACCCGACGGGCCTCGAAGACCACGTCTTTGCCTTTGCCGAAGATCAGGCGCGTTATCTGGTGGCCGTTGATGAAGCCTCTGCACATCTGGTACTGGCGCGTGCCGCCGAAGCCGGTGTTGTGGCTCAGACGGTCGGTGTCGCCACCGGCAGCGATCTGGTGCTCAATGGCGCGGCCTCCATTCCGCTGGAAACGCTGAAGCAGGCACACGAAAGCTGGCTGCCTGCCTATATGGGCGCTTAAGAATAAAAAAACGGCGGAGAGACCATCTCCGCCGTTTTTTTATGCGCTAACGCTTCGCTCTTTGAGCGTGAGCTAATCCTTAAGCCCCCCAAGCCGCTTCAGGATCAGATAGACCGAAGCGCACACACAAATCATGCCCGCGACCGCCAACAGACTTGCGAAAACAGCAAACCGCTCGCCTTGGCCCTGTGCAATAATCACACTGCTCCGAGACTGATAATAGGACGCTGTCGCCCCCCCAAGCGCCGCCAGCCCGATAACGGACGTGACAATCCACAACAGGGTCGCGGTAAACATTTTCCAGACACCACTTACACCCGCCTCAGCGCCCCCCGTCGTGAGCGCCACACGGCCAGCTTGCGTTGACCATTCAGGTTCCGCATCGCAAGTACCCCCTGATATTACAGTCAGGGAAGGCACACTCTCCGTTCCGAAAGGCTCAGATTCGGCAACTAACGATTCAGCCAATGTATTTTCGACCGCAGCCTGATCTGATGCCCCCTCTGAAACCCTCTGTGTCAGTGGTTGCGCAGATAACTCAAACGCAGGCAAGGATGGCACTGCCGGAATAGTAATGACCGCCTCAGGAACAGATTGCTCATCCTCCGAAGGCCGTTTAAGCACCGTCTCACCAATACGGGCATAGGGTGAATAAAACCGCACCATCGCGGCGGCAGCCTCAGCCTTACGCGCGTCTTCTTCCTGACGTTCGCGTTCAATTCGTAGACGAAGCTCGGTTTCGCCACGCTCACGTTCCTGACGACGCAAATCCTCCAAACGCGCATCTTCAGCTATCCGCGCCTCAGCCAGCGCCTGCGCCTGACGCAAGGCCTCCTCACGCAGCAACATCTCCCGTTGCACGATCTGCATACGCAGATGCTCTTCGTCCGGAGGCAATGGCTCTTGTAAGTCCTGCCCCTCCAACCGCAATTGATCGGCCTGTAATGCCGCCTCGTGATCGGCCTGACGGCGCAGGGCATAGTTATCGGGCAAAGGCACTTCCGTTTCGACCTGTCCGTGAACTGGTGTCAGAAACAAAGCTTTTTCAGCCGCCCGCCGCCGAACCAAAGGCGTCAGGACATAGGTCTGCCCGTTATATTCGGTACTCGCCCAGCTATCGATTGCCTGAGCGGCATCGGCTAAGCGGCCTTCGTTTATACCCCGCAAGATTTCGGACTGCTCAAAAGCCTCGAGGCCAATATTAAAGACAAATGACACCAGCGCATCAAACTGGTTCTGATTAACGGGGGTATGAACCAGATCATTCAGCCCATCCACCACAGCCAGAAGATCAAACCGCAAAAGGTCTTCGGCATCTTTGACCGAAACCTGAGCGCCTTCACGCGCTGAGTAGGTGTGGCCGTAACCAATCGACCAGCGGCCATCAATCAGACGTGTCGCCTTTGGTCTGAACCCTTCAAAGCTTTTGATTAGCTCGACTCCGGTGCGGGAGACTTTAAGTCGTGCGCTCATGACCGGTCCTGCCCCACTGCAACCTCCCCCTCAGCACCAAATGCCGGGCCATTAAGGTTAACAGAGCGGCGCTGCAACTGACCATAGGGTCACGTCAATTTACAACAGAATTATTGCTGCCAGAGCGAGGAAACTGAAGAATCCCATACAGTCGGTCACGGCTGACACAAAAATGGGTGACGCCACCGCCGGATCACGCCCCAATCGGGACAGGGTAAGCGGCACAAGCGTACCCGCCAGGGCCGCCGCCGCCAGAGTTATTATAACCGCCAGACCGATCACGCCGCCCAATGGCCAGTTCTGGAACCAAAGCCCCGCGACAACCCCAAGCAAGACCGCAATGACCGCACCATTTGCCATAGCCACACGTACTTCGCGCCAGACGGTACGGATCGCATTGGCCGTGGTCAGTTCGCGTGACGACAGGGCGCGCACAGACACCGTCAGCGCCTGCGTACCCGAATTCCCGCCAATCGACGCAACGATCGGCATCAGTACCGCCAGAGCCACAAGCTTGGAGATTTCGTCTTCAAAAATCGATATCAGCCAGGACGCAAAAAACGCCGTCAGCAGATTGAGCGTCAACCAAGGCAAACGCGCCCTGACCATTTCCCAAAGATCAGCGTCACGGCCTTCGCTTTCAGAAACCCCACCGAGGGCGAGGATGTCTTCGCGGCTTTCTTCCTGAATGATGTTAACAATGTCATCGACGGTAATCTGTCCCACCAGACGCCCGCCGGCATCAACCACAGGCGCAGAAATCAGGTGATACTTACCGAAGATGTAGGCGACCTCTTCCTGATCCATATCGACCTGAATTTCAGTCACCGGCTCCATCACAGCCGACAGAGGCGTATCGCGCGCCGTACGCATCAAGAGCGACACCGGCAGGGCCCCGATGGGTCTATGGCCGGGATCGATCACATAGACATCGAAAAACAGTTCGGGCAGATCATCTGCATGGGCACGCATATGGTCAATCGCCTGACCTACATCCCAGAAATCGGGTGCCGCCACCACTTCGCGCTGCATCAGGCGACCGGCGGTTTCCTCTTCGAACGACAGTGAGGTGACCATGGCCTCACGGTCAGCCTCGTTCATCGCCGCCAGAACCGCCTTCTGCTGATCGGCTTCCATGTCCTCGAACACAGCCGCCGCATCATCAGAGTCAAGTTCCTGCAGAACCTCCGCAAGATCATCAGGCCGCAGGTTTTCCACCACCTCTTCGCGGATGCCTTCGTCCAGCTCAGGCAGAACCTCCGCCAGCGCATCTGCCGGAATCCATGGTATCACCTGCTCGCGGTAATCGGCTGACAAGAAGCCCATCAGGTCGGCGACATCCGCCGGATGCAAGGCATCCAGCAGCTCACGCAGCCGCAAACCATCGCCACGATCCGCAGAATCAATGACCAGAGCAATATATTGCGGATTAAGTGCGTAATCGTCCTGAAGCGCGAAGTCTTCGATATCTTCAGGCGTATTCAGCGGAGGCAGGTCATCATCCTGAAGGCGCACATCGGCCAGATCGGCTTCCGACGTATTTTTCAACGACACAAAACGCAGATCATCATCTGATTTGTGATCGAAGGTTTCGGGATCGGGTTTCTGAGACATGGAACCACCCTTCCCTCAAGGCTTGCACGACAGCGTTAATATCACTGCCCAAATTGCCTGAATCTTCAAAGATTGCAACCTGTTTCGCAGACTGACGCAGGGAGAACACCGCATCGTAACCTCAGACATCAGGCATAAAAAAAGCGCCCTTGTCAGGCGCTTTTTTAAAGTTCCGATTGGTGCGGTCGAGAAGACTCGAACTTCCACATCTTGCGATACAGCGAC
>JASGFL010000048.1:0-22265 GCA_047605545.1 Asticcacaulis sp. | reverse complement strand
AAGACCCGTCACCGGGACTGCAAGATCGTGCGCCGCAAGGGCGTGGTCTATGTCATCAACAAAACTGATCCGCGCTTCAAAGCCAAGCAAGGCTAATCAAGCGCGCACGTTTTGTGCGACTGTTTATACGCGCATTTTTTCCGAAAACCGTTTTACACTTTTCGGAATGCGCTCTCAAAAGCGCTTAGAGCTTTGGCTTTAAGCGCTTTTTGCATGTCAATTCATCCACAAGCTATCCCCATAAATCCGGCGGCATGCGGATTGAGGACGCAGACCCAATTCACTATGGTTAAGCCATAGCATTCACAGGTTTCCACATGTCCGAAGACTCCAATCACCCCGACGTCATCACCGCTGCCGCTCAGGGCCGCCTGCGCACCATCATCGAGCGCGTCGAGCGCCTTGAAGAAGACAAGGCCGCGATTTCGGCTGACCTCAAGGAAGTCTATGACGAAGCCAAGGGCGAAGGCTTTGACGTGAAAATCCTGCGCAAGATCGTACGCCTGCGTAAGCAGGACCGCATCAAGCGTGAGGAAGAAGAAGCGCTGCTCGACCTTTATCTGTCGGCGATTGGCGGCCTGTAAGAGACGCCTTGACCTCAGGGGCGATTACCGTTTTTTATGGACGGTATGGGTCGCCCTGATTTTCATGTTGTGAACTGATATGGCGTTTCAATCCAAAACGCCGCGCAAACCCTTGCGCCAAAAGGCACCGCTTCAGAGCAAAGGCCCATTGAAGGCCGCGCCCCCCAGCCCCGCTGACCAGAAAAAAGCCCTGCAGAAATCAACGCTGCGGGCGCTGGAGCGGGCCAAGAAGGCTGCGACTGAGGCCGGTGTCGATCTGTCAGAATGGGAGACAGATTTCATCGACAGCGTCTCCGAAAGGGTCAAAACCTATGGTCGCGCCTTTGCCGACCCTGACAAGGGGGCGATGAACGGCACGCTGTCGCTGCGGCAGGGCATAAAGCTCAAGGAAATACGCAAAAAAGCCAAAGGCACCAGGACTGAAGGGAATGACGCATGAACCGCCGTAAACTGCTGGCGACCCTAAGCGCCCTGCCCTTTGTTGGCTCTGTGTTTGCCCAAACCCGCAGTAAGGAGGCTCTGGCCTTCTATTACGGCTGGTACGCCACGCCGGAAGTAAGCGGCAGTTATCAGCACTGGCTAAAGCCCAACCTTAATGCCCGCACACTTGAGGAATCACCCGACTATCCGGTTACAGGCCCCTATGACAGCCTTGATCCGGCGGTTATGCAGCGCCATGCCCAGCAGGCAAAACAGGCGGGGCTTACGGGCCTTATCTGCTCATGGTGGGGACAAAACGACCATACCGACAAACAGTTAGGCCCGTTTCTTGAGGTGCTGAGTGCGCACGGCCTCAAGGCCACCGCCTATATTGAACGCGCCGAGACTGTGGAAATGCTGGTGGCGGATATCCTTTATTTGCATCAGACCTATGCCCGTCATCCGGCCTGGCTTAAGGCTGATGGCTTGCCGGTGCTGTTCCTGTTTGATCGGGTGATCCAGACCATAGGGCTTGAGGGGTGGTTGGCGGCACGTAAAGCCGTCGAATCACAGCTGGGTAAGGTGTTTTATTATGCCGGCACCGCCAACACACTTGAGGAAATCGAAGCCCGCACCCCGCACTACGACATATTGCACATCTATTCGATCCAGTTTGAAGCCGCCGAATGGCGCGTCAGCCGCAGCCTGTGGCGCGGGCGGTTTTACAAAAACTGGGTTGAGGCGCAAAAATCACCGCCATTGGTGCGTACCACCGCCACCATCCTGCCCGCCTATGATGACCGTGAACTGGGGC
Source organism: Asticcacaulis sp. (assembly GCA_047605545.1). Lineage (GTDB taxonomy): Bacteria > Pseudomonadota > Alphaproteobacteria > Caulobacterales > Caulobacteraceae > Asticcacaulis. The sequence goes on along the minus strand of JASGFL010000048.1, from coordinate 20,447 downwards.
GCGGCAAGAAACGCCCCGTCGTGCCGCGTGAGAATGGCGATACGCTGGTGAAATTCTGGCAAGCAGCAATTGCAGCCAAGCCTGACTGGGTATTGCTGGTGTCATTTAATGAATGGCACGAAGACAGCCAGATTGAACCGTCCGACACCTACGGTGAGCGCGATCTGCTGATCAATGCCAGAATGGCCAAAACGTTTATGCCTTAAGGCGCAAGTTTTTGAATATGTAGGTGGTCACTTTGGCAATGACCGCATTATGCTGGTCAGGCGTCAGTGTGCCGCCCGTCGTATAGATACCGAGGAATAACGGCCCATATTCCGGCATACGAATGATGGCCACATCATTGACCGCGCCATTGGCTCCGCGTCCGGTTTTATCGGCCACAACAGCATTTTCAGGCGTCCCCGCACGGATCATCGCCTTACCAGTCTGGGATTCGCGCATCCAGCCCTCAAGCCGCCTTGTGTGGCTGCGGCTTAGTGACTCACCTGTGAAGATATGCTGCATCAGCCTGGACATAGCTTCGGGCGTAGTCGTATCGCGTTCATCGCCCGACAGATTACTGTTGAGTTCCGTCTCATAGCGGTCAAGGCGTGTGACCGTGTCTCCGTTATCCCGACAGAACTGTGTCACAGCCTCAGGGCCGCCGATCTGTCTCAGCAAAAGATTAGCCGCCACATTGTCGCTATGGACCAATATAGCGTGACAAAGCTGATCTACCCTAAGCCTGCCGTCCGTGAGATGCTTTTCCGTGACCGGCGCGTGCGGCACCAGATCGGCCTTACTGTAACTGATCACCTGATCAAGCCGGAGGTGCCCGCGTTCGGCTTCGCGCAATATTGCTGCTGCCAGTATCCACTTAAAGGTCGAGCAAAGTGCAAAGCGATGATAATCACGGTAACCAGCGAACAGCGCCCGACCGGCAATATATACCCCGATTGTCAGACCCGTCTCTTCCTCAATTTTAGAAATATCAGGAAACGCTTCCGGTTCGCAACTACAGCCTGTGGAGGGTAGCGCCAACAGTGACAGTCCCCCCACCCCAGCAGCTATGCCCGCTGTCGTTAGCCCTCCAATGATTACCCCCCTGCGTGAGACCATCTTACTGTCCCGCTTCTGTGTGTTCTTTGAGCCAATCGAACACCGTCTGGTGCCATTTGAGCGAATTATGCGGCTTAAGCACCCAGTGGTTTTCGTCCGGGAAACGCAGCATCCGTGATTTGACGCCATTCATCTGAAGGGCCGTAAACGTACCAATCCCCTGCTCCGGCATGACGCGGAAATCATGATCCGAATGGATGACCAGCGTAGGCACTGACCAATCCTTGGCATGTAAGGCCGGATTGAACTTGTCGTAATTTTCCGCATGGCGATACACGTCACCGCCATTCTCCCACTCAGAGAACCAAAGTTCTTCGGTGGCATAGCCCATGCCGCGCGTATCAAATACGCCATTGTGGTTCACCAGACACTTCCACGGTTCTTTCCACTGGCTGGCGATCCAGTTGACCATATAGCCGCCATAGGAGCCGCCCAGCGCACAGGCCCGATCGGCATCAAGGAACGAATAGGCCTTAAGCGCATGGGCATAGCCTTTTTGCAGGTCCTCAAGCGGGCGGTCGCCCCAATGCTGCGTAATCGAATCGGTAAAGGCCTGCCCGTAGCCGGTTGAGCCGTGGAAATCGATCATCACCACGGCAAAGCCTTCACCGGCATAGGTCGCGGGATTCCAGCGATATGACCATGAATCCGAAAACGACCCCTGTGGCCCGCCGTGGATCAGGAAGGCAACGGGGTACTTTTTCCCCTCAACATAATTGGCCGGTTTGATGACATAGCCATAGACCGTTTCGTCGTTCCAGCCTTTGAACGAAAACTGCTCATAAGCCCCAAAGGCGCGGTTATGCAGGACATCGTTGTTGACCTGAGTCAGGGCCTGCGGTTCATGGTCAATGAACATATCGCGTGGCGTCTGACGATAAAGCTGTGCCGGACGGTTCAGGCTGTTCTTCAGGAAAACAAAGCCGTCATCTTTCTGCGCAAAGGCATCGATGCGACCAGAGGCGGACAGCGGCATCACATTTTGCGTTGCCACATCAACACGGAACAGGCGCGTAATACCGACATCCTGCGCGATGACAAACAGGCTCTGACCGTCTTCTGACCACTCAAGGCTATCGGCCGAGCGATCCCAGTCGGCGGCAATCCGGCGGGTTTCACCGCTCACCAGATCTTTGAGATAGATGCCGAACTGATCGGCTTCAAAACCCGGACGCTGCATGGCGCGATAGGCCATTGTGCGGCCATCCGGCGATATGACCGCACCTATGTCCCATGCCTTATTGGCTTCGGTCAGATTGGTCAGATGCACCGCCCGCAACAGATTAGGGTCAAACGCACCGCCTTGCGGATGCACTATATCGATCTGGTAAATATCGAAGTTGGTCGAACGCGGCTCATCCTGTCCGGCTACGCGACCTGAGAAAAACACCCTGCGCCCGTCAGGTGAGAAATTATATTCGCTTTCATCTCCAAATGGTTTTGACGGCACATCGCCATCGAAACCACCCGTCAGGGCCAGAGGATCACCACCGGCAAACGAGATATAGAACAAATGGTTGCGCGTGCCGTCCTTCCATTCATCCCAATGACGGACAAACAGGCGATCATAGATTACACCACTGGTTTTCGAGGCCTTTTGCTCAGCCTCACGCCGCAAAGTGCAGCCGATTTCGCCTTCGGGATCGGTATGACATTCCGGAAACACCGACAGGGACACAATCAGGCCCTTCGCATCCGGTGACAGCTTATAGGAACCTACGCTCAGCGGCAGCTTTGTGACCTGCGTGGCCTCACTGCCCTTGGCGTCGGTCTTCCACACCTGCACCGAACCGGAACGCGCCGACAGGAAATAAAGCGCCCCGTCTGCCCCCCACTGCGGCCCAAAAGCCCCGCCTTCGGACACGGGCAGGCGATATTCTTTGGCCTGAGGGTTATCAACATCCCTGATCCACAGTGAGGTTACCCCCTTATTGCCCTCAAGGTCCGTCGCCCTTACCTGAAACGCCGCGTAGCGCCCGTCCTTGCTCAGGGTCAGACCCGACAGGCGATCAAGCGACACCATGTCCTGATAGGTGAACGGCTTAAGCGTTTCGGCCTGCGCCACAGGTGCAATCAGAACTGTGCTCGCCAGACAGGCGGCTTTGAGCGAAAGGGCAAAAGGTTTCATGCAACCGACTCTGAAAATGACAAAGGGCACCACCCCGATCAGGAGGTGATGCCCTATTGAGCCTGTAATTAAAGGCGCTGTCGAGAGCTTAAGCGCCGCGCACCTTGATCTCTTCCTTAAGACGACCAAGCGACTGAGCGATAAAGGCCAGATTGGCTTCGTCAGTGAACTTGCCGTCCACAACCTTCTTATCGATTGCCGATATAACCACCTCGGCACCACCAAGCGGATGCGCACCGACAGCCGCCAGCGTACCGCGAAGCTGCGATTGCGCCCGCACACCACCGGTCGAACCTGGAGACGTGGTGATGATCAGAACCGGCTTTCCAGCCAGAGCGGCCTTACCATAGGGGCGCGACAGCCAGTCGATCAGGTTTTTGGCAACGCCCGACATGGCATAGTTATATTCAGGGCTGGCGACAATAATCGCATCGGCCTCAGCGACCTGATCACGCAGGGTCTTTACGGCAGGCAATACCGGCTCAACATCGATATCCTGATTGTACAAAGGCACTTCGCTGATGTCGGCGACGTCGACCTTAAGGCCGTCATAGTCGGTTTCCGCCAGCGTATTCAACAGGGCCGTGTTGAACGACGCCTTACGCAGTGAACCGGTAATCGCCAGAATTTTATAGGGTTTGGACATAGAAATCAGCTCCGCACAAACTGTAATCAATTAAGATACAGTAGATAGGGCCTTAGCGGCGGCAAAATCAATGGTGCTATGCAAAAAAACTATGGTCATATGTCGGTGGGCCGACAGCATGAACTGCGTAGAAAGCCGCACACCAATATCAAGGGAATGCCGGAATGACTCCTGAAGAAAGACGCAGCATCATTCTTGCGTTTGTTGACACATGTTATGACATGAAATGCATAACGGATTCCCTGATAAGATATACCGCCGACTTCTCTGACAACACAATCCACCTTCAGATAGTCGTCAGATCCACAATATCTGAAGATGAATTAGACGGGCTTAACTACATACCGACATATATTTCGGCTCAGTTTCATGATGCTCAACTTGACGAGGAATACATAAAAATCAGCCACGCCAGCGAGATGGAAAACATAGCGCCTCTGCCGATACGGCTTTACCATACGGGTATGCCGATCTGATCGGCCGATTTTCGGCACATCTCTATTTAGGTCATTGGCTAAGGTGTCGAATTTCGCTATCAGCGCCTTATGTCCCTTACCCGTACCTATGACGGCACTGAGCCGCAACGCATCAATAAATGGCTGGCACAGACCGGTGTCTGCTCACGCCGCGAAGCGGATGCGCTGATCGCCGATGGCATGGTGCGCATTGATGGTGAAATCGTTACCGACGCCGGGCGCAAGATCGAAAAGGGTCAGACCCTGACGCTTGATGACGATGGCGGTTCAAAGCTGACAGTCATCTATAATAAGCCCATAGGCATTGTATCCGGTCAGCCCGAAGCCGGTGAAACCCCTGCGGTGCGCATGATCCGTCGTCCGAACCATTATGGACAACTGACGCAGTGGCCGGATCAGCATTCGAAGCTGGCCCCAGTCGGCAGGCTCGATAAGGACTCACACGGGCTTCTGATCCTGTCCGAAGACGGGGTTATCGCCAAGGCGATCATCGGCCCCGACAGCGAGCTTGAGAAAGAATATATCGTGCGTGTCCGCGGCCCGATATTTGAGGCCAAGCTGAAGTGGCTCAGACACGGGCTGGAGCTTGACGGGCGCAAACTCAAGCCCGCCGGTGTGGAACAGGTAGGCGAGCAGACCCTTAAGTTCATCCTGACCGAAGGCCGCAACCGTCAGATCCGGCGCATGTGCGATATGTGTGAATTACGGGTCATTGACCTCTATCGCCACCGCATTGGCCCTGTGCATATTGGTGATCTCCCCGAAGGTCAGTGGCGTCTGATTTCCGACGCCGAACGCAACGCTCTTACCCTCAGACCCTAGTTCAGTCAGGTCATCTTTTTGTTCCCAGAGAGGCATTGTCTTGCCTCCTGCAGGCTTTCATGCAAGCTTGCTGTAAAAAAGATAATGCCGCCAAACACACTAGTGAGTAACCCACTGAATTACTGGGGAATTTGATGCAAATTGCGGATCTGGGCATATTATTTTTCTTACAAATGCTCATTATTCTGGCGGCCTGCCGTTTGGCGGGCTGGCTGGTAAATAAATATCTGGGCCAGCCTCAGGTTATTGGCGAAATGATCGCCGGCGTTATTCTGGGGCCATCGCTGTTCGGCCTTTTGCTGCCCGAAGTTCAGGCCTTTGTTTTCCCTGCTGAGTCCAAGCCTATTCTTTATGTACTGGCGCAATTTGGCATCGGTCTTTTCATGTTCATTGTCGGCATGGGATTTCAGACCGACCACTTCAAAAACAACACAAAAAGCGCCTTCTCGATTTCACTGTCGGGCATTGCGGCGCCGTTTCTGGTGGCCATACTGATTACGCCATTGTTGTTGGGCGTGCCGGGACTGTTTTCCGAAGGTATCACCAATTTTCAGGCGACCCTGTTCTTAGGTGCCTGTATCGCCATTACGGCCTTTCCGGTTCTGGCGCGGATCATTCACGAGAAAAAACTTCAGCACACCCGTATCGGCACCCTGACCCTGTCTTCGGCAGCGATTGACGATGCCGGTGCCTGGTGTGTGGTGGCCATCGTGCTGGCGACTATGGGCGCAGGCGCTTTGGTTGCCGTTAAGGCGATTGTCGGCGGTATAGTGTTTGTCGCCTTTATGATCCTGTTCGGGCCAAAGATCATGGCCCCTCTGGCGCGGGCGGTCGAACGCAGCGGTCAGATGTCCCCCATGGTTTTATCCATCATGCTGATGCTGTTCATGTTCAGCGCCTGGATTATGGATGTAGCGGGTCTGCATGCGGTCTTTGGCGGCTTCATTCTGGGAACCGTAGTGCCGCGCGGCAAACTGACCGAAGAACTTAAACGCACGCTTGAGCCGTTCGCGGTTCTGGTTCTGGTGCCGGTGTTTTTCACCTATTCGGGCCTGCATACGCAACTGAACATTATTGGCTCACCACACATGATGCTGATTGCCTTAGGCGTTCTGGTGGCCTGTGTGCTGGCCAAGGGCGGAGCCTGTTATCTGGCGGCGCGTCTCAGCGGTGAAGACAACAAGACGGCCTTAAGCGTCGGCACATTGATGAATGCGCGCGGCCTGACCGAACTGATCATCATCAATATCGGTCTGCAGAAGGGTATTATTCAGCCCGGCCTGTTCACGGTTCTGGTCATCATGGCCATTGTCACGACCCTGATGACCTCACCGGTATTCGATCTGATTAACCGCAAGCAGGCGACCGTGAAGGACGCGGCTGAAAATCACGTCTGATCAGGCTTTGGCCCTAAAGCAGGTCTGTACGTGGTCATCGACCATGCCTACGGCCTGCATATAGGCATAGATGATGGTCGAGCCGACAAAGCTCAGGCCCCGCTTTTTGAGGTCTTTGGACAGGGCATCCGATTCCGGCGTTGACGCAGGCACCTGCTTAAGGGTGGCCGGACGGTTAATCTTTGGCTTACCGCCGACAAAGCGCCACAGATAGGCATCGAACGAGCCGAACTCTTTCTGAATAGCCAGAAACGCAATGGCATTTTTCCGCACAGACCAGACCTTAAGACGGTTGCGGATAATGCCTGTGTTCGACATCTGCGCCTCCAAGGCGTCATCGGTCATCTCAGAGCAGGCCACCGGATCGAAATCATGGAATGCGGCCTTATAATTATCGCGCCGCTTGAGGATGGTTTCCCAACTCAGGCCCGCCTGCGCCCCCTCAAGAATCAGCATCTCGAACAAAAGGCGGTCGTCATGAACGGGCACGCCCCATTCCTGGTCATGATAATGCACATAGTGCGGTTTTGAATCATCAACCCATCCGCAGCGCGATACCACTTCACTCATATGCCGACCTCGTTTTTATAAGCAAAAATTCGCATAACCTTGTGACCAACCCAAAAATGGCAGCAGTATTGCGCCTGAAAAGACTTTTTCACCTTTATTTACGGACACATATCCGCCCGTTTTTATCATTCCCTTACGCAAATATTGCGCGGATAGAGAGAGTTCGTTCCTGACAATTTCCGGCATCGGCCATAGAGAGTTTTTATTAATGATTATTGCGCCGCCTCAATTGCAACCCGTAGATTTGTAGCAAACCAGACACAAATAATCGCACATATCCGCCATAATTTCCTGTGTCAGCCACAAAGCCACAGTCTGCGTGTCCTGAATACATCAAATTTAAAAATGCTGATGAAGGGCCGCGCGCCAGTCGCCTCAGTTGCATAAATCGGCACAAAAGCTTCCCTTACGTAATTACGGCAAAAAAGTGTTTTACGCCGTCCTCAGATGGCGCCCCGCCCTTATGGATCGTTTCCTTATCCCCCCGTTTCTAACCTGAGGGCAACAAAGCGATCACGGCCCGAAGCGGTCATCAGACAATTTGATCTTCTTTGTTCCAATAATCTTATGAGGTCGCATGAAGGCCTCCCTCCATTCAAAAGACTAAAAGGAACTCACTATGAAAACGCAAATTTCAAAGATTGCTCTCGTAAGCGCCTTTGGTGCCGCTCTGGCCTTCTCACCTGCCATGGCTCAGGATGCCGCAGCACCGGCTGAAGCGACTGCAGAAGCAACAGCTCCGGCTGCACCTGAAGCTGAAGCCAGCAACGCTGTGAGCGTCACCGGCACCGTGGCTGCGGTTGAAGCCAATGGCAGCTACACGGTAACGGTTCCGACCCAATCTGGTTCGGTGCGTGACATCGCCGTTGATGCGTCGGCTGCTGCCGCTGCCGAGACTCTGTCGGTAGGTGATGAAGTGACCATCGTCGGTACTCTGGATGCCGAGCAAACCAAGCTGACCGCTTCGTCGATCACGAAGGCCGCCGCTGAAGAAGCTGCTCCGGCAGCTCCGGCTGAACAGCCTGCTGAGTAAGCCCGTGAACAGGTAAGCGTTCCCCCTTCGCTTATCTCGCGCCCACCCCGTCTGACCTTAACCGGTCCGGCGGGGTGTTGCCGTTTCAGAGGTGAAATTAAGCCAGACCGCGCTGAACCGCCGCCAGAGTGGCTTCGGCACGTGAGGAAATATTCAGCTTCTGATAGATGGTTTTGACGTATGAGGCCACGGTCTGGCTTTTGAGATCCAGATTGCGTGCGATCTCGTTGATCGTCAGCCCCCGCGCAAGAAGGGTCAGGGTTTCGGTTTCACGGCTGGTCAGACTTACGGCTGAGGCAATGCCGCCTGAGGGGCGTGATTTCTGATGAAAATAGGTCAGGAGCCGACGCGCGACCGACGGCGAAAGGGGCGGCTCCCCCAGTTCTATGCGTTGCAGGTAGTTTAAAAAACGCGCCTTATCCTGATCCTTAAGCAAATAGCCCTTGGCACCGGCAGATATGGCCTCAAACAGATGCGTGTCATCGTCATAGATGCTCGACACCACACTGAGCGTATTCGGAAAATCCTGAGTTAGGCGATAAATGAGGCTGATACCCGATCCGTCAGGCAATCCCAGATCAATCAGAGCCAGCCACAGATCGTCCGGCCGCCCCATATTTCGATCAAGCCACTGCGTCGCCTCACGACGGTTCGTCGCTTCGATAACATCTACGTCAGGATAGACCTCCTGCACCAGCATCCGAAGCCACTCACGGGTCGCAGCCTGATCTTCGACCAGAAGGCATCGTCTGCGAGGGGTAGGTTCGCCTTGTCCATTCAGGCCAAACATCTCACACGCTCCCCAATTCCGATGACATCATTATAAGCGGAAGCCTGAGCGAAAAACAGACCCCCTCACCCGAACGCATAACCGCAGCACCACCAGCCTCACTGAAGCGCGACTGAATACCCTTCAGCCCCTGCCCTGAGTGACCGGCCTCCAGTCCGTCAGATGCAAGCCCTGTGCCATTATCCGCCCATTCCAGATGCAGGCAGTCGTCGGACAACCCAATGCGCACCTCAACCTGCGTCGCCCCTGAGTGCCGGATAGTATTTGATGTGATCTCACGTAATCCCGATAGCAGGGCCTTTTGCCCCTGTGGCCCGATCAGGCAGACTGCGTCCGGCCACCCCTCCCAGAAAAAGCCTATGCCTGCGGCCTCCAGACGTTCTGCCGCTTCGTGACGCGCCGACGCCAGAATGTTCTCCAGTGGCGCAGGTGCGGCCAGCATCGCCGTGGAAATGGCGCGAATATCAGCCAGCGCGGCCTGAAAAATCGGTCGCGTCCGGTCATCCGCGACCACAAGTCCAGACAACAGGCGCGCGCCGACATCGTCATGCAGATCCTGCGCAACTTTTCTGCGTTCTTCGGTCGCTCCGCGTTCATAGGCTTCGCGGCTGGAGATAGCACGGCTGACCAGTTCTAGCACATGACGCATCAGGCGAAGCTGGGCCGGCGAAAACAGCCCCAGTCCGTAACGGGGTCTCGACAGACTTAAGGCCTGACCTTCGACCAGAGCCGGCAGACGCATGGTCTGGCCTTCGTTATCAACCTGAACCTCAGACAGGCTTAGCGGCACGACCTCAAGGCTGCGGGGCTGAAACAGGCTGTGCACCAGATCGCGCCAGCGACCGGCCCGTGCCTCAGTTGTTGGGGCATAGACAATCTCGAGCACCGAGGCAAAAAGCGCCTGATCGTCAGGCTTTTTCACCCGCACAAACCGCCGCCACAGGTAATCGCGTAACGGCAGATACCCAAACGCCGTCACCAGTACCGCAAAGGTCATGGCCGGTGCCTGCTCCATGTGGGCGAAATAGACCAGTGCCGCATCCAGCATGACGAATATGACCGCGGCCACGACGAAAAACAGGGCGCGAAACGCCCAGTCGGAAATCTCGAACAACCGGAAGCGGCTGACGGCAAAGGCAAGCCCCAGATAAATCAGCATAAAACTGAAGAAGGCGTAGGCTTCGGGCATGGCCGACATCTGGCCCGAAGTGGCATATATGGCGACGATCACTACCCAAAGGCAGGTGCCAACCCCGATAGACATGCCCAGCCACAAAAGCGCGGCCCTATGTGTCGGTTCATGGCGCGTGGCATAGGCCTGAAAACCCAGCAGCAGAAGAATGCCAAGGGTTTCAATGCCATGTATGAAATAGCTGCCGCTGGGGATACCCAGAAGGCGGAACTGATCCAGCGCAATCAGCGGGAAAAAGCTGGCCAGCATCGCCCAGCTCCAGACCGGCCGCACCAGAGGCTTAGGGTAGATCAGCAGCAAGGCCAGTATGGACGAACCAAAAAGCTGCGCCCCTATATGATTCAGGCGTAACAATACGCTCAGCACGTCTCCGTCAACCGCCAGAGGTCGGGCGCCGTAGATGGCCAGAGGCAGGGCTGATAAGGACAGCCCCAGTGCATTGATAAACAGAAGCTGCGTCGCCTGCTCACGCGGTTTCAGCGCCCACACTGTACCGCCGATAAAGAATACGATTATCCCGGTGAGGAATGGCGCCCAAAAGGCCGGTGGCAATTGCGTCAGGCTACGCGGCTGCGGGGTCAGGGATACAGTTTCGCCCCCTATGAACATTTGCAGGTCATCGGCATTCAACATGCGCTGATACATGTCCTGACGCGCTATAAACCGGTCATAGGTCGCGTAATCCGGCACTGTGTCCGGCTCATGCACCAGATCCGTCGCTTCAGGCACCAGACTGATGCCCGCCCCACTAATCAGGCTGACGGGGCCGGAATGGCCCTGCCCTTTGGCATGTACGGCTTCATTTTTGATCGTGAGCGCAACACCGGCGCTTCGTAAACTCAGCCCGCCCCAAAGCGTAAATCCAATAACACACGCCCCCAATAACGCCACAATCCAGAGAGCAACGTTATGCGACGAGGTTAAGTTAGTTGCACGCCCTTTGTGAGAAGCGAATACCAATGGAAAATACCTGTGATCGATCGGCAGGCCCACCCCACCTTTTCATCTTTGAAATAATAGCCTTAAACGGATGATTTTGCCAAACGTCAAATCCCGTACGATTTCGATAAAACGTGTCGTAAGCTGTTTTTACAGGCTGTTTTTAACCTCAGGATTACAAGGCTCAGGCGAAATTTCCTGCCGATTGTGCAATTGGGGTTTTGACAGGAGGGCTTTCTGGTGGCAAGGGAGCCAAAGCAAACACATTTTTCACCGAATTTCCAACGAGGACGATCCGTGGCTGACCCCGCCTTAGGCACCAAGCAGATTTGCCCCAACTGCACGGCAAAGTTTTACGACCTGAACAAGCGTCCCGCGCACTGCCCGAAATGCGCGTTTGAATTCGACCCCGAAGAAGCCCTGCGCACCCGCCGTACGCGCGTGCGTCCGGTCACGCCTGACGACTATGGTAACGACGACGATACCGACGATCAGGTAAAGGGTAAGGCATCGGGTGATGAAGACGAAGATGATGAACCCGAAGTCACCGCACCTGAGATCGACGAAGTGGTTGCCGATGATCCGGTTCTAATCGACGACGAAGACGATGATCTTGATCCGGCCGATCCGGCCCGCGTCACCCCTGACAGCGTCGATATGGATATCGAAGATGCTGATCTGGTGGATGACGGCGACGACGACGTTCCCTTCCTTGAGGACGACGACGACGATAGCTTCGATGAAGAAATCGACGGCCTTCCCGGCGAAGACGACGACGACAACTAATATGGACAAAGGCCGCAACACCCGTTGCGGCCTTTTTTCATTGCGGGTTATGCCCGCTGCATCCCCTTATTCACACACCTGTGAAAAACTCTGAAAAAGAACGAAAAAGGGCTTGCAAGTCAATTTGGGCTACACTAAAAGTCGCCACCTCAGGACGACACAACGTTCTGATCCATCGAAAAAGATGGGGCTATAGCTCAGTTGGTAGAGCGCTTGAATGGCATTCAAGAGGTCAGCGGTTCGACTCCGCTTAGCTCCACCATTTTCCAGTTTTCTCCGAAAATTTGCAAAATGGTGCGTAAGGTTAAGGCCTTGCAGCTATCCACACCTGTCCAATGCGCATGACACGGTTTGCGCTTGCGCCCCCCACTAAAACCCATTAACAAAACACCCTCTGACACAGGCCCCTGTGGTGGAATTGGTAGACGCGCCGGATTCAAAATCCGGTACCGAGAGGTGTGTCGGTTCGAGTCCGACCGGGGGCACCAGAATTTTCCCCTCATAATCATCAAAGCCGTAAATGCCGATCGGCATGGACGATGATGCGCGCCCACTCTGAGCGGGCTGCGGGACGTTGTGCACAGTCAGCCGCCATGTCAGAAAATCTTCAGTTCACCCCATTTACATCCTTACGACACCAAACATGGTCGGGATGCCGCCGCGATTACTCCGCGACCACAAAAATTTCACGCACAGGGGCCTCAGGGGTGTAACCAGGCGGTAGCATTGGGGCGAAAACTGAAACCAGCCTGACCCCTGTTTTGCCATCCCTGTTTTCGACAGTAATTGAGCATGAATCGTGCGGAGAATTACTCATGAGCGCCTTGTCGCCATGCCTAAAGGTGATTTCGCTCGGGACTATGGAGATCAACTCCCCCCTCATAGAGTAAACCTCAAAGCCCTCAGCACTGTTCGGAAGCGGGCTATATTTTTCAAATCGACCTTCATGCCGATGCACTTCAATTGAAGGTGTGTTGGCAAACTTGATACGGACGCCCTCTTCCGTCCGGTGCACCTCTGCAACCCCACACATATGCGCGTTAGCCGAGGCGGGCACCATCAGTAATAGTGCCCATAATTTTAGCCCTCTCATTCGCCCCCCCCATTTCAAAAAACATTGCGACAGGATGCTATAAGAATAATGGTCAGAGACCGCCTGAGAAAAATCAGGCTTTGCTTTGGGCCTTGATTGCGGCGTCTTCGACACGGCGCAGAAGGTCTTTCAGGGTCTGGATTTCCCCTTCGGACAGGTCTGCCAGAACCTCTTTTTCGTATTCGACCGCAGAAGGCGACACGTCGTCAAACAACCGCTGCCCCTCGACCGTCAGAATCAGGTGATGCGAGCGACCGTCATGCTCGTGCGGGGCACGGGTGATCAGACGCCGCTTGGCCAGCGCCTGAGCGGCACGGGAGATGGTCACCTTATCCATGCCGGTACGTTTAACCAACGCCTGCTGCGTTGACGGGCCATCCTCGTTCAGCACCCATATCAGACGCCACTCAGGCACCTTAAGGGCATAAAGGCTGTCATAGGCCGTCGAGATCAGGCTGGAGACGGCATTGGAGGCCACCGACAGTCGGTAAGGCAGGTAATTGTCCAGAGCCAGTTTCGTAAATGCCATTGGCGTCCCCTGTTTCGTATTAGACTGGTGCGCGTTGCACCTTAAGAGGATGCAACGAAACCGGCCTTAAGCCAAAGCCATTTTTTTCAGCACCTTGTAGGCCTTGATGACACGCTGCAGCTTGTCTTCGGCCGAGCGATCCCCGCCGTTGTTATCCGGGTGGCAGCGCTTAAGCAGTTCGGTATAACGCGCGCGCACTTCTGCAGGGTCTGCACCGGCCTCAAGGTCAAGGTCAGCATAGGCCTGACGCTCGATCTTACCGTACTGACGCTTGCTGGCTTCGGCCTTTTCGCGGATCGGCGCGGCACCGGCACCGAACACGCTGTGCGGGTCGTAGAAGCCATTGCCCTTGCCCGTCTTGGCGGTAAAGGCTGCGGCTTCGCGGCTGGCGGATGAGGCACGGAAGGCCCAGGTCGGGCGGCCACCGGTCATGGTGGCTTCGCGGTGCTGCTTGGCCTCGCCTTCGCTCATGCCGGCAAAGAAATTCCAGTTTTTGTTGTACTCACCGGCGTGCTGCTGACAGAACTGGTAGTACTCGTTCATCATTTCGCGCGACTTGGGCGCACGCGCCGTGGCGGCGCGGTGACACTCAGGCCACTCACAGCGCACCTGACCCGGCTTAAGCGACAGGACGTCGTCTTCGGGACGCTTACCCTGCACCTCGCCCTCCTTGGGCGGGCGGATACGCATATCCAGACCAAACTTCGGTTTAAATCTGTAACCTTCGCTCATAATTACAAACGCACGCCCCTGATAAAGCCATATGCCAAAAGGTGGAGGCCACTTTTTGCAAAAAACATACGGCGTCAGATTAAATAATAACAGACTCACCCCATATGAGCGCTCTAGCATAGAGGTTCAATGAGGTAAAATTATGGGAAAGATCGCCGACCGCATCACCGCCAAACTTACCGAGGCTTTTCAGCCCGTTCGTCTGGAAGTTCACGACGACAGCGACAAACATAAAGGTCATTCGGGCGCACGTGAAGGGGGCGAGAGCCATTTTTCTGTGTTCATTGTCTCAGAACGCTTTGTCGGGCAGAACCGTGTGGCCCGTCAGCGACAGGTCAATGCCGCCTTACGCGAAGAACTGGCGGGGCCGGTGCATGCCCTGAGCCTGCAAACCCTTACCCCCGAAGAATCAGAACAAGCCTGAACTAAGGCGTCTGGATAACTTTCCGTTCACGTCAATTTGTGAATAGCCAATTCGCAAATTGGATATATGTTTGTGTTTAAAGTTATTTGTCACGCTCAAGACAAATAATACACAGGATGAAACGGAGGCCGCCGGATGAAGTTGACGGACAGAGTGAAACGCGAGTTCATTTTCCTTAAACGCCTGCTGCGTGTTCTTAAACGCATCAAAACCATTTCTCCGGCTTCTTCAGAACTGATCTGCGACGACTTTGAGGCGGTGGTTGATAAACACGCCACCCGAACGGCGCTGATGTTTGAAGGACGCACCCTGACCTATGCCGAGGCAGACGCCATGGCCAACCGTTATGCCCACTGGGCGCGCGGACGGGGCCTTAAGGCGGGTGACACGGTGGCCGTTATGCTGCCTAACCGGCTTGAGTATTTCCCGCTGTGGCTGGGTCTGAACAAGATTGGCGTGGTCACGGCCCTTTTGAACAATTCGCTCACCGGCAGCGGTCTGGCGCACTGTATCAATATTTCGGATGCCCGCGTCAGCATTGTTGACCCCAGCACGCTTCCGGCCTTCACTGAGGTTGAGGCCGAACTTAAGCTGCCTCAGTCGGTGTGGGTGCTGGATCTGGCGCGCGAAGATGAAAGCGAACACCGTCGTTCGCTCACGCACGCCTTAAAAAGTGTCAGTTCGGTACGCCCTGACAGGGAGTTACGTAGCGAGCTATCTTCGGCAAGCACGGCACTTTATATCTATACCTCAGGGACGACGGGCCTGCCCAAGGCCGCCAAGATTTCCAATGCGCGTGTTCAGCTTTATATGAAAGCCTTTGCCGGTGTGACCGGCATGAAGCCGGACGATCGTATCTATATTGTCCTGCCGCTGTATCATTCCACCGGCGGTCTTTGTGGTATGGGTGCGGCGTTGCTCAACGGGGCATCAGTATGCCTTAAGCGCAGATTCAGCGCCTCGGTGTTCTGGAGCGACATTGCGCAGAACAACTGCACGCATCTGGTCTATATCGGTGAGCTGTGCCGCTACCTGATCAATTCACCTCCGGCCCCTAATCCCGAAGATGAAAAGAAGCACAAGCTGCGCATGGCCTTTGGTAACGGCATGCGTCCCGAAGTGTGGGAGGAGTTCCGCAAGCGCTTCAATGTGCCGGTAATCGTGGAGTTTTATGGTTCCACCGAAGGCAATGTATCGCTGTTCAATCTGGATGGGCATCCCGGTGCCATCGGACGGGTGCCGTCCTACCTCAAGAGCCAGTTCAACATCCGGCTGGTGCGCTTTGATGTCGAACAGGAAGTTCCCGAACGCCGCATGAACGGGCTGTGCTACGAATGTAAGCCCGGTGAAATTGGTGAAGCCATCGGGGAAATCGCCAACGATCCGCGCCATGCCTATAGCGGATATGCCGACAAGGCGGCTTCTGAGAAGAAAATTCTGCGCGACGTTTTCAAAAAGGGCGATCAGTGGTTCCGCACCGGTGACCTGATGCGGCAGGATAAGGACGGCTATCTGTACTTCATTGACCGCATCGGTGATACCTTCCGCTTCAAGGGCGAGAATGTGTCGACCTCTGAGGTGTCCGAATATTGCGCCCGCGCTACGGGTGTCGATGAAGCCATCGTCTATGGGGTATCTCTGCCCCATTATGACGGTAAGGCGGGCATGGCGTCTCTTATTGTAGACGACAGCTTTGATCTAAATGCCTTTGGCGAGCATGTGCGTGATCACCTTCCCGCCTATGCACGTCCGCGGTTCCTGCGCCTGTTGCAGGAAGCCGAGACCACCGGCACCTTCAAATACAAGAAGATGGATCTGGTGAAAGCAGGCTTTGATATAAACGCGATCACTGATCCTCTGTTCGTTCTCAGCCCTGAAAGCGATCATTATGTGCCGCTGGATGCCGCCTGCTACGGCATCATCGAAAAGGGTGAGTACCGCTTCTAAGGCCCTTCCCTATGGTGTTTTTATAATTAGCCCGCCACCTTACGGCCGCATCACAGAGTGATTTTCACCTAAGCGGCCTGAGGAGACTGGCGTGGCTAAAACCGGCATATCCAAATTCCTTAAAACCAGTGCTCTGGCGCTGGTTTTCGTTTGCGCCCCCGTATCGCAGACACTGGCCTTCGATCAGTTTGCCTCTCAGGAAGCCATGAATCAGGCCCACGCAGCCATGCGACAAAACATGATTGTCGTACCGGCCGAAGAAGGCGCACATGCCGGAAACCGCGCAGAAGAGAACCGTAGCGCGAACCGCTCGGTCGCCCCCGCCTATCGTCCTGACCCGTCCGTGCGCAGGGCCACAGAAACGCGCCTGATTGCAGATATGCGCAAACATAACGCCGAGGCAGGTGCTGCGGCGGCTCAGGTTTTCGCACAGCACGACATCATCGCCCTTTATGACAAGGCGGCAAAAGCCAGAGGCCTGCCGTCGGGGGATGTGCCTAATGCGGTGGCGGCCTATCTGATTGTCATGTGGGGCGCCGCCAACCAAAGTAAGGCGCAGGTAACACGCGCTCAGGCTCAGGCCGTGCGCAAACAGGTTGCGGACGGTTTTGACCTCAGCGGTGCCGGACTGACGAATGATGCGAAAAAACAAACCTTTTCAGAAGGCCTGATCTATCAGCTTGTGCTGGTGGATATGGCGATGGAAGATGCCCTAAATAATGGCCGCTCTGACGAAGCCCGCCGCCTCAGTGATATGGCCCACAAACAGATGCTGACGGCGGGCCTTGATATGCGCGCGCTTAAGCTGACCGACAAAGGCCTGATCCCCAGATAATCAGAAACGGCATGGCAAGATACACGGCCAGAACACACACAAATGACATCGATGTCATTTTTACTTGACCTGTGTCCCTACTCCCCTAATCTGTGTTCCATAATCATAAAAACCGCGCTCAGTGAGACAGGCGGTTACGCATAGATATGCCACCCAAACCCGCCGGTGAGTGCGGGCATAATTGCATTGTGCGAACAATTTCAGGGACGTCATCATGAAACCACATACGCTTACACTGGCCCTGTTGTGCCTGAGTATGAGCCAGCCCGTTGCCGCAAAGGATTTCCTTTCGACCAAGGGGCATCACATTGTGAATGAGCGACAGGAACCAGTGATCCTCAGGGGGATGGGGCTTGGGGGCTGGATGTTGCAGGAAGGCTATATGCTGGAACTGTCAAACTTTGGCACCCAGAGGGTTATTCGCTCAGAGATCGAAAAGCTGATCGGGCCGGAAAAGACGCAAGAATTTTATACGGCATGGCTCGATAACCACACGACCAAGGCCGACATCGACGCCATGAAGCGCTGGGGCTTCAATTCGGTGCGTCTGCCAATGCACTATAATCTCTATACCCTGCCCGTTGATCAGGAACCGGTTGCGGGGGCCAATACCTGGCTTGAGGACGGTTTCAGACGCACGGATCAGCTGATTGAGTGGGCCAAGGCCAATGACATGTATGTCATACTTGATCTGCATGCAGCCCCAGGCGGACAGGGAAATGATCTGAACATATCAGACCGCGATCCTGATAAACCGTCTTTCTGGGACGACCTTGCCCATCAGGACAAGACCGTTGCCCTGTGGGTACGGCTGGCGGAGCGTTACAAAAATGAACCCTATGTGGCCGGTTATGATCTGATCAATGAACCCAACTGGGGCTTCACCGATCCAGCAGACCGGCACGGTTGCGCGGAAAAACAAAACCAGCCCTTAAGGCAATTTCTGACGCGCGCCACCAAGGCCATACGCGAAGTGGATAGCCGCCACATCATCTTCATCGAAGGCAATTGCTGGGGCAATAATTACGAAGGGGTTTTCAGCGAAGGCGTCTGGGATGACAATATGGTCATCAGTTTTCATAAGTACTGGAACTACACAACACCGGAAACCCTGAGCGGTGTTCTGGCCCTAAGGGATCAGCATAATCTGCCGCTATGGCTGGGGGAAACCGGTGAAAATTCCAATGACTGGTTTGCCAATACGGTGCATCTGGCGGAAAGTCACGGCATAGGCTGGGCGTGGTGGCCGCTGAAGAAAATCCGCTATAATAATCCGTTGCAGATCGTGCCAAATGAGGGCTACCGACAACTGCTGGACTACTGGGCGGGCAAGGGCGAGAAACCAACGGCCCAAGCGGCAGAAATCGCCCTGATGCAGTTCGCGCGCCACGACATACGCTATGAGAACAACCGACATCATCCGGATGTAGTCGATGCCCTGTTCCGTGCGCCGCATACTGATGCGACGATCCCGTTTAAGCCGCACAACATTGGCCTCAGCGGCGGTTATATCAGCGCATCGGATTTCGATATGGGGCGTAATAATCATGCCTATTACGACCTTACGCCAGCCAATTACCACGTATCAGAAGGGTCTGAGCGGGTGATATGGAATCAGGCCATGGCCTATCGTAATGACGGGGTTGATCTGGGGGTCGCTGATGATAACCGTGTGTTTGTAGCCAATATGCAGGCCGGCGAGTGGCTTAAGTTCACAATCCATTCCGAAGCCGAAGGCCGGTTTGAAATCAGGCCTGAAAAAAGCGGTGGCAGTATTCAGCTTCAGTTGAATGGTGACTGGCTGAACGATCTGAGGGCCGTGCCCCTGCATAAAGGCAGCAATACCCTAATAGTAAAGGCCGAAACCAGTGGCTTCGACCTTTATGGCATAGGCTTTACCCCTGTCCCGTAGAAAATATCACCTCCGGCATCAAAGGTGCCGGAGGTGACTGACTTAGTACTTCACCCGCAGGGTCACGCCATAGGTCTTTGGCTGCCCCATGAAAGCATCATAGGTGTTGCTGTCGAGCGTCGGGTTATAATAGGTGCCATTAGGCTGCACCGTTGTCTGGAAGCCCACCCCTTGCATCGGCGCATTGATCACGACCTGCTTATAGGATTCGTCGGTCAGGTTCTGCGCCCACACTTCAAGCATCCAGCGCTGATCAGGCGCACCAATACCAAAGCGGGCATTCACCAGCGTATAGCTGTCCTGCATCTTGAACGGGATCAGGTCGGAACCGGTATTGTACTCACCGGAATATTTGGCCGAGATATTGGCCAGACCCCGCAGGTTTTCCGTGACCCGTCCGGTCCATGTTGCCGCCAGAGAGCCGGACCATTCCGGTGCAAACGACATTTGCGCGCCGGGCAGCAGCGAGAGCTGCGGGAAGCGGGTCGGGTTCGACAGGTCGTTGGCTACGAAATCACCGAACTCGGTCTTGGCGTAGGACAGACCACCTTGCAGGCTCAGACCCTTGATAGGCGTGTTCCAGTAGATGTCTGCGTCCACCCCTTGCGAGGTCAGTTCAGGAATTGATTCCACCACAAATGCCGTACCGAGGAAGGTATTGAGCTGGAAGTCATGATAGGTCTGATCAAATACTGACAGGTTCAGGATCAGGCGATTGTTGTAGAAGTTGGTCTTGATACCCAGTTCGTAAGAATCGACCGTTTCCGGATCGAAATACAAAGACGAGTCAGGCGTCAGACCGGTTGTCGCACGATCAAGGTTGTAGCCACCGCCCTTATAGCCACGGGCATATGAGGCGTAGGCCATGAAATTGTCGTTGAAGCGGTAGCTGCCCTTAAGTGTGCCCGACCATTCTTTTTCAGAAATCTTGTCTGCCAGTGACCGGTTGCTAAAGGCAGGGTTGGCCCAGAAGGTACACAGGTTCCCCGCCAGTGTCGCGGCGCGGTTATTGTCCGGCGTAGAGGCCGCAATGGCCCCGATCCAGTAAGGGTTGGCCCCTGCGCCGATTGCCGCTGCGGCGTCGCCGCCGTGATC
>JASGFL010000047.1:0-22278 GCA_047605545.1 Asticcacaulis sp. | reverse complement strand
ACCGATAACCGGCACCAACCGACACCACCCACGGATCAAGCGTGACCTTGGACTTCAGATCACCGCCATTGATCTTGGCATCGGTTTCAAAAAACACCTTCTTGGCGTCAATATTGACCTGCCAGTTGCCCTTGACGGCGATATCAACACCGGCCTGAAGCGCGTAGCCGATCCCGTTATCAAGTTCGACCTCGAAGCCGTTGAAGTTCTTGTCATTATAGAACACCATCGCGTTCAGACCGGCCCCGACATAGGGGCTGACGCGGCCCTTAGGGTTGAAGTGATATTGCGCGGCCACAACCGGCGGCAGGACCCAGGTTGAATGTACCTTGGCGTCGGTATCTCCACCCTGTGCGCGAACCTCATGTTTCGAAGTCCCAAGAATGGCTTCAACGGCAATATTGTCCGTAAAGAAGTAGGTGAACCCAAGGCTTGGGATCGTGTCGTCACTCACCTTCACATCCAAACCGGAATCGACACCCGCAGCGGTCTTGATGTCACCGGACTCCTCAGGCCCGACATTGGTGACACGCGCATTGATGATGAAGGTGCCCTTTTCCTTGGGCTTGAAATCCTGCGCCTGCACAGAGGCAGCAGCAGACAGAGCCAGAAGACTGACGGCGACGGTGGATAAGACTTTCATACCTTTATTCCCTAAACTTAATATGGGTATAAAGCCGTCTTACGCCCGCGCCTCAGCCGATACACCTGCGCATTATGCCGCGCGTCAGACTGACACACGACAATCTGGCGCGCGACACAATGGCGCATAGGGTGTTTTAGTAAAGCGCCCCCAGCAATGTGCGCTCAAAGGATTTGAAATCATCTGCGCCGTTTTGCACCTTTTCGACCCATTGCGGATCGCTGATCAGGGCGCGCCCAACGGCCACCAGATCAAAGTCCCCACGATCCAGACGACGCAAAAGCTCATCAAGATCACGCGGCTCGGATTTTTCACCGGCAAAGCCATTGATGAAATCACCGCTCAGGCCAACGGAACCCACGGTGATCACCGGCGCGCCAGTCACCTTCTTGACCCAACCGGCAAAGTTGAGGTCAGACCCGTCAAATTCCGCCTCCCAGAAACGACGCTGCGATGCGTGAATAATATCCGCACCGGCATCCAGCAGCGGCTGCACCCAGGCCTCAAGTTCCGCTGGCGACTGCGCCACCTTGGCATCATATGTACCGGGCTTGAACTGCGACAGACGGATGATGATAGGGAATTCCGGCCCGACCACAGCCCGCGCCGCCTTGATAATCTCAACGGCAAAGCGTGTGCGTTCACCGATCGTCGCCCCGCCCCACTGGTCTTCGCGACGGTTGGTCTTGTCCCAGAAAAACTCGTCAATCAGATAGCCATGCGCCCCATGCAGTTCGATGGCATCAAACCCGGCCGCCTTGGCGTCACCAGCCGCACGGGCAAAGGCCGCAATCGTATCGGCAATGTCAGCATCACTCATGGGCGTCCAGCGGGCCACAAGCCCCAGATCAAGTCCTGATGGTGAATCTTTGGGGCCGACATCATAGCCCCCCTGACTGTCTGCCGCCCCTGTGTGCCAGATTTGCGGGGCAATCAACCCGCCCTTAGCATGAACGGCGTCCGCCACCTTCTTCCAGGCCGGCAAGGCCTCGCCATAGAAATTCGGGATATCGCGTTCGTTCTTTGAGGATGGCCGTTCGACCACCGTACCTTCGGTCAGGATCAGCCCTACACCGCCTTCGGCACGTCGCTGATAATAGCTGGCCACCTCATCGGTCGGCACCCCGTGCGGCGAAAACTGCCGCGTCATAGGGGCCATGACAATGCGATTTTTCAGCGACAGGGATTTCAGCGAAAACGGCGAAAACAGCGTTTCTAATGACATGATACATACCTTGGCGAAAATGAAACCGTTTCAGATGTAGTTACGTATTTCATCCCCGCAAGGCACAGCCCGCGATTTATCCCAGTTGCGCCCAGACCTTTTGCGCCATATCCCGGAAACGTTCCGACACCCCGCCACTGAGGATCGGTTGCGCCTCATCGGTTGCCTTACGCAGGGCCGGATCAAGCGGCACTTCCCCCAAAAAGGTCAGTTCCAGACCCGCCGCCAGCGCCTTGGCACCGCCACGGCCAAAGACTTCGATTTGCTCACCCGAAGGCCCTTCAAAATAGGCCATGTTCTCGACCACGCCCAACACAGGGATATTGGTTTTACCAAACAGGGTCACGGCCCGTCGCGCGTCAATCACTGACATTTCCTGCGGCGTGGACACCACCACCGCCCCGTCAATCAGGGTCTTTTGCGTCAGGGTCAACTGCACATCCCCCGTGCCCGGCGGCAAATCCACCACCAGCACATCCAGAGGCTCTGCCGCACTTCCCCACTCGGTCTGGGTCAGCAACTGCGTCAGGGCCTGCGAAGCCATCGGCCCGCGCCAGATCATCGCCTGATCGGCATCCACCAGAAAGCCTACTGAATTGACCTTAAGCCCAAAGACTTCCGGCGGCACCATGTGCTTCTGATCATTAAAGGTTGGCGGCTGCGTGATCCCCAGCATGACCGGCGCGGACGGCCCGTAAATATCGGCATCAAGCAACCCGACGCGCAAACCCAGCGCCCGCAAACCCAACGCCAGATTAAGCGATACCGTCGATTTACCTACCCCGCCCTTACCTGATCCAACCGCGACAACATATTTCACATGTGCCGGACGCTCAGTCGGCACCGGCGCAGGCTTGCCCTTGCCACCGGCCCCCTTGGCGTGCTGATCAACCGCCTGAGGCGACAAACGGGCGCTGGCCGGACGCGGCTCGGGGCGTGGCTCGGCGGGATTATCGACCTCAGCCGTCAGCACCACCTGCGCCCGCTCAATCCCCTCAAGCGACGCCAGAAGCTGCTCGGCCTCAAGACGCACCGGCCCGTAAAACGTCACCCGATCCGCAGGCACCTCGATCATAAACCCGACCCGTCCGGGCGACAGCACCAGACCACGCACCAGACCCGCCGCGTTCAGCCCCTTACCCGTCACCGGATCTTTCAGGCTATCGAGGGCTGCTAAAACCGCGTCCTTATCCAGCTGTGCCATGATCCGTGTCCTTTTTAGTTTTTGGTGTGACTTATTTTTGGTGTGACTATGGGCGTTTTCGCCTTATAGGCTCAAATAGGATTTAATAAATATAAGACAACCTTTTTTCCCACGCCTAACTTCGCAGAATATGTCCGCACCCGCTTCCCCCGTTTATCTGCTGGCTGGCCCGACGGCTTCGGGAAAATCCGCCCATGCGCTGGAATGGGCCGCACGTACCGGCGGAGTGATCGTCAATGCCGACTCGATGCAGCTTTACCGTGACGTGCCTACCTTGACGGCCCGCCCGTCACCTGAGGACGAAGCACAGGCCCCCCATCATCTTTATGGCGTGCTTGACGGCCATATGATCTGGTCAACCGGAGACTGGGTACGGGCGGTGAAACCCTTTATTGATGCGGCCCTGTCCGGCGGCCCGCCTTTGTGTCTTGTGGGCGGAACGGGGCTGTATTTCCTGAGCCTGATCCGCGGCCTGTCCGAAATCCCCGACATAGACGATAATGTGCGCCAAAAGGCCCGTCAGGCCTACGAAGATATGGGCGAAGACGCCTTCCGTAGCCTGTTGCGCCAGCATGACCCCGCCGCTGATACCCGTATTGCCGCCAATGATCGTCAGCGCCTGACCCGCGCCCTTGAAGTCTTCTGGCAAACCGGCAAGGCCTTAAGCGACTGGCAACGATCCAATACTCCCTTCCTGCGCGCGGGCGAATACGATCTGCACATCCTCAAGCCCGAGCGCGAAATCCTTTATCGCCGTTGCGATCAGCGCTTTGAACTGATGCTGGAAAACGGCGCCCTCAATGAGGTCGAATCGCTTATTTCCCGTGGCCTGCAAGCCGACTGGCCGATAATGAGGGTTTTGGGCCTCAGCGAATTATGGGCCTGTCTGCGCGACGAAATGAGCCTCCAAGCCGCAACCACACTGGCGCAGCAAAAGACGCGAAACTACGCCAAGCGCCAAACCACCTTTTTTACCAACCAGTTTCACCCGTAAACACGCGCAATCCGAATGTTCGTAATCTGAAAAAAGATGTTACGCGCCTTGGCATTCATTTTGTAATATAAATAGCCGCCACATATATTAGCTATTGTCTGACTTAAAAACGAAGGCTAAACCATTACCCTCGACGCGGGGAAACCGCGCCTGTGATTAAAACGACCGGGAAACGCAAATCATCCCTCACGGAAAGGCTTATGGCTTCATGAAAAAACTGTTCGTATCCGCCGCAATGGCTGGTGTTGTGGGATTTGGCGGAATGGGTGTCATGACTCAGGCCATCGCCGCAACGGCCACGACCGAAGATTTCGGCGCACTGGCTGACGGCACCAAGGTTCAGGCCATCGTCCTGAAAAACAACAAAGGCGTCTCTGCCCGCGTTATTTCCTATGGCGCGACCCTTCAGGCCCTGCACGCCCCTGACCGTAAGGGCGAGGTTGCCGACATCACCATCGGTTACGACGACCTCAAGGGCTATGTTGACACCCCGCAGTATCTGGGCGTGACCGTAGGCCGCTATGCCAACCGTATCGCCAAGGGCAAGTTCACCCTTGATGGCAAGGAATATACTCTGGCCACCAACAACGGCCCTAATGCCCTGCACGGCGGCCTTAAGGGCTGGGACAAGGTCAACTGGACCGTTAAGTCCGTTAAGGACGGCGGTGCCGCCGGTGAAGCCAGCGTTACCTTTACCTACACCTCGCCCGATGGCGAAGAAGGCTATCCAGGCAAGGTTATCGCCGAAGTCACCTATTCACTTAATGAAAACAATGACCTAACCGTCAGCTATAAGGCCACCACCGATAAGCCGACCGTGGTCAACCTGACCAACCACGCCCTGTTTAATCTGGGCGGCATTCACTCCGGCCGCAGCGCCCTTGATGCCAAGCTTCAACTTGAGGCTGATGGCTACCTGCCGACCGACGAGACGGCTATTCCCTATGGCCACATTGCACCGGTCGCTGGCACGCCGTTCGACTTCACCAAACCGGCTGTGATCAATGAGCGCGTTCGCGACGCCCGCGATCCGCAAATCCTGATCGGTCTTGGCATCGACCATAACTACGTTCTGCGTGGCGGCGTCACCAAGACGCCTCGTCTGGCCGTTACCCTGACTGACGAAGCCTCTGGCCGTGGTCTGAAGATCCTGACGACCGAACCGGGCATCCAGATGTACACCGGCAACTTCCTTGACGGCAAAATCCCCGGCAAGAACGGTCAGGTAACACGCATGGGTGACGCGGTGGCTTTCGAAGCCCAGCACTTCCCTGACTCGCCGAACCAGCCATCCTTCCCGTCAACCCGCCTGAATCCGGGTCAGACCTATACCCAAACGACCGTTCACCACATCTTCGTGGCTGAATAAACACAAACGCGTAACCTTATAAATAAAGCACCGACTGATATGTCTAACGATCCCGTCTCACGCTCACAAACCAAGCTGCGTTCACGTGCATGGTTCGATAATCCGGACAATGCCGACATGACCGCACTGTACCTTGAGCGGTACATGAACTTCGGTCTGTCCCTCGAAGAGTTGCAGTCCGATAAGCCGATCATCGGCATCGCCCAGACGGGATCTGACCTATCTCCGTGCAACCGCCACCACCTTGAACTGGCCAAGCGCATCCGTGAAGGTATCCGCGAAGCCGGTGGCATTCCGCTTGAGTTTCCGGTGCACCCGATTCAGGAAACCGGCAAGCGCCCGACCGCCGGTCTTGACCGCAATCTGGCCTATATCGGTCTGGTCGAAGTCATCTATGGCTATCCGCTCGACGGCGTTGTCCTGACCATTGGGTGCGACAAGACGACACCGGCCTGCCTGATGGCGGCGGCAACCGTCAACATCCCGTCGATCGCCCTTTCGGTCGGCCCGATGCTTAACGGCTGGTACAAGGGTGAGCGCACTGGTTCCGGCACCATCGTCTGGAAAGCACGTGAGCTTCTGGCCGCCGGTGAGATCGACTATCAGGGCTTCATCAAGCTGGTGGCGTCCTCGGCCCCGTCCACGGGTTACTGTAACACCATGGGTACGGCCACGACCATGAACTCTCTGGCCGAAGCGCTGGGGATGCAATTGCCTTACTCGGCCGCTATTCCGGCTCCTCACCGTGACCGTCAGGAATGTTCATACCTTACCGGTAAGCGCATCGTCGAAATGGTGCACGAAGACCTGAAGCCTTCGGACATCCTGACCAAGGAAGCCTTTATCAACGCCATCCGCGTTAACTCGGCCATTGGTGGCTCGACCAACGCGCCGATCCACCTCAATGCTCTGGCGCGCCACATCGGCGTCGAACTGACGGTTGAGGAATGGCAGGAATACGGTGAAGAAATTCCGTTACTGGTCAACCTGATGCCTGCCGGTGAATATCTGGGCGAAGACTACCACCATGCCGGTGGCGTTCCAGCCGTAGTCGGTCAGCTTATCAAGCAGGGCCTGATTTACGAAGACGCCCTTACCGCCAACGGTAAGACCATCGGTGAAAACTGTCGTGATGCGGTTATCGAAGACGAGCGCGTTATCCGTCCGTTCGATCAACCGCTCAAAGAAGCCGCCGGTTTCCGCGTCCTGTCGGGCAATCTGTTCGATTCCGCCGTCATGAAGGTGTCGGTGATCTCGCCTGAGTTCCGCGAACGCTATCTGTCCGATCCGGCTTCACCAAACGCCTTTACCGGCAATGCCGTGGTATTCGATGGCCCTGAGGACTATCACCACCGCATCGATGACGAATCCCTTGGCATCAACGAGAACTCGATCCTGTTCATGCGTGGCGCAGGCCCTATCGGTTACCCCGGTGCCGCCGAAGTCGTCAACATGCGCGCGCCGAACTATCTCCTTAAGCGCGGCGTCACTTCGCTCGCCTGTATCGGTGATGGTCGCCAGTCGGGCACCTCCGGTTCGCCGTCTATCCTTAACGCCTCTCCCGAAGCGGCTGCCGGCGGTAATCTCGGCATCCTTCAAACCGGCGATAAGGTGCGCGTTGACCTCAATGCCAACACCGTCAACGTCCTGATTCCAGACGAAGAAATCGCTGAGCGCCGTGCCGCCCTTGAGGCCGCCGGTGGCTTCCAGTTCCCCGCGCACCAAACGCCCTGGCAGGAAATGCAACGCGCTGTGGTCGGGCAGATGGGCTCAGGCATGGTGCTGGAAAACGCCGTCAAATATCAACGCATCGCCCAGATCGGCGCAGGCGTCCCCCGTGACAACCATTAAAGCATTTTCCGCTCAAGTGGACACCGGTTGAGCGTCAGAAAATGCGACAAGCTAAGGATAGCAGGGGCACAGCCCCTGCACCCGTTAGCCCAGAGGCAAACGGCATCTACCTTTTCGCCTCCCTATGCCTGTGCATGGGGAGGCTTTCTTTATGTTGTCATGGACAGAAATACACACCTCGGGTCAATCGGGTGCAGGGCCTGAGGCCCTGCTTGAAATGAGATCGCCACTCTGATTTTTACCTTTGCGCGCATCTTGGCCGAAAACCGCTTCGCACTTTTCGGAATGCGCTTTATGCGGCGATTTTGCCCTTAAGTGCGACGCAGACCACGTTCACAAGGCTTTCGATATCCAGTTGCGCATCCTGAATATCCGAGCGCGACAGGTCAGCCCCATCCATTTTCGCTTTACGCAGATTAGCGCGTCTGAGGTTTACGCCACGCATACGGGCTTCGCGTAAATCTGCCGGAAACAGCCGATCACCGTCCAGCATAAGCGGCCCGACCTGAGCGCCTTCCATATTGGCACCATCAAGCCGCGCCCGCGTCAAACGCACGCCGCGCAGATCGGCCCCGCGCAGATCGCAATTACGCAAATCCGCATCCTCAAGCTGCGCACCGGAAAGCTGAATATTACGCATATCAAGGCCATAAAACACCGCGCCCTTGGCCGAAAGCGCCGCCAGATTTAGCCCTTTAATGCTTTTCAAAGCCCGCAGATCAGCCTTATCGAACAAGGACGGCTTACCCGATTTCCCAACCGTCTCGACCCACAGGGCATGATCACGGATCATCTCGTCATAGGGAAGCGTCGTAACATCCGTGCCCGCTGCCTTGTCGGTCAATATACCGGACAGATCGGCCTGAGTGGCGTTCCACCCCTCTACCGTTGCCCCGATCAGCACAGCGTCTTTCAAAGACGCACCGCTCACATCTGCCCCCGAAAGGTCAGCGCCCGAAAGGTCGCAATTATCCAGCTTTGCCAGCTTAAGATTGGCCCGCACCAGCTTACACTGCGTCATGATCGCATCGGTAAAGTCGGCCTTCATGGCCTGAATACCCGTCAGCTTTGACCGCTCAAGATTGGCACCGCGCAGATTGGTAAAGCCCGCATCTGACACCCGTGGCTGCGTCTCGACATAGGCCAGACCGGACGCCTTATCCGGCAAAGCCAGCGCCCCCTCGCGTAGATCGGCCTCAAACAGGTCAACCCCCAACAGGTTCGCTCCGCGCAAACAGGCGCCACGCAGATCAACCCGCCGCATGGATGCAAAGCTCAGGTTAGCCATCTGCATATCAACGCAATAGAAATTCGACTGATCAAGCTGCGCACCGGTCAGATCGGTACCCACCATAATCGTCGCCGTAAAATCGGCATCGATCAGGTCACGCCCTTTAAGATCAAGTCCTGAAATATCAGACCAGGCAAACACCGCCCGCGCACCGCCGGGACGTCCGGCCTTAAGTCGCGCATGTTTTTCACAGATCTGATCGACCTCAGCCTGCGTCAGTTTTTTGTAACGCGATCCAGCGTTAGCAGCGCTCATCTGAGTTCCGGGCCTTCCCCCAACAGCAACAGACCCAAATTTAATGCGTCATCGGTTAATTAACCGCTTACACACGATCCGACAAAAGCCCCAGTTTCGCCAGCGTCAATGCGACCTCCGACCCTTGCGCGACCCACAAACGCCTAAACCCGCGCTCGCCCCAAATCGCCAGATCAGCCGCCGGCTCAGACAGATCATCCGGCGCATAAAGCGCGTCACACCCCGCACCATTCAGGCTTTCGATCACCAACGGCCTGCCGGTATTCAGGTAATGTACAAATCCCTGAATAAGCCCGCGGGCGTCTTCGTTCATCAGTCCGGTTTCAACAGAAATACCGGCCCCCTCAAGTCGCCGCGTACCGATATGCGACGCATAGGGCGACGGATCTTCGCAGGCAAACACCACACGCCCCACCTTGGCACGCACCAGCAACTCAGAACAGGAACAGCCGCCACCCGATCGTTCACCGCACGGCTCAAGCGTCACATAGGCCGTCGCCCCTTCGGCCATATTGCCTAAGGCTTGCAGCGCCATTTCTTCGGCATGGGGTCGCCCGCCATCGCCGGTCGCCGCCTCAGCGACAATCTGCCCGTCCCTGACGATCACACACCCGACCGCCGGATTGGGCGAGGTGCGCCCAAGCTGACCATAGGCCAGCTCAAGCGCCCTCTGCATATAGGTTTTGTCCGTCACTTAGGACGCGAACGCCGACAGAACCGGCAGCGGATTAGCACGCTCATGATCCAGATAACGCGCCGTCAGCGGACGCAGTTCATCGGTCAGTTCAATCACCAGCGGGTTACCCGTCGGCACTTCGACCTCAAGAATGGCGGCTTCGGACAGGTCGAACAATTGTTTGATGATCGCACGGATCGAGTTGCCATGCGCCGCCACCAGCACGGTATCCCCGTTCTTCAGAGCCGGCACAATGCTCTCATCCCAGAACGGCAGAACGCGATCCAGCGTGGTCTTAAGCGATTCCGTCTGCGGCAACACTGAACCGGCATAGCGGCGATCCTTGCTGAAGTCGTATTCGCTACCTGCCTCAAGCTCCGGCGGCGGCACGTCATAGGAACGACGCCATATCTTCACCTGATCCTCACCGTGCTTGGCGGCGGTTTCGGCCTTATCAAGACCGGTCAGGCCACCATAGTGACGCTCATTCAGATGCCAGTCCTTGATAACCGGAACAAAGCCTTGCGCCGCGGCATCCAGCGCCAGATTACAGGTACGGATGGCACGCGTCAGGACCGAGGTAAAGGCGCGGGTAATCTGAATATCATCGGCCTTGATCAGTTCACCACCGCGACGAGCCTGCGCTTCACCTTCGGCGGTCAGATCCACATCCACCCAGCCGGTAAAACGGTTTTCCAGATTCCATTGGCTCTGGCCGTGACGAAGCAGAATGAGTGTGGGCATGGCGTTACCTTTATCAATATATGAGAAACTATGGGCTAATCGCTATAAAAGCCCCGCCGCTCAAGCGCAAGCGACGATCATGTGAGGGACGCGTGAAGCACTAGTTCGCCTCACTTTATCCGGTTAGCCAAATATTCCCAGTCACGTTCGACCTGGTCGCGTCCGCGATTATTCGTTCCCAGCCTTCCCGTATGAGTGACCGCAAACACTTGCATTTTTCCAATCTGGAGCGGATGTGCAATGGCATCGCCGATACGAGCTTCTGGCTTTACTCCAAACAACTCACTCGTAAATCTATATGCTGGCAGTCCGAGACATATAAGCACTTTGGGCTGCAAAATCTGTATCTGCGGAAAGAGATAATCCCGTGCGGCCAGTCTGTAATCGCACGCAGGAATAGCTTTATTCATACTTCCCTGCTTGATAAAAGGAAACAGATTAGTGGCGAAACATTCCTCAAACGCAACATTCAGATACGTTTTCAACAAACGTTGTAAATTAATATTTGTCTCAAGATAAGGGTCATATCCTAAACGCGCTACATCCGCACGGAGCGGCGCTGATAAATAATCTGCGCCCGCCCAATCTTGGGCAATTAGCATAAATTTAGCATCAATGTTCGACGCCGATTTTGTCCATGGAGATACCCATTCGCAATCATATGCGCCATCATGGAAATCTCCGATGTTAGCATAATTGGGCCACTGCGTTTGTCTGCGCTTAAGACCCAGTTGTTTTAGCTGGCTCTCCTTATTCAACTGCCACCCCCTCTGTTACCGTAAGTTCAAGACACTGTGCTGTGTAACCCGTCCAGCGTTCGATCCCGAGTTTCTGTAACTGTCCGATATCGTCTATCAGACGCTTCTCGAAATAGGTATCCACATCCATGCCGTTGGCCGTTGCCGCCTGACTGACCCAGTATAAGGCACGAGATTCTACACTAGTCCGTTCTGCCTCTGTCAGTTCGAAAACAGGGTTCGGCGCTAACGAAAAATACATCGCCGACATGGCCGCCGCACAGATTTCCTTTTGCGCCTTGGTGCCATCCGGCGGAATATCCGCACGTTTCACCGCTCTGGAATCCAGCGCAAAAGCCGACGATGCCCAAAGCGTCATTGCCGTTACGCATATTAGCTTTGTGATCATGGTCACGCCCCTGTTCCCCGCTCGATCAACCCGCATTTTCCCCCTGATGCATCAGGGTCTCCGTACGTGTAATACAACGCTGCATGTGAACACCTTGGCTAGACTTACTCAGCGCCAGTATCGCGTCTACATCTGCACGTAAAAAGTCAGCCATATAGGTTGAGGCGTCAATAGCCTCAATTCGGGCTATCTCCTGTATCCATATGATGCTGGCGAGTTTGAAGCCTTGATATGACTTTTCTACATGATCAGATTGCCTGTGCGGGCTCATTTCCTGGGCAATCGCCGCCATGACGGCACTGCATATACGCGCCTCATCCGAACTGCCAATGGCCGCAGGCACCTCTGAATGTAATACGGACGGCGACAAGGCTTCGATGGCCAAAGCAGGTGTCGCTCCCAGCATAGTAATCGCCAGAGCTATTGAAACCAATCGCATAACATCCCCCCATATAGAAACGGCCTCTCCGGTTACCCGAAGAGGCCAATCTCATCAATACGTAATCAGGCGGCCTTTTTATCGGCCTTACCAAACCGGCCATAGAAGGTTTCACCCTTGGCGGCCATGTCGGTCAGCAATTGCGGCGTCGCAAAACGCTCACCGAACTTGGCCTCAAGCTCTTTGAGACGTTTCACGAAATTCGCCACACCAATCGAGTCAATGAAGCTGATAATCCCACCTGACCAGGGGGCAAAACCCCAGCCCAGAATGGAACCGACATCGGCTTCGCGCGGATCGGTGATCACGCCTTCTTCAAAACAACGGGCGGCGGTAACCGCCTGAATGTACAGCAGGCGATCCTTGATATCCTGCACCATCTCCGGCGTGGAATCGTTGATGATAGCCGGGAAAAGCGCCCCAAGCCCCGACCACAATGCCTTTTGGCCACCGTCAGGATAGTCATAGAAGCCCTTGCCGTTTTTACGCCCCAGACGCCCGTCGGCGACCATCTGCGCCACCTCGGCCTCACCGGGGATCGGCACATAGGCATCCCCCAGCGCCTTGGCGGTTTCGGATGTGATCTTGGTCAGAAGATCAAGCGCCACATCATCCATCATCTCAAGCGGCCCGCGCGGCATACCCGTTGCCCGACCGGCATTATCGATCAGCGCCGGTGCATAGCCTTCCGACCACAGATGCAAACCTTCGGCAGTAAACGGAATGAAGCAGCGATTGGCAAAGAAGAAGCGCGCATCATTGACGACAATCGGAGTCTTGCGGATCTTCAGCGCGTAATCAATCGCCTTGGCCACGGTTTCATCCGAGGTCTTTTCACCGCGAATAATCTCCACCAGTTGCATCTTATCGACCGGCGAGAAGAAGTGAATCCCGATGAATTTTTCGGCGGCTGATGATGCTTGGGCCAGCAGTGAAATGGGGATCGTCGAGGTATTGGTGCCAAAGATCGCACTGTCGGCCTTTGCGCCCTTATAAAGCGCGGCCTCGGCTTCCTTCGTGACCTTTTCTTTCAGGTCAGCGTTTTCAAACACCGCCTCAACCACCAGATCGCAGCCCTCAATCAGGCTGTAATCCGTCGAAGACACGATCAGATCAAGCAGGGCCTGACCTTTTTCCGCCGTCGTCTTGCCGCGTGATACGCCCTTTTTCACCAGCCCCTCGGCATGGGCCTTGCCCTTGTCAGCCGCGGCCTGATCCCGATCAAGCAGGATCACCTTAATGCCCGCCATAGCCGAGACATAGGCGATGCCTGCGCCCATCATGCCGGCGCCAATGACGGCGACCTGCTGCGGATCGGTTTTGGCGATACCGGCCGGACGACCCGCCCCCTTCCCCAGTGCCTGCAAATTAAAGAAGAAGGTGCGGATCATCGCCTTGGCCTGCGGCGTTTGCAGGGTATTGACGAAGTAGCGGCTCTCGACACGAATGGCCGCATCAAAGGGCAGTTGAATCCCCTCATAGACCGCCCGCATCAGGTTCTGTACCGCCGGATAGTTACCGTATGACTGTTTGCGCAGAAGCGCATTGGCCATGATAAACACCTGCGACCCTGCCGGATGGTAAGGCCCGCCACCGGGCACCTTGAAATCCGATTTGTCCCACGGTGCCGAGGCCTTTGGATTGGCCTTTACCCATGCCTTTGCCGCCGCCAGCACCTGATCGTCAGGCACCACCTCATTGACGATCCCTGCCGACAGCGCCTCTTTGGGCTTAAAGCTCTTGCCCTCGCTCATGGCCATCAAAGCCGCCTGCACCCCAATCAGACGCGGCAGACGTTGCGATCCACCACCACCGGGGAACAGGCCGATCTTCACTTCGGGTAAACCTACCTGCACCTTAGGGCCGTCTGACAGAACACGGTAATGACAGGCCAGAGACAGTTCCAGACCGCCCCCCAGCGCCAGCCCGTTAATGGCTACCGCCACCGGCTTGCCACAGGTCTCAATCGCCCGATAGACACGGTTCATCTCAAAAGCCGCCGTAAATCCGGCTTTCAACGCGCCTTCGGGATCATTAGGATCAGGCTTCGCTTCCCATGCACCGCCCAGCATTTCCTCAAGATCGGCACCGGCGCAGAAGCCGCTGGTCTTGCCTGAGGTGATCACCACGCCCTTGATGGCGTCATCGGTTTTCGCCTGCTCGGCAATCGCCGCCAGATCGTTGAGCGCCCCCTTGGTGAAGGTGTTCATCGACTTATTCGGCACATCAAAAAACGCCGTCAGGATGCCGTCGGAATCGATTTCTGTTTTGAAGTTTTCCATCATACGGCTCCCTTAAATACGTTCAATGACCGTGGCCGTAGCCATGCCACCACCGACACAGAGCGTCACAAGCGCCGTCTGCTTACCCGTACGCTCAAGTTCATCGAGCACCGTCCCAAGGATCATAGCCCCCGTCGCCCCCAGCGGGTGGCCCATGGCAATCGCCCCGCCGCAGACATTGATCTTATCGTGCGGAATATCCAGCACCTGCATGTACCTCAGCACCACCGAAGCAAAGGCTTCGTTCAGTTCATAAAGATCGATATCGCCGACACCCATCCCAAGCTTTTTCAAAAGCTTTTCGGTGACATAGGAGGGCCCCGTCAGCATGATCGATGGCTCCGAGCCAATCGACGCCATGCCCTTGATGCGCGCACGCGGCTTAAGCCCCGCCTGTTTTCCGGCTTCCGCCGACCCGATAAGCACCCCTGCCGAACCATCGACAATGGCCGACGAATTACCCGGCGTATGCACATGGTTGATGCGCTCAAGCTCAGGGTAACGCTGGTTGATCACCGCATCGAAACCCATCTCACCGATCATGGCAAAGGATGGCCCAAGACCCGCCAGAGTCTCAAGCGACGTTGAGGGCCTTATCGTCTCATCACGATCAAGGCGCGTCACGCCCATCTGATCCTTAACCGGCACCACTGAATTTTTGAAGCGCCCCTCGGCCCAGCTTTGTGCCGAGCGTTTATGGCTTTCGACCGCATAGGCGTCGACATCCTGACGCGAAAAGCCCCACTTGGTGGCAATCGTGTCCGCCGATACGCCCTGCGGCACGAAATAGGTCGGAAAGGCTGCATTGACATCAATCGCCCAGGCCCCGCCATCGGAGCCCATGGGGACACGGCTCATGGCCTCAACCCCACCGCCAATGGCAAAGTCAGCCTCACCGGCAATGACCTTGGCCGCGGCCATATTGATGGCCTCAAGCCCTGAGGCACAGAAACGGTTGACCTGAACCCCGCCGGTCGTCTGCGCGTAACCCGCCGCCAGCACCGCCGCACGGGCGATATCGCCGCCCTGCTCGCCCACCGGCGTCACGCAGCCCCAGACCACATCATCGATGCGCGCAGTATCAATACCGGTACGGTCACGCAGCGCCGCCAATACCTGTGCCGACAGGTTCAGCGCCGTAATATCATGCAGACTGCCATCTTTTTTGCCCTTACCACGCGGCGTGCGTACCGCGTCATAAATATAGGCTCCGTGAGCGAGATCAGGCACGAGGTTCCTCCATATGCGAGATTTTATGCCCGACACCCTGCGCTTTGCTTACGCAAACGTCAAGATAGTGCACAGGTAACAAATTCGGGATAGGGGGCTGGACAACGCCGCCCTATGCTCACCTTAATCCTGTCAAACTTTATGCGGATCCAGAGCTTAAATTATATGACAAAAGCTTGTCATAGCGCGCGCGCAGTTGTAGTTCAGTCAACGAAAAAACACAGGGGAGACAGACCATGAGTGAAATCATCAGACGCACACCCGCAGGGGCTATTCTCGGCGAAGGGCCACTGTGGTCACGCCGCGATAATACGATCTATTGGGTTGATATACTCAGCCACCGTCTGCATGCCCATTCTCTGGCGGACGGCTCTAACCGCTCATGGGACTTCCCTGAACCGATCGGCTGGGTCATTGAACGTGAAAAAGGCGGCTTCATTGCCGGTCTGATGAGCGGCTTTGCCGAAGTCACGCTTGACCCCTTTTCGATAAAACACATCGGCACCCCCTATCCGCATGAGCCGGAAAACCGCATGAACGATGCCAAGGCCGATGACCGCGGCCGCATCTGGGCCGGTTCGATGCACAAGCCGATCACCAAGGTTTCCGGTGCCTTCTATCGCCTCGAAACCGACCTCAGCTTCAAAGAGGTCGATGGCCCCTATAAGATCGCCAACGGCCCGACTTTTAGCGCCGACCACAAGACCATCTATCACACCGATACCGGCAAGTCGGAAATCTATGTGTTTGACGTCATTGACGGTGAACTGGCTAACAAACGCCTGTGGCTGAAATTCGCTGACGACTGGGGTGGGCCGGATGGCATGACCACCGACGCTCAGGGCGGCATCTGGGTCGCCCACTGGGGGCCGGGCCGCATTACGCGCTTCAATCCGGACGCAAGCATCGACTTCCATATCGACCTGCCCGCCAGCCAGATCACCAGCCTGACCTTTGCCGGCGAAAACCTTGATCGCGTCTTTGTCACCTCGGCTGCCGAAGGACTGGATGAGGTTCGTGAAGCCGGTACGTTGTTTGAAATCCCAAGTGATCTGCTGCGCGGCCATACCGGTCTTGAGCCACAGAAATTCAAAGGCTAAGACTTAGGTCTTCTTCGAAAAGAAAGTTCCCTCACCATGTCCACGCCATCACTGATCGCCGCCGACTGGGGCACGACCAACTTCCGTCTGTTCCTCTATGATCAGGACGGTAAGGTCATTGCCCGCCACGCCGCCAATATCGGCCTGAAAAACCTTGGGGTTCTGTCGTTTGAACAGGCGCTCCAGAGCGTGCTTAAGGACGACTTCGCCGGTCATGATCACCTGCCGTTCCTGCTGTCCGGCATGGTCGGTTCGCGTCAGGGCTGGATCGAAGCCCCCTACGCCGCCTGCCCTGCCTCGCTTCAGACTCTGGTTGACGGTCTGGTGAAGGCCCCTTCCAACAAATACGATGTCTCCATCGTTCCGGGCCTGTTTGCCGAAAGCCCTGGCACCGGCCTTCTGAATGTTATGCGCGGAGAAGAAACCCAGATCTTCGGCCTTCTGGAGCAGGAAAAGGCCGACGGCTTTTTCGTCCTGCCGGGCACCCACTGTAAATGGGCACTGATACGTGACGAGAAGGTACAAAGCTTCTCAACCCACATGACCGGCGAAGCGTTTCAGGTTCTGAAGACCCACTCGATCCTTGGGGCCTTGATGGACAATGACCGCCACGACGACGAAGCCTTTTTGCTGGGCGTCGAACGCGGCATGTACAACCGTGCGCTTTTGTCGCTTCTGTTCAGCGTGCGTACCGAAGCCCTGTTCAATAATATCAAACCCGAAAGCCTGTCGTCTTATCTGTCAGGTATTCTGATCGGCTCGGAAGTCATTGCCGAACTGGAACGCCACGGCCATAGCCCTGTGCGTCTGGTCGGTGACGGCATGCTGGTCGATCTTTACGAAAAAGCACTGGCCTTTGCCGGTTTCAAGGACGTGACCCGCTATGACGGCACCAACGTCTCCGAAGCCGGTCTGTGGGCCATTCACAAACTGCGGAGCAATTCATGACCCTTCTGGCCCAATGGCAGGACATCCTGCAAACCCTGCCGCTCGTGGCGATCCTGCGCGGCCTGAAGCCCGAAGAATCGGTCGAGGTCGGCGAAGCC
This sequence comes from Asticcacaulis sp., assembly GCA_047605545.1. Taxonomy (GTDB): domain Bacteria; phylum Pseudomonadota; class Alphaproteobacteria; order Caulobacterales; family Caulobacteraceae; genus Asticcacaulis. The sequence goes on along the minus strand of JASGFL010000047.1, from coordinate 4,783 downwards.
CTGATGGAAGCCGGCTTCAAGATCGTCGAAGTACCGCTCAACTCGCCGGAACCCTTTGTCAGCATCGAAAAGCTGGCCAAGTCTCTGGGCAGCCGCGCCATTGTCGGTGCCGGTACGGTGCTGAACGTCGAAAGCGTTCGCCGCCTGAAAGACGTTGGCGGCCAGATCGTTATCTCGCCAAACTCAAATGTTGAGGTCATCCGCGGGTCCAAGGCACTGGGCCTGATCTCGTTTCCGGCCTTCTATACGGCGACCGAAGCCTTCGCCGCCATTGATGCCGGTGCCGATGCCCTTAAGCTGTTTCCGGCGGAACTGGCTGGACCCAAAGGCCTCAAGGCGCTCAAGGCCGTCCTGCCCAAAGACCTGCCGGTATTCCCCGTCGGCGGCGTAGAGCCGGACAATATGAACACCTATCTTGATGTCGGCGCCGCCGGTTTCGGCATTGGTTCAGCGGTCTATAAGCCCGGCGACACCCCCGAAATCGTCTTCAAAAAAGCCAAGTCATTTGTCGATGGTTGGAACGCCTTAAAGGCTTAAGCCCAAACGGCACGACCCATTTTAAAAGCCCCCGTCTTTGGATGCGGGGCTTTTATTTTGGCGGTTCGGCGTCAAAACGCACCCGCGCACTCACCACCTGCGCGTGATTATCCACCGCCCAACTCACCAGCGCCGCCAGAGGCTCCATCAGAGACTGCCCCATAGGCGTCAGACGATATTCCACCGAAGGCGGCACCGTGGCAAAGACCTGACGGCTGATGAAACCGTCCCGCTGCAAATCGCGTAAGGTCTGGGTCAGCATACGCTGCGAAATATCTGGCACAGCGCGTTTCAGCGCCCCGAAACGATGCGGCGCCTTGCTTAAGGACAGCAGAATAAGACTGGCCCATTTCCCGCTGATCTGATCCAGCACATCGCGCACCGGACAGTTCTTCATATCAAAACCGGACTGCATGACCGTGTCGGCCACCTGAGCCACACCCGATACCGGACTAAGCGTATCAGCCAATGGTTACCTCCCGCTCCCTATGGTACAAAAAACTGCCATCTTTACAGCGTTTCAAAACTTCCTAAATTGCACCTGATCTCAAATTGAGACCTTTAGTATATATAAGGAATTTTCACATGTCCACATTGCTCGTCACCGGTGCTTCAGGCCAGCTTGGCCGCCTTGTTCTCGAACAACTCAAAGGCAGCGAACACACTATCATCGCCGCCACCCGCGATCCGTCCAAACTGTCGGACACCGGTTTTGAAACGCGCGCACTTGATTTTGACCGCCCCGAAACACTGGCCACAGCCTTTGCGGGCGTTGATCGTGTCCTTCTGATTTCCACCGATGCCATTGACGAAGCTGGCAAGCGCCTGCGTCAGCACAGCGCCGCAATCGCCGCCGCCAAGGCCGCAGGCGTAAAGCACATCGTCTATACCTCACTGCCCAATCCTGAGCCAGGCAGCACGCTTACTCTGGCCCCTGACCATTACGGCACCGAGCAGGCCATCCTTAACAGCGGCCTCGACTACACCATACTGCGTAACAACTGGTACACCCAGAACCTGCTGGGCAGTCTGGCGCAGGCACTCGCCAGCGGCCAGTGGTTCACCTCTACGGCTGGCGGTAAGGTTTCCTACGTGACGCGCGAAGACTGCGCCGCCGTAGCCGCTTCCGCATTGCTAAACCCGCCTGCCGCCAAAGCGACCTTTGACCTGACCGGCCCTGCCGCCCTCAGCTATGCCGAGATTGCCGACATCGCCCGCAAGGCCACCGGCAAGCCCATTGAGTTGGTTGAACTCACTGACGAACAGCTTAAGGGGGGGCTTACTCAGGCCGGACTGCCTGACTTTGTCGCCGACATGCTGGTGTCCTTTGAAAAGGCCGTGCGTAACGATGAACTCAGCGCCGTCAGCCAGACGGTTCAGACCCTGACCGGCAAGGCACCGGTTTCTGCCGAAGCCTTTCTGACCACGGCCCTCAAGGCCTGAATATAGTCACATATCTGTAACTAAAAATCACTGGCGTGAATCGTGAACTGCGCACATGATCACGCCAGTTTTTTTAAAGGACAGGACTATAACATGTTGAACAATTTCCTTGGTGGCAAAGGTGGTTTTGATCTGGGCGCTATTGGCGACCTTCTCGGCAATGGCGGCGTACAGGACATCGTCGCAAAGCTGTCTCAGGGCGGTCTGGGCGAAGTCGTTCAGTCGTGGATTGGCAATGGCGAAAACCTGCCGATCTCGGCCGAGCAACTGCAAAACATCCTTGGCAACGATCAGATCACCCAACTGGCCTCAAAGTTCGGTATCGATCCTTCGCAATTTGCCAGCCTCCTGCCGGGTGTCATTGATCAACTGACCCCGAACGGCCAACTCCCCGAAGGCGGCATTGCCGATGCCCTCGGCGGTCTTCTCGGTGGTAAGGGCATTGATGCAGGTGCCGTTGGCAACCTGCTCGGCGGCCTGTTCAAGCGCTAAGCCTGTTGGCCCCTCCCCTGCGGAGGGGCTTTTATTGCCCGCCGATGATAAATCTCTCTCAGATAAGCCTGTCTCAGGCTTTTATTCTGCCGTTCCTCGGTCACTTCGCACTGGTCGCCCTCCTGTATCTGTGGCTGACCGTGCTGCGCCAAAGCGCTGTTGCCAAGGGTGAGGTCAGGGCCTCGGACTTCGTTAATGCCGGTGCCGACCCGACCCGCTCCAAACGTGTGGCCCGCAACCTGTCGAACCAGTTCGAGCTACCGGTCTTTGCCCTGTTCGCGGCTTTGTTTATCTGGTTTTCCGATGAGATCACTCCCATCGATGTCTTCGCGGCCTGGCTGTTTCTCGCTGGCCGGATCATCCATACCTATGTTCAGACCCTGACCACCAACGTGCCTTTAAGGGGCATGGTATTCATGATCAACTTCATTGCCGTAGTGATCCTGATGGCACGGGTCGCATGGATTGGTTTAGCAGCCTGATCCAAACCTTCAGATCAGGCTGCCGCTAGTACTAGAAGCGGAAACGTATCCCGCCAAGAACAGCTGTATTCGTCAGATCGATTTCAGCATCACTGAAATCGATACCTGTCGGGGATTCTATTTCGATGGTCCCTACTCTCTGCCAGCGCGCTTCAGCAAACACACTTGCCGATGTCCCAAGATCATAGCTTGCGCCCCCCATGGCCACCAGGCTCAGGGCGGATCCCTCGTCATTGAGGTAAGTGTCGTTGATCTCGACCGTCGCGACGCCTACACCGCCGCCAACATAGAGATTAAACCCCTTGGCGACCGGAATGTCGTAATAGACATTAAGATCAAGCGCCATGACCTTGGCTTCACCCTCGATTGTATTGATGTAGGTCGTGTCGCCAAACCGGGCTACCGTTTCCTTAACATCATGATTACGTGTCGAAAGCGACATTTCGGCCCGAAGCCGGTTTGGCAAGGTGCGACCCAAGGCAATACCAAACTGATTGCTGCTCTTGAAATCGGCCTTTACCTCACCGGGGCTGAAACGATCCGAACTTTTATAATCGTAATCAAACCCACCGGCCTTACCGCCATACACAGACACATAGTTATTTTCAGCCATTGCCTGAGTGGCACACATAGCAAATGCGGCAGAAATAACAGTTAGATACAAACGCATAAATATTCTCCAAGCCCCCCAATGGAGCGTACACGCCCTATAGTACGCACCACTTTTGGTTGCAAGAGATTCGCAACACATGTCGATCAAAACCGCATTTGGCCAAGCATGGACTTCGCAGCACATTTCCTGTATAGGCTCGCAGCTTACACCCACACCGAAAGCGCTTACCTTGGCCTATACGCTCGACCTGTCTGCGAAGCCTGATACCCCGTCTCTGGTAAACATCACCGGATTGACGCGTCAGGGGCTTATGGACGCCCTGATTGCCTCAGGGGTTGTCGAACCACGCAAAGCCAAGATGCGTATGCAGCAAATCTGGCGCTGGGTGCATCATTACGGCTATACCGACTTCGATAAGATGACGGACATCGCCAAGGATCAGCGCGGGCCGCTGTCCGAGAAGTTCACCCTCGCCCGCCCCGAAGTCGTTGAACGTCAGGTCTCTCAGGACGGCACGCGCAAGTGGCTCATCCGCATGGCACCGGGCATTGAGGTCGAAACCGTTTATATCCCCGACGTAGGCCGCTCAGGCGCGCTGTGTGTCTCGTCACAGGTGGGCTGCACGTTGAACTGCTCGTTCTGTCATACGGGCACGCAAAAGCTGGTGCGCAACCTGACCGCAGCGGAAATCGTTGCTCAGGTTCAGATCGCCCGCGACGATCTGGGTGAATGGCCATCCCCCAAGGAAGACCGCAAGCTCTCCAATATCGTCTTCATGGGCATGGGGGAGCCGCTTTATAATCTCGACAGCGTATCCGACGCCATCGACATCATTTCCGACAACGAAGGCATCGCCATTTCCCGTCGCCGCATCACGGTTTCGACTTCGGGCGTGGTACCGGAACTGGAAGCCCTCGGCAACCGCACTGCGGCCATGCTGGCCATCAGCCTGCACGCCACCAATGACGACCTGCGTGACATGCTGGTGCCACTGAACAAAAAGTACCCGCTCAAGGAACTGATGGCGGGCATCCGTAACTACCCCGGCATCTCCAATGCGCGGCGTGTGACCTTCGAATATGTCATGCTGAAGGATGTCAATGATAGCCCCGCCGAAGCCCGTGCGCTTCTGGGCCTCCTCAAAGGCATCCCCGCCAAGATCAACCTGATCCCGTTCAACCCGTGGCCCGGCACCAACTACCAGTGCTCGGACTGG
>JASGFL010000046.1:0-23644 GCA_047605545.1 Asticcacaulis sp. | reverse complement strand
AAAAACCGCCACTTCGGCGAAGGGCGGTCAAATACGGAAAAGGTTCTGGCGGAGAGGGTGGGATTCGAACCCACGATACCCTTGCGAGTATGCCGCATTTCGAGTGCGGTGCTTTCGACCACTCAGCCACCTCTCCATAAGGTTGTACGAATCATCGCGGCAATTAGCTCTGCGATTTTTCGGCGCTTGCGATCCTTGAAGGCGTTCTCCTACTCACCTCAAAAAAAAATCGCAAGTGATTTTAATGATTTTCCGCATTTAATTATTGAAAATTTACATCGCAACCGCGAACTGATAAGGGTGGCAGTGTTCGGGACAAGGTGCGCGCATTTAAGCGTGTCTTTCAGGTGTCAGTCACCCCCAAACACGACACTAAAACCATGTTTTTAGCCAAATGCTGATTTTAAGCGCTAGGCAAAGCGTACTCATAAAGTTATCAATTACGCCGTTAAAAACGGCATTCAGTCGATTTTTCGGCTGTTCGTTCGAAGGCCAAGAGAGGGCATATATTATGAAACTCAATTTGCTGGCGGGCGCTGCTCTCGCTGCAATGGTGTCAGCGACTGGCGTCGCTCACGCCCAAACCGAGGGTTGGTACGGCGCTGTCGACCTCGGCTACAACTGGAAGTCAGAGTGGAAGGCAAAGTCGGCTGGCAATTATGTCGATGGTTCGCCATTCGCTTATGACGTATCGACCGACGACGACTGGGCTGGTTTTGCCCGTCTCGGCTACCGCTACAGCCCAAGCTGGCGTGTAGAATTTGAAGGCGGTTACCGTCCTGGCGACGTTAACGCAGCCTATGGCTACAAGCGCGTTCACCCGAATGCCGCTGGTCTGCCACAAGCCGCTGTTGACACGGCTCTGCGCGCTCCGGGCTCGACACCAGGTGCAAACAACTTCACCAGCCCAACCGGCAGCTTCGATCAGACGACCTTCATGGTCAACCTGATCTATGATTTTGTTCCTGAATCTTCATTCCATCCGTTCGTCGGTCTGGGTGTCGGTCTGAACCGCGTAAAGGCTGACTTTACCGGTGCTTATTCTCCGTCGCACCTGAACAACACCGTCACCATCGAAGGTGAAGACACCGTCGCCGCTTACCAGGCTCTGGCTGGTTTCGCATGGCGCCTGTCTGACAACCTGAACCTTGACTTCACCTATCGTTACCTGACGACAGAAGAAGTTTCGATTGGCGCAACCGGCAACTACGTAGCGCAAACAGGCGTTTCCTACGCTCCGGGCGACTTCTCGGGTAAGTTCAACAACCAAACGGCGACTGTTGGTCTGCGTTGGGCATTCGGTTCGCCGACTCCTCCGCCCCCACCACCTCCGCCTCCTCCGCCTCCTCCTCCCCCACCACCACCTCCTCCGCCTCCTCCTCCGCCTCCTCCGCCTCCTCCGGCGTACGAAGCACGTGAGTTCACGGTTTACTTCGAGTTCGATCAATCGACTCTGACCGCTGATGCTCGTGCAATCGTTCAGCAGGCTGCGGACTACGCGAAGGCTGGCAAGGCAACCCGCGTTGTTGTTGTTGGTCACGCTGACACCTCTGGTTCAGCTGCTTACAACATCCGTCTGTCTGAACGTCGCGCCAAGACTGTCGCTGACGCTCTGGCTGGCCTCGGTGTTGCCGGTTCGATCCTCGCGGTCGACTGGAAGGGTGAATCGGCTCCTGCAGTTGCCACCGGCGACGGCGTAAAAGAGCCTCTGAACCGTCGTTCGACCATCGACATCGCGTTCTAATCCTTAGGGATTAAAACCAAAGTCGATTTCGATCGTAAAAATAAGAAGCCCGGCCTGTATTCGTACAGGTCGGGTTTTTTAATGCAAAACTCCCTTCTGAGCCTGCAATTCTCAGCGTGCTGATTTCGGTTTACGTCATGTCATTATGGTTAATGGGACGGATCCGATTTCGGGCAAAGCCGCCGCAGCGCATCCAGATTATCCGCCGGATGCACTTTCAATTGGCGCGGCAGGACACATGATAACGCATTGTTCTATCAGCAATATTCTCGCTACATGGCCGCGTCATGAGACACGTAGAATCATTTTTTCTCTGATTCACGATAAAACAACCATCCTGAACTAAGCTGTGTCTATCGGCCTGAAGAGCCGTTTATAGAACAGAATGTGAGTGATGGATGTCCAAGTCTGCCGTAGTTATGGCCTCAGCCATAGTATGCGCTATATTGTCCGGCCTTGCGGCCGCACAACTTGAGCGCATAGTAACTGCGCCGCCCACGCCGGCGGTCAGCTATGTGCAAACGACTCCGTCCAGCTTACCGGAGCATACGCTTGAATCGGCCTCCATTGGTGGGGTTACCGCTATCCCTAAGGCCAATGATGGGCACTTCTGGGCTGAAGCCCGTGTCAATCAAACCGTTGTCAGGTTTCTGGTCGATACCGGAGCGTCAGTGGTCGCTCTGACCCCCGAAGACGCCCGCCGTCTGGGGGTTGATCCTAACCGCCTGAGCTATGATCGCGATGTCACAACAGCCATGGGTAAAACCAAGGCCGCATATGTGATGATTGATTCCATGGGGATCGGCCAGAGCCGTATGCACAACGTCGAGGCGTTGGTGATTCGTGACGGTCTGTCCACATCACTTCTGGGGATGAGCTATCTGGGCAGACTAAAGCGCTTTGAGGCCACACCTTCCAGCCTGATTCTGCACCCTTGAGCCGCTGCTGATCTATCGCACCATCCGTAAGGCCACCGCTGGCACCTGCGGTCGTCCAACGGCAGGCAGACAAAGGTCACGTAAGGCGTAACCACGCCCACCCAGCAATTGCACCATTACACGGGTTGCCGCATACAGGGCTTCGGGTGGCTCCGCGCCCATAATCCAGCGACCATGCGCCAGAAAGCGAACCTCATCGCCCTTTTGCGCCGCCGCAAACAAGGCCAGCAAACTCAGTTCGTCGGTCGTTGTTTCGATATGCCCTGGACGCCCCAGCAACATTTTGCGACGTCCGCGCGCCAGCAGGGTCAGGGTTTTGTGAAAGGCGATAATACCTTCATCCATCTGAACGCCAAAGGCATGAGAAAACTCACGATGCAGGGTACGGCACTGAGTAGAACAGGCCACAGAGGTCCTTAAGGCCCAGATCAGAAAATGTTCCGCATAAGACAATGTGCGAATATCCCGCGCGCCTTGAATTTCTGAACGCTCTACTGCATGCGTCGACATTAACCCGTACCTTTAGCGATATTTTATTTGCAATTCATTCTCAATATCACCATAATATGCGTACGGCAATCCTTATGTGCCGCTAATATGAGATGTCTTGGGAGGAGCAGATGTCCGAAATGTCGCCCCGCCGGTTTAGCCAGCACGAACTTACGCTGGAAGACATGCTGAACGATCCTATCGTTCAGTTGCTCATGACCCGCGACGGTGTTCAGGCCGACGATGTTAAGGCGCTGATGGCGAATCAGGCCCGCCTGCTGAACGCGTTCACATCCGGCAACTGACGCACGACCTGAAGAGAATCATCATCTGAACGACCGTCCGGTACAATGTGGCCGACGGTTCCACATGGATTCTTCGCAATTTTTTATATACGCTTTTGATAAGCCTGTCTTGAAACCGAAAACAGTAACCACTATAGTTACGTTTGTATCGCTATTTTCAATAAAGGATTGTCACATGCGTCATAACTTCCTGAAATCGGCCGCGCTTGGCCTGACCCTTATCGCCGGTTCGCTGGCTACGGCCGCTTTTGCAGCACCCGTCACCTACAAGCTTGATTCCGGCCACACCGAAGTCCTGTTCAGCTGGAGCCACTTTGGCTTCTCCAACCCCACCGCCAAGTTCCAGAGCGCTGAAGGCACGCTGGTACTTGATCAGGAAAACCCAGCCGCCAGCTCGGTTGAAGTCAAGTTCGACATCAACAGCATTAACTCAGGCGTTGGCGCTTTTGATGACCACCTGAAGTCTGCTGATTTCTTTGACGCCGCACAATTCCCGACCGCTACCTTCAAGAGCACCAAGGTCGAGCTGACCGGTGCCGACACCGCCAAGGTAACCGGCGATCTGACGATCAAAGGCGTGACCAAGCCAATCGTGCTTGATGTAAAGCTCAACAAGATCGGTGAGAACTTCAAGGGCGAAACCATTGCCGGTTTCAGCGCCAAGGGCGAACTGAAGCGTTCTGAATTCAATGCCGGTGCCTATGCACCTGCCGTCAGCGACGAGATCAAACTGAAGATCACCGTCGAAGCGGTTAAGCAGTAAGTTCCTGTCAGGCACGGAGTCTTTTCATGACCAATTCAGCTCAGGACAAGGCTCCGCGTCTGCCAACCCTGTATATACCTCACGGGGGCGGGCCATGCTTCTTTATGGACTGGAACCCACCCCACATCTGGGATCAGATGGGGGATTATCTTCGTGGCATTGCCGCCCACATTGGCCAGAAGCCCAAGGCCATTCTGGTTGTTTCCGCCCATTGGGAAGAAGATGATTTCACGGTACAGGCCACACCTGCGCCAGACCTCTATTTCGATTATTACGGTTTTCCTGATCATACCTATCAATTGACCTATCCGGCTAGAGGCGCACCGGAACTGGCGGCGCGCGTTACCGAACTGGCGGCCGAGGCAGGCATAAAGGTCAATACCGACCACAGTCGTGGTTATGATCACGGTGTATTTGTCCCGCTTTTGCTGATCTATCCTGAGGCCGACATTCCGGTCATTCAGTTGTCTCTGAAAAAAGGCTATGATCCTCAGTCACATAGCGAACTGGGCAAAGCTCTCGCACCACTTCGTGACGAAGGCGTTCTAATTATTGCGTCCGGCATGAGCTTCCATGATGTTCGCGCCCTGATGCGTGCCCAGTTAGGGCCTGATCCGGTCAATGCCTCACATCATTTCGATACCTGGCTTACCGGTGCGGTTACCGGAAAGACCGGTGAAGACAGAGACGCCGCGCTGAAACTTTGGGCCTATGCGCCCGGAGCACGTATCTCGCATCCACGCGAAGACCACCTGATACCTTTGATGGTCGCCGCCGCCGCCGCCGGAGACGATGCCGGTCAGCGCACCTACAGCGAAACCCTCCAACCGGTGAATACAGCCTTAAGCGGTTATCAGTTCGGCTAAAAACCCTACCTTCAGGCGGGTTGCAAAAGCGGAATGAATGCACATACATAGCACCACAGACAAAAGGTGACATATGTACGAGCTACACATAGCCAATAAGAACTATTCGTCTTGGTCACTCAGGCCGTGGGTCTTGCTGCGCGAACTGGACATCCCGTTCATAGAGCATCAGCATTATTTTCGCCCCGCCAGCGATCTCACTGATCCGTTCAATCGCTTCTCGCCTTCGGGGCTGGTGCCTGCGTTGAATGATGATGGCGTGACGATATGGGATTCGCTGTCCATTGCCGAATATGTTTACGAAAGCCATCCGTCTGTCTGGCCTGCAGATAAAAAAGCCCGTGCCTTCGCCCGTTCTGTGGCCGCTGAGATGCATTCCGGCTTTACGTCGCTGCGTAGCCTGTGTGGCATGAATTGCGGGCTGCGTATCCGGCTGAATGAGACGCCCCCGGCCCTTTTGCATGACTTTGAGCGCATAGACAGCCTGTGGCAAACGGGCCTTGAACGCTTTGGCGGGCCATATCTGGCGGGGCCTGAGTTCACCGCCGCCGATGCCTTTTTCTGTCCGGTTGCTTTTCGTGTTCAGACCTATGGCCTGAAACTTAGCGAGGCCTCCAGCGCCTATGTACAGCGCCTGCTGGATCTGAAATCAATGCAAATCTGGTACGCCAGCGCCTTACGCGAAGAAGCCCGTGATTTGGCACACGAAGAAGAGGCCGCCGCCTCAGGCACCTTGCTTGCGGACCATCGTGTCTCTGGCTGAGGCTCATAGCCTGCGAATAAATATATTCGTTTTCATTATTCAGCGCCTGTGTCTATCATACCCTATAAAAACAACAGGACAGGGACCTACGACACATGAAAGCGGCTCAATTCTTTACGCCCCTGATGGTACTGGGGTTGACGGCAACGGCCCAGGCGGGAACCGTGAATACGGCTTCGCCCGATGGTCGCAATGTCATTAGCTTTGGTTATGATTCAGACCACAATGGCATCAGTTTCAGTCGTGACGGAAAGGCCGTGTTTACGCCTTCCCTATCCGGTTTAATGGTCAGCACAGACCTGCCCTTCGGCCCCAGAATCGGCCCTGAAAGCCACAAGATAACGAAGTTTCAAACTATTGAAGGAAATGATGTTTTTGACCTTCCGGTGGGCAAGACCGCATCCGTAAACACCACCTATCGCCAGACCACGATTACCCTGCATAATACAGAGGCCCTGATACCGACGCTTCAGATTGTGTTGCGCGCCTATGATGACGGCATTGCCCTGCGTTATGTCATTCCCGAACAGTCCGGTGTCAGCCAGTTCCAACTCCAGAAAGAACTGACCGGCTTTCGTTTTGCCGCTGATTTCGATTGCTGGGGCCTGAATCAGGGGCGCTTTGAGAACAGTTTCGAAGGCGAGCACGATCCGTTCAAGGCCAGCGAACTCAGGGCGTTTCATCTCTATCAGTCGCCAATTGTCTGTAAGACCGGCGAAGGCGAAACAAGCTTCGCTCTGGCGGAATCCAACGTCAAAAACTACCCCGGCGCCTATTATGCCGGCACTGAAAACGGGCGTTTGGGCGTCGATGTCATACTGACGCCACGCAAGGATAATTCGACCGGCGCACGTTTTAATACAGTTGCCGCCAACATAGACGCCCGCAAAGGATTCGAGACACCCTGGCGGGTGGTGATGATCGGTGACACTGCGGGACAACTTATTGAAAACGATCTGATTACAGCTCTGGCCGAACCTCAGTCTTTCAAGGATACGTCTTGGATCAAACCCGGTCTTGTGGCCTGGGACTGGTGGAACGGATCGCAGGTGAACATTCCCAATCCCGGCATGAACACCGATACCTATAAGGCCTTTGCCGATTTCGCCGCCGAAATGGGCCTTGACTATATTATGCTGGATGAAGGCTGGTCGGTCGGTTCGACCGTTGAGGCCAACGCGAAAGCCGATATTACAAAGCCAAAACCCGAGGTCGATCTGGCGGAAATTATTCGTTATGCCGGTGATAAGGGGGTCAAAGTCTGGTTGTGGGTTCAATGGGAACAACTTGAAAATCAAATGGATACGGCTCTGGCCACCTATGAGAAATGGGGCATTGCCGGTATCAAGGTCGATTTCATGAACCGTAATGATCAGGACATGGTCGATTATTACCATCGCCTGCTGTCTACGGCGGCAAAACACAAGATCATGGTCAATCTGCACGGGGCCTATCCGCCCAATGGCCTGATCCGCACCTACCCCAACTATGTGACTCAGGAAGGGGTTTTAGGGGCCGAAAACAACAAATGGAGTAACCGCATAACGGCGCAGCATAATGTGCGGCTGGCCTTTACGCGCGGGCTTCTGGGGCCGAGTGACTATACGCCCGGTGGCTTCAGGCATACGACGCCTGAGGAATTTCCTGATAAAATGCAGTTCCTTAACCCCTATGTCATGACAACACGTGGCCATGCGCTGGCGCTGTATGTCATTTACGACAGCCCGCTTCAGATGATCTCGGACAGTCCGCCGACCTACAAAAAGGCCGACGGCACATGGGAAGATGGGGTCGATTTCTTACAGGCCGTTCCGGCGAGTTGGGACGAGACGCGGTTCATCGCCGGTGACATTGACGACTATGTGGCCATAGCCCGCCGCAAGGGCGATAAGTGGTATGTGGGCACCATTACAAATGATGAGGGCCGCAGCCTTAGCCTGCCGTTGTCGTTCCTGGGTGACGGTACCTATAAGGCCAGAATCTGGGCCGACGGTCAGACAATCTCGACGCTAAAAACTTCCGAAACTGCGGTTAGTAAGGATAGCCGCCTGACACTTATCCTCAGCCCTAACGGGGGCGGTGTCGTGGAGATATCCCCGCGTTAATCCATGCTCTGTCCTCCCTGTTTTGTCCCCGAAAGGCGGCAAAACAGGTGTGGGGGCAGTGCAATTCGGGACGAAAATGTACGAAAACGACCGCAAAAGCGCGGGTTCTGACACACAGAGGGGATAAGGGCGCACCCGTCGCCTCAAGGGTCATTTCGTTTCGGGTTTAAGCGTGTCTTCGAGCCATGCCATGTCTTCATCAGACAGACCAAAATGATGGCCGACTTCATGAATCAGGATCAGGCTGACCAATTGTTCGAAATTTACACCGGTGTCGATCCATTCCTCAAGGATGGGGCGACGGAACAGATGCACCATCGGCGGCAGATCACCGGTGGCGGCTTCCTGCTCGGCGGGACGGCCCATATAGAGGCCCGTCAGCTCATAAGGATTATCGATTTCCAGTTCGCGCAGCAGGTCATCTGACGGCAGGTCTTCGACGACCAGCACCACGTCTTTGAGATAACCGGCAAAAGGCTCCGGCAATTTTGCCAGAGCCTTTCGCGCAATTGTATCTATGTCTTCGAGGCTGGGCGCGTAGGCGTGGATCATTTTAACGGTGCGTCGCCATTTTCAGGATTCACGATAAGCGGCTTCTGACCATCCCAGACAACCCAATATTGCCCAAGGCGACGTTTGCGTTCAATCGCCTTGGCGGCAGCCGCCTGCAATGCCTGCAAGGCCCGACCGGCTTCGTGCGAAGATTGCTGCTTCATGACTGCGCCATTTCCTTAAGGCCGCAATAGGCCGCTTCGTCATTGATCCTAACACCTGAAGCATCACTTTCAAAGACCTGCATCACTTCACCGCCTGCGTTCATAAAGCATCGACCGTGGTCAACCGCAGCTATGTAGGCGTTGAACAGATTATGCAGGCTGCGTGGGAAGCGTCTGCGAATAACGTTTTCGGGGATATTATGGCCACCATGCCTAAACCGCTCAGCCACACGTAACAAAGCCATATCGACCGATGGCAGGGCCAGATAATACAGGTCAACCGTCCAGCCATTTTGCTTCAGACGGTTGATCAGCTTAAGATAGCCCCGACCTGAAAGCGTCGTCTCAAAGGCAAAGTCGTCTCTCGCCTGTATCTTTTGTTCAATCTCACGCAAAAATAAACGGCTGGCCGTCACCGCCTGAGTCTCAGGTTTAAATGGTGACAAACCAGCCGCAATCATATCTGCGTTAATGAAGTGCCCGATGTTCAAGATCGGAAGGTATTCCAGTGCAAAAGTCGTTTTACCTGCACCGTTTGGCCCTGCGATAATCAGGCACCTTGGCATCGCTTAGGCCTGAAAGTCTTCGGGCAGGCCGACGGCGTGGAAACCGGCATCGACGTGGACAACTTCGCCGGTCGTCGAGAAGCCGAGGTCGGACGCCAGCCACAGAGCGGCACCGGCCACACCTTCCATCGAGGTTTCTTCCTTCATCAGCGAGAACTGACCGGACTTGGCGTGCAGGCCACGGCCACCGCTGATACCAGCGAGTGACAGGGTGCGCATGGCCCCTGCTGAGATGGCGTTGGCGCGGATGCCCTTTGGCCCCAGATCGCGGGCGATGTAGCGGGTTGAGGCTTCGAGGGCTGCCTTGGCGACGCCCATGGTGTTATAGTTCGGAATGACGCGCTCGGAACCAAGATAGGTCAGGGTCACCAGCGAACCGCCATTTGGCATCAGTTCGGCAGCGCGGCGCGACACGTCCACAAACGAGAACGCCGAAACGTTCAGCGCCAGCAGGAAGCCTTCGCGAGTGGTGTTTTCGACAAACGAACCCTGAAGCTCATTCTTGTTGGCAAAGGCGACCGAGTGAATGACGAAGTCGATTTCGCCGTAAACTTCTTTGAGCTTGGCAAAGGCCGCGTCCATAGAGGCGTCGTCGGTCACGTCACATTCGATCAGGTGCTTGACGCCGATCGATTGCGCCAGAGGCTCCACACGGCGCAGCAGGCTCTCACCCAGATAGGAGAAGGCCATGTCCGCACCCTGTGCCGCCAGTTGCGAGGCGATGCCCCAGGCGATGGATTTGTCATTGGCCACGCCCATGACAAGACCCTTCTTGCCTTTCATCAGGTCGCCCTTGGGGAATTTCCAGCCGTCTTCGCTCATATCTATATTGTCCTAAGTAATTACAGATCAGCCTGAGACAGGATGATCGAACCGTTGGTGCCGCCAAATCCGAATGAGTTGGACATAACCGTCTCAAGCGCACCATCGCGGCGTTCACGCAGGATCGGCAGACCTTCAAACAGCGGGTCAATGGTTTCGATGTGCGCACTCTTGGCCGCGAAGCTGTGGCGCATCATCAGAAGGCTGTAGATGGCTTCCTGTGCGCCCGCTGCCCCAAGGCTGTGGCCGGTCAGGGATTTGGTCGAGGAAATCAGCGGCATGGCATTGCCGAATACGTTACGGATCGCGCCGATTTCCTTTTCGTCGCCGACCGGCGTCGAGGTGCCGTGCGGGTTCAGGTAATCGATCTTACGGCCACCGGCCAGACGCAGGGCTTCGCGCATACAACGCTCAGCGCCCTCACCCGATGGAGCCACCATGTCATAGCCATCGGAATTGGCCGAATAGCCTACGATCTCGGCCCAGATGTCAGCGCCACGCGCCTTGGCGTGTTCATATTCCTCAAGCACCAGAGCGCCTGCGCCACCGGCGATAACAAAGCCGTCACGATTGGCATCATAGGCGCGCGAAGCCACCGAAGGGGTGTCGTTATATTTTGTGGACATGGCACCCATGGCGTCGAACAGGTTGGACAGGGTCCAGTCCAGTTCTTCGGTGCCACCGGCCAGCATTACATCCTGCTTGCCCCACGCGATTTGTTCGGCAGCGGCACCGATACAGTGCACCGAGGTCGCGCAGGCCGACGAGATGGAATAGTTCACACCGCGGATCTTGAACCATGTGGCCAGAACCGCTGACGGGCCGGATGACATGGCCTTAGGCACGGCGAATGGCCCGATGCGCTTGGGGCCACGGTCGCGCGTGGTTTGCGCGGCTTCGACAATGGTACGCGTCGAAGGGCCGCCGGCACCAAAGATGATGCCGGTACGTTCGTTGGAAATGTCAGTGGCCTCAAGGCCCGCAGACGCAATGGCCTGCTCAAGCGCCACATGCCCATAGGCAAGACCATCCGAAAGGAAACGGGCCGCACGGCGATCGACATAGGGTGTCCAGTCGCCAATGGTCGGCGGTGCATGCACCTGACTTTTGAAGCCCAGTTCCGCATATTCAGGTGCGGCCACAATACCCGATCTGGCCTCTCGCAAGGATGCGGTAACCTCATCGGCACCGGTGCCGATAGAGGAGACGATGCCCAATCCCGTGACAACTACCCTACGCATGAATCAGTTCCCCGTTATACGCTTTTGACTAAAAGACTAAACCAGATCTTTGGCGTCGAACAGGCCAACGCGCAGGCCTGAAGCACTATAGATGGGCTTATCGTCGGCCAGAACAACACCTTCGCCAATGCCCATGATCAGCTTGCCGGTGATGACGCGCTTCATGTCGATGCGATAGGTGACCTTTTTGACGTTCGGCGTGACCTGACCGGTGAACTTCACTTCGCCAACCCCAAGGGCGCGGCCACGGCCCGGATTACCCGACCAGCCGAGGAAGAAACCAACCAGCTGCCACATGGCATCAAGCCCCAGACAGCCCGGCATAACCGGATCGCCAAGGAAGTGGCAGGCAAAGAACCAGAGGTCAGGATTAATATCGAGCTCGGCTTCGATATAGCCTTTGTTGAACGCACCGCCATCGCGGGTAATGGTCGTGATGCGATCCATCATCAGCATCGGAGGCGCAGGCAACTGGGCATTGCCCGGGCCGTACATTTCACCGCGCGCACAGGCCAGAAGGGCTTCGTAGTCGAAGGAAGAAGGACGCTCGCTCATGAAGGCTCCGGTAGAATCGAACGCGGATGAAGGCTCATCCGGTATCAAAGTTACATGTTGTAAGGATGCGTTACACGACCAGCGGCGCTGGCTCAACCCTTTTTCAGCTTCGTTTCGCCCCAAGCCGCGTAAGAATATCCGGTCGTTTGCAGACCGCACCGGTTTGGGTGCCCCACAGGTTCCGTTCTTCGAGCCATCCGCTCTCGCGGCCAATGGCCACGCGGCAATGGCCGTCACGGCACTTATCGAGCAGGGCAATGGCCCGCGGACGGACATGGGATTTGATGCGTGCGTCGGATTCAGGCTTGGTTCTCAGGGCCTGAGACTGGGTGCCGGTGATGATTACCGAACGGCGCGGTGACAACAGACTTTTGCTGACCCAGGCAATGCCGCCATCCGGGTCGCAGATCATGCGCCATTCCTTGGTTTCGGTAATGATCTGTACCGGAAGCCCTTTCTGGCGGTAGGTCCAGAGTATCTTGTTGTCGCGTGACGGGCCTGAGCGGGCATTGGTTTCGTTGAATTTAAGGGTCGCCCAGCGTGGCACCGGCTGTTTTGACGGCGTATCATAGGTCGTCTGGGCCTGAGCGGTGCCCGACATAAATCCGCCACACAGCCCTGCGAGCACAAAGGTCACAACCAAGGCGATCTTGACGATGTTTATATGGCTGTGGTCTGCTGCGGGACGCAGATATTTACTGTCGGGACTTGAAAATCCGGTCATATGGGGAAATCTGCTCATATCGGTTTGCAGCGAACAGGATAAGGGCTTAAAGGCCAGTTCAGTAATCTGTTGCAAAGCTTCAGATTTGGTTAACAAGACCCTAATGCTGACTATAAAATAATACTGTCAGCGCATCATGAAACGCCTGAGGCCAATCGGGGGACAGGATGCGCGGCAAAACCAGGACACGAACGCAGCCGAGGGAAAGAAAGAGGGCCTATGGGTACGAAGAAGCTTAACGTCGTCATGACTGTCAAATTGCCGGACGGTATCGAGACGCGTTTCCGTGAACTGTTTAACACGACCCTGTGGCTGACCAAGGAACCCATGCCGCGCGAAAAGCTTCTGGAAGCTGCGGCGACGGCGGATGTGGTGGTGTCCTCTATCAATGACCGCATTGACGACGAATTTTTTGCCGCTGCCGGTGAGCAGCTTAAGATGATCGCCAATTTCGGCGTCGGCTATGACCACATTGATGTGCCCAAGGCCGTGGAAAAAGGCATTATCGTCACCAATACGCCGGGCGTCCTGACCGAAGACACTGCTGAAATGACCATGGGCCTGATCATTGCCGTGGCCCGTCGCTTTGTCGAAGGGGCCGGTACGGTTCAGCGCGGTGAATTTTCCGCCTGGTCGCCGACCTTCATGATGGGACGGCGCATCTATGGCAAGCGACTGGGGATTGTCGGTATGGGCCGCATCGGTCAGGCCCTTGCCCGACGGGCGCGCGCCTTTGGCATGCAGGTGCACTATCATAACCGTAAGCCTGTCTCGCCACGCATTTCCGAAGAGCTTGAGGCCACCTACTGGGATGACCTTGATCAGATGCTGGCACGGATGGATGTCATTTCCATCAACTGTCCGCGTACGCCGGAAACCTATCATCTGCTGAATGCCGAGCGTCTGGCCCTGCTTCAGCCTCACGCCATTCTGGTCAATACGGCACGCGGTCAGATCGTCGATGAAGATGCGCTGGCGCAGCTTCTGAAGGATCATAAGATCGCGGGCGTCGGCCTTGATGTCTATGAGCGTGCACCGGCCATTGCACCGGCCTTGTTTGGTCTGCCCAATGCGGTCATGTTGCCGCATATGGCCTCAAGCACCATCGAGGCACGCACAGACATGGGCGATCGCGTGATCCTGAACATCAAGACGCTTCAGGACGGACACCGTCCGCCCGACCGCATTATTCCGGCCATGCTGTAGGCTAAAGGCCCCTACGACGGGCATAAGGGCTTTCGGGGTTATAGCCGATCGGCAACGATTGAGATTGACTTGCATTATAATATGCAGGCAAATCGTTTACATGCCTCTTTGGTAAGGGTTTCGCATGCTGAACGCCGACAGCAATTCTCACTGGTCGCCTTATCGGGACACAGATCGGGCCGATGGCGGCATTGCCATTGACGATATTGTCTCCGCCCCTGAGGCCGAGCATCAGGTTTTCGCCACAGGTCAATACAGGGCCAAGACCCTTTCCGGCGCGCTTCAGCATCTGTCATGCGACCTGAGAACCACCGCGCCGCTGCATACCAGCGGCCTGTTTTCGCCCGGCCTGTGCCTGAGCTATACCTATAGCGGCGGCTGGCACAGTCAGTTAGGTGAGCGCCGGATCAGCATGGACAGCCATCATGAAATGGCGGTCTGCGGGGCCTCGACTACGGTTGAATATGTTGAGGCGCAACCGGAAAACACCCGCATCAAGATGTCGTGCCTCTATATCGGCATGGATTTTTTCACCGACAGCGAAGCCCCGCCTGAGGTCATACTCAGTCTGATGAAACCGGCTGAAGTCACCTTTGCCCGCCTGCCCACGTCGCCTGCGCTTCAGACCCTGTTGCAACAGATGTATGCCTTAAACGGCGATGGCTATCTGGCGCGACTTCAGATGAACAGCCTTGCCTATGGCGCGGTTTATGAACTGACGCGTGCGCTGGGGGAACGGCCACAACCGGCTCTGAGTTCACCGCGTCAGCGCGATCTGGCCGAAGCGACCAAAGACCTGCTGGACAGCCAGCTTGCCTGCCGACCAATGGTGGCGGATATTGCCGCCATGCTGGCCACCAACGAAAGCAGCCTGAGACGCGCCTTTCGCGCTACGTTCGGAGTTTCCATCACCGATTATGTGCGCCACCGCCTGATGGATGAGGCCCGCGCCCTTGTCCGCGAAGGCCGGTTACATATTGCCGAAATTGCCTATCGCTCAGGGTTTTCCGATCCGGCCAACTTCACCACGGCCTATCGCAGACATTTTGGCACGCCCCCTAGCGGCGACCGCCACTGAACCGCCTGCTGCGCACAGATATTTGCCCGATCCGCACAGGCCTAAGCCATAGCGTCGCTACCGCGCCTTGATTATTGAGAACCACTCTCAACGGTCAGGGCCTGAGTATATTTCGTGGACATAGCTTCAGACAGGGTAACAAAGGGCGCCAATCTGGGGGCTGCCGCCTTTTATATGGCGACGGCCATTCCGATGTCCTGCGTCTTTTACCTTTTGCCTGCGCTGCTGCGCGAAGAAGGCCATGACGCCACCACGATCGGCCTGCTTTCACTTGTCTATCTGCCTTATGCGCTCAGGGTCATATGGGCGCCGTTGGTTGACCGTTACGCCAACGGGTCGGCGCGCCGATACCGGCAGGTCATGCAGGTCATGCTTATCGGCGCGGTTCTGGCGGTTGCCGGATTTTGCCTGTTTGATCCGGCGACGCAGCTTTGGGGCATAGTCGGTATTGCTACCTTGCTGTTTACGCTTCTGGCGACGGGCACGACCGGTCTGGACGGGTTTTCGATCACCACCTTCGATGCACGCGGGCGGCAAAGGGCGAGCATCTGGCAAACCGTAGGGTTTACGCTGGGGGGCGTCGTGTTTGCGCTGGGGATGCTGCTAACGGCGGGGCTTGGCTGGGCAGCGCTTGTGCTGATTATTGCGGCGGCGACGGCGCTGGCGGCCCTGCCGCTTTTCTTTGGTCGCGCACCTGAGGCAGAGCCGGTTTCAGAACCGCCCGTTCCTGAGGCAACGCGTCCCGAAACCTCGCTGATGGCGTTTCTGCGTCAGCCTGCGGTTTTGCGGCTCTTGTTGTTGTCGCTGCTGACCAAGGCCGGACTGGGAATGGTGGCGGGCTATCTGCCGGTGCTTCAGGTTGATTTCGGTGTTTCGGCGGCCCATGCCGGTTTTTTCGGAGCGCTGGGCAGTAATGTGCTGGGGCTGGGGGCCGCTTTCGTCAGTGGTCTGCTGATGATGAAGATCGGCGGCTTGCGCACCGTCGGATGGGTATGTCTCATCGCCGTGCCGGTGTTTGTATTTGCCGCCCTGTTTCAGGCCGGAATTCGCGCCACTCCGTCTGCGCCCCTGTTTGCCGTGGCAATGTCCCTGACCTTCCTCACGCTTGGTTATGCGTGCGTGGCCCCGTTCAAGGCGCTGTCCTTATTGCTCAGTGATGGCAAAGCCGCCGCCAGCCGTGCAGCCATACTGGCTTCGGTTGATCTGACCCTGTCCATACTGGCTGCATCGGTGTCCGGCGCACTGGTGACAGCCCTAAGCCTTAGTCCGTTTCTCTGGCTGTCGATGGCCCTGTGCCTGCTTAGCGCACTCGTGGCCTTTGCCAGCCCCACCCTCTCCAAATGAAAGATCCGAAGATGATGAAGCCCCTCGCTACCTTACTTGTAAGCACCAGCCTGCTGACACCTGTGGTGCCATACGTGGCGCAGGCACAAAGCACCGCGGATGACACCATCATTGTGACCGCGCGTAAGCGTAGCGAAGACCTGCATCATATTCCGGCTTCGGTACATATCGAAAGCGGCACGGCACTGGAAAACCGCCGCGCTCAGGACGGGCAGTCGGTGCTGCGGGATATTTCAGGGGCCACGGCGGGTACATTTGGCGACCGTTCCAACGGCTTTATCGTCATGCGCGGTGTCGCGCCGATCCTGTCGCCCTTAAGCCCTGACGACAGTTCGGTTCTGACCTTTGTTGACGGTGCGCCCCTGCCCATCGGCGGTTCGTTTTCTTCGGTCTATCTGGATGTGAACCGCATCGAGGTGATGAAGGGGCCACAAAACACCCTGTTTGGCCGCAACACTTCCGGCGGGGCGATCAATCTGATCCCTGCCGAACCGACCCAGAATTTTGAGGCCGGTGTGCGCGCCGAAATCGGCAGCGATGGCTATGGCCGCGTTGAAACACTGGTGAACGGGGCCATCATTCCCGATGTCCTGTCCGGTCGTCTGGCTTTGCGCCGGACAAAGATTGACGGCCATATCCGCAACAGTGCGGGCGAGGATCTGGGGCGCGAAGACGTGCTGACCGGACGGGCGTCGCTGTTGTTTACGCCTTCGTCGCGGACAAGCTGGCTCGTGAGCTATATGTCTGACGATGCCGACACGTCACCGACCACCTATATCGCCCTAAGGCCCGGTGGTACGCGTATTGCCGCCCAGAACCACACCATTGATGATACGCGCATAGAACTTTTCAGTTCACGCCTTGAGCACACTCTGGGGGGCATGACCCTGACTCTTCAGAACAGCTATGCCACGCTTAAGGGCCACAATATCTATAACTATCCCGACGCCAATATCGCCAGCGACTTCAGCGAACTGGAGCCTGAGGCCTTCCTTGATCCCGATTCAAACTTCATTGCCTGGGATAAGGACGAAAGCCGCCTGACCCATGAGTTGCGCCTGACCTCTGCGCCGGATTCGGCGATTGGCTGGCTTGTTGGGGCGACGGTCTATGAGGACAAGGCCGAGCGCGAACGCACCAGCGAGATGTGGTATTTCGGCCCGTCTTCGACGGGGCTTATGACCTATGATCTGACGACCAAAGGCAAGGCCGTATTTGCCGAGGCCACCATTCCGCTCAGTGCCAAATTAAGGTTGTCGCTCGGTGGGCGCTACACCAGCGAAGACAAGCGCTTCAGCAGTGAATTCACCAGTGACGGTGTGGCCGGTGCGGTGACCTATTTCGCCGAAGACAATAAACGCAGCTATGATTTCAGCACAGGCCGCGCCGGACTGAGCTATGACTGGACGCCGCAGTTTACGGCCTATGCCAGCCTGTCACATGGGTACAAGAGCGGCGGGTTTGCGCTCGATAATTCGCTGATGTGGGCCGGCGTGGCACGCAATCCTTACGATTCCTCATCGGTCATCAGCTATGAAATCGGCGGGCGTGGTGTGTGGCTTGATAACCGCCTGCGTCTGAATGGTGCGCTCTATAGCAATGATATGCGCAAAGAGCAGTTCCAGACCTGGGATTATAATAATTTCACCGGCCAGACGCTCAATCTTGATGCCCGCAGTTCAGGCTTTGAGCTTGAGGGGCAGTATCGCGTCAGCGACGGCCTGTCTGTTTCGGCGGCAGTGGTACATACCAAGACCGAAGTCCGTAATGTGTCCGCACAACTGGCGGCGGCTCAGGACGGATTGCGCGATGGCAACTGGCTGCCGACCGTGCCGCGCTGGAGCGGACGTGTGGCGGCCGACTATCACACCCGTGCCAGCGCATGGGGTATTCAGGGCGGGCTGTCCGACGCGGAAATTGGCCTGAGGCTGTCCTATAACTATGTCGGCAAGCGATTCACCGATGTCTCAAACTTCGGCAAGCTGCCGCAGATGGATCTGGTCGCGGCGCGCCTGAGCCTCAACTGGGGTGACGGGGAAGCCTATCTGTTCGGCGACAACCTTTTGGGTGAGCGTTACATGACTATCAAGGAACGCTTTGGCACCAACTCAGAGGGGCAGCCGGTCTTTGGCGTGTCCTATTCACGGGGGGCCACCTGGGGGGCCGGTGTCAGCCTGCGCTTCTGACGATCAGCATCGTGAGCGATACGGATAAGCCCGACTATACGGCCAGCCTGCGCCTTATTGGCACCCATCTGCGCGGCTCAAGGCGGATGCTGGTCATGGCCGTATGTATGGCGACGGTAGCCGTCGGGCTTGAACTGGGGCCAGTGTGGGCATTGTGGCGCGTCATCGAAGCCGTCTTAAGTGAGGGTTTGACGCGTGATATGCTGCTCAGGTTTACAGGGCTTGGCCTTGTCAGCGCGGCGGCGGGGGTGGCGTGCATGGCCGTCGCGCTGGCGCTGTCGCACAGGGTGGCGTTTCACACCATCCACAGACTGCGATTGTCGCTGACGCAGCACATGGCGCGCCTGCCGCTGGGCTATTTCAGCCACCGCCCGAGTGCAGAGACGCAAAAGCTGGTTCTGGAGGAACCGGAGCGGCTTGAGGCCCTTTTGGCGCATGGTCTGCCTGAGGGGATTAGCGCGCTGGTGCTGTGGGTGACGGTGTCATTATGGATGCTGTGGCTGGACTGGCGTATGGCGCTGGCGGCCCTTATGGTGACGCCGGTGTCCTTTCTGATTATGGGGCGGGCTATGGGGCGCACGCAGGGCCATGCCGAGGCCTATCAGGCCTCATCGGCCAGACTGAATGCCGCATGTGTTGACTTTCTGTCTGCCATATCTGTCATCAAGCTTTTTGGACGAGGCGATGATGACCTGACCGGTACGACCCGTGCCGTTGATCATCACACGCAGGTTCAGAGCCGCTGGGCACAGGCGCATCTGCCTGCCGCCAGTGCTTTTTCGACCCTGATCCTCAGCAATATCGCCCTTATCGTTCCGGTCGGCATCTGGCTGAACGGCATCGGCACCATCACGACCGGCACATTGATTTTGTTCGTCATACTGGGGGCCGGATACAATCTGCCGCTGATGAAGCTGCTGCATCAGTTTCACGTCGCCGCCCATATCAGTCTGGGCTGTGCGCGGCTGTCTGCCCTGCTCGATACCCCACCCCAGACGGACACACAGACGCGCCGCGCCCTTGTGCATCATGATATCCTCTTTGAAAATGTCAGTTTCGGATATGGCGAAGATGACACCGTCCATAATCTGAGTTTCACCGTAAGGACGGGCAGCGTCACCGCCCTTGTCGGCCCCTCAGGGGCGGGCAAAAGCACCATTGCCGCCCTTGTGCCCCGCTTTCATGATGTGCGCAGCGGGCGCATCCTGATCGGTGGTGTCGATGTGCGTGATCTGCCCCTGTCCCAGCTTATGGACACAGTGGCCTTTGTGTTTCAGGACAGTTTTCTGTTTTCCGATACCATTGCCGCCAATATCCGTGCCGGTAAGCCTCAGGCCACGGACACAGAGATCATCGCCGCCGCCCGTGCGGCTCAGGCCCATGCCTTCATCACCGCCCTGCCCGAAGGATACAACACGCTGTTGGGCGAAGACGGGCATCATCTGTCGGGGGGGCAAGCGCAACGTCTGGCGATTGCCCGCGCCCTGCTTAAGGACGCGCCGGTGCTTATTCTGGATGAGCCGACGGCCTTTGCCGATCCGGATAACGAAGCCGCCCTTCAGCAGGCCCTGAGCGCACTGGCGCGTGACCGGACGCTGATCGTCATTGCCCACCGCCTCAATACTATCTGCGAAGCCGATCAGATTCTGGTCATCCACTCAGGACGGATCACCGAGCGGGGCCATCATGATGACCTTCTGAGACAGCGTGGGCTTTATGCGCAGATGTGGCACGGTGCGGCGGTTACCCAAGAGGCTGCGGATGCCCTGTAAGCACCTTAAGGCCGATCTGGGCCGTCTTAGGCGCGTCTGGCAACTGGCGGGCGAACAGCAAAAGCCGGTGATTCAGGGTATGGTCTGCGCCCTGATGCAGTCCCTTAGTCTGGGGGTTGCCTTTTGCGTCGCCCTTGGTGCGGTCAGTGATCTTTTGGCCGGTCGTCCATTGACGGCCCTATGGTTGGGGCAGGTGTCCGGTTTGATGGGGCTGTCGCTGGGGGCGCAATTTATCTTTGCCCGACGCGCCGCAGGCTTAAGCTGGCTGTCCGCCTATGCGATGACCGGTGAACTGCGTTTGCGGTTAATGGCGCATCTTAAGACCCTGCCGATGGGTTTTCACCTGTCGCACCATAAGGGCGACCTCGCCAGCATCCTGATGGCTGATACCCAGATGCTCGAAGGCTTCATGTCCGAGGCCCTGCCGAGGATCGCGCAGATCACCGGCCTGACGCTTTTTTTGCTGATGGTGCTGATCTGTCTGGATATGTGGACGGGGCTTGCGGCGATGGCGGTGATTATCGCCGCGGTTCCGGCCTTTGTGTGGTCGAACCGGCGACTGGCAGGGCTTGGTCTCAAGCGGCAGGACAGACAGGCACAGGCCAGCGCCCGCCTGATTGAATATGCGCAAGGCATAACCGTTATCCGCGCCTTCAACCTTTTGGCGCAGGGGCAGATGCTTCTGACGGCGGCGCTGGCGCATTTTCGTGACCTGTCGCTGCGGATGGTGGCGCAACTTGGCCCGCCGCTGGTGGCCTTTGCGGCGGTGCTGTCGGTTGGGGCGCCGGTCATTATGTTTGTGGCCGCCGAACGGTATCTGAGTGGCGGTATCGACAGCCGGACACTGGTGAGCCTTTTGATTATAGCCGTGTCGGTATTTGCGCCGCTTCAGGCACTGGCGGGACTGACCGAACTCAGCCGACTGGCTGAGGCGGCGCTGATACGCATTGATCGGGTGCTGATGACGCCCCCCTTATCAGAATCGCGGCTTACGGTATTACCCGTGGGGTCAGAGGTGCGGTTTGAGGGGGTTCAGTTCGCCTATGGTGACGACCCGCCTGTACTGAAGGCACTGAGCTTCACCGCTGCCGCAGGTAAGATTACGGCCATAGTCGGTCATTCCGGCAGCGGCAAAAGCACCTTGCTTAATCTTGTGCCGCGTTTTCGCGATACGACGGGTGGCAGCGTACATATTGGCGGAGCGGATGTCCGATATATACCCGTCGCCCATCTCAATCAGCTTGTGACCTATGTGTTTCAGGACGCCTGCCTGTTCAGTGGTACGGTGTTTGACAATATTGCCTGCGCCCGTCCCCATGCCAGTCTGAGGGCGGTTGAGAACGCCGCCCGCGCCGCTCAGGCACATGACTTCATCAAAGCCCTGCCCCACGGCTATGACACCCAGATAAGCGAAGGCGGCAACAATCTGTCGGGCGGCGAAAAGCAACGCATCGCCATTGCCCGTGCCATTCTTAAAGACGCGCCGATTGTGCTGCTGGATGAAGCCACCGCCGCCATAGACCCGATCACCGAACGCAGCCTGCAATCTGCCCTGTCGGCGCTTATGCGTAATAAGACCGTGCTGATCGTAGCCCACCGACTGAGCACCTTACAAACCGCAGATCAGATTGTCGTGCTAGAGCAGGGACGCATCAGCGAACATGGGGATCATCAGACCCTGTTGGCCCATAACGGCGTCTATAGTCGTCTGTGGCAGCAGCAGACACAGGCGAAGGTTTGGCGACTGGCCACCAAGGCTGATTAGTGGCGCTTCTGAACGGCGCGCCGCTTACGCCACCATATCATCAGGCCGGTTACGCAAAGTCCCGTCAGAATTAGCCCTGAGGCGAATATGATGGCCCGACCGATTCCGCCAAATGCCTTGCCTGAGTGCAGAGGATATTGCCAGGCGACAAACACATCTCCGGCGGTGCCTTCGGCCACATGGCGATCGGAGATCAGACGGGCGTCCTGCGCATCGATGACAATCAGTCGTCGGCCATAGCTGTCTATGTCACGCGGGTCATAGAGGCGTAGTTCGTAAATGCCCTTATAGGGGTTGTAGCTCATCATATCGACCGAGGCCGCAGGCAGTTTGTCCGATATCGCGCGGGCCACGGCCTCACCAAAATCGGTTTCAGGCGTATAGTTGGGCGTCTCAAGTGCCGGCACCGTAAAGATGGCACGTGGCGTAACCGGTGACAGGCGATTTACGACACCGGTAAATTCATCGTACCAGTTAAAATACACCCCCGACACCGCCAGCATCAGCGTTAGCGGTAAGAACCACACCCCGCCTGCCCGATGCAGATCGAACGTGCGTTTGTGGCCTCCGGCCTGCCAGCGCACGCGGAAACTCGCCAGCCATTTTCGGGGGGTAGGAAAGGACAGGATCAGGGCGATCAGATGGTCTATGACCCACAAAAGTGACACCAGCCCCAGAAACCACACCATGTACGGGCCAAGGTGCAGATCCATATGCAGGCCATAGAGGAAATTCATTATATGGCGTCGCCCCAGCCCGTCTTCGTGGGTGCGTTCCCCCAGAACCTCTGCGGTGTAGGGATTGACGAAGACATCGACTTCTTCGACACCCGCAGGCGCATCCGGACGCAGGGGCATAGACACAAGGACACTGCTTTGCGGCTGTGACGGCATATCAACAAAGCGGACAAACCGATCGGGATACGCCGATTGCGCCGCCTCAACCAGCGTCTGTACCGGCAAGACGATTTGCCCCGCTTCCACACGGCGCAGATCCGCATTCAGCCAGGCATCCAGTTCATCATAATACACAATGGCCGAGCCGGTCAGTCCCAGCAGGATAAGCCAGACCGCACCCAAAATCCCGAACCATCTGTGCCATAATACCAGCCATGGCCGAAGGCGAACCTTCGGCCATGAACGGTTACTCCAACCAGTATTCATTCTTAAAACTGATAGGACAATGACACTCGCACATCGCGTCCGGCTTCATAGACACCGGCTACGCCTTCCCAGTCGGGAATATGATTGTAGTCGGCGACACTGGCGTGATCGCGGTAATGCACATCAAACAGGTTCTGAACGGCAAAACTGACCTTCAGCCTGTCCAGCCCCTTGGGCTGCCATTCGACGAAGATGTCGGCGACGGTGTAACCGGGCTTATCGACGTGCTGAAGCTCATCGATCCAGCCGATTTCACGGGCGCGGTACAGGACAGGGATGTTGTTCAGGGCCTGAACATGACGCAGGTTAAAGCCTGTTTCAATGTGGCTGGCCGGTGACCAGGCGACATTCAGGTTCCACTGATCGCCTGAGGCGTTGGCCAGCCCGATTTCCTCATAGCCTTCGACCGGACGGCCGTTCAACTCGGAATCATAGGTGGTGTAGAACAGATCCGCACTGACCTGCTCCCAGCTATAGCCGACGCGCAATTCAAAGCCTTTGCTTTCGAACTTACCTACGTTTTCATAATAGGT
>JASGFL010000045.1:0-23824 GCA_047605545.1 Asticcacaulis sp. | reverse complement strand
ATCGTCAGCGGCCTGCACCATGGCGTCGACCAGATCGAGCGCATGGGTGCGTTTCACGCCGTCCTTGTCCGGCCACACCACCTTGCCGGCCTCCATCGGGCCGCCGGAGACGAAGATGACCGGGATGTTGAGACGCATGGCGGCCATCAGCATGCCCGGCGTGATCTTGTCGCAGTTCGAGATGCAGACCATGGCGTCGGCGCAGTGCGCATTGACCATATATTCGACGCTGTCGGCGATCAGGTCACGCGACGGCAAAGAATAGAGCATCCCGCCGTGGCCCATGGCGATACCGTCATCAACCGCGATAGTGTTGAATTCCTTGGCCACGCCACCGGCTTTTTCGATCTCACGCGCCACCAGTTGCCCCAGATCCTTCAAATGCACGTGACCGGGCACGAACTGCGTGAAGGAATTGACCACCGCAATTATCGGCTTCGAGAAATCGGCATCCTTCATGCCCGTCGCCCGCCAGAGCGCACGGGCGCCGGCCATATTGCGTCCAAATGTCGTGGTGCGGGAACGATATGCAGGCATGATACAAAACCTTCGGTGAGACACTCTGCCCATCAGACAGGGCATCATTATAAGTGATTATGAGGGGGATATAAAACCATTACGCATAAATGCAACAGCCCGTCACCCGTACACAGGCGTCAGCCCCCGCACAGTTAACTTTTTTGCGCCCGCGAAAGCTTTGCGGATTCACGCCCATCAAAGCAATTATTTGATCCACAGACCAATAATTATGAATTAAATTTGCGCCAAAATGGATATTTTCAAAAATAAATTCCAAAAACTTTTGCCAATAACCACTTGGCGAGGAATATTTTTTCAATTTTGCCTTTGCTTTTTCTGCCACATCAGGTCTATATAGCCTCACCACGAGGCCATCCGGCCCCGCTAACGGAGACGTGCATCTTGCGCAAAGCAATTGCCATTGCAGCCACCAAAGACAACCGGAACGCCCGCGTTCTGGGTTTGAGCTTTGTCATGGCGGCGATCTCCCTAAGCCTTCTCAACCTACTTATCGTGGGCGTATCTGTGGTACGCCCCATGATAGCGGAGTGGTGAAGACGGCTTGATGCCTGCTTTTTCGAGGAAATCCATCCTCCCGCTCCTTCACCCAGAGCGGGATTTTTAACATATGCCCGCTGCCATTTACCTGATCTGAACCGAGTTCTGTCATGACCGCTCAAATGAAAATCGACACCGCCGAAATCACTGACACCCCTGCCGATGCGCAAAACCCGCATGGCTTTGTCATCCTGCACGGCTCACTGGCGCGCGAAGGCTGCGTCATGACCGGTGCCGGTTTTGGCCGTGACCCGTTTGAAGCCAAGGCCCGCGTCTTTGCCACCGAAGCCGGTGCCATTGCTGCTATTGCCGATGGCCGCGTGGCTTCGGGTGAAGCCATTATTATCGCCGCCGCTGACGATGCCGAAATGTCTGCGATTTTCGCCGCCCTGTCTGCCGCGTCGCTGAAGGACATTGCCTTGATTTCCAACGGCAAATTCGCCCCTTCGACCAATGGCATCACCATCAATCATGTTGGCAAGGCGATCCGCTATGTTCAGAACGCCGACACGATCACCATTGACATTAAGGGCCGCCGCCTGAATATCGACGCCGACCTCACTACCCGCAGTGGCGAAGCCCCCGTCGCCGCTGCAAACGGCGGAAAAGTAAAAAACGGCTTCGCCCCTCTTGCAAAATACGCTGCAATGTTGGATTCGGCCTCACAGGCGGCTGACACAGCGGCATAATCATTACCTCTTCCTAATGCACCGGCCACACGGCCAATCCAAAACGGAGCTATCTGACGTGAAAATCTATACTAATGACGACGTTTCCCCCGACAGCCTGAAGGGCGAACGTATCGCCATTATCGGTTATGGTTCGCAAGGCCGCGCCCATGCCCAGAACCTGCGCGATTCCGGCGCTGACGTGATCGTCGGCGTACGCGCTGGCGGTTCTGGCCATGAAAAGGCAACCCATGACGGTCTGGCCACGGCAGAAATCGCCGAAGCCGTTAAGGACGCGACCATCATCGCTTTCCTGACGCCTGACATGTCTCACGCCGACATCTACACGAACGAAATCGCTCCAAACGCTCCTAAGGGCGCAGCACTTCTGTTCGCACACGGCTTCTCGGTTCTGTACGGCCGCGTCACTGCCCGCGCCGATCTGGACGTTATCCTCGTAGCCCCTAAGGGCCCGGGCGACCTCGTTCGTCGTGAATATCAGCGCGGCCGCGGCGTTCCGACCCTGTTCGCCGTTGACCGTGACGTCACCGGTAACGCAGCGCGCAAGGCACTGGGTTATGCCCGTGGCATCGGCGGCACCGTTGGTGGCGTGATCGAAACCACCTTCAAGGAAGAAACCGAAACCGACCTGTTCGGCGAACAGGCCGTTCTGTGCGGTGGTACGACCGAACTGATCCTGACGGGCTTTGAGACCCTGATCGACGCCGGTTACCGTCCTGAAATCGCTTACTTCGAAGTTCTGCACGAACTGAAGCTGATCGTTGACCTGCTGTACGAAGGCGGTTTCGCCAAGATGCACGAGTTCGTGTCCGAAACCTGCAAGTACGGCGATCTGGTTTCCGGCCCGCGCATCATCAACGAAGAAACCCGCGAGCGTATGGAAGAAGTGCTGAACGACATTCAATCGGGTAACTTCGCCCGCGACTGGATCCTCGAAAACCAGGCTGGCCGTCCGCGCTACAACGCCCTGATGCGTCAGGACCTTGAGCATCCGATCGAAGTGGTCGGTAAGGATCTGCGTTCGCGCATGAGCTGGCTGAACCAAAAGGGTAACGGCTAAAAGCCCTGCCTCACGAAAAAGTTTTGCCGCTTCGCGTCAAATACATTTTACGTGGTTCAATAAGGACTGGCCAAGGCTCGAAGCGGTTCGTCGCCTTGGCCAGACTTTAAACTACCCGGCTCCATCTCCAACGGAACCGACGGGCAAAAAAAACAAAAAATATCTAACGGATTGCCTGAAGATATTTTTCACTTCACCGAGATTTATGCGAAAACCCATTTGACGCATGGCGGCAATGCTTTTTCGCAAGGGTATTACCATGAGCACCAATAAACCGACCGGCGCACAGTTAGTCATCTCCACGCTGAAAGCGTTGGGGGTCGATGTGCTATTCGGCTATCCCGGTGGTGCGATCATGCCCATCTATGACGCGCTGGCCGGTTCTGGCCTGCGTCACATTCTGGTTCGTCACGAACAGGGCGCTTCTTTCGCCGCTGACGCCTATGCCCGCGCCACTGGCCGCGTTGGCGTCTGTATGGCTACGTCCGGCCCGGGTGCGACCAACCTCGTTACCGGCATCGCCAATGCCTATATGGACTCTGTCCCGATGGTCTGCATCACGGGTCAGGTCGGCACCGGCCTGCTGGGCACCGACGGCTTTCAGGAAGTTGACCTGATCGGCCTGACCCTGCCCATCGTTAAACACTCATGGCTGGTTCGTGATCCGGCACAGATTCCGTCTGTTATTGCCCGCGCCTTTGCCATCGCCAAGGAAGGCCGCCCCGGCCCCGTGATCGTCGATATCCCTAAGGACGTCGCCGCCAGCTTTGTTGAAACCTCCGAAATGGGCGAACTGCCCGCCTATGTGCCGCCCGCACCGGACATGAAAGCCGTCGCAGCCGCAGCGACCATGATCGAAAACGCCAAGAAGCCGCTGTTCTATATTGGCGGTGGCGTTCACATGGCCGAAGCCGATCAGGAGCTGCGTGATCTGGTCGCCCGCACAGGTATTCCGGTTGTCTCGACCCTCAAAGGTATCGGCACAATTTCGACCTACGAAGACCTGTATCTGGGGATGCTGGGTATGCACGGCACCCGCGCCGCCAATATTGCGGTCAACGAAGCCGATCTGCTGATTGCCATTGGTGCGCGTTTCGATGACCGCGCGACGGGCAAACTGTCGGCCTTTGCGCCGAACGCCAAGATCGTCCACTTCGACATCGACCCCGCCGAAATCAACAAGACCCGCAAAGCGGATGTTGCGGTTATCGGTGACCTGAAAATTGCCCTGCCGGCCCTTACGCCTAAGATCGGCGACCTGTCTGCGTGGGTAAAGTTCAACAAGGACAACAAGTGGCAGCACCGCTTCAAATATGACGCGCCGGGCAAGGGCATCTATGCACCTGCCCTGCTGAAATCTCTGTCAGAAAAGGCCGGTGAGAAGTTCATTGTTGCCTGTGACGTCGGCCAGCATCAGATGTGGGTCGCCCAGCACTGTGAATTTACGCAAAACCGTGCGCACCTGACCTCAGGCGGTTCAGGGGCCATGGGTTACGGCCTGCCTGCCGGTATGGGTGCCAAGCTGGCCCTGCCGGATCATCATGTTGTCACCGTCTCCGGCGATGGCTCGTTCATGATGAACATTCAGGAAATGGCCACCCTGCGTCGCTACGGTATCCCTCTGAAGATCGTTCTGCTCGACAACAGCTCGCTGGGGCTGGTGCGTCAGTGGCAGGAACTGTTCTACGAAGAAAACTATTCCGAAATCGACCTGTCGGATAACCCCGACTTCGTCGAAGTCGCCAAGGCTTTTGGCATCAGCGCTTTCCGTATTACGCTGCGCCACGAAGTCGAAGGGGCCATTGACCGCCTGCTGGCGGCGGACGGCCCGACACTGTTGCATGTTTTGATTGATCCGCGCGAGAACGTCTGGCCGCTGGTTCCACCGGGGGCGTCGAACACGGAAATGATGGAGGAGCGCTGGGATGAGCCAATTGATTCGTATTGAGATCGACCGGCTGGAAGGCACGCTTTTGCGTGTGCTCGGCCTGATTGAGCGTCGCGGTTTTCACATTGACGGTCTGGAACTGACCGGCATTGATGATGACACGCGTCTGGCCGCTATCACCGTGCGTCCGCGCGACGAGAAGCGCAGCATCGATACGCTGGGCCTCCAGATTGACCGGCTGTATGGCATCAAGCGCCTGAAAGGCACGCAGACTGCCGCCGCTGAAGCCCAACAAAAAATAAGCGCCTGAAAGTAAACATCATGAGCACCGAGCGTACCAAAGACCCTAACCGCGTATTGATATTCGACACATCCCTGCGTGATGGCGAACAGGCTCCCGGCTTCTCACTGGGTGTCGAGCACAAGCTGATGATGGCCCATGCCCTGAAAGATCTGGGCGTTGACATCATCGAAGCCGGTTTTGCTGCCTCGTCGCCCGGCGATGAAGAAGCCATTCAGACCATTGCCCGCGAAGTCCATGGCCCGACCTTTGCTTCGCTGTGCCGTGCGCTGGAATCCGACATCGACGCCGCCTCGCGCGCTCTGGCACCGGCTAAGAACCGCCGCTGTCACGTGTTTCTGGCCACCTCGCCGATCCACCGTGAATTCAAGCTGAAAAAGACCCGCTCTCAGGTTGTTGAAATCACCGCCAAGGCTATTGCCCACGCGGCCAAGACCTTTGACGACATCGAGTTTTCGGCCGAAGACGCCATCCGTACCGAGCCTGATTTTCTGGCCGAGGTCTGTATCGCCGCTGCCGAAGCCGGTGCGACGACGCTTAACCTGCCGGATACGGTCGGCTACACCACGCCTAAGGAGATCTTCAAGATCTTCTCGGACGTCAAGGCGGCTCTGAAAGATCACCCTGACGTTATTCTGTCGGCGCATAACCATAACGACCTTGGTCTGGCCGTTGCCAATACGCTGGCCGCCCTTGAGGCCGGTGCGCGTCAGATCGAACTGACTATCAACGGCATCGGTGAGCGCGCAGGTAATGCCGCGCTCGAAGAAGTCGTCATGGCCCTGCGTACCCGTCCTGACGTTTACGGCCTGCATACCGGCATCGACACCACCAAGCTGGCACATACCAGCCGCCTGTTGTCGCGTGCCACTGGCACCGTGGTTGTCCGTAACAAGGCGATTGTCGGCAAGAACGCCTTCGCCCATGAATCCGGCATCCATCAGCACGGCATGCTGTCCAACGCCCGCACCTATGAGATCATGAACCCCGAAGATGTTGGGGTCGAAAAATCCAATCTGGTTCTGGGCAAGCACTCCGGCCGTCACGCCATTGCCAAACAGGCCGCCGCTCTGGGCTATGAGCTGGACGAACTGGCTCTGGGTGAACTGTTTACCGCGTTCAAACGTCGCGCCGATGAAATCGGTGAGATCGACGAATTTGAACTGATGTCTCTGCTGACGCGCTCCAATGCCGATAAGGATGATGCGCGTCTGTACAAGATCACGTCTGAAACGACCCGCGACAGCGTGTCGATCACGCTTGATCTGTTCCGTGATAATGGCGATCCGCTTCAGGTGACCGCTTCGGGCCTCAATGCTTTTGAGGCCGGTTTCCGTGCGCTTGTGGATGCCTACCAGATCGAAGCCCGGGTCAATGACTGTGAAATCATTCAGTCGGGCTTCACTTTCGACGGCGGCGCGTTCGCCGAAATCAGCTTGCAAATTAAGGGTGAGGTGTATCGGGGCCGTGGTCGCGGCCCCGACCCAGTGTGGGCCGGATTACGCGCCATCTGTGATGGCTTTGAAAAATATGTCTTTCTGCACGACAGAAAGATGAAGGCTCAAAATTCTGACTCTGGAAAAATCCATGAAACCGCTCGCTGAGAAAATCTGGTTCAACGGTGAACTAAAACAATGGGAAGACGCGAAGATTCACGTCCTTACCCACGCTCTTCATTACGGCACAGGTGTCTTCGAAGGCATCCGCGCCTATGACACGCCCAAGGGTTCGGCGGTATTCCGCCTGAACGAACATAACCAGCGCCTGCTGGATTCGGCCCGCATCTATCACCTGCCGATGACCTATACGGTTGAGCAGATCAATCAGGCCTGTAAGGACACCCTTAAGGCCAATGGCCTGAAGTCTGCCTATCTGCGCCCCATCGCCTTTTTGGGCGAATGTGGTCTGGGTGTTACGCCTAAGGCTGAAAACATCCGCGTTGATGTCGCCATTGCCGCCTTCCCGTGGGGCGCCTATCTGGGTGAAGACGGCCTGACCAAGGGCGTCGATGTCTGCGTTTCCTCATGGCAGCGCGTTGCACCAAACACCATTCCTGCCGCCGCCAAGGCTTCGGGCAACTATCTGTCGTCCTACCTCATCGGCCGTGAAGCCCGCACACGCGGCTATGCCGAAGGTCTGGGTCTGGGCACCGATGGCCGCCTGTCCGAAGGTGCCGGTGAAAACCTGTTTGTCATCATGAACGGCAAGCTGCACACCCCGCCGGTGGCCTCGTCCATTCTGGGCGGCATCACCCGTGACACGGTTCTGACTCTGGCCCGCGCCGAAGGCATCGAAATCGTCGAGCAGGCCCTGCCGCGCGAAATGCTGTATCTGGCCAACGAAGTCTTCATGACCGGTACAGCGGCGGAAATCACCCCGATCCGTTCGATCGATGATATCCCGACCCGCGCCAATGGCCCCGGTGAAGTCACCAAGCTCTTGCAAGCGCGTTTTTCGGGCCTATTTAATGGTCAGACCGAAGATAAATGGGGCTGGCTCGACTACGTCTGAGCCACGTCGCTTTCTCTGTAACGGGAAGCCGCCCCAAGGGTTAAACCCTGCGGCGGCTTTTCACTTTTTCTGTTCAGGGGTATAGTTACCCCTGCCCACAACGGAATGAATACTATGTCACCGACCCCTAAGTCCCTGTTTGAAAAGGTGTGGGAACGCCACATCGTCGAGGATGAATCCGCTGAAAAGCCTGCGGTTCTGTATATCGACCTGCATCTGGTACACGAAGTCACCAGCCCGCAGGCCTTTTCCGAACTGGATGCGCGCGGCCTTAAGGTCCGCCGTCCCGACCGCACCTTTGCCACACTTGATCACTCGATCCCTACTCTGGGGCCAGACGCCAGCGGGGAACGCCCCTACTTCACGCCACAGGCCAAGATTCAAGTCGAAACCCTTGAGCGCAACACCAAAAATCACGGTGTAAAGCTGTTCGGCTGGGAATCGGATAACCGCGGCGTGGTGCACGTCATCGGGCCGGACATGGGCCTGACGCAACCGGGCTTTACGGTGGTTTGCGGCGATTCGCACACCTCTACGCACGGCGCGTTTGGTTGCATCGCCTTTGGTATCGGCACGTCCGAAGTGGGTCACGTACTGGCCACCCAGTGCTTGACGCAGCGCAAGCCGAAAACCATGCGCATCACCGTCAACGGTACCCTGCAAAAGGGCGTCACGGGTAAGGACGTGGCTCTGGCCATCATTCAGCGTCTGGGCTTTGGCGGCGGCACCGGCTACGCGCTGGAATATGCCGGTTCGGTCATTGAATCTCTGGATATGGAAGGCCGCATGACGGTCTGTAACCTGTCCATCGAAGCCGGCGCCCGTTGCGGCATGATCGCCCCCGACCAGACCACAGTTGAGTGGCTGCGTGGCCGCGCCTATGCCCCCAAGGGCGAGGCATTTGAGGCCGCTGCCGCTGACTGGCTGACGTTGAAATCCGACGAAGGCGCAACCTTCGATCAGGAAATCACTATCGACGGTTCGGCGATTGAGCCTATGGCCACATGGGGCACGACACCGGATCAGGGCGGTGCCATCCGCGCCGGTGTACCGCTGCCGTCCAATGAAAACGAAGTGAAGGCCCTGAAATATATGGGCCTGACCGGCGGCGACTCACGTGATGTCGCTAAGGTCGATGTCGTATTTATCGGTTCGTGCACCAATGGCCGTCTGGCCGACCTGCGCGCCGCCGCCGAGGTTATGCGTGGTCGCCACGTTGCCGAAGGCGTGCGTATGCTGGTCGTACCGGGTTCGGAAAAAGTGCGCCTTGAGGCCGTCGCCGAAGGCCTTGATAAGGTCTTTGAAGAGGCCGGTGCCGAATGGCGTCTGCCGGGTTGTTCGATGTGTATCGCCATGAACGGCGATTTCGTCGCA
The DNA here is from genome assembly GCA_047605545.1 of Asticcacaulis sp. GTDB lineage: Bacteria > Pseudomonadota > Alphaproteobacteria > Caulobacterales > Caulobacteraceae > Asticcacaulis. The sequence goes on along the minus strand of JASGFL010000045.1, from coordinate 14,924 downwards.
CCGGGTCAGTTGGCGGTTTCGACCTCCAACCGTAACTTCGAAGGCCGTCAGGGTCCTGGCTCACGCACCGTTCTGGCCTCACCGGCTACGGCTGCGGCTTCGGCCATCGCCGGTCACGTGGCCGATCCGCGCCAGTTTATCGCTTAAGGGGTTCAGACATGTCGTCCAATCAGGAACCGATCAACACCTTCTCGTCGCGCATTGTTGTGCTGCCCGAAGCCAATATCGACACCGACCAGATCATCCCCGCCCGCTTTCTGACCACCACCACCAAGGCCGGTCTGGGCAAGGTGGCCTTCAACGACTGGCGTTACAATAATGACGGCTCGCTTAAGGCCGACTGCATCCTCAATGTCATCGACCCTGAGGAGCATCGCATCCTTGTCGGCGGTAACAATTTCGGCTGCGGTTCCTCACGCGAACACGCCCCTTGGGCGCTGACCGACTATGGCTTCAAAGCGGTTATTTCAACGGAAATCGCTGACATTTTCCGCTCGAACAGCCTTAAAAACGGCCTGCTGCCGATCGTTGTGCCGCAGGATATTCACGACAAGCTGACCAAGAACCCGCAGCAGCGCGTGACCATCGATCTTGAGGCCTGCGAACTGCGTTTCGAAGACGGCACCGTGTTCGTATTCCAGATCGACGCCTTCTCACGTCAATGCCTGCTCGAGGGCGTTGACGCTATGGGCTGGATTTTGAATCGCGTGTCCTCTATTGAGGCTTACGAACAAAGAACCGGCAAGGCCGCCGCCTGATTTCTGGTGCCCGCAGAGGCATCATGACAAACGCGCCTTGAGGGTTCCTCATGGCGCGTTTTTTTATTGGAAAGTATCTGAACATGGCAGAATTCAAGATTGTCGTTCTCCCCGGTGACGGCATTGGCCCCGAAGTGGCCGCCGCAGGTGTGGAAGCCCTGAAAACCATTGGTGAGGTCTATGGCCACAGCTTTGCGTTCGAAGAAAAGCTGATCGGCGGTATCGCCATTGATGAGCGCGACGATCCCTATCCTGCTGATACCGATGCCGCCTGTCAGGCCGCTGACGCCGTCATCCTTGGGGCCGTAGGTGGCCCGAAGTGGGACCTGAAGCCCAAGCGCCCCGAACAGGGCCTGCTGGCCGTGCGTAAATCACTTGGTCTGTTTGCCAACCTGCGTCCGATGGATGTCGCCGCCTCTCAGGCCTTCCGTTCGCCGCTGAAAGAAGACATCGTGTCGGGTGCCGACATGCTGATCGTGCGCGAACTGACCGGCGGTCTTTATTTCGGCAAGCAGAGCCGTACCGAAACACAGGCCACCGACGAATGCGTCTATACGGTCGCTGAAATCGAACGCGTCGCCCGCATCGCCTTTGAAGCCGCCCGTAAGCGCCGCAACAAGGTCACCTCAGTCGATAAGGCCAATGTGATCGAAACCTCGCGTCTGTGGCGTGAAACGGTAAACAAGCTGCACGCCGCTGAATATTCCGACGTTGAGCTGGAACATGCGCTGGTCGATTCGATGGCCATGCACCTTGTGACCCGTCCGAAATCCTTTGACGTTATTGTCACGGAAAACATGTTCGGTGACATCCTGTCCGATCTGGCCTCGGTTCTGCCGGGCTCCATCGGTCTGCTGGGTTCCGCATCGCTGGGCGCTACGGGTAAGGGCCTCTATGAGCCGATCCACGGCTCGGCACCGGACATCGCCGGTAAGGATCTGGCCAACCCCATCGGGACGCTTAAGTCCGTGTCTATGCTGCTGCGCTTCTCGCTCAATCTGGGCAAGGAAGCCGATGCACTTGATGCCGCCATCGAAGCGGTCATTCAAAAGGGCATCCTGACCCGTGACCTTGGCGGCACCGCTGCCGGTTCCGAAGTCACCAAGGCCGTGGTTGCTGAAATCCGCGCCGCTGCCTGACCCTTTATCGCCTCTCCGTAATCCGTACGGAGAGGCGATACCCTTATGGAGTACAAATTCAGATGTCCCCTGCCCTTCTTAATGGCCTGTCCGATATTGCCGGTGATTATGACGCCGTATTCTGCGACATCTGGGGCGTGATCCATAACGGCAAGCAACACTTCCCCGCCGCCTATGAAGCGCTGCGCCGTTTCAAGGCCGAACGCGGGCCGGTCATACTGATCTCCAATTCACCTCGTCCCCGTGACGGCCTTGAGAAGCAACTTAACGATCTGGGCGTGTTTGATGACGCCTATAATGCCATCGTCTCCTCAGGCGATGCCACCCGTCAGTTCCTCAGCGACTATGCCCCCACAGGCTCGGCTTGGGTCGTCGGCCCCGACCGTGACAAGCCTCTCTATGAGGGCCTTAACATCGATCTGTCCGGCACGCCCGATACCGCCGCCTTCATTAGCTGCACCGGCCTCTATGATGACGAAGCCGACCAGTTGTCTGACTATCAGGCCGCGTTTAAAACCGCCGCCGCGCGTCAGTTACCCTTCGTCTGCGCCAACCCCGACCGCATCGTCCAGCGCGGTGATCAGATCATACTGTGTGCCGGTTCTCTGGCCGACCTCTATATGAGCCTCGGCGGCGAAGTCATCATGGCCGGCAAGCCCTACGCGCCGATCTATGATCTCTGCTATCAGGCGCTGGAAAGCCTTACCGGTAAGCCCGCCGACAAATCCCGTATTCTGGCCATAGGCGACGGCCTGCCAACTGATGTGCTGGGGGCCAATGGTCAGGGGCTTGATCTGATCTTTGTCGCCGCAGGTATCCATGCGGTCGAAGCCACCAATGACGCAGGCGAACTCGATGCCCGCCTTCTGTCAAAGGTACTGGAAACGCAAAAAGCGCAGGCCCGCTATGTGACCCGCGCTCTAAGCTGGTAAACCATCACCAAACTTATTTTTATATTTTGCCCCCTGAGGGGTTAGTCAAACAGGGCGTCGATATCGTCCTGTGAGTTGGTCTTGTTCAGGTCTTCCGGTGACATGTCGAACATGGCATCGATATCGTCCTGAGAATTAGACTCTTCTGCCGCGACCTTTGGGGCGGGTGCCGCAACGGGAGCAGGTGCAGGCTTCACAGCTTCGACCTTGGGTGCCAAAGCCTGAGGCTGAGCCGGAGCCTGAGCCGCTACCTTAACCGGCTGAGGTGCGGCAACCGGCGCGACCGGAGACGACACGGCCGATTCAGGTTCATCAAACATGGCATCGATTGCGTCCTGAGCGGTCTCAGGGCCACCGATCGCCGGTCCATTCAGCAACAGGTCACGTGCGCGTTGCTCACGTTCACTTAAGACCTCTACCGGCTTGTCCTCAACCCCAAGGGCCGAAGCCAGCTTGGTGACACGCTCTTCGATCTGCTGAAGCACGTGGACCACCTTGGAAACGCGCTGGCCGGTGATGTCCTGAAACGAGCAGGCTTCAAAGATCATCATCACCTGATCATCCACCGCCGCCTTATAGGCCTTGGGGTCTGATGCATCCATGCCCATGATAGCCTCGGCGGCATTCATGATCGTATGCGTAGCCGCCTCAGTGTCGCGTGTGATGGCCTCAAGCTCGGCACCCGCAGTCGGGATACGCTCCTGAGACAAGTCCTGCGGACGCAGTTCGCGGATTTCCTCTTTCGCCTTGGCGATATAGCCCGCTATGACGCGGAACTCCTCGGCACGGCGTTTGTCCAGCTGTTTGAAGAACCCGCGCATCAGTGCCACAAGGGCCTCTGACTGCTGCATGAGGTTAATCAGCTTTGGTTCCAGCTCCGCGACCAGTCCGGCGTCAACACCGTCCATATCCATCGGCTCTGTCTGTTTGTGAGCAACCTGGCCCATAGGAAACCTGCTTATCAGTAAACTTTAAAACTCGCCAAGAACGGCGGTGATCTTTTGCTTCAGAGTCGCACCGTTGAACGGCTTGACGATATAGTTGTTTACCCCCGCCTTCTTAGCGGCAATCACGTTTTCGGTCTTGGACTCTGCCGTAACCATGATGAAGGGCGTTCTTTTAAGCGAATCGTCAGAACGAACTTTCAAAAGCAATTCATAACCCGTCATGGGCTCCATGTTCCAGTCAGAAATGACCAACCCATAGTTGCTTTTTTTCATCTTATCCAACGCTTCTGCGCCATCAGATGCTTCTTCGATATTCTCGAAACCCAGTTGCTTCAGCAGATTGCCAATAATCCGCAGCATGGTCTTGTAATCATCAACCACCAGGATCGGCATGGACATATCAACGGCCATGAGAGTAACGCCCCACCTATAATAAATTCGGGCCGCCTTATGCGTGCCCTTCTTGGAAGTGATCCCATCATGGCAATAACCCGATAAGATAGGGTTAAAACGCCAAGGTGAAAATATTTATTATAATCAATAATATAACAGTTATTAACCATGAAAGCAGGCTCATTTGTGAACCTTATCAAAAAAGAAAATACCAGAATGAAACACCCGTCAGACCGGTCCGCCCGACATAACAACCGCCCCGTCGCACCTGACAAATCTATTAGTAAAACTGTCAGTATAACTCTTGGCAAACCACCCGCCTGTGCGTAAGGCTTGACGCAACAGGAATATCAGGACGTCTTATTCATGAGTGATGCCCAAACGGTTTTTCTCGAAGACCTCACTATCGGCCAGACCTATGAGCGCACCTTCACCGCTAACGATGCTGTGATCCGCGCCTTTGCCGATGTCTCCGAAGACCACAATCCGCTGCATGTCGATGAGGCCTTCGCCGCCACAACGCCGTTTAAGGGCCGTATCGCCCACGGTGCGCTTCTGGGGGCGTGGATATCGGCGACTATCGCGGGCGGGCTTCCGGGTCGCGGATCGATCTATGTCTCCCAAAGCCTGAACTTCAAACGCGCCGTTAAGCTTGATGACGAAGTTACGATCATCCTGACCGTCACCGACATTGACGCAAAATCGGCCCACGTCACCCTTTCGACACTGGCCAAGGTGCGCAACAAACTGTTTGCCGACGGCGAGGCCAAGGTCATTGCGCCACGCCGTCCGGCCTGAAAGTAAACTTGTGGCCACACCATACCCGTCTTCACTCAAAGCGTTTCTGCTCACTCTGGAACCCGGCGGCAATCTGCGCTCCAGCGCTCTGAGCGAAGCCGCCGTCTCTCAGGCCCTCCCCAAGGGCGCATCTGCGGCCATAGGCAGCTTTGACGGCGTCCATCAGGGGCACCAGCGCGTCATTGAAAACGCCGTCGCCACCGGTCGCATGCACAACGCCCCATCGGCGGTCATTGCCTTTGATCCACACCCCCAGACCTATTTTCTGCAAAAGGCGGGCAAAGAGGTCGCGCCCTTCCGCCTGATGACCCTGCCCCAGCAATTCAAGGCCTTCGAAGCCCTTGGGGTCAGCACGGTATTTGTCCTGCGGTTTGATCCGGTTCTGGCAGGCCTTGCCCCCGAAGACTTTGTGCGCACCCTTTTGCATGAGCATCTTCAGCTTGTGCACGTGGCCTGTGGCTTCGACTTCCGCTTTGGCCACAAAGGTGCCGGTGACGCACAGCTTCTGTCGCGTCTGGGGGCGGAACTTGGCTTCACCACCTCCGAAACCGCCTGTCAGACCGATGAAACCGGCCATAAGCTGTCCTCATCCGCCGTACGCGAAGCCCTTCAGTCCGGTAATGTGCAATTGGCCGGTCATATTCTTGGGCGGCCTCAGGCCTATCGCGGCACCGTCACCCGTGGCGATCAGATCGGCCGCACGATAGGTTTTCCGACAGCCAATATCGACATGGGCGATTACCTCAGGCCCAAACAAGGCGTCTATATCACCCGCACCCATCTGGATGATGGGCGCACCTTCGGCAGCGTGACCAATTTTGGTAAGCGCCCGACGGTCAATGGCCTTTCGGAACGCTTTGAGACCCATATCTTTGATCTTGATCATGAAATCTATGATCGCGTCATCGAGGTCGAGCTTCTGCACTATCTCAGACCCGAACAGAAATTCGACAGTTTCGACGCCCTTAAGGCACAGATCGCCAGGGACGCCGAAACCGCCAGAGATTATTTTGCGGGCTGAAGATCGATCCCATCGAGAATGAGATCAGCCTGCGGGCTGATGACCGACACCCTGTGTGCCCCCGCCGGTAGCTCAAGCGTTACGCTCTCGCTCAGGCGGTTGTTCAACACGCCTTGCGCCCAATAGGCATTCTGATCCGCACGATCAAAGGTCAGTTTCTGAGTCTGGCCATTGATCACCACCTCCAGCGTCCACGCCGTCGCGCCATCGGTCGGATAGATCGGGATAATGTGCGCCGTCAGCGTCCACTGACCGCCCGCAGGCAGGTCTGCCGTCACACTGTTGCGCGCACCGGCTTTCAGCGCCCGCACACTGCCCTCACCGCGCCCAAGTCCCTGCACAAAGGCCCAGTCCTTGTTGGCCGCCGCCTCAAGCCGGATGACCGGATCGTGGATTTTCACCATCGGCAGTTCACCGTCTTTTGCCATGCCCTCCGCAGGTAGCATCGGCGCGGACAAACGATAGGACAGCCACAGATTATCCGCTGGCTCCTCATTAATGAAACCGCGCCACTTGCCACCGGCGATATCCTCGCCATAGGCACGTGTCAGGTCTTTGAGCGCCGCATCGGCCGCCCGCGCCTTATAGGCATGGATCATGCCGCGATCAGGATTGTTCTCATAGGTGCCCGCAAAGGATTCGAGCGCAAAGAACCGCTCATTCGCCAGCGCTGACGCCTTCACCGGATACTCAACCAATTGGAAAAAGCCATCGCGCTGTGCCTCAGGCACGCCCGCCTTGATGCCCTCAAGGTCATTGGTCATAGCCTTGAAACGTCCCAGACGCGGCAGCACCTCATATACCGGCAGCCCCGAACGCCCGCGCCGCGCCGTCGGCAGATGATACTGCAGGTGCTCCGGCTTGCGCTCATAGTTCAGGCGGTAATACTGATCCAAAACCCCGCCAATCGCCTCAGCCTGACCGGCCCCAAAGGTTTTCGCCGCGAAATGATTGAGATACTCACGTTGCGACAGCTTGCGCACCCCGTTCACATCCCACGCCAGATCAAAGATATAGCTCAGATTGACTTCGGCAGGTTTGATATCGCCCGCATTGACCATCCAGAAACGGGTGACACCATTATCATAGGCCCGCGTCAGTTCCTCACCAATCAGGGCTGGCGGCGTGGTCGATAGCCACAGATAGGCCATCGGCGCCCCCAGATAGGACAGGTGATAATAGACACCTGATCCACCACTGCGTTTGCGTTCATCCGCATTCGGAAACTGGCGGATATAGCCGAAATTGTCGTTCGGCCAGACAAGGGTGACATCCTCAGGCACCTTCAGGCCCGCACGATAAATTTCCAGCACTTCCTTATAGGGCACGAACATCTGCGGCAGGGATTCCGGCGCACCGACTTCTTCGCGCAGCATCTGACGCTGATCGGTAATAATGCGATCCAGCAAATCGCGGCGCTCCTCGACCGTATCCACACCAACAATGCCGGAATCGTGGATACCCCGCATCCCCAGGCTATAGTGACTCTCATAGGCGTGGTTGGTCTTCAGGCGTTCGCGCCAATAGGATTTCACCCCTTCGGCATTGATCACATAGTTGAACTGCGATCCGGCTTCTTTCCATTCCCCGACATTGTTGCGCAACATAGGCTCGGCGTGGCTTGAGCCCATGACGATGGCGTAACGGTCAGCCAGCTTCGCATTTTCAGGATCGGCATTGAACGGCGTCGAAACCTTGTGCATGGCAGGCCACAGCGTATTGGCCTTCAGGCGCAGCAAAAGCTCAAACACCTTCTCATAGGTTTTCGGCCCGATATTGCCGGTTTCCGGATCAAAGGTGTTGGCCGCCCACGGGAACAGGCCCCAGTCTTCATCATTGATGAATATGCCGCGATATTTCACCGACGGCCCTTTGGAGACATGGTTGACAACGCCGGTATAGAGCGCGGCCTTTTTCTGTGGCGCGACATCGGCCCACCAATACCAGGGCGAGACCCCAATGGCTTCGGACAGGGCATAGACGCCATAGGCTGTCCCGCGCCGGTCAGACCCGACGATCACCAGCGCGGCGTCAACCCCCTGAACAGGCTTTTGCACGCTGATGACCGCATAACATTCCCAGCAGTCTTTGAGCGCAGACACATTGATCTTACGGCGCTTAATCAGGTCCTCGATCAGCGGGTTTGCCCCAATCGTACCAACCCAGATCTGTTGAGTTGCCGTACTGGTGGCCGTAACCTGTGTTGGCTTGCCCGTGACGCGCCCGATATCTTCGCTAAGGTCTTGCGCCGCAATGCCCACCACAGGTGCATCCGTATCGGCGACCACAATATCGGCCACGGACACCGCAACGCCACCGCGTTTGGGGCTTTCGCTGATCCATGCCGTATCTGCCATAACCGCCGAAGGCAGGATTAACCCGCAAAGCATCCCAAGCCAGACCCGCATGGTCACATCCCTTTTATTGATCATTTTAAGTTAGGAGCAATCAATATCGTTCAGGCGCAGCCGGATCAACCCCGTTATCAGATAACTTTTTCGTCTGAAGCGGCAAACGCATTAAACCCTAGGCAAGGCTTTGCGCCTCTGGTAAACGCATGACCATGCTGATGATACAGGCTCCTTTGCGAATTTTCAGCCCGGCGTAAGCGCCTTTTTTGAGCTTATGCCGGGAGTGATGCTTTTCGCCCGTTTCCCCACTGCCGTTTCCAGATATTTTCAGGCCACATGTCCTCCGAATCCCAAAATCCCCGCGATTACCGCGAAACCGTCTTTTTGCCCGAAACCGAATTTCCGATGCGCGCTGGCCTGCCCAAGGCCGAGCCGGAATGGCTCAAAAAATGGGAAGCCGCTGACCTCTATAATGCTGTGCGCAAGGCCCGTCAGGCCGCCGGTGCCGACACCTATGTGCTGCACGACGGCCCGCCCTATGCCAACGGCAATATCCATATCGGCCATGCGCTCAATAAGATCCTGAAAGACTTCATCGTCCGCTCTCAGTTCCTGCTGGGCAAGGACGTGGACTATATCCCCGGTTGGGATTGCCACGGCCTGCCGATCGAATGGAAGATCGAGGAATCCTTCCGCGCCAAGGGCCGCAAGAAGGACGAAGTCCCCGCAGAAGAATTCCGCAAGGCCTGCCGCGAATATGCCGCCCAGTGGATCGACATCCAGCGCGAAGAGTTCAAGCGCCTTGGCGTGCTCGGCAACTGGGAAGGCCGCTATGCGACCATGGATTTCAAATCCGAAGCCGCCGTGACCGCTGAGTTCCACAAATTCCTGATGTCGGGTCAGCTTTATCGCGGCTCAAAGCCCGTCATGTGGTCGCCGGTCGAACGCACGGCTCTGGCCGATGCCGAGGTCGAATATGCCAACCACACTTCGCCCACCGTCTGGGTAAAGTTCCCTTTGAAAAAAGGGTCAATTATTAAACATATCACGCCAAGCAGTTCTCAAAATGATGACGGAAATGTCTCTGTTGTTATCTGGACGACAACGCCATGGACGATTCCGGCCAACCGCGCCGTGAGCTTCAACCCTAAGATCGCCTACGCCGTCTATGAAATTACCGAAATGGCCACCGAAGAAACTCTTGGTTTCGCGCCTTGGGCCAAAGCCGGTGATCGCCTGATCCTTGCTGAAAAGCTGGCCGAGGACGTCCTCAAGGCCGCAAATGCAACAAAATTTATAAATCATGGCACTTTAACTTTAGTTGCACTTGATGACATTGAATTAGTTCACCCGCTGGCCAGCTTCGACGCAGGCTACGGCTTCGACGTGCCTATGCTGGCCGGTGATCACGTCACGGACGATGCCGGTACGGGCTTTGTGCATACGGCTCCCGGCCACGGCGCGGACGACTATCTGGTCTGGCTCAAATCCGGCTACAGCCTTGATGCCATCCCCGACACGGTTGACCCTGACGGGGCCTATTACCCGCATGTGCCGCTGTTCGCAGGCCTCAAGGTCATCGAAACCGAAGGCAAAAAAGCCGGCAAGTTCGGCCCCGCCAACTCAGAGGTGATGAACAAGCTGATCGAAGCAGGCAATCTGCTGGCGCGCGGCCGTGTGGAACACTCCTATCCGCACTCATGGCGCTCAAAGGCACCTGTCATCTTCCGCAACACGCCACAATGGTTCATCCGCATGGACGGAGAATCCAAACTGCGTGAAAAAGCCATCGCTGCCATCAAGGAAACCGCCTTCTACCCCGATCAGGGCCGCAACCGTATCGGTGCCATGGTTGAAACGCGCCCCGACTGGCTCATCAGCCGTCAGCGGAACTGGGGCACGCCTCTGGCCATGTATGTCCATAAGGTCACCGGCGAACCCCTTAAGGATCAGGGCGTCAATGACCGCATCCTCAAGCTGATCGAAACCGAAGGCGCCGACGCCTGGTTCCTGCGCCCCGATAAGGATTTCCTCGGCAACGAATATGATCCGGCGGATTTCGAAAAGATCACCGACATCCTTGATGTATGGTTTGATTCCGGCTCGACGCACGCCTTTACGTTCAACAAACCCGACAGCGCCTATCCGGTCGCCGATCTGTACCTCGAAGGTTCCGATCAGCATCGCGGCTGGTTCCAGTCGTCGCTGCTCGAATCCTGCGGCACACGTGGCGTCGCCCCGTTCAAGGCCGTCCTGACGCACGGCTTTGTTCTGGATGAGAACGGCGAGAAGATGTCGAAATCCAAGGGCAACACGGTCGCCCCTCAGGATGTCGCCAAAGAATACGGTGTGGAAATCCTGCGCCTGTGGGTCGCCCTGTCGGACTATTCCGACGACCTGCGCATCGGCAAGCAGATCATCCAGACAACGGTAGATGCCTATCGCAAGCTGCGTAACTCGATCCGCTATCTGCTGGGCGCGCTCAAAGGCTATGACGCTTCCGAAGCCGTGGAATATACAGACCTGCCGTCACTGGAACGCTATATCCTGCACGGGGTTCACGAACTGGATGCACAGGTGCGTGACGCCTATCTGCGTTACGACTTTGCCGATGTGATCCGCCCCGTGGCCGATTTCGCCTCGCAAACCCTGTCGGCCCTGTATTTCGATATCCGCAAAGACAGCCTCTATTGCGATAAGCCGTCTGACATCAAACGCCGCGCCTGCCGCACGGTGCTGAACATCCTGTTTGAGCGCCTGACCGGCTGGCTTGGCCCGATCCTCAGCTTCACCACCGAAGAAGCTCACGCCTCACGCTACGGCGAAGGCGCCAATATCTTCCGCGTGCTTAAAGACGTACCGGCCGAATGGCACAACCCCGCTGAGGCTGATCGTTGGGCACGCATCGAAAAAGTGCTGTCGGTCGTCACCGCCGCCATTGAGGTTGAACGCCGTGAAAAGCGCATCGGCGGTGCACTTGAGGCCGCCCCTGTGGTCTATGTCGAAGACGCCCACCTGATCGCGGCGTTTGACGACAATGATGCCGCTGAAATCTTCCGCACCTCGCAGGCGACGCTGAAAAACGAAGCCGCTCCCGAAGGCGCGTTCCGCCTTGAAGACACGGCAGGCATTGGCGTGACCGTACCGCGTGCCGAAGGCAATAAGTGTCAGCGTTCCTGGCGCATCCTGCCCGAAGTCGGCTCCGATCCGCGTTATCCTGACCTGTCGCTTCGTGATGCCGAGGCCGTGGCCGACTGGGATGCGCAACATGGATAAGCTGAAGGCGCATTTTGCAGCCCCGTTCACGACCCCTCTGGGCCGTAAGGCGCTTTTGCTGTCACTTGTGGCCCTGATCCTCGATCAGGTCTCGAAGTGGTGGATTTTATACGAACTGCAACTGGACCTGATAAAACACGTCAATATTTCGCCGTTGTTCTCTTTCAGAATGGTATGGAACAAAGGCATCAGCTTCGGATTATTGTCTTCCGATGGCTGGGGCCGATGGGCATTGGTGATCTTTTCCATTGGCGTGGCCATCTTCCTTCTGGACTGGCTACGCAAAGGCACACGGCGGGTTCTGACCTATGGTCTGGCGCTGGTGGCCGGTGGGGCGATCGGCAATGCCATTGACCGTATCTATTACGGGGCTGTCGTCGATTTTCTGGATTTTTCGGGCATGTATTTCCCGTGGGTCTTTAATATCGCTGATGCCGCCATCAATATCGGGGTCGTCTGCCTGTTTCTGGATGTGTTCCTGCTGAACCGTACCGAAACCAAAGACGACACTAAACAAGGTTAAGGTCTCTTGGCAGAGGCAACAAAAGCAAGTAACAGTTTTCGTCCCCTCTGGGGCAACGACAGGAATGCGGAGCAGAATATGAAATCGGTTAGCTTGGTGGCGGGTGTCGCACTGATGGCTGTAGTCAGCCTGACGGGGTGCAACTCGACCCGTAATGCACTCGGCATGAACAAGGTCGTTCCCGATGAATTCCGCATTGTGACCAAGGCACCGCTGACCGTGCCGCCTAACTTCGCCCTGCGTCCGCCTGCACCGGGTGAGCCTCGCCCGCAGGAACTGCAACCCGACAGCGCCGCCCGTGAGGCCCTGTTTGGTGAGCGTCAGGCCGCTACCCGTTCCGACGGCGAAAGACTTCTGGCCGGTAAGGCCGGTGCCGATAAGGCCGATCCGCTGGCCCGCTATGTGGTCGATGATGAATTCGGCGATCTGGCCTATAAGGACGAAAGCTTCGCCAATAAGGTTCTGTTCTGGCGCAAAAACGATCAGGCCAGCCCTGAAGTGGCCTCCAACACCGCTATCGGCAATGAAACCGCTGCGGTTGACGCCAACAGCGAAGCCGCCCGTATCCGTGGCCTGCTCGGTGACAATGCCGTCACCATCCAGCAAAAGAAGGAAAAGACCTTCAAACTGCCGGGGCTTTGATACAGCGCCTGAGATCAATGTTTAAAAGGGCTGCCTTCGGGCGGCCCTTTTTGTTGGTTCTGGCGCGGGACTCACCTAAACTGTGGCCATGTCGATTATTGCCCGTCTGCCTCAGGATACCATCAACCGCATCGCCGCCGGTGAGGTGGTCGAACGCCCTGCCTCTGCCATCAAGGAACTGGTGGAAAATGCCATAGACGCGGGCGCAACCCAGATTGATATCACCGCTGAAAATGGTGGCCTGTCGCGCATCCTGATCGAAGACAACGGGCGCGGCATGGATGAAAATGACTTGCCGCTGGCGGTCGAACGCCACGCCACCTCCAAACTGAAGCCTCAGGCCGACGGCACATGGGATCTGTTGCATATCCAGACGCTGGGCTTCCGTGGCGAAGCCCTGCCGTCCATGGGGTCTGTGGCCCGACTTGAAATCACCTCTCGCGCTGTGGGTCAGGATTCGGCACTGGCAATCACCGTCGATGCCGGCCGCATCAGCCCTCTGCGCCCAGCGGCTTTCTCTCGCCCGCACGGCACACGCGTTGAGCTAAAAGACCTGTTCTACGCCACGCCGGCCCGCCTCAAATTCATGAAGTCCGACCGTTCGGAAAACATGGCCATTTCCGAAGAAGTCAAACGTCAGGCCATGGCCCACGAAGATGTCGGCTTTTCCCTGACTCTGGATGGTAAGCGCACCTTGCGCCTCTATCCAGAACCCAAGGGCTTTGAAGGGCGTTTGAAACGTCTGGCGGCCTTGCTGGGGGATGATTTCGGCCATAATGCCCTGCTGATTGATCAGGCCCGCGAAAGCGTCAGCCTTAGTGGTTACGCGGGCCTGCCGACCTTTTCGCGCGGCAATGCCCAGCATCAGTACCTGTTCGTCAATGGCCGTCCGGTGCGTGACAAGCTGTTACAAGGCGCGTTACGCGGTGCCTATGCCGATTTTCTGGCCCGCGACCGCCACCCCACCGCCGTCCTCTATGTCGATATCGACCCACAGGACCTTGATGTGAACGTGCATCCCGCCAAGACCGAAGTCCGCTTCCGTGACCCCGGACTGGTGCGCGGCCTGATCGTCGGGGCCTTGAAACACGCGCTGGCCGCCGCAGGGCACCGCGCCTCTACGACCGTTGCCGATCAGGTGCTGAACGCCTTTAATCCACTCACCAGCGGTTATCGCCCGCCGGTTCAGCCCGCCTTCACCCTGAGCAGCGGCAACACCCCTTCGGCCTATGCGCCAGCTCACTATAACTCGGCCGCCTATCCGGCGACACTGTCACAGCGGCACCCGAACTATCAGCCCGACTATAACCGCGACGCACCGGCCTTCGCGCCCTCCGCCCGCGTAGAGCCGGAAAGCTTTGGCCTGTCTGACATGACAGCTTCCGAGTTCACCGCCGCCCCCGAAGCCACACACTTCCCGCTCGGGGCCGCACGGGCGCAACTGCATGAAACCTATATCCTTGCCCAGACGCAGGACGGGCTGGTGATTGTCGATCAGCATGCCGCCCATGAGCGCCTTGTCTACGAGCAAATGAAGCAGATGATGGCCACCGGCAGCGTCGCGCGTCAGACCCTGTTGATTCCCGAAGCCGTGGATATGGATTCCGCCGACACCGCCCGCCTGATGGGCCTTAAGGACGAATTTGAAACCTACGGCCTGATGATCGAAGCCTTCGGGCCAACGACTGTGCTGGTGCGTGAAGTCCCTGCCCTGATCGGTGATGGTGATGTAGCGGGCTTGATCCGCGATCTGGCCGACGAGATTGCCGAACACGGTCAGGCGCTGGCCCTCAAGGAACGCATGGCGGAAATTTGCGGCAATATGGCCTGCCGTAATTCGGTGCGCGCCGGTCGCCGCCTGAATGCCAATGAAATGAACGCTCTGTTGCGTCAGATGGAGGCCACGCCTCATTCCGGCCAATGCAACCACGGCCGTCCGACCTATGTCGAACTTAAGCTGAAAGACATCGAAAAACTGTTTGGACGCCGCTAAATCCGGCTCATCAAACAAGGGCGTCTGTTTCCGGCCCTCTTTACCCGAAAGTCACCAGCCAGATGCCTGCGCATCTCCGCCACCCCTGCGGGATTACAAACATCCGAAAAAGACGCGGACTCCCCCTTAGCCCCCAATTGCCCTTCCGCGT
>JASGFL010000044.1:0-25293 GCA_047605545.1 Asticcacaulis sp. | reverse complement strand
GGCTTCGCGCAGTTCGTCGTCGTCATCGACTATAAGCAGGGTTTTTTGTTGCACCATAATCCTGTAACGATATGAGTTATTCTTAATAGATAGGGCATAACAGGCAAATGGTCAAAATCTTTACCGCTTATGCCAATAAGTTTCTGATATTAAACTCAGATAAGGTGCCTTGCGCCCTTGGTAAAGAGGGCGTTATTACCGCAGACCGCAAAAGAGAAGGCGATTTGCGCTCTCCTGCGGGTATATGGCGCCTAAAATATATCTTTTATCGTCCCGATCGTTTGCAGGCACCGGATACCGTTTTGCCGGTCATAGCCCTGACGCCCGAGGATGGCTGGTGCGATGCCCCTGATCATCCTGACTATAACCGCCATGTAAAGCTGCCGTTTGACGCCAGTCACGAAAAGCTTTGGCGGGAAGATCATATTTACGATCTGATCGGGATATTGGGTCACAATGATGATCCGCCTGTCGCCGGAATGGGGTCAGCAATTTTCCTGCATTTGGCGCGTGAAAACTATGTCGGCACCGAAGGCTGCGTGGCCCTAAGTCAGCCTGATCTGCTTGAACTGCTGCGGCAGGCCGAAGCGGAAACCTATATCGAAATCTCAAAAGATGACGCCGCCTGACCTGTTGCGCTGCAACAAACGGATATTGACCTTTGCGCTAATCCGGCCCATGACAACCGTCAGTTATTAACGGCTAAACCCATTGCCGACCGTAAGAACCTGCGGAGTCCTAAAATGTCCGATCCCCGACTTATTATTGCCCTTGATGAGCCTGACCTGAAATCTGCCCGTGAACTGGTGGAAAAGCTTGGGGATCATGTGAGCTATTATAAGATCGGCCTGACCCTTTTGGGGCAAGGCGGACTGGAACTGGCGCGTGATTTAAGCGCCAGGGGCAAGCAGGTGTTTCAGGACTGGAAGCTGCACGATATCGGTGCGCAGGTCGAAGGCGCTGCCGAAGCTATTTCCGGTACCGGTTGTGATCTTCTGACGGTTCACGCCGAACCGCAGGTCATGCGCGCGGCCCTTCGCGGGCGTAAGGGCAATACGAAAATTCTTGGTGTCACGGTTATGACCTCGCTGACCCAGAATGATCTTACCGAAATGGGTTACGGCACCCCTTTGGCTGAACTGGTGCTGCGTCGTGTCGATCAGGCCGTAGCCGCCGGTATTGATGGCGTCGTCGCCAGTCCTCAGGAAGCCGCCCTTATCCGCGCCCGCGTCCCCAAAGGCTTTTTGATTGTTACGCCGGGTGTGCGTCCGGAATGGTCAGACGCCAATGACCAGAAGCGCATCTCAACACCGCGTCAGGCCATCGAAGACGGTGCCTCGCATCTGGTGATCGGACGTCCTGTGACCCGCGCCCCCGATCCGGTCGTTGCGGTTAAGGCAATCAAGGCCGAGCTTCAGGGCCTGTAAGCGCCGCTGACGCCTAAAAATCGACTGCAATCCCTTTGCGTTCCCAGTCGCCGTAACGGGTCGGCTCAGGCCCCTGCGGGCCGCCTTCTTCTATGGCTTTCTGAATCTCGGCTTCGGCCTTGGCGCGACGTTCGGCCGCTTCGGCCAGAGCGCGCTCGGCTGCGGGCGTCAGCGGCTTTGCCGGTTCGGCGGGTACAGCGGAAACTTCCTGATCGGACATGGTGAGTCAGCCTTAAATTGAACGCAACGGATACCTATATTCTATACGTTAAACCATATAATCACATCTGAGGAGTCACACATATATGAACCCGTTCAAGACCTTTATGCTGCTTGCCGGCATGACCGCCCTGTTCGGATTTATCGGTCTTGCGGTAGGCGGGCCAATGGGTATGCTGATCGCACTTGGTCTGGCACTGGCGATGAACGCCTTTGCCTACTGGAATTCGGACAAGATGGTGCTGAAGGCCTATAAGGCCGAAGCCATTGACCCGAACACCGCCACAGGCATCATCCGCACCTATTATCAGGATACGGTCGAACTGAGCCACCGCGCCGGTCTGCCGGTGCCTGCGATCTATATTATTCATAATGATCAGCCAAACGCCTTTGCCACAGGGCGCAACCCTGAAAACGCAGCGGTTGCCGCGACGACGGGCCTGTTGCGCATGCTGTCACGTGAAGAAATTCGCGGCGTCATGGCGCATGAGCTGGCGCACGTCAAAAACCGTGACACGCTTATTATGACCGTTACGGCTACATTGGCCGGTGCGATCTCGTCTCTGGCCAACTTCGCCCTGTTCTTTGGCGGTGGCCGTGACGAAGAAGGTAACAGCAACATCATCGGCACGATCTTGATGGCAGTACTGGCCCCAATGGCGGCCATGCTGGTGCAAATGGCCATTTCACGTACCCGCGAATATGATGCAGACCGGCTGGGGGGTGAAATCTGTGGTGATCCCGAAAGTCTGGCGCGCGCGTTGAAGAAAATCGAGTCCTACGCAAAGGGCATCGTCAACCACGAAGCCGAGCATAATCCGGCCTCGGCACACCTATTCATCATCAACCCTTTGTCGGGTGCCCGTATGGACAATCTGTTTTCTACCCATCCGGCGACTGACAACCGCGTCCGCGCCCTGATGGATCTGGCGATCAATATGGGGCGCAAGTCTCCGCAAAATACGTTTACGAGCGTGCCAACAACACCTATGTAAGCCGTACACCCCCCTTCGGCATATGTGCCGAAGGGGTTTTAAGCATCTTAGACTGGATTAATATGGCCCCCCGTCCACCTGCGCGCCCCCAAAACGCCCGCACTCAGGGTAAACGCCCGGCTCCCAAAACGGCTCCTGTGAAGTCGCCGCGCCCGAAATCAGACGATAACGCTCCCTCGCTTGAAAATGATATCGGCATATCTGCCCGTATCGCGGCCATAAATCTCATCGAAGCCGCTCTGGCCAAACGCGGGGGTTTTGATGAGGTGTCCGCAGGCAACGAGTTTAATAAACTTTCGGAATCCGAACGTGGCTTTGCCCGCGCCCTGTCTTTGCTTGTGCTGCGGCGCATAGGCCAGATTGATCACATCATCTCCAAAAAGACGCAGAAGATGCCACCGGAACCAGTGCGTAGCCTGCTGCGTATCGGCATGGCGCAGATATTCTTCATGCAGGTGCCGGATTTCGCCGCCGTCTCCACCACTGTTAAACTGGCTGAGCGCGATAATAAAACCCGCCCGTTCAAAGGCCTGATCAATGCCATATTACGTGGCCTGATCCGCGAAGGTGGCCTGCGCGAGGTTAATCCGAAAAAGCTTGTGCCTGACTGGCTGTGGCAAAGGTGGCTGCAAACCTATGGCGAAGATAATGCTTCGGCGCTGGCGCTTATCCTCACCGAAGAGCCCATGACCGATCTGGTGTTTAAAACCCAGACGGATCGTGATGCCCTTATGGCTGATCTTGAAGGCGAAGCTATTGGTGAGGTCAATCTGCGCTCGGTTCTGCGAGGTGATCTGCGTCACTGGGCCGATTATGAGGCCGGTCGCTGGTGGGTTCAGGACATTGCCGCCGCCACACCTGTTAATCTGCTGGGCGACCTGACGGGCAAGACGGCACTGGATGTCTGTGCGGCTCCTGGCGGTAAGACCTTGCAGCTGATCCATAAGGGTGCCGAAGTCGTTGCCATCGACCGCTCCAAAGGGCGCCTGAAGCGACTTGAGGAAAACCTTAAACGTCTCAATGTGACGGCAGAGATTCACAATGCCGATGCCGCCAGTTTTGATGATCCACGCACATTCGATGTGGTGCTGGTTGATGCGCCCTGTTCGGCCACCGGCACCTATCGCCGTCAGCCCGACGTATTGTGGGGCACCCGTCCCGCCGATATCGCCAAGCTGGCGGATGTTCAGCACCGTCTGCTGGATACATTGGCCCCTAAGGTCAGATCGGGCGGCGATTTCATCTACTGCACCTGTTCGCTTGAACGCGAAGAAGGGGAAACCCAGATACTGGCCTTCCTGCGCCGTAATAAGGATTTTCAGCTTGTAAAACCTGATGCTGAAACAATCCTGCGTGCAGGCATCCCCGAAGCGTCAGTTTCATCCGAAGGCTGGTTGAGATTGCTGCCGCATCATCGTAAAGGTGGTCAGGACGGTTTCTTTGTCGCGCACATGCGTAAATCATAAATAGGTCCCTCGCACCTTGCGTGCGGTGTACTTTTTCATGGATGTTGTGAGACGGATTCCGGCACGGGGCGGCTCTTCGCCAAGATTCGACTTTTAAACGGGTTATAGAGAAGAATAATGACCACACCTCTGATCTGTCCTTCCATTCTGGCCTCTGACTTTTCAAAGCTGGGAGAAGAAGTTCGCGCCATTGACGAAGCCGGTGCCGACTGGATTCATATCGATGTGATGGATGGTCATTTTGTTCCTAACCTGACTATCGGGCCGGACGTGGTCAAATCCTTGCGCCCCCACAGCGCCAAGCCGTTTGATGTGCACCTGATGGTCACACCGGTTGATCCCTATCTCGAAGCCTTCCGTGCCGCCGGTGCCGACTATATGAGCGTGCATCCTGAATCCGGCCCGCACCTGCACCGTACCCTGAAGCAAATCCGCCATCTGGGGGCCAAGGCAGGTGTAGTGCTTAATCCGGCAACGCCGCTTGAAGGTCTTGAATGGATTATGGAAGATCTTGATCTTATTCTGATCATGAGCGTCAATCCGGGCTTTGGTGGCCAAAGCTTTATCGACAGCCAACTGCGCAAGATCGAAACCGTGCGCAAAAAGCTTGATGCCCTGAACCATCCGGCGATCCTTCAGGTCGATGGGGGCGTGAACCTGAACAATGCCGCTGCCTGTGTGGCAGCCGGTGCCACGGCCATGGTCGCCGGTACGGCTGTGTTCAAGGGCGGGCCATCGGCCTATGCCTCCAACATCCGAACACTCAAGGGCCTGTAAGGCGAGGCGTTGATGCAGGCCTACGAGCAGAACCCCACCAGCGGCTACCATATTGCTCACGCACCCTGGGCAAACGTTATTCTTGCGTGGATACGTAAGCAATCCGCGGCAGAATGGTTCGGTATGCCGGGCTATCGCCTGACGCTCAAAGGCCCCTCGATTGAGGGCTTCATTGCCGCACCCCATGAAATAAGGCCAACACAGGCCCTGCTGGGTCGCGCCATATTATCCGGCCGGTTTACGCTGGGGGGTGCACGGATGAGCACCCAAGGCTCAGGCGACCCGTGGAACCGTCCGTCACCGACCCGTGCCTTTGCCATCGAACTGCACCGCTTTGCCTGGCTGTCCCCTTTGATGACGCAGGGAGACGACGGCGCAAAGGAAGCCCTGCGCCTGTTCCTGTTGTGGGAGAAAACCTTCCGCAAGTGGACGCCATTCGTCTGGGCTCAGGAAGTTCTGGCGCGTCGCCTGATCAATCTCAGTCTGTTTGCCCGTCGCATGGCTATCTTTGCCACCGAAGACGAGGTGCAGATTCTGGCGCAATCCATCGCGGCACAGGCCCGACACCTTAGCCGCCTGTCTAATCATCCGGCATGGTTTGCACAAAAAGCCGTCGCCCTGACCCTTACCGGCTGCGCCCTTAGCGGTCACATCGGCGATGGTTTCCGCCATAAGGGGCTTAAGCTTCTGACCAAGGCGCTGAAACGCAGCGTTCTGCCCGATGGTACGCCGACCACGCGTAATCCGCTTGATGGGCTGAACCTGCTTTATGATCTGCTTCTGGTCGAAGATGGACTGAATCAGCGGGGTGAAACCCTGCCGGAAGAGGTTGAAACGGCTATTGAGCGTCTTAGTCGCTTTGTACGCACCCTCTCACACCCTGACGGTTCCCTGTGCGCATTTCAGGGCGCTGAATCGCTTCAGGAAGACCAGATTGCCCCTGCCCTGCTGAGGGAAAACAATCGTCCGGTCGCTTCTATAGCCTTGCCGCAAACTCTGGAGCATGGCCGTTATCACCGCCTGAACGGTCGCTCTTTGAGCGTTTATGTCGATACGGGCGAAGCCAGATCAGGGGCGCTCGGATACGGGGCCTGTGACCACCCTATGGGATTTGAGGTTTCAGGCGGGCGGGACAAGCTGTTTGTCGCCCCCGGCTGGTCGCCGCAACAATCCGATCGCCATGAGTTCCGTATGCTGAATGCCGCCAACGGACTTCAGCTAAATGATGCTGTCATTCTTACGCCGGTAACCGGTCGCTTCGGTGAACTTCTGCATTTCGCCCTCAACGGGCCGCACTATCGTATTCGCAGCCGTCGGGTCGAAGCCGAGGACGCAGGTAGCCTGCTTGAGATGGAGCATGATGGCTGGCGCGGGCAGTTTGGCCTTAAGCATGAGCGTCGTCTTTATGTCGATGTCGCCAAGGACGAACTGAGGGGTGAAGAGCGTCTGGTCAGTATTGACCCCAAGCGTGAGCAATCACAGTTGCCCAACTATACGCTCAGGTTCCTGCTGCATCCCGATGTGCAGGCCTCACTGGCGCGCGACAAAAAAAGCATTCTCATCCGTGGCCTGAGCGGTCGAGGTTGGTGGTTACGCCATGATGCCCGTGAATCGGTCATTGAGGAAGGCACTGTGTTCGATAAGGGCGCGCCCAAGAAAACCACGATCCTCGCCCTGAGGGGTATGTGCCGTCCTGATGGCCCGACCCGCATACGCTGGAAACTATCGCCTGCCGAAGGCTGATCATCACGCCTATGGACAGGATAAAGGTTCTGGCGGTTGTCATATTCATGACGGTCGTGTAAACCGCGCGCATTCTCTTCCCCTCGCAACTGATGGATAGCCATGCCCGCCGCGCCCGATTTCCCGCCCGCACCCGATTTTGTCAAACCGCAACGCGCCCTGATCTCACTGTCTGACAAGACTGGCCTGATCGAAGTCGCGCAGGCTCTTGTGGCCGCAGGCGTTGAAATCATCTCTACCGGCGGGACGCGCGCTGCCATCGAAAAGGCTGGCATTTCCGTTAAGGACGTCTCCGACCTGACGCAGTTCCCTGAAATGATGGATGGTCGCGTCAAGACTCTGCACCCCAAGGTGCATGGCGGTCTTCTGGCCTATCGCGATGCCCCTGAGCACGCCAAGGCCCTGACCGATCATGATATTGCCCCGATTGATATTGTCTGGATCGATCTCTATCCGTTTGAAAAGACCGTGGCTGCTGGCGGTGGCTTTGAAGCCGCAATCGAAAACATCGACATTGGCGGCCCGGCCATGATCCGCTCATCGGCCAAAAACCATCCCTATGTCGCCGTTTGCGTCGATAAGACCGGCATGGATCAGGTCATTGCCGCGCTTAAGGATGCGGGCCAGACCGATCTGTCTTTGCGTAAATCTCTCGCCGCCCGTGCCTTTGCCCGTACCGCTGCCTATGACAGCGCCGTTTCCTCATGGTTTGCCGCACAACTCGGCGACACCTATGCTGAGCGCAAAACCATTGCCGGCAGCCGTATTCAGACTATGCGTTATGGTGAAAACCCGCACCAATCCGCGGCTTTTTATAAGACCGGCGAAGAGCGTGCCGGTGTCGCCACCGCGACCCAGCTTCAGGGTAAAGAACTCAGCTACAACAATGTTGCGGATACCGATGCCGCCATTGAGCTGGTGGCTGAGTTTGATCAACCAGCCTGTGTCATCGTTAAGCACGCCAATCCTTGCGGTGTGGCTGTCGGTGGCGACCTGTTGTCGGCCTATCAGCGCGCGCTGGAATGTGATGACGTTTCGGCCTTTGGTGGCATTGTTGCCCTGAACCGTCGTCTTGATCGCGCCACTGCCGAAAAGATCGTTGAAATCTTTACTGAAGTCGTTGTTGCTCCCGAAGTGGACGAAGATGCCGTTGAGGTATTCCGTGCCAAGAAGAACCTGCGTCTTCTGACAACCGGTACCCTGCCTGATCCTCTGGCCGGTGGTCAGGTGTTCCGTTCAGTGGCTGGCGGCCTTCTGGTGCAGTCACGCGATACCGCCCGCATCACGGCCGCTGATCTAAAGATCGTCACCAAGCGTCAGCCGACACTGACCGAAATTCAGGACATGCTGTTTGCCTTTACGGTGGCCAAGCATGTTAAGTCGAACGCCATTGTCTATGCCAAGGAAGGCCGCACCGCCGGTATCGGCGCCGGTCAGATGAACCGTCGCGATTCCGCACGCATCGCCGCACTACGCGCTCAGGAAGCCGCTGAAAAGATCGGTCTGTCTGAGTCGTTGGCCAAGGGTTCGGCCTGCGCGTCCGAAGCCTTCTTCCCCTTCCCTGACGGTTTGCTTGAAGCCGCCGCCGCCGGTGCGACCGCCGTTATCCAACCCGGTGGTTCCATTAAGGATGCTGACGTCATTGCCGCCGCCGACGATGCCGGTTTGACCATGGCCTTTACCGGTGTGCGCGTATTCCGCCACTAACAGCTTACGGGTACTGATCTTTTTCAGACCACAATGCTGTGCTAACAACTCCCCTGCTGTTAATGGCGGGGGAGTTTTTCTATGGCCGATACCATGGCCGAACGGTTTGCCAAGCTTGAGCCACATATAACGGTTTACGGGCCAGACGATGATCTGCCGCGTCCGGCCATATTACTGTTCCACGGTTGCGGGGGTATCCGCCCCCACATTCACCTTTATGCGGAGACGGCAGCAAAAAGCGGCGTAAGGGCCTTTGTGGTCGATTCGCTTAAGCCACGTGGCTTGGGACGCACCGCGGCTGTCTCACTGGTCTGCACAGGGGCCGTGCTACAGGGCTATGAACGCTCTGGCGATGTGCTGTCAGCCTTGTGGGGGATTTCCAACCGCAGCGATATAATCAGTGATCAGATTATTCTGGCGGGCTGGAGCCACGGTGGCTGGTCGATTATGGATTTGATGACCCAAGGCCTTACGCGTTCCGGCGAAGCGCGTTTAAAAGATCCTGATGCGGCCCTTATTGAACGGGTAAAGGGTCTGTTCCTCGTCTATCCCTATATCAATTTTCCCGCCCGCAGTCTGTCTAAGCCCTGGCTCCATAAGCCACAGACACTGGCTGTTCTGGCGATCAACGATCATCTGAGTGCCTACAATAGCGCCAAGACTGTGCTTGAGCGCCTGAGCGAAGAGGGTCTGGCCCTGCACACACTAAGCCTTAAGGCGACACATGCCTTTGACGAGGAAACCTTCAGCAAAAACGGCCCTATGTCCTATGATGCCGAGGCGGTCGAAGCCAGTCACGAGGCCATGACCGGCTTTATCGCAGACCTGTTTCAGTGACTGTGGGCACCTGCGGTTTGCGGCGTGCTGGTAACCGGCAGGGTCAGGGGCACCTGTCCGGCCTTTTCAAAGGTCAGGACAATCTCGCGCATCTCACCTTCGGCAGGACGTTCTTTAAGGCCCAGAAGCATGATGTGATTACCGCCGGGCTTTAGGGTAAGGGTTTCACCGGCCTTGATGACAAAGCCTTCGGGCACAGCCGCCATTTTCATGACGCCATCAACCGTTTCCATGGTGTGCAGTTCGGTTTTTTCCGCCCAGCTTGCCTGCGCCGACACCAGACGGTCATCTTCGGCCGTTGGATTATCGATAACCACATAGGCAGCGGTATTCGGGTTTTCACCCAGTGCCGCACGAATAGCCAGATGCGAGAAGCTCAGGTTCTGAAGGGTAATGCTGTCTGTGGCATCGGAATGCGCAGCCTCGTGACCAACCGGCTTTTTCGCTTCACAGGCCGTAAGCGCCAAACCCGCCGCCATAATCAGAATTAATCCGCGCATCCTAAACCTCCTGTAATCAGCCCCAGAGGCCGATAATCTTTTTCACATCCTGCACCACAGGTGCCGCCGCCGCACGCGCTTTCTCGGCACCGATTTTCAGCACACGATCAATTTCGGCAGGCTCATTCAATAGACCACGCAGACGCTCGGATACAGGTGACATTTTGTCCACCACCACATCCGCCAGAGCCGGTTTAAACGCACCAAAACCCTTACCACCAAAATCATTCAGCACGTCCTGAACCGTAACCCCCGCCAGAGCCGCATAGATTCCGACAAGGTTCTTGGCTTCGGCGCGGTCGTCCAGTCCCTCAGGCGTTTCAGGCAGAACATCGGCATCCGACTTTGCCTTCTTGATCTTAGAGGCAATGGTGTCGGCGGTGTCGGTCAGGTTGATGCGTGAATTATCCGACGGATCGGATTTGGACATCTTGGCCAGACCATCACGCAGAGACATGATCCGCGCCCCCGGCCCCTGATAAAGGGTTTCCGGCAGCAGGAAGTAGTCAGTCTTATAGTCGTGATTGAATTTCTTAGCGACATCGCGCGTCAGTTCAAGGTGCTGGCGCTGATCCTCACCGACCGGCACATGGGTTGCCTTGTACAAAAGGATATCCGCTGCCTGAAGCACCGGATAGGTGTAGAGGCCAATCGAAGCGCGTTCCTTGTCCTTACCGGCCTTGTCCTTGAACTGGGTCATACGATCAAGCCAGCCCAGACGTGCCACGCAATTGAACAACCACCCCAGTTCCGTATGTTCCGGCACCGAAGACTGGGCAAAGATCACCGACTGTTCTGGCGTTACCCCAGCCGCCAGATAACAGGCGGCAATCTCACGTGTCTGGGACAACAGATTAGCCGGATCCTGCCAGACGGTAATCGCATGCAGATCCGCGATCATATAGAAGCGCTCGGCCTCAAGGGCCTGCATGTCCGTGAACTTTTTCAAAGCACCGAGATAGTTCCCCAGATGAAGTGAACCCGAAGCCTGAATACCGGACAGAATACGCATAGTCGTCATTTTGGTGCCTTAGCCGCGCTTCAGGGCGCGTTTGATGTCAGCGGGCCTGACCGCCCGTGTAAGAAACAGAAAGCCGATATAAAGCAACAGACCGGCAAAACAAACCATAACCACGGCAAATTCCTTGCTGGAGAACAAAAGTCCCTCCACCACCGGCCGATAAAATGACGCCAGACCACAGAAACCGGTCATCAACAAACCGCAGAACATGACCTTGGACAGGCCCGACCATGAATTACGCCCTAACGTCCAGACCTTACGCCGCGCCAGCGTAAAGACCATCAGCAGCACATTGACCCATGCCGCCGCAGACGTACCAATCGCCAAACCCGCCACACCGATTATGGGGAAGAGCGTCAGGCCGAAGCCCAGATTGACCACCACCGACACCATGGCGAATTTCATAGGGCCAAACGTGTCTTTGCGGGCAAAGAATGCCGGCGTCAGAACCCGCGACAGCACAAAGGCCGGCACGCCCCAGCCATAGTGCAACAAGGCACTGCCAGTCATCTGCGCATCATAAGGCAAAAACTCGCCGCGCGTGAACAGGCCATCAATCAGAAACACCGGCATGGCAATGATTGCCGCCGCCGCCGGTAAGGTCAGGGCCATGGACAAGACAATGGCTTCATCCATCACCTTTTGCGAGGCTTCGTGATCCCCCGCCTGTACCGTGCGCGACAAAGTCGGCAGGAGCGCCACCCCAATCGCCACCCCGACAAGACCCAGCGGCAACTGATACAGCCGGTCAGCCACCGTCAGCCACATCCGCGCTCCGTCGATAGCCGAAGACAGCCACTGCGACACAAAAATATTGATCTGGGTCGCCGCCGCCGCCAGTGCCCCTGGCACCGCCAGCAACAAAAGATTACGGATTTCGGGCGACAGGGTCGGCATGACAAAGCCTATTTTGGCACCGGTTTTGCGCACCCCCCACACCAAAAGCGCGACTTGCGCCAGACCGGCCAGTAACACTGCCCAAGAAGCGGCATGGGCGGCGGTCATCGGGTCTTTTTGCGGCCAGACAAAGAACAACACAAACAAATTAAGGACCGTCGGGGCCAAAGCCGACAGCACATAACGGTCACGCGCGTTCAGCACGCCGGACAAAAGCGCCACAATGCTCATGCACGGCAGGTAAGGCATGGTGATCTGCGTCAGGCGCACCGCCAGCTGCATTTTTTCAGGGTCTTCGCGATAGCCGGACGAAAACACATCCATGATCTGCGGCATGAAAATCTGCATCACCACCGTCAGAACAATGGTCGCCAGAGCCAATGTTGCCATGGCACTGCGCGCCAGTTTGTCGGCGGCTTCCGGGCCATCGCGTTCCAGCACGCTCGAATAAGCGGGCACAAAAGCTGCGGTAAACGCCCCTTCGGCAAAGATACGCCGGAACAGATTGGGGAAGGCCTGAGCCGTGGCATAGGCGTCTGCCATGATATTGCCCGACGCCCCAAGGGCAGCGGTGACCACCAGATTCTGTATAAATCCCAGACAGCGGCTGATCAGGGTCACGCCGCTGAAGATCATCGATGAACGGACAAGGCCGCTGGATTTCGACACGCCGGAACTCCGCTGAGATTAATAGGGGTGGCCTTTAGGCTTCACTGACACTTTTAGCAAGCGTCACCGCTTAGCGCGCCAGTGACGCCCGCGCCTGAGCACGCCCTTTTTTGCCCGTAACAACCGGCTGATCCAGCACCTCAATCAACGCCTTATGCAGCTTATCCATCTGATTTCGCGTCAGTTGCGACTTGCTGAAATGATCGACCACATAAAAGGCATCGACCGCGCGTTCGCCATAACAATCAATGTGGGCCGAAGAAATATCAAGCTTGGCACGGTGAAGCACTTGAGCCAGATCCGCCAGCAGACCCGGACGGTCACGGCCGGAGACCTCAATAATCGTCGCCTGCTTGCTTGAGTCGTTATCAAACACCACCGTCGGCGCTATGCTGAAAACCGCAGCCTTGGTGCCCAAAGTGGATTTATGCACCACCGGTGCCGCCACATCCCCCAGAGCCGCCTTTTCAAGCAAGGTTTCCACCTGCTGGAATATGGCCGGATCGTCATAACCCAAGGGCTTGCCTTCGGTATTTTGCACATAGAAGACGTCAAGCGCCTGCCCGTCGGTTGAGGTAAAGACCTGCGCCCCGACAACGTTCGCCCCGATATTGGTAAAACAACGCGCCAGATCGGCAAACAGACCAGGCCGGTCGGCCACACAGATACAAAAGGCCGCCGCATTACGCTGGGTATCGATGCGCCCCTTGGCCGAAGGATCGGACTCAAAGGTGCTCCAGGCCTGCTGGGCATGCTGTTTGATCTCATCGGGTGTGAAGGCAAACAGGTAGGAATCTTCCATGGTCTCAAGCCATGCCCGCATATCCGGACTGTTTTCACCCAATGCCGCCCGCATATCGTGGGCGCGTTTACGCTTATGCTCGCGCACCTGTGTCAGGGCACCTGACCCTGACCCGCGCCCGCCGCGGAAGGCGGCTTCGGTCGCGGCCAGAAGTTCGCGCATCAACTGCCCCTTCCAGCCGTTCCAGATGCCGGGCCCGACCGCACGGATATCTGCCACAGTCAGAACCAGCAAAAGCCGGAGCCTTTCAGGGGTTTCCACAATGCGGGCAAAGGCGGCAATCGTATCCGGATCGGACACGTCACGTTTCTGCGCATAGTCCGAAAGCACCAGATGGTGACGCACCAGCCAGGCCACCTGATCGATCTGCCAGTCCGCAAGCCCCAGACGCGCACAGGCCCGCCGTGCCGCGATCTCACCGCCGATTTCCTGACCTTCGGGCGCGCCCTTACCTGTGTCATGCAGCAGCATGGCCAGATAAAGCGTTTCCTTGTCCGCCAGTTGCGGCATCAGCGACGAGGCCAGCGGATGATCTTCCTTATATCGTCCGGTCTCAATATCACGGATAATACCAACGGCGCGCAGCGTATGCTCATCCACCGTATAGGTGTGGTACATGTTGAACTGCGTCTGCGAGACGATGTGGCCATATTCAGGAATATAGCGGCCCAACAATCCGGTCTCGGTCATCAGCGACAAGGTCCGGTAGGGGTTCTTCCCGCGCACCAATATATCAAGGAAAACTTCCGCCGCCTTAGGGTCACGCCTGAGATCAGGGGTAATCAGCTTCAGGTTACGGGTTATGGCCGTAAACGCATCGGGATGCAGATCAAGCTCAAGCCGGTCCGCCATACGAAACAGCTTGAACATAGCAATGGGTGATTTGGTGAACACCTCAGGTGTCTGCACACTCAGGCGACCCGCATTCAGCACAAATCCCGGATGATCCGGCCGGTTGAAAGCCAGCATACCTGCCATGACACCGGATTGCACCATTTGCGTCAGGCGGGTCAGGGGTTTGGCCTTTTGCGCCTCAAGCGTCGCACAGAATATGCGCGTCAAAGCCCCGACTTCCTTGGCGACAATGAAATAGCGGTGCATGAAACGCTCGACCGCCGGTTCACCATGACGGTTCACATAGCCCATACGCTGGGCAATTTCCGGCTGAAGATCAAAACTCAACCGTTCCTCAGCCCGCCCCGCCGTCAGGTGCAGCAGAAACCGCACCTTCCAGAGAAAATCAAATGCCTGTGTGAAGGTCTGGCGCTCCCGATCGGTTAGCACCCCCTCAAGCGTGCCCCACTCGTTCGACACTGCCGGACGCGGGCGCGGTTCGCGCAACATCGGCGCAGGCATGGCACGCGCCATATATTTCGCCATCCAGAACAGGGACTGAAGGTCGCGTAAACCGCCCTTGCCTTCCTTGATGTTCGGCTCAACCACATAGCGTGAGGCCCCTGAGCGGGCATGGCGGCCATCGCGTTCTTCAAGCTTGGCCGTAACAAACTCATAGGTGCCCTGACGTATCACGTCCGTATTCAGACGACTGATCAGGTTCTGCGCCAGCTCACGATCACCGGCCAGATAGCGATATTCCAGAAGCGCGGTCATTACTGTATGATCGGTGCGCGCAATCTTTACCGTCTCATCGACTGTGCGCGAGGCATGGCCAACCTTCATCCCCAGATCCCAGAGACTGTAGAGGATGAATTCAATCACGCTTTCGGAGTGCGAAGTTTCTTTCCACGCCCGCACAAACAACAGATCCAGATCGGAATAGGGGGCCAGTTCTCCGCGCCCGTAACCCCCAACCGCCAGCAGGGACAGTCTTTCGCCTTCGGTCGGATTGCGTGCGCGATAGACATGGGTCAGGGTAAAGTCCCACAGTGCACTGACGATTTCATCCGCCAGAGCCGAGAGTTTGACTGCACTGCCGAGGCCGCCCTTTTGCGCATCAATCTGCGACAATATATGCGCCTTGCCCGCATCCCACTCTACCTTGAGGATGTTGACGGCCTTACGGCGAAGATCGGATACGTCCCCGCTTGAATCCTCATAGGCCGCTGTTAACCGCTCACGCAGGTCCTTGCCGTCCAGTGTATAGGCGGTCTGCGCAGTTTGGATTACAGGCGGGTCTGAGGTCACGGGCATTACTCAACCAGATTTATACCAGATTTTTTAAACGATAAACCAGTTCCAGTGCTTCCTTGGGACTGAGGTTGTCCGGATCGAGCGCTTTAAGCTCTTTCTCAACCTCACTATCCGTTTTGACCGGCACCATTGCCACCTGCGCCTCTACGGTCGCAAACAGGGGCAGATCATCAAGCTTTAACTGAGAAGACCGGTCTGTCTCTAAACGCTCCAATATGTCCCTGGCGCGTGCAACCACCACCGCAGGCATCCCCGCCAGACGTGCCACCTGCACCCCGTAGGAGCGATCCGCAGCCCCGCGACGCGCCTCATGCAGGAAGATCAGTTCTCCGTTCCATTCACGCGCAGTCATGGAAATATTATGGGTATGGGACAGCAAGGTCTCAAGCTGCGCCAGTTCGTGATAGTGGGTAGCAAACAGACTGCGGGCCTTGATGGTTTCGTGCAGATTTTCCGCGCAGGCCCAGGCAATCGCCAGACCATCAAAGGTCGCCGTCCCCCGCCCGATCTCATCAAGTATAACAAATGAACGCTGCGTCGCCTGAGACAGGATCGCTGCGGTTTCGACCATTTCCATCATAAAGGTCGAGCGCCCTTGCGCCAGATCATCCCCTGCGCCCACGCGACTGAACAGGCGATCAACCACCCCCAGCTTCAACGACTGCGCCGGAACATAAAGACCCGCCTGAGCCATAATCACCAGAAGCGCATTCTGGCGCAGGAAGGTCGATTTACCCGCCATGTTCGGGCCGGTCACCAGCGTCAGGCGCGGGCCACCGCTACCTGAGGCATCCAGTACACAGTCATTAGGCGTAAATGGCTTGCCTTCGGCCCTCAGAGCATTGACCACGACCGGATGACGGGCGCCGGTCGCTTCAAACAGCAGACTGTTGTCAATCTGAGGCCGCGACGCTTCGAAATCTTCTGCCCATTCGGCATTGGCCGCAGCCACATCCAGCGCACAAAAGGCATCAAATGCCGCCTGTAACGGGCGCGCCAGTTGACGGACTTCTTCACGCAGATCTTCGAATATAGCCAGTTCCAGCGTCAGAGCATCCGAAGCGGCGCGCTGAATACGGGCATCCAGATCAATCAGTTCCGTCGTGGCATAACGTACCTGATTGGCCAAGGTTTGCCGGTGGATGAACTGATGCGCATCCGGCAGTTCAGGGATGGCTTCGGCCTGTTTGGCGGTAAATTCGATAAAATAACCCAAAACCGCATTATATTTGATCTTGAGCGCAATACCGGTTTCGGCCTGAAGACGCGCCTCAAGACGCAAAATCACCTGCCGTGAATCATTCCTCAGATTGATGGCTTCATTGAGGTTTGAATTGTAGTCAGGTCGGATAAACCCGCCATCACGCGGCAATAGCGGCGGTTCATCGACCAGCGCCCGCTCAAGACGATACATAAGGTCCGCCACCGCCGACACGGGCGTCAGGGCCGCTATGTTATCCGCTATGTCCGCAGGAAACCGCGGATTAAGCGGATCATCATGACCATTGGCGTGCAGCAGATGCACCACGGCTTCGGCCACAGCCAGCGCGTCCTTGATGACCTTAAGGTCACGTGGCCCGCCACGACCCAGCCCAAGACGCGATAATGCACGCGCCATGTCGCTCATACCCTTGAGGGTATGACACAGTTCCTGCCTCAGGGATCGGCGCTCAATAAACCATGCCACGGCATCAAGACGCTGATTAATCGCAGACGGATCATTCAAAGGCCGCGAAAGACGCGACAGCAAAAGTCGCGCCCCGCCCGCCGTAATCGTGCGATCAAGCGCCGCCATCAGCGTACCTTCACGTCCGCCGCGCTGGTTACGGTCGATCTCAAGGCTTGAGCGGGTCGAAGGATCAATCGCCAGAAACGCCATGGCTGCCGTCTTGCGCGGCACCTTAAGAACAGGCGTCTTACCGGCCTGCGTAAGATCAATATAGGCCGCCACCAGCCCCATGGCCGAGACTTCGGCCGGACTGAACTGACCAAAACCGTCCAGTGTATCGACGCCATAAAGCCGTTTAAGACGTGCCTCACCAGCCGTCGGATCAACCAGTGAAGCCGACTGTGGCTGAAGCACCCCGCCATAGGCCTTCAAAAGTCCATAGATATGCTCATCGCCCAATAGCCTGTCAGCCACCAGACTCTCGGACGGCCTGAGCGCCGATAGTTGCGCTCCTAGTGTATCCGCCGTGACCTCAAGACACTCAAATTCGCCGGTCGAAAGCTCAAGCGAGGCCAGCGCCATCACCCCTGCCCGCGAAGACAACGCCACCAGCCGATTAGCCCCCCGATCCTCAAGCAAGGTATCTTCGGTTAACGTTCCCGGCGTCATGATGCGCACAACACCGCGCTTTACGACCGATTTTGAGCCACGCTTCTTGGCTTCGGAAGGGTCCTCAAGCTGATCGCAGACAGCCACACGAAAACCGGCACGTATCAGCTTGGCGATGTAGGCATCCGCCGCATGGGCAGGAACACCGGCCATAGGGATGTCTTCGCCCTGATGCTTGCCGCGTTTGGTCAGGGCCAGAGACAAGGCTTCAGCCACCTTTACAGCGTCATCGAAAAAGACCTCGTAAAAATCGCCCATACGGAAAAACAGTATGGCATCAGGCTGCGCTGCCTTGATTTGCAGGTACTGCGCCATAACCGGCGTAGCCCCTTCAAGGTTCAGTTCAGCAGTCTGTTTGGATTCGGTCAGTGTCGATAAAGGCGCATTCATACGCCACAGGTTAATGACAGTTAATGCGTCTGCCTACATCTAATTTCAGCCCACTGACAACGAATTTATGTTAGCGCTATCATTGCTGTTTCTCCCGCCCGAAGCGCAGGTGTAATGAAGCCTAATTTTATTTGACCTTATGTAACCTTTTTAATTGCCCGAGGGCTATTTATCCGAAAGCTTTATTGCCATAGTAAACCGGTTCGGGAAACGACCCCCAAAAGCGGGGCAACCAAGGAAGAAATAAGGTCATACGAATGCCGATTGACAGAACGACCGTCAGTGACGAGGAAGCGCTTAATTTTCACCAGTATCCGGCGCCCGGTAAAATCGGTCTTTTACCGACCAAGAATATGGCAACCCAGAGGGATCTGGCGCTGGCCTATTCCCCCGGTGTTGCGGCACCGGTTCGCGCCATAGCCGCCGATCCGGATACGGCCTATGACTATACCTCCAAAGGCAATACCGTCGCCGTTATTTCCAACGGCACGGCCATTCTGGGCTTGGGCAATCTCGGGGCGCTGGCCTCAAAGCCTGTGATGGAGGGCAAGGCCGTCCTGTTCAAGCGTTTTGCCGATATCGACAGCTTTGATATCGAAGTCGCCACACAGGACCCTGACGAATTTATCACCGTCGTTAAGAACATTACCGGTGCTTTTGGCGGCGTAAACCTTGAGGACATCAAGTCCCCGGAATGTTTCATTATTGAGTCCGCCCTTCAGGACATGGCCGATATTCCGGTCTTTCATGATGACCAGCACGGCACAGCTATTATTGCCGCTGCGGGCCTGATCAATGCCCTGAAAATTACCGGCAAAAAGATTGAAGACGTAAAGTTTGTTCTCTGTGGCGCTGGTGCTGCGGGTCTTTCGACTCTGGGTCTGGTCAAGAGCATGGGTGTCAGACCGGAAAATACCACGGTGGTCGATATTCACGGTGTGGTCTATCGCGGCCGCGCCGAAGATATGGACCAATGGAAGGCCGTCCACGCGACCGATACCGACAAACGCACTCTGGCCGAAGCCATGGAAGGCGCTGACGTCGTGCTGGGTCTGTCGGCCAAGGGGGTTATTACCCCTGAAATGGTCGCCAGCATGGCCCCCAATCCGATCATCTTCGCCATGGCCAATCCTGATCCGGAAATCACACCTGAAGATGTCGCCAAGGTTCGTAGTGACGCCATCGTCGCCACAGGCCGCTCTGATTACCCCAATCAGGCCAATAATGTTCTGGGCTTCCCCTACATATTCCGTGGCGCGCTTGATGTGCGCGCGCGTCGCGTCAATGACGAGATGAAGATTGCCGCCGCCCGCGCTCTGGCGGAACTGGCGCGCGAAGATGTACCCGATGAAGTTGCCGCCGCCTATCAGGGGCGTCATCTGAAATTCGGGCCTGACTATATTATTCCGACCCCCTTCGATCCGCGCCTGATCTGGTACATCCCACCCTTTGTGGCTCAGGCAGCTATGGATTCCGGTGTGGCCCGCCGTCCCATCGAAGATATGGAAGCCTATCGCAAGACCCTTGCCAAACGCCTCGATCCGTCGGCGGGTTTCCTGCAAAATATCACTGCCGCCGTGCGTTCACGTCCGCACAAGCGGATCGTCTTTGCCGAAGGGGAGGACATCTCGGTTATCCGCGCCGCTCACGCCTTCAAACAACAGGAACTGGGCATCCCCATCCTGTGCGGACGTGAAAATCTGGTCGAAGCCAATATGCGCGCCGCCGGTCTTGATCCCGCCGAAGAAGGCATCGAAATCGTCAATGCACGCCTGAGCCACCGTAACGCGGCCTACAGTCAGCTTCTGTATAACCGCCTGCAACGCAAAGGCTTCCTGAAACGCGACGTCGATCGTCTGATCAATCAGGATCGTAACTCCTTTGCCGCAGCCATGGTATTGTCCGGCCACGCTGATGGTATGGTTACCGGCGTTACCCGCGCCTTCGATCAGGCCTTCGACGAAGTGCTTAGGGTTGTTGATCCGGCACCGGGTGGGCGTGTTATGGGCATGTCGATCGTGCTGGCGCGCGGCAAGACCGTTTTCATCGCCGATACCACTGTCGCCGTTCTGCCTAGTCCGGTCGATCTGGCGGAAATTGCTATCGAAGCCGCTATGGCTGTCCGTCGCATGGGCCACACTCCGCGCGTAGCCTTCCTCAGCTATTCAACCTTTGGCAATCCCGCCGGTGAACGTGGCGAACGCGTCGCCGAAGCCGTAAAGGTTCTGGAACAACGCGGCGTTGACTTCGAATTTGAAGGTGAAATGCCGCCCGACGTTGCGCTTAACCCTGCGCTTTGGGCCAATTACCCGTTCCAGCGCCTGACCGCACCGGCCAATGTGCTGATCATGCCCGCCATTCACTCGGCCTCGATCGGCACCAAGCTGATTGAGGCTCTGGGCGGAGCCACTGTTGTCGGCCCACTGCTGCTCGGCCTGTCCAAGCCGGTTCAGATTTGTCAGCTATCGGATTCCGTTTCCAAGATTCTGACCATGGCAACCTTCGCCGCCTATGATGTCCGCGCAAACGGCGACTAATATTTAAAAAGGCTCCTGAACCATTGTTCGGGAGCCTTTTTATTGGGCTTAGGTTTGCGCACGTTCATCAACGGCCTTTTGGCGCGCAATCAGCCACAGACACAGTCCGACCGCGACCACACCTATCAGGCCGGTATAGGTGAAGAACAACACATAGCCCGCACCCAATGCTTCGCGACTGACCCCAAGGTTTTTGGCCCCTTCGGCAAAGGATATGGCCGGCAAACCCCCAAATAAGCCCTTCAGGCCCGACGCCACGCCGCCTGAATCTGCCCCCTGAGCTGTAACCTCGATAATCTTACCCGACTGGGACGATAACAGCTTACCCGGCAGGGCATAGAGCGAGGTAAACAGCGCATATTGCTGCGCCGCATAGCCCTTTGAAATCAGGGATGACATATAGGCAATCAGCACCGTCCCCGCCAAACCACCAGACGCATTGTCGATCCCCAGCGCTATCGCAAAGGCCAGTACATCATTGCCTTGCGTCGCCAGCCAGG
Source organism: Asticcacaulis sp. (assembly GCA_047605545.1). Classification (GTDB taxonomy): domain Bacteria; phylum Pseudomonadota; class Alphaproteobacteria; order Caulobacterales; family Caulobacteraceae; genus Asticcacaulis. The sequence continues at coordinate 4,317 of JASGFL010000044.1, read as the reverse complement.
CATAACCCATATTCGACAAGGCCCCGACCACGGCCCCGAAAATGAGCGACACCTTCATGCCAAAGCGCGCCATGACATAGCCACCCAGTCCGACACCGGCCATGGTCATGACAACACCAAAGATTTTACGCACCTCGGCAATGACCGGCAGCTCAAATCCAAGATCGACGTAAAACGCTCCGTTCACGTTCAGCAGGAAATCAGCCACGCGATAGACACAGATTGTCGCCAGTATCAGCCAGGCCAGATTATCGTAGCGCTGAAAGAATGACAGGATCGGCACCACAAAGGTTTGCCGTAGATAGGCACCCGGACGCGTCAATGTACCGGGCAAAGGGATACATGCCAGAGCCAGTAAACTCAGGCCCAAAGCCACCGCCGGAAATTGCAGAAAAATGCCGGTTTCACGGCTCGTCCACAGTGATTTTACCGCTGCAAAGGTCTCTTCTGTACCAAATAGCCATTTAAACAGATCGATATTAGCCGTCAGCCCAGCCCCAAGAAGGCAAATGGCTATCAACATGACCGCCAGACGACCTGCCCACTCCAGCGCTTCAAGCGGCGGGTTTTTCATGGCATCGCCATATTCAATAGGCCTGACCCTGTGCTCGGCTTCTTTGGGTGCCAGCAATACGCCAATAACCCCCAACCCCATCAGCGCCGCCATCAACGCATAGGCAAACCCCCACCCCAGCGTATCTGCCAGCATCAGAGGCACAATGCCGGAAACAAACGGTGCCACCCGCGCGCCCCACGCATGCATGGTGGCCATGATCCCCTGACGGCTTTCGGAATCTCCGGCAGTTTCAATGCGCCAGGCGTCAATGACAATGTCCTGCGTCGCCCCCGCCAGACCAATGACCACCGCCACAAGCGCCATCCATGCCAGATGCTGCTGCGGGTTAAGGCTCGATATGGCCCAAAGCCCGATAATTATGACCAGCTGGCTTAGTAATATCCAGCTGCGTCTATGCCCGATCATGCGCGTCAGGCCCGGCAGCCCGACCCGATCCAGCACCGGCGCCCAGACAAATTTCAGGCTATAAACAAAGGTGACCAGCGAAAAATAGCTGATCGTCGTCAGAGACAGGTTTTCCGATCTCAGCCACACCGAAAGCGTATCAAAGATCAGCGAAAGCGGCAGACCGGACGAAAACCCCAGCAGGATCATCACCAGTGCCGGACGCTGGAAAAAGGGCTTCAGCCGCTCACGGCGTGATGCCTTCGGTGTATCCCCTATGGAGGGCTCTGACATGGATAATCCTGATAGCAGTCAAACAGACAGCCTATCTATCGGGCTATTCACGCACTTTGACAATGGGCCTTTGTGCGGTTGCCGCGCCAACGACTTATATGCTGACGTAAGGCATTCACTTCTATCGGCTTGGTGAGAAAATCATTCATTCCCGCCGCCAGACAGGCTCTGCGATCTTCTTCGTAGGCATTAGCCGTAAGGGCAATAATCGGGGTTTCAAGGCCCATGCTACGTAACTGACGCGTGGCACCAATTCCATCCAGACCGGGCAAGCCCAGATCCATGAATATCAAATCGAAACTGTGCCGCTTAAGTATATCAACAGCCTCTTCACCTGATGACGCACGCTCGACGTGACAGCCTTCACGTTGCAACAATATCTGAGCCAGCATGGCATTGACCGGATTATCTTCCACCAGCAATGCCCGAATATCCTTAAGCGCTGTTTCCGAGACACGCTCATCTTCACTATCGGCTTTCAGGCTGGCTTTAGACAGAGCTGTTACACGTTCCTGAACCGAAACCCGGCGTAATGGCTTGATCAGATATCCGGCCCAGCCGCTGTCGCGCCATTGCGAAATTTCTTCGCGTTCTTCAGGCGCCAGAAGGATCAGGCTCCGCCGGTTTGGTGCCGACACAGGCTCAGGCAAGGCTTTGCGGTCAGCCAGCAAAACCGTAGCGGAATTTCTTTTCCAGTCAGACAGGTTATGAATCTGACGAACCGGCGAATGTGACCGCTCAAGGTGCATATTCACACCTTCGGCCAGAACCGTATTGTCCGTGAGCAGGACGATATTTTCAGGCAGTGACTGTGCCTCAGACTTACGCAGACTATAGGGCACGCTGAATTCCACGACAAAATGCGTACCTATACCGGGCTCACTCTCAAGATGAAGCGTGGCCTTCATCGCCTCAACCAGCTTTTGCACCACCACAAGCCCAAGTCCGGCACCGCCATAACGCGTCGCATGAGACGGATGTACCTGACCGAAAGCTTCAAAAATGCGCTCGCGGGCTTCAGGAGGAATACCCTCGCCCGTATCCCTGACCCCAAAGCGGATCAACCCTTCGGAAGTCAGCACCACATCAATAATTACCCCGCCTTTACGGGTAAATTTGATGGCATTTCCGGCCAGATTATACAGAATTTGACGTAACCTGCCCTCGTCAGCCTGAATGGACTCAAGTCTGGGATCAAGCTGCCAGACGATTTCGATACCGTTCTGATAGGCACGTGGCGACAAAAGCTCTGCCACACTTTGCAACAGAGGTTCTAACCTGACCGTATGAACCTCAAGATTGATATGGCCTGCCTCAAGACGTGCATAGTCCAACAGGTCGTTCACCAGCGTCATCAGGTGTTCGCCGGATTCCTGTGCCGTACCAAGATAGGACTTTTGCTCATCGGTTAAGGTTGTACGCGCCAAAAGCGATAGCATGCCCAGCACACCATTCAGAGGCGTGCGGATTTCGTGACTCATCAGTTTGAAAAAATCTTCGCGCGCCCTGAGATTATCCAGCGTCGCCTGCGCAATGGCTGTCTCAGTGATGGGGGAGGTTTCCGATGAGGACATGCCGATCTCTGTCTGTGCCTGAATGCCTTATGTTGGCCGTCCCATATAGTGCACGAAATGTCTTAATAAGGCGCTCATCACGGGCGTAATTCATGCGGTATTTTGTTGTGGGTCGCGCTTTCATCCGACCTTGTCACCCGCCGGTAAACCAGAGCCTCAGCCACATGCCGCCGTAAAACAGGCATGGACTCGCCACCCAAAGCGCTTTCCAGATCGGCAATTGTCCGTGCCAGACGGATGCATCTGGTCCATCCGCGTGCACTCAGACCCGACTGCTGCGCAGCCTGCATCAGAAGTGTTTTCGCTGACTCATCCAGAGGCGCAATCTGCTCCAAAGCACTACCCGAAGCCGTGGCATTAACCGCCTGCGAGGCACCAAGACCCAGTATGCGGGCGCGTCGGGCCTGAAGATCACGGGCCGCGGCTACGCGCAGGGCAACTTCGGCTGAACCTTCGGCCGGTGGTGGCAATGCCATATCTGCCACCGTTACCGGAGGTACATCAATCTGAAGGTCAATCCGGTCCATCATAGGGCCGGACACCCGCCCCTGATAATCGCGCTGGCATTTCGGTGCCTTACCACACGCGCCTTTTCCCATACCGCCCATGCCGCAACGACAGGGATTCATCGCCGCCACAAGCTGAACCCGCGCCGGATACCGCACATGATGATTGGCACGCGCCACAATGACTTCTTGCGTTTCAAGGGGCTGGCGCAGGGCATCCAGAGCCTGAGGGGAATATTCCGGTATTATGTATTTGGTGCACCTAACTCTTCGTGCGAGCGCAGCCATGCCGAGCTCGTACTGAACATTTCAGCCGCTGCGTAGATGCTTTCATGGTCACAGCGGCGCAGCTCACCTGTATAAGGGAAACCACCCTTTTCGGAGGCGTTTTTCAAGGTTTGATAGTGATAGGGTAGTGTTTTCTCAAGCACAACTCTGATTTTAGGAATCCAAGTATTGTCTCGAATGTTCACGTCAACCAAACCTGAAAGCATAGAGTTACATATAAGGCTGTACTGATGAAAATATATGTCTCCGGCGGAGACTATTTTCATGAAATCTTCGTATTTTGGTTCTGGATTTTCTCCATAAGCTTTCAAAGCAGCGGTGTATGTTCTATATGCTGCGTCATGGGTTTCAACGACTCGCATCGAATTCTCGAAGTTCTTTTGGCGAATATCCGTCTTGAGTTTCGCCACCGCGATTATATGTCCTATAAGCGCTAGAATGATGGTCCCCAAAAGTGCTACCATCGCTTGCCAAACAGGTACGGTTTGGGTCATTTGTCATTAATCTGACGTAGCAGCATCTCAATCGTATCGCCCTCTGAGCAATAAACGACAGAATCATAGTCTGGAAAGATTTGCTTGGCAGCCGCTTGACCTGCCAAATCACCACTGAAGCCTTGCTTTACAAGCAGGGCGACAACGACGTTGCCCCCTGGATTTAATCCAGTTTAAAGTTAGCTCTGGCCTTAAAAGAG
>JASGFL010000043.1:0-27436 GCA_047605545.1 Asticcacaulis sp. | reverse complement strand
GGCGTCCGGTTGCCGAGCGGGCCGGTTTGGCTGAGGCTATGCTTGAGCGGGTCGGGCTGGCGGCGTTATCGGATCAGGGCGTGTTTAATCTGTCGGGTGGTCAGCGGGCGCGGGTGCTTCTGGCGCGGCTGATGGCTACGCAATGTCCGGTTATGGTACTGGATGAGCCATTGGCGGCGCTTGATCCGGCTTGGCAGCGTCAGGTTTTGTGGCTTCTGAAACAGATGGCCGCAGCAGGACATACGGTGATTGTCAGCCTGCATGATATCGGACTGGCGGTGCAGATGTGCGACGAAGTTCTGGTGCTGTCCGAAGGTCGGTTAATCGCGCAAGGCGCGCCGGACGATGTGATCAGTCCTCAGGTGCTGCGTGATGTGTTTGGCCTATCCGGCGCGGTGCACGAAGGCCATCTAAGGGTTGATGCCTTACCCGTAGGATTAGCATAAAATCTGTGCCTTCCCCGCAAGCAGGGAAGGCACTGAATATCATGGACGACGACGCATCCGCGGAACGTATCGGTCCTAGGGGCCTCGCCCCTAGTTCTTCAAATCAAGGTAATTAATAGGGCCTTCAGGCGTAGAAGTGTTGCCGGTGTCAGTGGTGTCCGGCACATAGGTCACAGCCATGCCGCGTTGCAGGTCAGCATAGGGAGTGAGCGGGGCGGTGCCGCCATTGACGCGGGCGCGATAGACGTTGGTGTTTTCCATGACCCGCATCATGTAGTTACGGGTTTCGGTGAAGGGCGAGCACTCAATAAACCACAGAGGATCCGCATTGGCACCACGCGGATCACCACAGTCATTGATCCACTGCGCCGGACGTCCGGGGCCAGCGTTATAGCCTGCTGCGGCCATGATGTAGGAGCCGCCGAAGCGATCAACCAGCTCCCCAAGGTGATAGGCACCCAGCGACATATTATATTCCGGCTCATAGAGCATGGCGTCGGAATAGCTTAAGGACATGCGCCGCGCGACGGCACGGGCGGTCGGGGGGATAAGCTGCATCATGCCACGTGCATTGGCATGTGAGCGAACATTGGGATCAAAGCCTGATTCCTGACGGGTGATGCCGAGGACAAACGCCGCTTCGGGTGATTTGACCGCAGGGATAGGCCGCACCGGATAGGCACGCTCCGGCAGATAGAAGCCGCGCTGCATGGCGACGCGAGCCATACGCATGGATACGTCCGGAGTGGTGTTGGCCTTGGTCAGATCATAGAGCAGGGCCATTTCTTCGGTATTGGGCAGGATGTCATCAAGCGCCAGAACCATGCTGTTGAACAGGTCGCGCTCACCCGATTGCGCCAGAAGTTTCGCGGCCTTAACCAGATCGCGGTTATCAAAACGCGCACGGTCTTCAGCCGTAGGCACGGGGTCCTTGCCAAGCGTTATGGTCGTGATGCCCGCTTTTTCAGCCGCCAACTGACCGTAGAAGGCATAGATAAATTGTCCGCCGTTCGTATAGGCCTGATGCGCCAGTACCGGATCACCAGCCTGACCACGGGCCTCATAGGCACGACCGAGCCAGTAGTAGGCGCGGCCTTGTGTGATCGGGGTCGTACCGGCTTCGCGGATTTTCTCGAAATGGCCAATCGCCAGATCAGGACGATTCAAACGCGTCAGGGCAATCCAACCGGCGAAGAATTCGGCTTCGGCCTTTTTCTCACCGTTGGGGAAGCCGCCGCCCTTCATGGCGTCATAGGCCGCCTGATAGTTGCGGTTTTTAACGGCGTGCCGGAAATAGCTGAGGCGCTCGGTCCACAGGTTATTGATGGCGGTGGTGGAAGCCGGTGCCTCCGGCAAATCCGCCAGCAGGCTATAGCCAAGATTTTCCAGCTTGGCGCGACGCAATGAGCGGACGCGCTCATAAGCCAGAACCGGATGACGCGGATTCGCGGCGGATGCGGCTTCATAAAGGGTAACACCGCGTGCAGACCCTGAACGCAGCGCCATAGCGGCTTCGGCCACCTGACGGGAACGGTCGTCGACATAGGCCAGCATACCCTGAGTGGCCGGGCCTTGCGCCCCCAACAACAGGGTGTTGAGGCGCGCCTTATGGTCATCGGCATTCAGGTGGCGGCTGAACTGCGAATAGAAACGATCCTGATCGGCGCGTTCAAAGGCCTGATCGCGCCACCATGATTTGGCCAGCGCCTGAGCTTCGGCGGTCTTGCCTTCGCGTTCATAGGCGCTGATCAGGGCAATGGCCCCGTCAATGCTTTGGGGCGGCGCACCGGTGAACCAGTCGACAATCTGAGACGCAGTAAGGCCCGAAACGGCAATCTGTTTTTCGGCGGCAATCTGGCGCTTTGATTCGCGTGGCCAGCCCCACAGGTCGCGGCGGGCGGCATCAAGGGCGGCAAAGCCATAGATATTGGCACCGTCGCCGTCGATGATGGCCCACTGAATGATTTTACGCGCCACCGGATCGGGCAATGAGGCGCGATAGGATTCAGCCAAAGCGAAGTTCTTTGATTTGACCGCCGCCAGAGCCGTACCAAGGCTCGCGTTCTGGGTCTGCGCGGCCTGAACCGCCTGATAGGGTTGGGGGCCTGAGGGCAGACCTTCCTGCGCGGAAACGGGCGTCATCGCCAGACCGGCAACAGAGGTCACCAGCAGGGCCTGACGGAAAGATCGGTGCGCGAAAGGTCTGAAAATCATCGTTCTGAGGTTCCGTATAGCTAAGGTCGGATGTCAGCTTGTAGCCGTCTATCAAGGCCAAGAATGGGCAGGTTCGGTAAAAAGCGCAACGAGATGTGTTGTCTGAGGTGCATTTCCTGTACAAAGTCGTTGCAGCAAGTTCTGGGAAGTCCTAAGGCATGCTGCAAATACTTTGATTGCTTAACGGGATAGGTCTTATGTCCAGCGCGCTCACTCCACTGTTTCATGGCGTCATTACCGCTATTGTAACGCCCTTTAAGGACGGACAGGTGGACTATGCGGCGTTCAAAGCGCTGGTGGAACGTCAGGTTCAGGCCGGTGTCCACGGTATCGTGCCGGTCGGCACCACCGGTGAAACCTCAACCTTAAGCATGGATGAGCACAAGGAAATCGTGCGCCTGTGTGTGGAAACCGCAGCGGGTCGCGTGCGGGTGATCGCCGGTGCCGGCTCGAACAGCACGGCCGAAGCGCTTGAACTGGCGCACTACGCCAAGACGGTCGGGGCTGATGCGGTTCTGGTGGTCGTGCCCTATTACAACAAGCCGTCGCAGGAAGGGCTTTATCAGCACTTCAAGGCGATCAATGACGCGGTTCAGATTCCGATCCTTTTGTACAATGTACCTGGGCGTACGGTCATCGACATCTCTAACGACACCGTCAGTCGTCTGGCCAAGCTGCCGAATATTGTTGGCATCAAGGACGCTACGGGCGACATGGTGCGCATGAGCCAGTTGCGTCTGACGATCGACGAAGGTTTCTCGTTCATTTCGGGCGATGATCCGACGCTGTTGGGCTATGTGGCGCATGGTGGTCACGGGGTGATCTCGGTGACGTCCAATGTGGCCCCTGAGGCTATGGTGGCGCTTTATAATGCCGCTGCGGCCAATGATTTCGCTGAGGCACGTCGCATTCAGGATCAGCTTATTACCCTGCATAAGGTGCTGTTTGCCGATGCCTCACCGTCGCCAACCAAGTATGCGCTTAACCGCCTCGGTCTGACCACCGATGAGGTGCGTCTGCCGATCACGCCGTGCGCCGAATCCGTGCGCCCGCAGGTTGATGCGGCTCTGAAACTGGCGGGGCTGTAACTTGGCTGAAAAAGACCAGAGTAACTATAAGATCATCGCCGAAAACCGGCGCGCGCGATTTGACTATTTCCTTGAGAACTTCACCGAGGCCGGCATTGTCCTGACGGGCACCGAAGTCAAGTCGCTGCGTCAGGGGCGGGCCAATATCGCCGAGTCCTACGTCTCAGTTGAGCCGGGTAATGAGTTGTGCCTGATCAATGCCGATGTGCCGCATTACGGCTTTGCCAACCGCTTCAATCATGAACCGCGTCGCATCCGTAAGCTTTTGCTGCATCGTCGTGAAATCCATCGCTTCATCATTGCCGTACAACGCGAAGGCATGACGATCGTCCCGACCAAGCTCTATTTCAACGATAAGGGTATGGTGAAGATCGAAATCGCGCTGGCCAAGGGTAAGAAGCTTCACGACAAGCGCGAAACCGAAGCCAAGCGCGACTGGGGCCGCGAAAAGGCGCGTTTGCTCAAGGATCATGGCTGAAGGGCCTGAGGCCCTGCCCTGAGATCCTGCCTCTTAGTCTTCGAATTCATCCACGAATTTTGGGGTTGTCCCCTGTGCGCCACCGGCCTGACGCGGGCGACCAATAACGCCGGCCAGATCGGCCAGATCGATGAAGGTGTCGGCCTGACGACGCAGTTCATCGGAGGTCATGGGTGGCTGGGATTTGACGGTTGAAATAACCGTAACGCGGCAGCCCTTGCGCTGAACCGCTTCGATCAGGCGGCGGAAGTCGCCGTCGCCGGAAAACAGCACCAGATGATCGGCGCTCTCGGCGATTTCGAGCATGTCGCAGGCGATTTCAATATCCATGTCGCCGCGCCAGCGCTTGCGGCCCTGAGCATCTGTATATTCTTTGGCGGTTTTGGTAATCAGGGTGAAGCCATTATAATCCAGCCAATCAACCAGAGGTCGGATAGGGGAGTAGTCGTCACCTTCGACCAGCGCGGTATAATAATAGGCACGGATCAGGATCCCGCGCTTGCGGAATTCATCAAGGAGCTTGCGATAATCAATGTCAAAATTAAGCGCCTTGGCAGCCGAATATAGATTGGCGCCATCTATAAATAGAGCAATTTTGTCCGTAGGATAAAAACTCATCTTAAATTACTTTCTTAAAAATAAACCGGATAAAATGTCCCTCACCCATTACCACATAACAGCGGAATCTGAACAGGGGATTTTTGTAGCTTACGGCGCAAACCTGCCCTGGGGGCGGCGGTCTGCATTGCAGGCGTTGGCTGATGTCGTCAAGCAATTACAAAGCGAAAATATAAACGTAAAAGCGGTATCTAGCCTGTGGCAATCCGAGGCCTGGCCTAACCCGGCCGATCCGCCATACATGAATGCCGTGATAGAGGTTTCCACATTAGAGACGCCTGAGCGACTCCTTCAATATTTGCACAAAATAGAGGCAGAGGCAGGGCGGTTGCGCAACACATCTGATCACATAAACGTCAACGCGCCACGTACGCTTGATCTGGATATTGTCGCCTATAAGGACGAAGTGCGTTCAGGCGATGGTCTTGTGCTGCCTCATCCGCGGGCGCATGAACGCGGGTTCGTCATGGGGCCGATGGCGGAGATTGCGCCTGACTGGCGGCATCCGGTGCTTAAGCGCACCGCGTCCGAACTCTATGCAACCGTTACGGTCGGACGCGATGCGCATGTGTATGAACCCACCAATGGGATTACAGTTTCAGGTTCCTGATACGCAGGGCATTGGCGATCACCGAAACCGAGCTGAGGGACATGGCCACAGAGGCCAGTATCGGTGACAGCAATATGCCAAACACGGGATAGAGCACACCGGCAGCCACAGGTACCCCAAGCGCATTATAACCAAAGGCGAATATCAGGTTCTGCCGGATATTACGCATCACGGCGTGACTGAGTTTACGGGCGCGGACAATCCCGTTCAGATCGCCTTTGAGCAGGGTTATGCCAGCGCTTTCCATCGCAATGTCGGTGCCATTGCCCATGGCGATGCCAACCGTTGCCGCCGCAAGGGCAGGGGCATCGTTCACGCCGTCACCGGCCATGGCCACTTTGCGGCCCTGTGCGATCAGGTTTTGCACGACCTCGGCCTTACGTGCAGGCAGGACATCGGCTTCGACGGCATCGATACCGAGTTCGCGCGCCACAGCCCTAGCTGTCAGTTCATTGTCGCCGGTAAGCATGACAATATGCAGACCTTCTGCCTTGAGTGCCTTCAGGGCTTCGGGTGTGGTGGCCTTGATCGGATCGGCGACAACGGCGATACCTGCGGGCCGGTTGTCCGCCAGCACATAGATCACCGTCTGACCGGCTTCGCGATAGGGGCGCGACAGGACTTTGAGGGCCGCATCATCCTGATTGAGATCGTTCAGAAGCGCGGCATTGCCAAGCGCCAGAGATACTCCGTCGACGACGCCGGTGACGCCTTTGCCGGTCGGAGACTCGAAATCCTGAGCTTCATGAAGCGGCAGATTTTTCGCCTGTGCGCCTTCGACAATAGCCTTGGCGATCGGGTGTTCGCTGAGATGCTCAAGTGAGGCAATCAGCGACAACAGGCGGTCTTCGTCGCCCTGATCGACGGTTTTGACGGCGATCAGTCTGGGCTTACCTTCGGTCAGGGTGCCGGTCTTATCGATCAGCAGGGTATCGACGCTTTGGAAGGATTCCAGTGCGGCGGCATCACGGATCAGTATGCCGGCACGGGCGGCGCGACCTGTGCCCGCCATGATCGACATGGGCGTCGCAAGGCCAAGCGCACACGGGCAGGCGATGATCAGAACCGCAATGGCATTGAGAAGCGCAAAGCCAAGCCTTGGCTCCGGCCCGATCAGCCACCAGACAACAAAGGTCAGGACGGCAATGGCAATTACCGCAGGCACGAACCAGGCGGACACCTTATCGGCCACCCGTTGAATAGGCGCGCGTGACCGCTGGGCCGAGGCGACCTGAGCGACGATTTGCGACAGAAGCGTGTCACCGCCGACGCGGGTAGCGGTCATGGTGAAACTGCCCATCTGGTTGACGGTGCCACCGGTTATACGATCGCCGTCGGCCTTGGAAACCGGCATGGATTCGCCGGTAATCATCGACTCATCGACATGGGTGTGCCCGCTGAGGATTTCACCATCCGTCGGAATTTTCTCACCGGGACGGACGCGCAGAACATCTCCGGCATGAACCCGCTCAAGCGGAACCGTTTCCTCAAGGCCGTCTTTTATGCGTGTCGCCGTTTCAGGCGCCAGACGCAACAGGGCGCGAATGGCATTGCCGGTCTGGGCGCGGGCGCGTAGCTCAAGCACCTGCCCCAGAAGAACAAGCGTGGTGATGACCGCTGCGGCTTCAAAATAGACATGGGTCGTCTGCCCCGTACCGGAAAACAGATCAGGCAAAAGTGTCAGGATAACGCTGTAGGCCCATGCTACCCCTGTGCCGATGGCGATCAGGGTGAACATGTTCAGATTGCCGGTACGGATCGATTGCCAGCCACGCTGGAAGAAGGGCGCGCCGCCCCACAAAACAACCGGCGTAGCAAGTATCAACTGGCCCCAATTCGACAGGCTGTGGCTGACGCGGTGTTCCCAGCCGAATATGTGCGATCCCATGACCCAGACCAGAACGGGCAGGCTCAAGGCTGCTGACACCCAGAATCTCAGGGTCATGTCCTTCAGTTCAGGATTTTCCTGCTCCTCAAGCGTCACCACGTCCGGCTCAAGCGCCATGCCGCATTTCGGGCAGGTGCCGGGGCCAAGCTGCCGCACTTCGGGATCCATGGGGCAGGTATAGATCAGTTCATGCGCATTGGCGGGCGGCGGGGCGGCGGGGGCAGAGTGGTTATGGCCTCCGCAGCATGTTTTTACAGGCTCAGGCGCAGGGGGCGTGTGTGAACCGTGGCAGGATTTGTGGTCTTGGTGATCATGAGACATGGCGGGGCCTATTCGTATTTTCTGAGCAGAGACAGAATCTCGTCGATTTTTTCATCGCGCAGGGCGTCATTTTCGCCGGTCTGTTTCAGGCAGGCGTGCATGTGGGTTTCGAGAACCGAAAGCTCAATGGTTTTCAGGGCGCTGCGCACGGCCTTAAGCTGCGTCAGAATATCTACGCAGTAGCGCCCGTCCTCGATCATGCGCTTTATGCCGTCAATCTGGCCCGACGCCCGATTGAGGCGCGAGAGCTGGGTGTGGTGAGATGGGTGAGTGGCCATCAGATTATCAACTCCAATATACCCTTGGGGGGTATATTGGCCAGCGGGCGCAATTATGCAATAGGCTGTTTTGCCGCAGGGCCGTATGAGGCGTATTTCAGGTGAAACGCTAAAGCCGGTTCTGATGGCCCGCGGGCCGGATCAGGTGTCCGTTGGTTCTACGGGCAGCCAACCGTAATCGGTCAGGGATTCCAATGGCTTGTATCTGGCCTTATAGTCCATCTTGGGGCTGTTTTTGACCCAGTAGCCCAGATAGACATAGGCATAGCCTGAGCGCTGGGCCTGACTGATATGGTCCAGAATTATAAAGCGACCCAATGAGCGATTCTTAAGCTCAGGGGCATAGAAGCTATAAACCATAGACAGGCCGTCATTCAGCGCGTCCACCAGAACCGCACCGACCAGACGCCCTTCAAGGCGATATTCAATGAGGTGAGTGCGCACCAGAGTGTCTTCGATCATGGCCACCAGATCGGGCCAGGTCATATCCATCATGCCGCCATCGGGATGGCGCGACGCCAGATAGGCCTGCAACAGCTCGTAATGCTCACGGCTGGCTTCGGCCTCGACAAAGTGCCTTGTCAGGTCACTGTTGCGTTTGACGATCCGGCGATCTGTGCGCGAAAGGACATAGTCCTGCGCAGGAATACGCACTGACTGACAGGCGCGACAGGCCGGACAGGCGGGGCGATAAGCAATGTTTTGTGAGCGACGAAACCCGATGGCCGATAGCTGATCATTGACATTGATCGCTTCGAGCGGTGGCAGGTGTACGAAGACCTTACGCTCTTCCTGACCCTCAAGATACGGACACGGTCCCGGAATGGTCAGATAGTATCTGAGCTTTCGTCCGGGAAAATGCTCGCTCATAATAAACCAGATGCCCTCAGGTCAGACGCCATTCGTCTTCCATATATATAGGCATGAGAACCTATATTCGGGCCGTTGAGAAGGTCTTTGACGGCTTTTTTTATAAATTATGCATTACAGGGCCGGATTGTCCGGCAAAACAGGTGCTTCGCGCAACAGGACAATCGTAATGCGGCGGTTACCTGCCATGGTCGGATCATCGGGATAAAGTGGCTCCTTGGCGGCCTTACCCGATACCTGAGAGATTCGATCCTGATCGACACCTGCCGCTTGAAGGATAGAGCGTGCCGAATTGGCGCGGTCTGCCGACAGCTTCCAGTCAGAATCAGCCGAAGCGGCATTACGGCTAGCGCTGGTGTGGCCAGTGATGGTCACGCGGTTTGGCAACTGGTTGACGACCTTTGCCACGGCCCTCAGCAGGGTTTGGGCATGCTGGTTGGGCTGAGCCGCATTGGCGCGGAACATGGGCCGGCCTTCCTGATCGATGATCTGTATGCGCAGCCCTTCGGGGGTCTGATCGACCAGAATATTTTTAGACAGCTCGGTCAGTTCGGGCATGTCCTGAAGCGCCTGACGCAGAGACTCAGCGGCTGAACGGAATGAGGCTTCCTCGCGCTTTTGCAGTTCTTCACGCAAAAGCTCTTCGGGCGTTTGCGCCAGATTGGCATTATGCGCCTCTGTGCCGTCCTGATCCTGAACATTGGGGGCCTCAGGGGCCATCTGTTCGATAAAGGCCATAGAGCCTTCGGATTTTACGCCGTCCTGACCTACGGCAGTCCCCCCAAGAATGCCGCCGGAGCCGCTTGTGGACTGTGAGACGCTGGCGGGGGCAAAATAATCGGCAATGCCGCGCTTCTGCTCAGGCGAGGAGGTGTTGATCAGCCACATCAGCAGAAAGAAGGCCATCATGGCTGTCACGAAGTCGGCATAGGCGACTTTCCACGCGCCGCCGTGGTGCCCGCCACCGGAAGCTTTTTTGACTTTTTTGATGACAACGGGTGCGTCGCGCGAGGCCATGAGCATTCTGCTTAAGGGTTGTGATGACCTTAGTTATGAGGCATTAATCTTAACAGGGGGTTGAGCATCCGGCCTATCCCGAAAAGGGTTGCGGTTTTTGCAAACTCGGTACAGGTCCTGTATTGCCTTAGCGGAATTTCACAGGCAAAGAGACTATCGACAAATAAAATTCAAGAGGTAGGAATTGAGCGGCGCAGACAGTCTGGTATCGGATCGCCAGTTAACAGATCAACTGGCTTATCGCCACGTGCTCGGAAGCTTTGCCACCGGCGTGGCGGTTGTCACGACGCTGACGCCTGACCCCGAAGGCAATGACAGGGTCATGGGCATGACCATTAATTCCTTCGCCTCTGTTTCGCTTGAGCCAAAGCTGGTTTTATGGTCGCTGGGCCTGAATTCCGAGCGTTACCGGATTTTTGCCGAAGCCAAATCCTTTGGTATCAATATTCTGACCTCAGAGCAGCAGGTGCTGGCGGACCGCTTCTTCCGCGAATACCCGTTTGTCCGTGATGACGAGGCCATTACCCATCCTGATGAGCCTCTGCATCTGCATGAGGCGCTGGCCTGGGTTAAGTGCCGTCAGTACGAGACGCGCGTCCTTGGGGACCATCTGGTGATTGTCGGTGAGGTTGAACATTTCGCTCAGTCCGAACAGCATTTCGGTGCGCATGGGCTGACCTATTTCCGTGGCCGTTACGGCCAGACGAACGGTTCCAGAACTCAGGTGTGAGGCCATAATGCGTATTTTGTTCGCAGGACTTGGGGTTATGGGCGCGCCAATGGCCACCCATCTGCTTAAGGCCGGTTTTGATGTGACGGGCTATAACCGTTCTGGCGATAAGGCGGCAAAATGGGCGCAGGATACTGGGGCGGCCTACAGCATTGATTTCGAGGAAGCGGTTGATTTCGCAGATGTCCTGATGTTGTGTGTCGGGCGCGATGCGGATGTACGCGATCTGGTGACGCGGGCCGTCCCGCGGTTAAAGGCCGGCGCGTTGATCATCGATCACACAACGACTTCAGCCAAGCTGGCGCGTGAACTGTCGGTTATGGCGCATGACCGGGGCCTAAGCTTTGCTGATGCGCCGGTATCCGGCGGTCAGGCAGGGGCCGAAAGCGGCCAGTTAAGCATCATGGTTGGCTCGGATGCGAATGTGTTCGATACCATCGTCAAACTGACGAAGCCCTATATGAAATCCATTACCCGTATTGGTGAGGCCGGTGCCGGTCAAACCGCCAAGATGGCCAATCAGATCGCCATAGCCGGTGCAGTTCAGGGCGTGGCCGAGGCACTGCATTTCTCAAAAAGCGCAGGGCTTGATCCTGAACTGGTGTTTCAGGCGATCTCAGCGGGTGCTGCAGGCTCCTGGCAGATGACGAACCGCTGGGCAAGCATGGCCGAAGACCGTTACGATTTCGGCTTTGCGGTTGACTGGATGCGTAAGGATCTGGGGATCGCCCTGGATGAGGCACGCTCAAACGGTGCGCATCTGGCAGTAGCGGCTCTGGTGGATCAGTTCTATTCCGAAGTACAGGCGATGGGCGGGGCGCGATGGGATACATCCGCATTGCACGCCCGCCTCGAAGCTCGCCGTAAAAAGCCTTAAGTTCAGGCCTTTGGTGTCAATATAGCATCGGCTTTGGCACGATCGATGTCAGTCAGTTTAGGGCTAACGTTCTTTAGTGCGGCATCGGCATTTTGATGCCCGCTTTGTTTTGCCAGAGAAAACCACACATAGGCCATAGCGAGATCTTTTTCGCCGCCCTCGCCATTCATCAGCATAACGCCTAGATTGAACATGGCGTCCGACTGTCCGCGCATGGCGGCCTGTTCAAACCATCTGCGGGCTGTTGTGTGATCAGCTGACACGCCTTCACCAGAGTAAAAAGTCACCCCCAGAGCGTTTTGCGCATCTGTCTGGTTTTTAAGCGCAGCCTCCTTGTAATAAACAAGCGCCTTGTTTTGATCCTTGCTGAGGCCGTCAGTACCGGAATCATAACGAACGGCCATTTCGTATAATGCACTTGCGTGACCATTACGGGCGGCGTGGCTGTCCCATTCGAGCGCAAGGTGTGCATTCTGTTCAACGCCGCTTCCTGATTCATAAAGGCGTGCAAGATTATATTGCGCAGCGCCGTAGCCTGTTTCGGCTGACTTCTTGTAGAGGTTGGCCGCTTTTTTCAGATCCGGCTCTTCGGCAATGCCATTCTGATACAGGCGCGCAAGGATAACCGTGGAGGGGGCATGACCTGTGCTGGCCGCTTTTTTATACCAGTGCAGCGCCTCTTTTGTGTCTCGTGGAACGCCATAACCGCTAAGGTAGATGCTACCCAGCGTCAGAGCGGCATCTATTTCCGAGGTGCTGCTATCGGGCTTTCCGGGATTAAAGCGAAAGTTCTTGTGCGGAAGATTGGCGGCACGCTTAAGCCACTTGATCCCTTCGGGGATATCAACTTCGGTGCCCTGACCTAATACATAAATATGTCCTAAAAACAGGGCGGCATCAGAGTAGCCGATTTTGTTCCAGGCGATTTTAAACTCGCTGATAGCTTCGGAGTAATTGCCGGTATCATAGGCGGCCAGTGCTTTTTGCAGGCTTTTGTCATTGTTGCGGATATGGGCGCGACCTGCGGCGTAACGCCGGTCAGCCGACGAGCACCCACTCAGCGGACTTGAGGTTGAGGCGCCAAAGGTTGAGTTAAGGCTGGCATCTCTTTGACTGAAAAACGTATCGTATGAATATTCACGAGACGCATCGCCAAATGGGCTGTTTATGCTTATGCGGTTTTCCTCATCCTGATGCCCGAAGTCTTTTACATATTCCTGTATGAACTCATAATCGCCAGCACCGCTGGCACCGATGAAGTTACAGGATGAGGCTCGGCTGGGCGAAATAGTCGTTGTTTTTTTGTCCAGATTATCCGAGCGCTTCCCATAGATGGTGATGGTTGTAACGTCGGGATTACTCGCAGGTATTTCTTGCGAATAGGCCTGCGGAGAAAATGTTGCGGTAAAAAGAAGCAATGCTGATGTGCAAAGCGCCCGTGAGCAAATAATCATGGCTTATCCTCATTCGCTGACAATAACCTGTACGCTTACGAAAACGCCTTACTCTATGAGGGGGACAGAATCGCATGTGCTTTTGTGCGGTCTTCTGCAGTTAATTTTGGTGTGAGAACTCTGATTGCCGCATCGGCATTGTCATTACCACTTTGTTTAGCCAGATTGAACCAGACATAAGCCATGGAGGGATCGGCAGCACCGCCTTCACCATTCATCAGCATGATGCCCAGATTGAACATGGCGTCCGGTTGCCCACGTAATGCGGCCTGTTCGAACCACTGGCGTGCGGCGACAGGGTTTTTCTCGAGGCCTTCACCGGAATAAAAAGAGGCGCCAATGGCATTCAGAGCATCGGGTTGTCCCTGAATGGCAGCTTCCTTGTAATAAACCAATGCCGTTTCAGAATTCTGCGGCACACCCTCGCCGAGGTCATAACGACGGGCCGTTTCATACAGCCCTTCACGATGACCGGCTTTGGCTGATTCAAAATACCAGGCACTGGCTAGTTTTGCGTCTGCCGCGACCCCTTCGCCATTTTCATAAAGCCTTGCCAGATTGTACTGTGCTGGCCCATAGCCGCGTTCGGCTGCGGACTTATAGGCGTTGAAGGCGCGCTTTAAGTCCTTGGAGCCACCATAGCCAACTTCGTACATATTCCCGACAATATTCGCAGCTGGCACAAAGCCAATTTCCTGAGCTTTCAGGTACCATTTACGCGCTTCTGCCGGATCCTGGGTAACTCCCTGACCGGACATGTAGATGCGGCCCAGCGTCGTAATAGCGTCAGCCCGAACATCCATATATTCCGGCGACTCAGGGTCGAAGCTATGTCTGTCTTTTTGAGGGTTGAACGGAATCTGTGCGACGGTCTTATACCATTTAATGGCTTCGTTCATATTGGCTTCGGTGCCCATGCCCAGCATGTACATCTTACCGAGCATGAAGGCGGCATTCTGATAACCGATCTTGTCCCAGGCGGTTTTAAATAATGTCAGGGCCTTGGGGTAGTCTTCGGCATCGAATGCGGCAAAGGCGTCACGCAATGACGTGTCTTTGCGCTGAATATAATTTCTTCCGGCGGCAAATGCCCTGTCCGAAGGACCGCAGCCTGAACTGACGGTGCTCGGTTCCGTGCCGCTTGTATTTTCGGCATTGGTGGCATCAGCCGTAGAGGTGAAGTTAGGTGTTCGGGATACATCGCCAAAAGGGCTTGATTCCCTGAAGCGCTCGGTGCCGTCGCTATTTTCAGACTCGAGGTGGCCGAAATCCCGAAGATAATCCAGCATCACGTCATCCTGATTGGAGTTATATTCCCCCATAAAGGCACAGGAACGTGACGTGTTCGGCGATAGCATGATTTCTTTGGGATCGCTTGAAGGCAATGCCTTCTTACCGACAATGGTGATTTCGGTCGTGGTGTCGGACGGGGCGCTTGGTGTGGCCTGACTGGTCGCTTCCTGAGACAGGGCGGGCAGGGGCAGGGACAGGGCGGCGAACAGAGCCGCACCGGAAAGGTGTTTGAAAATATGCATAATCCCAGCCTGATGTTGTAATTTATTGTTTGGCTGAAAATTTAAACGGTAAGTTGTGCCTCCGTCAAGCGAAATTGAGCCTAACTGACCGAAGGTGATTATTTCATTTTTTCAGCGGCATAACGGGCAAAATAGGTCAGGATTCCACTGGCTCCGGCACGTTTAAATGCCAGCAGGGTTTCAAACATCATCTTGTCATGATCGGCATAGCCTTTTTCGGACGCGGCCTTGATCATCGCATATTCGCCGGACACCTGATAAACAAAGGTGGGGACGCGGAAAGTTTCGGATACACGCTGAACGATATCGAGATAGGGCAGGCCCGGCTTGACCATGACCATATCAGCGCCTTCCTGAATATCCATTGCTACTTCACGCAGGGCTTCGTCAGTATTGGCCGAGTCCATCTGATAGGTCTTTTTGTCACCTTTCAGGGCGCTGGTGCCGACGGCATCTCGGAACGGGCCATAAAAGGCCGAGGCGTATTTGGCGGCATAGGACATGATCAGCTTGTCGCCCAGACCACGCGCCTCAAAGGCTTTGCGGATCTCACCGATGCGTCCGTCCATCATATCCGAAGGGGCGACAATGTCTGCACCGGCTTCGGCCTGAACTATGGCCTGCTGGATCAGGATATCGATCGTCTTTTCGTTATGGATGCGCTCGCCCTCAAGGATGCCGTCATGGCCATGTGAGGTGAACGGATCAAGCGCGACATCGACAATCAACCCGATATCGGGCACTGCCGATTTGATGGCGCGGCAGGTTTGCGCAATCAGACCGTCTGGGTCGTATGCGGCCTTGGCGTCGTCGCTGCGCAGGCGAGCATCAATATTGGGGAACAAGGCGATGGCGGGAATACCCAGATCGCGGGCGTCACGGGCATCCTTAACCGCTTCGGAAATGCTCAGGCGGTCAACGCCGCTCAGTGAGCCAATCGGGTCGCGGGCCTTATCCTTGTCGTGCACAAAGATCGGCCAGATAAAATCGGCAGGGCTGAGGCGGGTTTCGGCGACCAGATCGCGTACCCAGGGGCTTTGACGCAGGCGACGCGGGCGCGCCAGTGGATAGGCACCTGTAACCGGAGAAAATGTCATAAACTTATCCTCAGCACGAACACTGAGGCTGGATTAGGCCCTGACGAAGCGTTTGCCAATGGGCTTATGATCATTGAGGCGTAAAAATCCGCGCACCGAAGCAAACAGCATCCACAGGGTCGCCAGCACCGTCAGGCCTGCGGAAATACAAAACCCCGCGACAATGGCAAGCATCGCGGGGACGGAAAGGCGGCTGAGATCAAGACGGGTAAGGTCAAATTGCAGGGTTTGCCAGTTGGCAATACCGGTTTGACTAAGGATAAGGTTGGTGAAGGTGAAAATCGTGAAGCCGGTACAAAGTACGGCGATGAAGGTTGCCAGCGCCCAAATCACGAACGCCACCCAGAAGCTTTTGATCTGATATCGGAAGTGCGTCTGCACAAAGGTCGAGCAGTTGTTCTTCTTTATATAGGCCAGCCCTACGCCGATCAGGGCGGTAATCCCCAATGACAGCGGGCTTAGGCACATCAGCACATAGATGATGAAGGCGAGATTACGCTCATCGGTTTCCAGCGCACTCAGGGCTTCGACACGTTGTGAAAACGGGTTGTCCATGGTGGCTTTAGAAGAGGCAACGCTCATTGTACGGTGTCCTTTGGGGGCTACGCGTAAAATTAATAATCGCGCATAATCGCAAAAAAAACGCCGCATGGCAAATGCGGCGTTAATTGTGATCATTTCTGATGCGGTTTAGTGGTATGATTTAACCTTTTCGACCTCTTCGCGTACCCCAATAACTACGCCGACGCGCTGATGCAGGCTGTCGGGGACGATATCAAGTACAGGGGCGGTGCCGTTGGTCGCCATGCCGCCGGCCTGTTCAATCAGGAAAGAGAAGGGCGCGACTTCGTAAAGCAAGCGCAGCTTACCATTTTCCGAGCCTTTGCGGGTGTCGGTCGGGTAGATGAAGATGCCGCCGCGCGTCAGGATACGGTGCAGATCGCCGACCATAGAGGCCAGCCAGCGCATGTTGAAATCCTTACCACGAGGGCCGTCCTTACCCGCCAGACAGTCATCAATGTATTGGCGTAGTGGTGCATGCCAGTGACGCTGGTAAGCCATGTTGATGGCGAACTCAGCGGTTGATTCGGGCAGGCGCACAGATTCGTTGATTAGTACCCATTCGCCGGTCTCACGGTTGAGCGTAAAGGCGTGAACGCCCTGACCCAGAGTGAACAGAAGGGTCGTCTGCGGGCCATAGATGGCATAACCGGCGGCCACCTGTTCGCGTCCGGCCTTAAGGAAGTCCTCTTCGAACACTTCGTCTTCGGGGGCGTTAAGAACGGAAAAGATCGTGCCAACAAGGCCGTTGACGTTGATATTGCTTGAGCCGTCAATCGGATCAAAGGTCAGCAGGTAATCCCCCTTTGTCGGCAGCGGGTGGATAGTGTCCATTTCTTCGGAAGCCAGCGCGCTCACCAGACCGTCCCAGCGGGCTGGCTCAAGCATCATGTCATTGGCGATGACATCCAGTTCCTTCTGGACTTCACCCTGCACGTTTTCCTGAGACAGTTCGCCCTGAAGGTCGTTGATGGCGCTGTTGTTGACCGTCTGGCCGATATCGCGGCAGGCATCGGCAATAGCGACGATCAGGCGACGCAGGGTGTCGGGGGCTTCCTTGCTGTCAAGAAACGAAGGCAGATATGTTGGCATAATGTTTATTATCGCTGAAATGAACGGGTTTTAAGGGGCTTTACACCAAAGGCGGGCGCTTTGCACCCTGTTACGGGTCAGGGGAGCGGAATATCCTTCAGGGCGCGTATTTGCTTGCCGTCAGCGGTGAAATTTGACGGATCAAGCCAGTTTTCGAGGCGGGCGCGTACCTGAGGCCATTCTTCGGCAATCACGGAATACCAGGCCGTGTCGCGTCGGCCTTCGCGGGCGACCTGTGCGTTACGGAATACGCCCTCAAAGCTGAAACCAAGCCGCAGGGCGGCGCGACTTGAGGGCCAGTTAAGCTGATTGCACTTCCACTCATAGCGACGATAGCCATGCCCAAAGGCATGCCGCATCATCAGATACATGGCTTCGGTCGCGGCGGTTGAGCACTGAAGCGCCGGAGAAAAGGTCACGCCGCCGATTTCGACACTGCCATTAGGCAGATCATAGCGCATGAAGCTGGCGTGTCCGACGGGGGCGTTATCCTTAAAAATAGTGAAGGTGTGCAGGCCTTTGTTGTCCTGCCAGTCCATGATGCCGGTATGTACGTCTTCGGGGCTGGCAAAGGGGCCGTAGGGCAGGTAGCTCCACATGCGGCCGTCATCCTGCGCATAGGCATCGAACAGGCCTTGCGCATGTTCCGGCCGGTACGGCGTAAGGTGACAGGTGCGGCCGGTCATGTCCGCGTCAGGCAAGTGCGCGCAGCCTTTCCAGTCGGGTATCTCTTTGCCGATCGGATTTCCGAAGGCGTCATCGCGTATCCCCAGCGATGGGCTGAGGCTATCGTAATCAAGGGGCATAAGGCGTTTCCGGTTTGTTATGGCACCGGTTTACAGCCACAGGGCGGCACTGACAATCGGTGCGCTAAAATTTCAGAATGATTTGCATGAGCCGATTCAGCGGCTTACCTGCGTCATTATGCGCACGAAACGGCGACAGAAAAAGCAGGCGAAAGCCGTTTGTTTATGGCATAAGCCCTGTTCAAGGTAGGGATAAACGCCTATATCCCCACCTTAAAGATCACGGGTTTAGGCCCGATAACGATGTACCGAGGGCCTGCTGACGTGAAAACGCCGGTGGGTATAGATCGCAAATGGATTACTCTGCCGCCTTTCAGGCCGCTGTCGATACGGTTCGTTCCGAAGGCCGTTACCGCGTTTTTGCCAACCTCAAGCGCAAGCAGGGTGAGTTCCCGCGCGCCACATGGGCAAAAGAAGACGGTACGGAGCAGGACGTCGTTGTCTGGTGTTCCAATGACTATCTGGGGCAGGGGCAAAACCCTGTCGTCCTTGAGGCCATGCACACGGCTATCGACGAAACCGGCTCCGGTTCAGGGGGGACGCGCAATATTTCCGGCACCACCTGGTATCACAACGCGCTTGAGGCCGAACTGGCTGATCTGCACGATAAGGAAGCCGCGCTGGTCTTTACGTCCGGCTATGTGGCCAATGATGCGACCCTGTCTACCCTCTATAAGGTTCTGCCGGGTCTGATCATCTTTTCGGACGCCTTCAACCACAATTCCATGATCACCGGTATCCGTAACGGCGGTGGTCAGAAGCATGTTTATCGCCACAACGATCTGGAACATCTTGAGGAACTCCTCAAGGCGGCACCGGTCAATGCGCCAAAGCTGATCGCTTTTGAATCCGTCTATTCGATGGACGGCGATATTTCCGACATCGCAGGCACGATTGCGCTGGCGAAGAAATACAACGCCCTGACCTATATCGACGAAGTGCATGCGGTTGGCCTTTATGGCGAACGCGGTGCCGGTGTGGCTGAACGTGACGGCGTCATGGATCAGATCGACATCATCGAAGGGACGCTGGGTAAGGCGTTCGGCATGATGGGCGGTTATGTCGCCGGTTCGGCGGCTTTTGTGGATGCCATGCGCCTGTGGGCGCCGGGCTTCATCTTCACCACCTCGCTGCCGCCTGCGGTTATGGCGGGCGCCACAGCTTCGGTGCGTTACCTCAAAGAGCATAATGAGCGCCGCGTTGCTCATCAGGAACGCGCCCAGACCCTGATGCGCCGGTTCCGTGAATGCGGTATTCCGGTTCTGCCGTCGGTATCGCACATTGTGCCGGTACTGGTTGGGGATGCCAAACACTGCAAGATGATCTCGGACATGCTACTCAATGATTTCGGTATCTATGTGCAGCCGATCAACTACCCCACCGTGCCCAAGGGTACCGAACGTCTGCGTTTCACACCTTCGCCCGATCATGACGACGCCATGATGGATGCGCTGGTGCAGGCGATGGACAAGCTGTGGGCGCATTGTAACGTTGCCCGTATGCCCGCCGTGGCCTAAGGCTCTGCCTTGGCCCTGACCGGGTTACGCAGCAGAAACAGCGCCCCCAGCGTTACCATAAGACCTATAATAGCCCAGAAGGGCAGCGAGCGGCCTTGCTCATAAAGCAGGGTCGATCCTATTGGCGCGACAATCGCACCTGAAGCCTGCATCATGGCAATAAAGCCTGCCACAGCCCCCTGATGCTCATCCGATACGGACAGCGAAGCTCCGGCATTGAAACCGGGCATCAAAAGGCCCGCACCTGATCCGGCCAGAGCAAACGCCACGTAAAACCCTGCGGCAACCTGACTGTTCAGCAGAATAAGCATGGCGATGATCCACAGGGTCGCGCCGCCCAGAATCATCTGACGCGGACGCCAGCGCAGCAGACGCATCTGAATGATCTGGGTTATAATCAGCGCTACCCCCACAAGTGTAAAGCCGATAGCCAGCGCGGGGCCGGTATCATGTGTGCTCAGGCCAAGCTTGTCCTGAAAATAGAAACCGGCGCTGATCTGAACCGTTACGATTGAGCTCATTGTAAAGAAGGCGGCCAGTAACCATGCCCACAGGCCGTTATGGGTTGGTTTGAGGCGCGGGCGATCCGTGTGGCTCAGGCGGGGCGGTGTCACCGGCACCAGACGCCACACCAGAACAAGCCCTGTGGCGCAGATCACGGTGGTCAGCACCAGCGGCCAGATCAGGCCAGGCAGCGCCAGTATGCCACCAATCGCCGGCCCGACCACAAGGCCGACGCCCGAAGCGGCACTGATGACGGACATGCCGGCGCTTCGGGTTTCAGGCGTAGTCGTATCGGCCATCAGGGCCTGAGCCGAGGAGGGGGCCGCCGCAAGGAAAGCACCAACCAGACTCCGGCCGATCAGCAGGCTGGCGAATAATAATCCGCCGCTCAATGCGCCGTTAAGGCCGAAGCCTACAATCAGCGTATAGATAATATAGGTGGCAAAAAGCCCGCCAAAACCGATCAGCAAAATAGCTTTCCGGCCCCATTTGTCACTCAGGCCGCCCCACATGGCCCCCGTGGCCGCCATGACGACCGAGCCAACCGAGACCATCCAGCCGCCCTGACTTTCGGTCAGTCCAAGTTCGCGTATCAGCGGCGCCAGAATGGGCAAGATAACGGACATGCCCATGCCCGAAAACGCAACAATCAGAAAAATAACCAGTTTCAGGCGGGGAAAGGTGTCAGCTTGGGGCATGGTAAGCATATCCGGTGGTAACTGTTGCGGTAGTCATAGGCCTAAGGCAGGGCGCGATCAATTAAAAATGAGAATTATTCGCAATTATATGCGGGGGCTTCTCAGGCTTTGGGCCATGAGGTACAATTAACACATTAGACCTGAGAGACGCGGACCTGATTAATATGGGTGATATCCTGCTTGAATATCGACGTAACGGTGCCTACCTCAAGGTGATAGCGGTTGACTCTGAAACCGGTGAGGAGGTCAGCGCCATGGGGCCTGCCAGTGATCCGGTATCGGTAAAAAATCTGGCCGTTCAAAAGCTGAAAAACAAGCTTCAGACCCTGAAACCGCCGCGGCCCGGCTATTGGGCCTGACGGGGTAAAAATTAGGCTTGGAATCGCGGGCGTATAGGCTATACAGGCCGCAAATTCGCGTTATCCACGCTATATATAGCGTCGCCACTCCCTAACATACAGGATTATGCCCGTGACTAGTTTTGTCCCCAAAGGTTATTTCAGCGATGATCTGGCGACTGCCGATGCCGATGTGTTGAAGGCAATCACGGGCGAACTGACGCGCCAGCAGGACCAGATCGAACTTATCGCTTCGGAAAACATCGTTTCCAAGGCCGTCCTTGAGGCACAAGGTTCGGTTCTGACGAACAAATATGCCGAGGGCTATCCGTCACGCCGTTACTATGGCGGTTGTGAATATGTCGATGAGGTCGAGCGTCTGGCCATCGAACGCGCCAAGAAGCTGTTCAACTGCGCCTATGCAAACGTTCAGCCGCACTCAGGGGCCAATGCCAATCAGGCTGTATTCTTCACCCTGCTGCAACCGGGCGATACCTATATGGGTATGGATCTGGCCTGCGGTGGTCACCTGACGCACGGATCACCTGCCAACCAGTCGGGCAAGTGGTTCAATGTTGTCCCTTATGGCGTGCGCGAAGACAATCACCTGATCGACTATGATCAGGTCGAAGCTCTGGCCAAGGAACATAAGCCTAAGCTGATCATCGCCGGTGCCTCGAACTACAGCCGCCACATCGATTTCAAGCGTTTCCGCGAAATCGCCGACAGCGTAGGGGCCTATCTGTTTGTGGATATGGCGCACTATGCCGGTCTGGTGGCCGGTGGTCAGTATCCTGATCCGCTGCCGCACGCCCATGTCGTCACCACCACGACGCACAAGACCCTGCGTGGTCCGCGTGGTGGTCTGATCCTGTCGAACGACGAAGCACTGGGCAAGAAAATCAACTCGGCCGTATTCCCGGGCCTTCAGGGCGGGCCTCTGATGCACGTCATCGCCGGTAAGGCCGTGGCCTTCGGTGAAGCCCTTCAGCCAGAATTCAAGCAATATGCGGCTCAGGTCGTGGCCAATGCCCGTGCGCTGGCGGAAACCCTGATCGCGCGTGGTCTTGGGGTTGTGTCCGGCGGCACCGACAGCCACGTTATGTCCGTTGACCTGCGCCCGAAGGGCCAGACCGGTAAGGCGACCGAAGCTGCCCTCGAGGAAGCCTTCATCACCTGTAACAAGAACGGTATCCCGTTCGACCCGCAACCTTTCACCATCACTTCGGGTGTACGTCTGGGCACACCTGCGGGCACGACACGCGGCTTCCGCGAAGAAGAGTTCCGCACTATCGGGAACCTGATCGCTGACGTGGTTGACAGCATGGCTTCGAACTCAGGCACGCCTGACGAAGCGGTTGTGCTGGCTGTACGCGAAAAGGTGAAGGCGCTGACCGCGCGCTTCCCTATCTATAGCTAAAGGTAGACCTGCATGCGCTGCCCCTTCTGCGGACACCCTGAATCTCAGGTAAAGGATTCCCGTCCGAGCGAGGACGGGGCAGCCATTCGCCGCCGTCGTTCCTGCCCGGAATGCGGCGGACGCTTCACGACATTTGAGCGCGTGCAACTGCGCGAACTGATGATCGTCAAGCGCTCAGGCCGTCGCACGCCGTTCGATCGTGAAAAGCTGGAACGTTCCATCGCCATCGCCACGCGCAAGCGTCCGGTGGAGCAGGAGCGCATTGACCGCATGGTATCGGGCATTGTCCGTCAGCTTGAGAGCATGGGCGAGACCGATATTGGCTCCGAAGTGGTCGGTGAACTGATCATGAAGGCGCTGCGCATCCTCGATGAAGTCGCCTATGTGCGTTATGCCTCGGTTTATCGTGATTTCCGCCAGACCTCTGACTTTGCGGATTTCCTGAGCCACGAAGGCTTTGACAATGAAACGCCCGATGGCCCGTCGCAAATCAAGCGCGGACTGGGTGAGCAGGATCTGTCCCCGACGGATGATGCATAAGCGGTGGAGCCTCTGAACCGCCCCTTTGTTACACTTAAACTGGCGACGACGCTGGACGGGCGCATTGCGACCCATACGGGCGATAGCCGCTGGATCACCGGCGAAGACGCACGCCGCTGTGTGCATGAACTGCGGGCCAATCATGACGCGGTTCTGGTCGGCATCGAGACGGCGCTTAAGGATGATCCTGAGTTGACGGTGCGTCTGGCGGGCTATGAAGGCTATCAGCCGACGCGGATTATTCTCGATTCCAAAGGGCGTTTGCCGCTGTCTTCCAAACTGGTTCAGACGGCACGCGTTATTCCGACATGGGTCATCACGACGCATGATCTGGCACCGGAAATTCTGGCGGCCGGTGTGCGTCAGATCAAGGTGCCTTCGCGTCATCAGCGCGCCGACCTTATGGTGGCGCTTGATGCCCTTTGGCAAAACGGTATTGAGCGTCTGTTTGTTGAGGGCGGGGCGGTCGTAGCCACGGCCTTTGTCAAGGCAGACTGCGTTGACCGCCTTGAATGGTTCCGTGCCCCCTCTATCTTAGGCGGGGACGGGCGTGCGGTGTTTGGTTTTCTGGATATTGCCGCCATTGCGGATGTGTTCCGATTTACACGCGTGGGGCTTCAGGCCGTGGGCGAAGACCTGTGGGAAAGCTACGAGCGTGAAGAATAGTTTTGTATTTACGCGCACTTTCGTCCGAAAAGTGCGCCACACTTTTCGGAGTGCGCTTTAATGTTTACCGGCATAATAACGGATGTAGGCGAAGTCGTCTCCATCGTCCGCCATTCCGGCGGCGCACGGTTTGAGGTCAAAAGTGCCTATGACCTGAACGGCATCGACATCGGGGCTTCGATTGCCCATGCCGGTTGCTGTCTGACGGTGGTCGAAAAAGGCAATAACCGTTACGCGGTTGAGTTATCACACGAAACCCTGTCTCTGACGACGCTTGATGACTGGAAGGTGGGTCATAGGGTCAATCTGGAGCGCGCGCTGAAAATCGGTGACGAACTGGGCGGGCATGTGGTTGCCGGCCATGTCGACGGTGTGGCTGAGCTTGTGTCAATTACGCTTGATGGCGACAGTCATCGCCTGAAGATCCGCGCACCAAGGCCACTGCATCGTTATATCGCGCCCAAGGGGTCGGTGACGCTGGATGGCATATCCCTGACGGTGAACGAAGTTGAGGACGATGTGTTTGGCGTCAACATCATTCCGCATACCTGGGCCTATACGACACTGGGGCAAATGCACGAAGGCGGCAAACTAAACCTTGAGATTGATCTTATGGCGCGTTATGCCGCCAGATGGCGCGAGACGGCCTGAGTATGGTCTGCGTATTTCGGCGGCTCCGGAGATTTGAGTTAAGATGAGTTTTCCCCCCCTGACGACTGGCGAACTGACGTTCGATCCTGAAAATCCGATTTCGGCCATCGAGGATATCCTTGAGGACGCCCGTAATGGCCGTCCCTATATTCTGGTGGATGCCGAAGATCGTGAAAACGAAGGGGATATATGTATTCCCGCCCAGATGGCCACGCCGGCCGTGGTCAATTTCATGGCGCGCTTCGGGCGCGGCCTGATCTGTCTGGCCATGACGGGTGAACGGGCGCGGACCTTGCGTTTGCCGCCTATGGCTGCTGAAAACGGCGCACGTAACGGCACGGCCTTCACCGTGGCCATTGAGGCCAAGGAGGGCATCACCACCGGTATTTCGGCCCATGACCGCGCACACACTGTGGCAGTGGCCATTGACCCGACAAAGGGGCCTGACGACATCGTAAGCCCCGGCCACGTCTTCCCGCTGGTGGCGCGTGACGGTGGCGTCCTGGTGCGCGCAGGCCATACCGAAGCTGTGGTCGATATTTCGCGTATGGCCGGTCTTTATCCTTCGGGCGTGATCTGTGAGGTCATGAACGACGACGGGTCGATGGCGCGTTTGCCTGACCTCGTTCAGTTCGCTCAGCTTCATGGTCTTAAGATCGGCACGATTGCTGACCTGATTGCCTATCGCCGCCGTACCGAACGTTTTGTGGACCGGATACTTGAGCGCAGCTTCGACAGCCGTTGGGGCGGAAACTTCCGTCTGTTCGTTTATCGTAACCGTCTGGATCAGTCCGAACATCTGGCACTGGTCAAACATCAGCCTGCGCCGAACAAACCGGCTTTGGTGCGCATGCATCAGCTTGATATTGCAGCAGATGTGCTGGGCGGGCTTTCGGGTGATCGCTTTGGCCATGTCGAAAAAGCCATGCAAAAGCTGGCGGAGTATGACGGCCCCGCAGTGATGGTTATGCTGCGTGATCCTGATCCTACCGTGTTGTCGTCGCGTTTTTCCGTTGACGGCGCAGAGGGATTAGGGCCAAGGGGCTTGCGCGATTACGGTGTTGGTGCGCAAATCCTGCTTGATCTGGGTGTGCGGGATATGATCGCGCTGAGTGATTCCAACCCGCGTCCGGCCGCCCTCGAAGGGTACGGCCTTAAAATTATTGACTGGAAGGCTTTGGGTTAGACCATGACCATTGAAACCCCCTTGCGTGTTCTGATCGTGGAAAGCCGTTTTTATAACGACATTTCCGATGAGCTTTTGTCCGGTGCCAAGGCCGCCCTTGAGGCCTACGGCGCGGAATATGATGTTGTGACTGTGGCCGGTGCCTTCGAAGTGCCAGCGGCGATTGCGATGGCCGAAGAGGCTTCGCGCCGTCCTGCCGGTCGTGCCTATGACGGCTATGTGGCGCTGGGCTGCGTTATTCGCGGTGAAACCACGCACTATGACTATGTGTGTAATGAATCGGCCCGTGGCCTGATGGACCTGTCGGTGCGTCAGTTGCTGTGCATAGGTTACGGCATACTGACGGTCGAAGACGAAGAACAGGCATGGGCCAGAGCCCGCCGCTCAGAAGGCGATAAGGGCGGTACGGTCGCCAGAGTTTGTCTTGATATGATCGGTATCAAAAAATCACTTATGGCCGGAGGCACGCATGGCTGAGGCGCCGCAAAGTCTTCAGGCTGTTATTGAACAACTCAATGCCGCAGACAAAAAACACCTGAGCCTTAAGGACAAGCGCGCACGGACGGTGGCCCGTCTGGTGCTGGTTCAGGCGCTGTATCAGATGGAACTGGCCGGAACCGGTGTGGAATCGGTGATCCGCGAGTTTTCGGATTTCCGTTTTGATGGCGACATCGAAGGTGAGACCCTTGGGGCTGCTGACGAAGCCTTCTTTGCCGAAGGTCTGCGGACTGTGGTTCAGGCGCAAACCGAGATCGACAGCCTGATCTCGGACAATCTGGCGTCCAACTGGCGGCTTGAGCGTGTTGACACCACCGTGCGGGCGATTTTACGCGCCGGTACGTGGGAACTGAAATTCCGCACCGATATAGGTAAGGAAGTGGTGATCAACGAGTATGTCGAGATTGCCAAGGCCTTCTTTGGCGACAATGAAGCCCCCTTTGTGAATGGGGCATTGGATGCTATAGCCAAGGTTGCTCGCGCGTAACCTATACTCCTGAACCTTCAGGTCAGGCCGGAGGATGTCGCTATGGAACCCGATCACAGCGAATTCGGCGTTATTGATCAACTGTTTAAACCTCTGGCGGGCTTCAATGCCGAGGCGAGGGGGTTGATTGATGATGTCGCCGTCCTGAGCGCCCGCGAAGGGTTCGATCTGGTGGTGACTACGGATGCGATGGTTGAGGGGGTGCATTTCCTCTCGACCGATCCTCTGGATCAGGTGGCGCGTAAGCTTTTGCGGGTCAATATTTCCGATCTGGTGGCTAAGGGAGCTGATCCTTATGGCTATCAGCTTCTGACGGCCTGGCCGCGTGGCATGTCCTATGAGTCCAAGGCGTTGTTTGCGTCGGGGCTGAAAATCGATCAGGAACTGTTTGATTTTGATCTGTTTGGTGGGGACACGGTTTCCACCGATGGCCCCCTGATCCTGTCTATTACGGCCTTTGGTCATGCGCCTAAGGGGCGCACCCTGTCACGGGCTGGGGCCAAGGATGGCGATCGCGTGCTGGTGGCCGGCAATATCGGTGACGCCCATCTGGGGTTACGGGTTTTGCGCGGTGAATTTGACGAACTGAGCGCGCAGGACCGCGAAGATCTGGTGCGGGCCTATCGTCTACCGGAACCGCGTGATGATCTGGCGGAGATTGTTTTGCGCCATGCCCATTCATCCATGGATATATCCGACGGGCTGCTTGCGGACGCGGCGCATCTGGCCAAGGCCAGCGGCGTTGACATCAGCATCGACCTCAATCAGGTACCGACCTCACCGGCGGCACGCGATGCCATCCGGTTGGGGGCTTCGCCGCTTGATCTGGTTACGGGGGGCGATGACTATCAGATATTATGCACCGCCAATGCAAAGGGGGCCGAAGTGCTCCGCGCCGCAGGCTTCAGCGAAATCGGCGTTTGCGTGAACTCGGAAACGCCTCTGGTGCGT
>JASGFL010000042.1:0-27790 GCA_047605545.1 Asticcacaulis sp. | reverse complement strand
GTCCTTTGTAGCGAACCGATTTGCCGACCGGAACCTCAAAGCGCATGGTTTCAGCCGTCACCTTATCCAGCGCCTGAATGACCGCAGAGCCATAACGTACACGCTTTTCCAGCGGCGGCGGTGTTTTTGAACTGCTTGATTTAGAACTTGAGGACGCCGAAGCGTCTGCTGTTTCGGTACGTTCCGGCATCACATAGGGCGTCCCCCCAGGCGACACTGACGTAGATGTTCCCTGAGTGCCGGAAGGTTGCGCCGATTGTGCCGGCTGCTGATTCTGGCCTTGCGGATTCTGCCCCTGAGCGGGCTGCGCAGGCTGACGCTGTGAGTCCGGCACAAAGGGTCGATACTCAACCCCGTCGATGTAATAGACCTCGGAGTCGTTATTACTGTTCTGAGCATAAAGCGGAAGGGCCAGAGCCGTAGCCCCAGCCAGCAGAAGCGCCGATTTTACAACCGTCATCCGCACACGTGTCATCAACTTAGGGCTTCCATGCTTCGTAATCGCCGCTCGATTTCTGACGATCGGCCTCAGCATTAAGCGATCCCTTAGGGAAGCGCGCAAACGGAGTTCCCGACAGGTTAGGCAGGTGCGGCTTTTCCCACTCTTTTTTCGGCAGAGCAGCCTTCGAAGGCGCCTCGTCATACATGTAGTGCATCCAGCCGTGCCAATCGGGCGGAATCTTTGAGGCGTCAGCATAGCCTTTATAGATCACGAAACGGCGCTTCTTGTCGCCATAACCTTCCTTAAGGGTGCGGGCCTCATAGTATTTATTGCCGAATTCGTCGGTGCCCACATGGTTGGCTGAACGAAAAACAGTCCACAGCGTTCCGATTGTCGCGCCGTTCCACCAGGTGAATGCCTTATCCAACACGGGTTTTGTCCCTCAATGCACTAAATATAAGGCCGCTTTTAAGTCCAAAACGCCCCCAAAGCAAGCCAAAGGCGCGCGCACGAACAGCTTGTGGTTACGCCGCACACTCAATCAACATATTGTGGATCAATCCACACACAAACACCAGATTTATTGCGCAATTGGCCATTAACCCTTATCCTGACGTTAAATTCAACGGTGTCCCACAGGAGTCATGAGGAAAATGCGTAGCGATTCTTACCTCTCCGCTTCGGATTTTGCACAGCAACTGATCCCGGATCTGACTCCCGAAGTCCGTGACATTGAGCGCGCCGGTCATTTTGAAACGATTCTTTGTCCGCGCGACTGGACGCAGGCTCAGGCCGAATCCTGGCTTGAGTGGTCTGAAAACCTGCCTGCGGACCTACCCCACAGCTTTGAGATTAAGTCCTTAGAACCTGATGCTTTCAGTGATATTCTTGAAGGGGCCTTTGACGCCTACGCCACACGGATAGCCGCCTGGGGACAGGCCCTTGGTTATTTTGATGCCGTTGCGGATGCTGAACATTTCCGACGTGAACTGAGGGCCACACTGTTACTGGGTATGGCCGCACCGTCACGCCGCGCCCTAAACGGTCACAGGCTGCACCCATTGGCTGAAGACCATTTAGCGGAAATCGAAGACAGCCGCTTTCAGGCACTTGATGACCACGCCACCACAGCGACCTTGCGCAATCTGCTTGTAACGGCGCGTTCGGAAACTATCGCCAAGGCCGCATCGGATCAGCTTCATGCCGCCCTTTCGGATATTTCCGCTGCTATTGCCCGTACTGACGGGCCGCAGCGCCTGAGTTTACAGCATAATCCGGCGCTGGCTCGTGCAGCCCTTAAGGCGCGCAAACTCGGGGCACCGGACTCGCTTATCCAGTTGACGATTCAATCAAGCCGCAATCTGGGCGAAGATACCCCCCTGCCCGACTGGTCACTCAGGCATGTCACCCCTGATGTCCCCGTCTCTACGCCAACCATCATCACCGCTTCACGCGACCTGATTGCCGCCGGAGATCCATCCGCGCGTCTGGCGGCGCAGACGGCCTATGAAAGCGGGCGTTTGTGGCTGTGTTTTGATCCTCAGGACGCCGAAGCCCTTGAGGCCAGTTTGATAGCGCCTCGTGCCGCCGTAAATGCCTATGCCTTCTTTAAAACCGATGGCTTTGACATAGACGGCTTTGTTGCCTGCGTACGCCTGTGGACGGTTGCGCTTGATATCGAGGCCGCCATAACCAGCAGCCCGTCACACGCCGCCGCCGCCCGGCTGAAAAGCCAGCGGCCGCTGGCATTGACCGTCGCGGGCTTAAGCGACTGTGTAATGGCACAGGCCCTAACCTACGGTCAGGACGAAGGACTGGAATATGCCACCGCCATTATGGCGTTGATGGACAGCGAAAGCCTCCTGACCTCAGCCCGTCTGGCCGCAAGGCTTGGGCCGTGCAAAGGGTTTGTGACGGACCGCGACCAATATCTGCATAGTCTTTCGCAAAAGCCGTACCGGCTTGGGGCGCTCAAAGGTTCCGGCTTAATCAAAGCCCATTGCCTGACCGCTGCGCAGGAAGCCCTGTCACTGGCCAAGGCAACCGGACTTCGTAACACCCAGATTGCCGCCCTGTTTACCGACGAAGATCTGCGATTGCGCATTGGTCGCCCGCTCGGCGATACACCGATCAAAACACTGACAAGCCTGTTTGAAACCGAAGACGGCACAGGCATCCGTATTCTGTATGATTCCGTACGAAGCGCCATTGCGGATACAGATACGCTTGATAGCGTACGCCGACACATTTTGGGTCACCGCAGCCTTTATGATGCACCGTTTATCAATCCTCAAACCCTTAAATCCAAAGGCCTTAGCGAAGTTGAAATCGGTCAGATCGAAAGCGCCCTGATAACAGCTTTCAATTTGCAATCAGCCTTCTCAACCTCTGTGCTGGATGCCGATTTCATAAAGGACATCTGGGGCATTGATGACGAAACCATAGATGCGCCCGACTTTGATCTTTTGACACTGATGGGCTTTACGGCCGAGGAAATAAGCACCGCTCAGGCGCATATTTTCGGTCACACCACGATTGAAGCGCTCGCTCTTGATGCTGATCTGAAGGCCGCTCTGTCGCCGCCTTCTTTGAAATCCCGCCTTCAGTTACGTCAGCGCCTCGAAACCTTTACCGGCGCTCCCGCCAGCGTCCCAATCAGGCTTTACTGGGATCAGACACCGTCAGACGCCTTGAAGCTGATGGCTCTGGTGGCCACAGAAGGCCTGCGCGCCGTCAGCTTTACACGCGCTCCGACACCGGTTGATCTGAGCCTGGACATCCCTGAGTTTGAAGAGACACCCAAACGCAGCCAGCCCGAAACAACAAAAGCTGCCGAACCGGTTCAGAAAATTGTCGAAAAAATTGTCGAGCGCGACCGCAGCCGCCAGAAACTGCCTGACCGCCGCAAGGGCTACATTCAGAAAGCCAGCGTCGGCGGCCATAAGGTCTATGTCCATACCGGCGAATATGAAGACGGCGCTCTGGGTGAAATTTTCATCGATATGCACAAGGAAGGCGCGGCCTTCCGGTCTCTGATGAACAACTTTGCCATCGCGGTATCTATTGGCCTGCAATATGGCGTGCCGCTTGATGAATTTGTCGATGCCTTTGTCTTTACGCGCTTTGAGCCGGCGGGGCCGGTATCGGGTAACGATTCAATCAAGTCCGCCACCTCAATTCTTGATTATATCTTCCGCGAACTGGCCATTTCCTATCTGGAACGAGATGATCTGGCCAATGCCGATTCCGACGCGCTTAATGCCGATGGTCTGGGGCAAGGACACGGCCTGAGCGGCCTCAAAGACGAAGGCGAAGGTGAGGCCATTGCCGCTTCGCAGTTCATCTCAAAAGGCTTTATGCGCGGACAGCCTGACAATCTTGTGGTGGTGCCATTTAACCGCAAGCCGGAGGCGGCTCAAACAGTGGACGATCTTGGTGAAGCCAAAACCGAACTCTGACAATCTAGCCTGAGGCGCGATTTTTGCTTATAGTCGTGCAGATTATTTCAAGGTGTCCCAAGATGAAACCCATTGTTCTGGCTATTGCCCTTCTCACTGTTGTGACCACGCCTGCTCTGGCACAGAATGCGTCGCAGATCAGCAAGGCACGTGGCGGCTCAAGCTGTGCAGGCTGCAATCTGTTTCAGGCTGATTTCTCGAACCGCACCTTAAGTGGCAAAACGTTTTCCGGTGCCCGTTTGCGTCAGGCTGACCTCAGCCTTGGCACCTTTAACCGCACCAATTTTTCCGGCAGCGACCTGAGAGATGTAAACGCGTTTGGTGGTCTGTTCTCTAATGCCAACTTCGCCAATGCAAACCTGACCAATGCCAGCTTTGTCGGCACCTATCTTGAGGGTGCTAACTTCTCAGGCGCCAATCTGAGCGGTGCGAATTTCTCAGGTGCTGAAATGGGATCCGTACGCGGCATTACGCAGGCTCAGATGGACAAGGCCTGCGGTGATCGTTCAACCGTTGCACCGCGCGGCATCCGCATTCCGGTGTGTGAATAAACCTGTAAGCCCTAAATACTGCCTCAGCGGAAGGTCATGCAGAAATGCGCTCGTATTCTGCATGACCAAGTCGTCAGTCACTCCACTTCCCTCATTTTACATTGTCCGCAGATTGTTTGGACAAGTACGCGCTCAGGTGTAGCATGCACATCGTGCTCACCTAATAGGTGAGTCGCATCAGATATCCTGATGATGAAAACGGGAGGTAGCTCATGATTAAAAAACTTAGCGCCGAGGCGTTCGGCACATTCTGGCTTGTCTTCGGCGGCGCAGGCAGCGCTGTACTGGCGGCAGGTTTTCCTGAACTGGGTATTGGTTTTGCAGGCGTATCTCTGGCTTTTGGTCTGACGGTTCTGACGGCGGCCTATGCGCTTGGCGGAATTTCAGGCGGGCATTTTAATCCGGCGGTGTCGCTGGGGCTGGCGGTTGCCGGAAAATTCAGCTGGAAAGACCTTATTCCCTATTGGGTCGCTCAGGTCGTGGGCGGTCTTATTGCCGGTGGCGTATTGTACCTTATTGCCACAGGTAAGGCTGATGCCAGCATCGGTGGCTTTGCCACCAATGGTTATGGTGACCTGTCGCCGGGCGGCTTCTCACTGACGGCAGTGCTGATTGCCGAAATTGTGCTGACGGCCTTTTTCCTGATCATCATCCTTGGGGCTACGTCTTCGCGCGTACCCGCAGGTTTTGCGCCGATTGCCATTGGTCTGGCGCTCACACTGATCCACCTGATTTCCATTCCCGTGTCCAACACCTCGGTCAATCCGGCACGTTCAACGGGCGTAGCCTTCTTTGCTGAAACCGCCGCGGTGCCTCAGCTTTGGTTGTTTTGGGTGGCCCCGCTGATCGGTGCTGCCATCGGGGGCATTATCTACAAGGTTTTATGGGACAAGGACTAAGCGTCCCATCTATAAATACGAAAAGCGCCTTCGGTATCCGGAGGCGCTTTTTTCATGGTCAGAAGCGCTGTCTGCTTCAGTTCATTTCCCCGTAGGCAAGACTCAGTTTCAGCGCTAATCTGATGTCACAGGCACCTAGGGGGGCATTATGGGGTTAAAATCGTTCTGGCTGGCTCTGGCCATTTCATCTTCCGCTTTGATGGGGACCGCTGCGCAGGCTGCGCCTCCTCCTGAGGTCGTCGCAGGGGCCATTGAACTTTATTATGGCGATTACGATTATTCGGATCCTGATGATGCCGCCTATGCACCGCGCCCCGCTCCCAATCAGGCCGATATCTGGGTTCGACAAAAAGTCCTGCGTACGGTCAATATAACCGGAGGCACGCTGCCCGACTGGATGATTGATGTCGAACGCGCCCCCAGCGGCTCTCTGTGTGGCACCGGCGGCTGCCCTGTAGAAATATGGGCGGCCGATACGAATGGCACCTATCGTCAGATATTCTCCGATCAGATTGGCCGGTATAAACTCAAATCCATAAAAGGTGAAAAACGTC
Organism: Asticcacaulis sp.; assembly: GCA_047605545.1. GTDB lineage: Bacteria > Pseudomonadota > Alphaproteobacteria > Caulobacterales > Caulobacteraceae > Asticcacaulis. The sequence continues at coordinate 21,886 of JASGFL010000042.1, read as the reverse complement.
AGTGGCTTGAGGTCAATCTGCACGGTTCCGCCTGCGGCAGCTTCGGGGCTGATCCCTGCCCCTATGGTTTTGAATGGTCACCACAGAACAACCTGATCACCGGATCGTTTCGCTTCCTGAAAGCACCAGCCTTACGCCCTTCCCCTCTCCCGCAGGGACAGTACTGGACCGAGGCTCAGGCAGAGATTACGCCCCCCGAACTTATTGGCTTCATACGTCAGCAACAGCTGATCTGTCAGGCCAGAGGCGGCACATATGAAGCACAGAATGTAGTCAATCGCACGCCCGACCTTAATGGCGATGGCATACCCGACTGGAGTATTGATGCGGCGGGTGCCTATTGTTACCGCGACGACACTTCAGGCAGTGAGTTTACCGCCAGTGATGACTGTCAGACCCTGAGCTGTGTGAACCGTCTTTATCTGTCGCATAAGACTGACACTGGCCTAACATGGCTGAATGGCCCCGAACTGGGCGAAACCCCGTTTGGTTATGAGCTTCATCCAGATGGCACCGTCAGGGTCGTCAAAGCAGTGCCTAACGAACAGGCCACTGCCGATGAACCCTATGGCTGCGACACTTTTACGCTGCGTGATTGCCGCGTTGAAACCGTTATAGTCTCGCCAACGCCCTGAGGCTTAGGTAAAGCCTTACGACGGTTCAATGGAGGCGAGTATGCGCAAAGTCATGTCAGCAACGGTTATCACAGGCCTTATGTTCACTCTGGTGGCATGTGGTTCGGAACCGTCTGAACCGGCAAACTCGCAAACAGCCAAGGCACCCGTTGCCGCGCCTGTTGGCTTGTCGCCCGAAGAAAAGGCCGCGCTTCAGGCGACCCTGCCCGCGCCTTACAACACGGCTGATCTGGCGGACGGCCAGAAGCAATGGAACAAGTGCCGCGCCTGTCACACGCTGGTGCCCAACGGGGCCAACATGGTCGGCCCTAATCTTTATGGTGTGTTTGGTAAGGTGGCCGGCAATCACGAAGGCTATAACTATTCAGAGGCGATGAAATCCTATGGCAAGACATGGGACTTTGCGACGCTTGATGCCTATCTGACCAAGCCAGCGGCCGAAGTGCCCGGTACCAAGATGGGCTTTATTGGCATCAAGGATGAACAGCAGCGCCACCACCTCATCGCCTGGCTTAAGATTGAAACCACACCCAAGCAGCCCTGAGGATTAAAAAGATTTCCACAGCGATAGCCCAAGGCCGCTGACCTCAGGAACGTTTTTGCCATAAAGGGTCTGACGCGCACTCAGTTGTAAACTGAGATCGTTTTCAGGCCCTATGGCGCGCACCACACTTAGCTCGCCATTGACCCAGATGGCCTGAAAATTATCTTCAAGGTCGGTGCGGCCGTCAAAAACCTGCGCCAGCACCATCCATTTTTCATCCGGCTTGATCCCCAGCGTTACATCCCCACGCCACTGATCAGCGTCATGACTGCGAACACGCCGCGCCAGTTGTAAATCGACAAAGGACGGTATGCCTTTGATCGTGAAATTGCGCCCGATATAGCCCCTGAGTTCAACGTCTGTGCTGTCGGGATGGCCATCTTCAAACGCGTTACGCCGCCCCTCACCGAGCCCTTCGGCGCTTAGCCCCAAACTGAGCACGGTCTTTTCAGTACGCAGAAAATTATACCGCGCGCCGATTTCGACCGACCCTAACCCTGAGAAAGAGTCCCATTCCGTTCGATAATCCTGAAAATTAATCTTGCCTGAAAGGCTGATGCGTTCGGTCAGGCCATAGTCCACAAATACCGAAAACGATTTCTCTTCCCAGCGATCAAGCTCGATGCCCCGATTTCCCTGAGCGTCGAAAGCCTGTGTCGCCTTGGTCAGCTCCGCACGGCTGATAACCTGTATGTGGCCGATTTCCTGTGGCCAGGCACCGGCAAAAGCAACCGCCGGACAAAAACCGGAAATCGTCACCACACACAGAGAAAATGCGGTCTTCATAAAGCCCCCACAAAACCGAATCAGGCTGGTTTTATGAAGAGTCTGCCTTCGTAAACCTTAACAATCTTTACCTTAGCCTCAGGAAGAATCGGTTCCTGATTACCGGAAGCATGTTCGAAAACCGCAGGCCATTCGACCCCGTCCAGAATGACACGCCCGATGTTTTCATGACCGCTTTGATCATCAAACGCTTCGATCACAAGCGCCTCACGCCCCACAAGACGCAGATGACTGTCGTTGATATCCGGCACAGGATCCTTGACCTTAAGGAAGCGTTTGGCCAGCACCGCCAGAACCATTGTCAGGACGAAAAAAACAACAATCTGTACAAACAGATTGGGAAGGCCCGTCAGACTCAGCAGGGCCACAACCCCCGCTGCCGCCGCAGGCCACAGCAGCCACTGGGTGCCTATCAGGGCTTCAAACCCCAATATGACACCACAGATAACCAACCAAACCCAAAAGGCCTGAAATCCGACCGGATGGGCAAACAAAAGATCAATCACATTCATGCGTTTCTCTCCCGTTCAGGGTTTTAGCGAGCCTTGCGTGAGGCATCGCCGTTATCAGCGACCGTCTTGATCAGTTCGGCCACACCACCGACCGTACCGGCCAGAGACGACAGATCAGCCGGCAGGATAAGTGTCTTGGTGTTGTTAGAGTTGGCGAACTTACCGAACGCCTCAACATATTTCTGAGCCACGAAGTAGTTGATCGCGGTTGTGTCACCGGCGGCAATAGCATCAGACACCATCTGGGTCGCCTTGGCTTCAGCCTCAGCAGCACGTTCGCGGGCCTCAGCGTCACGGAAAGCGGCTTCGCGGCGACCTTCGGCCTCAAGCACGGCGGCTTGCTTCTGGCCTTCTGCGCGGGTGATAGCGGCCTGACGGTCACCATCAGCTTCGATGATCTGAGCGCGACGCTCACGTTCGGCTTTCATCTGACGCGCCATGGCATCGGTAATATCGAGCGGCGGACGCAGATCCTTGATTTCAATACGCGTGACCTTGATGCCCCATGGTGAAGTGGCATGGTCAATGACGGTCAGAAGACGTGTATTGATGGCATCACGCTGAGACAGCACTTCATCAAGCTCCATCGAACCCACAACCGTTCTCAGGTTCGTCATGGACAACTGCGTAATGGCGTTATTGAGGTTGTCCACACGATAGGCGGCGGCCGCGGCGTCAATCACCTGAATGAAGACAATCCCGTCGACCTTAACTACGGCGTTATCCTTGGTGATAACGTCCTGCTGGGGCACGTCAAAGACCTGCTCCATCATATTGACCTTTTTACCGATGGTTTCGATAAATGGCGTCAGGAAGGAGATGCCGGGCTTCAGCGTACGTGTATAGCGACCGAACCGCTCAACCGTGAATTCGCGCCCTTGCGGCACAATCTTGACGATGCTGGAGACAATAAAAAACAGCAGCACCAGCAGTACGACGATAAAACTCGAAAAAATATCCATAAGCGCAGCCCCTTAGAAGCGTAATTCTGATTTAATACGAACACCTTAGAGGATTTCTGCTTCACCACCACTTAAATTATTCGTCATTTTTGTGACTTAAAGGGCGCGCGCCCGATGGATGACATCTTTCAGGTCAGGCTCAACCATAAGCGCTTCAGCTTCATCGAAACTGACAAAGCGGGCCTCTGAAGCATCATCCGCCGCCTGAGGTACGCCATCCGTATAATCCGCCAGATAGTCAACCAGCACGTAGTGATACCCTTCTTCGATCAGTTCATAGACCTGAATCAGGCGACCTATGCGGGCGCTGCATCCGGTTTCTTCGCGTAACTCTCGCAAAGCCGCTTCGTGCAGGGTTTCGCCAAACTCAAGCTTACCCCCCGGAATAGACCAATGCCCCTGACGTGGCGGACGCCCGCGCCTGATGAGCAAGACTTCGTCGCCTCGGACACAGACGACTCCGACACAAACCTTGGGTGTGTCTGTATTAGGGGCTTGCATTGATGACGTCCCTCACTTAACGAAACCGGAAATCTTCCTTAGCACTTTTTCCAGATTGTCCGCCATGAGCCAGCCTGTTTTTGCCGAAGTTCCCGCCGTTGCCCCCGAAGTGATCGCACAGATCAAATCCGTGGTCGGTGACGCCGGATGGTCGGACGATGAACTGCGCGTAACCGCCAAGCTGACGGAGTGGCGCGGCAAATGGAAAGGCACGACGCCCCTGCTCGTCCTGCCGAAAACGACTGAAGAAGTGTCTCAGGTCGTCAAAATCTGCTATGAGAACGGCGTGGCCATTACCCCTCAGGGCGGCAATACCGGCCTTGTTGGCGGTCAGATCCCGTTTGGGGAAATCCTCATCTCGCTTGAGCGGATGCGCACCATTCGTGACGTGGCCCCAACCGATGACACCATGGTTCTGGAAACCGGCATTACCTTGCTTGAGGCGCAGGAAATCGCTGCCAAAGCCAATCGCTATTTCCCGCTGTCACTGGCAGCCGAAGGGACGGCGACCGTTGGTGGCGTTATATCGACCAATGCCGGCGGCACCGCAGTATTACGTTACGGCGTGACCCGCGATCTGGTTTCCGGTCTTGAGGTAGTTTTACCGAACGGTGAAATTTTCCACGGCCTGAAGCGTCTGCGCAAAGACAATACCGGCTATGACCTCAAACAACTGTTTATCGGTGCCGAAGGGACGCTGGGGATCATCACTGCGGCTTCGCTGAAACTGTTCCCGATCATGAACTCACGCTGTGTGGCCATTGTCGGCTTTGACAGCGCGCAAAAGGCAATTGACCTTCTGGGCCGCGCCAAGCAGGAAACCGGCGGCCAGGTTGAGGCTTTCGAGTTGATGGGGCGTTACGGCCTGTCACTGGTACTGAAAAACATTCCTGACACACGTGAACCGCTTGAGGCAGAATACCCTTGGTATGCGCTTATCGAGGTCGCTTCGGGAGACCCAGAAGGTGCCGAAGCCTCTATGGAGCGCCTTTTGGGTGCCGCGTTTGAAGAAGAGCTAATTCTGGATGCCGCGATTGCCCAGAATGAAACTCAGGCAGAAGCCTTCTGGCGTCTGCGCGAAGAGCATTCCGCCGCCGAAAAGGTTGAGGGTGCCGCATGGAAGCATGACATTTCCGTGCCCCTGTCCCAGATGGCCGATTACATCGAAAAAGGGTCCGCGGCGGTCGAAGCCTTCATGCCCGGTGCCCGTCTGGTGACCTTTGGCCATGTCGGTGACGGCAATGTCCACTTCAACGTCATCCTGCCCTTAGGCATGGATCCACAGACATTTAATGACCTGCGTGATGCCGGTGCCAAGGTCGTGCATGATCTGGTGAACGAATATAACGGCTCGATTTCTGCGGAGCACGGGCTTGGGCGCATGAAGACGCAGGAAGCCCTGCTCTACAAAGACCCGACCTCTGTGGCGGCTATGCAAGCCGTACGCGCTGCCCTTGATCCGAAGCGTATCATGAACCCACACGTGTTGTTCTAAACCGGACGCGCGCTTCGGTTTTCAGATGCGCTAACGCTTCGCTTCCTGAGCGCAAAGCGCATCATGAACCCACACATATTGTTCTAAATTGGACACGCGCTTCGGTTTTTAGATGCGCTTTAACCGCTGGCTACTTCGGCGGCCTTAGCCTGTATTTTGTCTCGCGCGACCGTAGCCATAGCGTTCAGCAGTTCAGGCATAACAAACGGCTTAGGCAGTAATATCTCCGCTCCGGCCTCTCTGGCCGCCGCAAGAACGTGCAACGCGCCAATCTTGTCATCAATGCCCTGAGACATGGCCACTGTCCGCACATGCGGAAAATCCTTGCGTATCTGGGCTATACCCTCGACGCCCCCAATTCCGGGGATAAGAACCGCCGTCAACACCGCATCAACAAGCCCCAGATTATGGTCGAAAAAGGCATCTTCCATATTATCGGCAACAGATACCTTATAGCCAACCTGCTTTAGTACCGCCGCGACATGGTTTCTTAGATCAAGGTCCGGATCGATCACCAGCACATGAAACTCTGTGCGACGCGCCCGATGATAGGCGTTGGTGTCCTGAAGCAGATTTTTCAGGCGGTCAGGATGCACCGGCTTGGTGATCATAAAATCCGCACCCGCAGCCGTAGCCGCTTCCTGAGCAGCCTTCAGAGCCTTTGCCCCCTGCCAGGCGTGCGCCATGATAGCCAGCGGCGTATCCGCAGCCTGCGCTTTGATTTCATCAATACGCGTGATGATGTTTTGACCGTCAACATAGGAATCAAACATCAGCAAATGAAAACGACTATTGCGCAAAAGCTTGAGCGCCATGTCCTGATTGAAACTCAGAACAGACGTCCACTTCTGTTGCCCCAACAGACGCGAAACAGTTCGTGCCTGTTCACGGTCACTGTCGAGGACAAGCACGCTGCCCAAACTCATATAATGCGGCCCCCTGTCCTGTACCGCCTGCCGGTTTGACCGACATTCCTGTTTATCCCGCTTCGAGCTGGCGTTCCATTTTCCGGAGTATTTTGCCTCTCCGGTACGGATTGATATTTATCTGCCTGCCCGACCCTGTGAACAACACCGTACTGCCTGAGTATTAACGAGTCAAAAACTGGAAAATCTGTTCCAAAATGACTGCGTTCCTTCATGTTTTTCAGGCCGCCAGATATTTTTCAGTCATAACGACTTCAACAAGAAGCGTCAGATCTGTCGCTGTAAAAGGTTTTGGCAGCTGTGCATTCGCGCCGATATGGCGTGCCGCTGTCAAAGCCTGAATGTGATTGACCTTTTGCTCAATTCCGGCGGACATAGCGATGACGCTAACCTCAGGCCATGTTGAGCGAATTATCTGTATGCCTTCTATACCCCCCATACCGGGCATGAAAATATCCGTAAGCACAACATCGACATGGGCGATGTCCACCCGATCAAAGGCCTCTTCCATGCTGCGCGCTTCTGAAACGCGATAGCCCTTTGCCATCAGTGCCATGCAAGCCAGTTTGCGCACCACCCGACAATCATCAACCACCAGAACATGCGTTGGCTTAACCGGAGATCCGCGCATACGTCTGGCTTCATCAAGGATGACACCCATATCTTCGGGCGAAAATGGCTTCCTGAGTACAAAGTCTGCCTGAGCGCGTCTGGCGGCATTCAGCGTTTCTGTAAGGGCCGCACCACCGGCACCACCGGCGGTCATAATTGCCACCGGTACATCAGGCGCCAGTTGCCTGATCTCAGGCATGTGCATCAGCGTATTGCCACCCTCAACATAGACATCAAGCAAAAGCAGATCGACCTGCGACGACCTCAGGGTGGCAAAGGCCATCTTATGATCAAAGCTCAGAACGCTTGACCACTGCAGATTTTCTAACATCCTGGATATTAATTGCGCCTGAACACGGCTATCTTCCAGTACGAGTACTGATCCCCTTGACATATATCTCACCCCATCTTTTGACGTAACATAGGTCTTCGGGGTTAGCCACTGGTTAAAACCGATACGAAATATACAAAACGTCTGCAAATACGTCATACAACCCGTTCATCCGATTGATTTTTTCCTTTCCAGAAGTCGTTACAAGCCTCCATGCTCATCCTGTTATCTCCTGCTAAGTCACTGAACGAAACGCCTGTTTCTACTGACATTTCCGTAACTGAACCGCGCCTCTCAAAAGAAACGCATGCGCTATTGGGTGTCACAAAAAAACTGAAAGCGGCTGACCTGAAATCTCTGATGGGAATTTCTGACAAACTGGCTGAACTGAACCGCTCACGCTTCGCTCACTTTGATGAGCAGGCCATTACGCCTGCGGCCATGCTGTTTGACGGAGACGTATATACGGGACTGAAAGCGCGGGAACTGAACGCAGACGAACAGGCCTTTGCTCAGGATCATGTGCGTATCCTGTCAGGGCTTTATGGCCTGCTCAGACCGTTGGATGGTATTCGTCCCTATCGCCTTGAAATGGGAACATCACTTAAAACCGCAAAAGGCGAGACGCTCTACGCCTATTGGGGAAGCCGAATCGCTAAACTGATTGCCGAAGATGCCAAAGCCATCGGCACAGATACGGTTCTGAACCTCGCCAGTCAGGAATATGCCCGCGCAGCGCTGACCATAGACCTGAAGCTGAATGTAGTGAATGTCAGATTTCTTGAGATCAAGGGCGACAAAACCCAGATGATTTCCTTCTTCGCCAAAAAGGCCCGCGGCCTTATGGCCCGCTATATTATTGAAAACCGTATTACTGATCCCGAAACCGCCAAAGGGTTCTCAACCGATGGCTACCGCTTCGTACCGCAACAGTCGGGCGAACATGACTGGGTTTTCTCACGCAGGCACCCAAACGCAGAATAAGGGCATAACTGTCTGTACAGCGCCTTTTTCCCTCTCGACGTGCCATAGCCGCTAAGGCACTATCCTCATCAGGTTTTGAATACGGAGTCCCCTTATGGTTCGCTGGTGGTTTGCCATTCCCCTGTGGGGACGCGTTTTTATGGCACTGGTGGCCGGTGTTTTGGTCGGTCTGGGCCTTCAGGCGGGCCTCAGAGCCTGGGGCGTGCATATAGGCATAGCACCTGATCAAGCTCAGGCCGTCGCCGCCGGATGGATCAAGACTTGGCTGGGGCCATTAGGTGACCTGTTTATCCGCCTGTTGCGGATGATTATTGTCCCGCTGATCATGACGACACTTGTGGCCGGCATTGTCGCTTTGGGGGACCCCAAGCGACTGGGTACAGTGGGCGTCAAAACCTTATTGCTCTATGTCGGCATGACGTTAGTGGCCGTAAGCGTTGGCCTGCTGTTCGGCAGCGTTATGCAGCCCGGTAGCGGCCTAACGCTGATCGATACCGGCACAGCACCGGTTGCTTTCGAGCCGATGACCATATCCGAACGCCTGCTGGCCATCGTGCCGCAAAACCCCGTAGAGGCTATGGTCAAGGGCGATGTCCTGTCGCTCATCTTCTTCTCTATTCTTTTCGGCATTGGCATTATTCTTTCCGGCCCTTCCGCAAAGCCAGTTGCAGACGTATTCAGCGCTGCGTCCGAAGCCATCCTTAAAGTCACCCAGATCGTTATGGAGTTTGCGCCTCTGGGGGTCTTTGCCCTTATGGCCTACACCGTTGCCAGTCAGGGCATCGAGATATTTGCGTCTGTATTCAAACTGATCGCCTGTGTGTATCTGGCGCTGATTACCTATATGCTGATCGTATATGGCGGCATCATCAAGCTGTGGCTGAAATTGCCCCTCTGGCGCTTCTTCTTCGGCATGGCCGATGCACAGGCCGTGGCCTATTCAACGGCCTCCAGTTCTGCTGCCCTTCCGGTCACCATGAACTGCACGACGCAAAAGCTGGGGGTGCCTCAGTCAATTGCCGGCTCAACCCTGCCACTGGGGGCCGTGATCAACATGGATGGCACGGCGCTTTATCAGGGCATACTGGCCTGTTTCGCCGCTCAGGCCTTCGGCTATCATCTGGGGCCTGCGGAATACGCCATTATCATCATTACCGCGTCACTGGTGTCCGTAGGTACCGCCAGCATACCTTCGGCGTCCCTGTTCCTCATGGCCATTGTCATGTCCACCTTTGGGGTGACGCCGGAACAGGTGGCTATGATCCTCGCCTTCGTCCTGCCGGTTGACCGTATCATGGACATGGCCCGTACCACTGTGAATGTGGCATCGGATGCCGTGGTCGCTCTGGCCGTAGCCAAGACCGAAAATGAGTTCGATTCCGATATATACTACGGCAAAAGGCAATATGAACCGACCGCACGTCAGGGTGACGACCTGATCTGACCGGTTGTGTCTTTGGCCTCAGGCTTGCGGTAAATTACGCCGTTTTTGCGCGTAATTTTGCCGCTTCCGGCGCTAATCCGAAATAAAAAGGCGTAAAATGCCGTAACTTACGAACCTTTGGGGCGTAAGATGATATCTGCTCTATCTATGGAATAAGGCTATGAGTTTTAAAGCGCCCGATGAATTGAACGGTGGTGCCGGCGGGTATCTCGGCATCGATCTGGTGGCGCTGCGCGACAACTATCTGAGCCTCTGCAAACGTTCTGCACCGGCCAGAGTCAGCGCCGTCGTTAAGGCCAATGCCTATGGACTGGGCATATCAGAGGTCGCCCGCACCCTTTATGACGCCGGATGTCGGGATTTCTTCGTTGCCATTGCCCGCGAAGCCTTTGATCTGCATCCGCTACTGGCCGAAGATGCTCATATTTACATACTCAATGGCCTGTTGCCCGGTTCCGAAACCCTATGTGCGGAGCACGGCTTTATTCCCGTACTCAACAGCCCGCAGCAGATTGAAAACTGGGCAACTGCCGCGCGCGAATTGGGAAAGTTTCTGCCTGCAGCCCTTCAGTTCGATACGGGCATGTCACGTCTGGGGCTTTCTCCTGATGAGGCGCGCACACTGGCCCAAAGCCCTGAGATACTTAAATATTTCGACCTGCGTTACCTCATGAGCCATCTGGCTTGCGCCGATGAACCTGAAAATCCCGCCAATCAGGCTCAGTTATCAGTCATGCACGAAGTCATGCACCTGTTCCCCGATGTCCCCGTCAGCTTTGCTAATTCCGGCGGCATTTTCCTGAACAAGGATTACCGTCAATCGCTGGTCAGGCCCGGCATTGCTCTTTATGGCGGCGCCCCGAATTCCGACCGCCCGTCACCTATGAAGCCAGTCGCAAGCCTGCACGTAGCCGTGATCCAGACCCGAACCGTCCCTGCTGGCACGCAGATCGGTTATGGCGGCACAGCCACGGCAACTGAGGACATGCGGCTGGCGGTAATCTCGGCCGGTTATGCCGATGGCCTGCCCCGCGCCCTGAGCAATAAGGGCAGCGCGTGGTTCAACGGCCACAGACTCCCGGTTACCGGTCGGGTGTCGATGGACAGCATTATCCTTGATATCAGTGCCCTGCCGTCGGGCGCCCTGAATATAGGCGACTATGTCGAACTGATCGGCCCGCACCAGAGCCTTGACGATCTGGCATCCGACGCCGGAACCATCTCCTATGAAATACTGACATCGCTGGGCCGCCGCTATCATCGTCACTATACGAAAGGGACGTCATGAAGGTCGTCATACTTGGGGCGGGCGTAACCGGAGTTACCTCGGCATGGTATCTGGCTAAGGCCGGACACGACGTAACCGTGATTGAGCGTGAAACCGGCCCTGCCCTGCAAACCAGTTTCGCCAATGCCGGTGAACTGTCCTATGGCTATTCATCACCATGGGCCGCGCCGGATGTCCCCCTTAAGGCGCTTCGCTGGCTGTTCATGAAGCGCGCCCCTCTGATTATTCGCCCGACACTTGATCCGCGTACTATCGGCTGGCTTTTGCAGATGCTTGGTAACTGTACCTCTGGCCGTTATGCGACCAACAAGAACCGCATGGTGCGCATTGCCGACTATTCCCGCGATTGCCACAGAGCCTTGCGCGAAGAAACCGGCATTGCCTTCGATCACAGGGCGCTGGGCACGCTTGAGGTATTCCGTACCCAGAAACAGTTTGACCATATGTCAAAGGACACCGAAGTCCTGCGTCAGCGCGGGGTTCCCTTTGAAATCCTTGATGCCCATGCCTGCAAGCAATTTGAGCCTGGCATAGCCGGAGACAAGATTGTCGGTGGCCTGCGCCTGCCCGAAGACGAGACCGGCGACTGCTTCCTGTTTACCAATGCTCTGGCCGAAAAGGCTTCGGAACGTGGGGTTAAATTTCTCTACGGGACGGATATAAGATCACTGAAAAGCGACGGTAAGCGCATCAGGGCCGTTGAAACCAGCGAAGGCGATATCGAAGCCGATGTCTTTGTGGGCTGCCTCGGCAGCTATACGCCGCGTCTGATTAAGCCGCTGGGCCTTAATCTGCCGGTTTATCCCGTCAAGGGCTATTCCCTGACGGCACCGATACTCAACGAAGGTACCGCTCCGGTCTCGACGGTAATGGATGAGGCGCATAAGGTCGCCATTACCCGTTTGGGGCAACGCGTACGCGTCGGCGGTATGGCCGAAATTACCGGTTTCAGCCACGACCTGCCCAAGGCGCGCACTGATACCTTAAGTTACGTTGTCAACGACCTGTTTGAAGGCGGGGCCGACCTGTCGCAGGCCCAATTCTGGTCAGGTCTGCGCCCCATGACCCCCGATGGCACGCCGGTTATCGGGCGCACGGCCTATAGCAATTTCTATCTCAATACCGGCCACGGTACGCTGGGCTGGACCATGTCCTGTGGCTCTGGCCGCATTCTCAGCGATCTGGTCAGCGGCGTGCTACCTGAAATTGAGACGAACGATCTTGGTTTGTCACGGTACAATTAGGGGCCTGTGTTTTTCGTATTCCATATTATTCAAAGCCGGACACTGTAATTCCTATCATTTTTTTATTTGACCTTCTGCCCTATCCGTCCTTTTTCAGAGCGGGAGACAAAGAATCCGCTTAGTCTTGGGCTGAACTCATCGGGTATTATCATCTTGCGCGCGTATATACTGGCCAGTCTGATCGTTTCCGCCCTGTCCGCGACGGGGACACTGGCGCAATCCGCGCCTCCTGTGACACTGCCTGACGCTGAGCCTGCCCCGCCGATTGTTGACGACGAAAGTTTCGCCGCGACCCTGCCTGAGCTTGAGGACACAGTTGAGGAAGCGCCCGTCACAGCCCCCTCGCCTGTGGATGAACTTTTATCTACTGACAACACCGAAGATACCCTTGGGGATCTGGAGCTACCCGAAGCACCTCCGCTTGATGATCCGGCACTCGAAACCGCGTTACAGCCGCTCGAAACCTATGACCTGACGGCTGCACCGGATGCCGAAGTTGTAGCCAATAACGATTCCGACACGCCACCGCCCGTGCGCTACGACACGCGTTTCGAAGGCTTTGAAGCGGTTGACCTTGACCGCACCTTCAGAGACTTAAGTGTTCTCAGGGATGGCAAGGGTACCGCTGGCAATCTGAGCCAGCTTCGCGCCCGTCTTCAGGAAGATGAAGTTCTGGCCCTCAGGTTACTGAAATCGCAGGGCTACTACGATGCGGTTGTACGCTCACGCATTGACATGCCCAGTGCCGACACCCCCGACAGTCGTGCCACAGCCGTAATCAGCGTCACGCCCGGTGAAATCTATACCTTGTCGTCAGTCAACATAGTGGCTGACCCGACCGAACCGCCGAACCTGATCCGTGACGCCCTGCCGCTTAATCCGGGTGATGTCATAGAAGCCGATTACATCAAATCAGCCGAAGCTAATGTAACATTGAAACTGCCTCAGGAAGGCTATCCGTTCGCTGAACTGGGCCTGAGAGATGTGGTCATCGATCCGCAAACCCGCACCGGCGACTATACGCTCCCCGTCACAACAGGCCCGCGCAGCCGCTTTAGCGGCATAAGCATCGAAGGCGATAAGGTATTCGACGCCAACCATATACACACCCTGAGCCGTTTTGAGCGCGGGGATCTGTATGACGTGCGCATGGTTGATGATCTGCGTCAGGCCATGGCGGCTACCGGACTTTTTTCCTCGGTCGGGGTAGAGCCTGAACTTTCGGGTGAAACCGCCGAGGATGGCACCGCCTATGTGACGCTTAAGGTCACGCAAAACGCTGGCAAGCCACGCACATTGGCCGGTGACATAGGTTTCTCAACGGGTCAGGGACTGCGCACAGAAATCAGATGGACGCACCGCAACCGCTTCCCGCCTGAGGGCGCGGTTATATTCAGCGGCGTTCTGGGGACGCAGGAACAGGGACTTGGGGCTTCGTTCCGTCGCTCTAATGCCAAACGTCGTGACCGCACGGTACAGGCCGGTGTTTCCTTTGCTAACCAGACCTATGATTCCTACGAAGCCATGACCCTGTCGCTTAACGGCAGTGTGTCGCGCGTATCCACGCCACTTTGGCAAAAGAAATGGACCTGGAGCTACGGTGTCGAAATTCTGGCCACTCAGGAAAAGGCCTTTGACCTGAGCGCAACGCAGAATGTCCGCGATAACTATTTCTATGCCGCCTTCCCCACCAAGCTGGGCTATGACGTCACCAACGACCTGCTCAATCCGTCGCGTGGCTTCCGTGCGGGTGTGCAAGCTACGCCGTTCGTTTCCTTGAGCGGTGGCGCAGGCAACTTCGTCGTTAATGTCGCGGATATAAGCTATTACCGTGAGATGTCACCGCAACTGGTACTGGCGACACGGGCACGCCTTGGGTCGATCTATGGCGCTGACCTGAGCGCCATAGCCCCGTCACGCAGACTCTATGCCGGTGGCGGCGGCTCGGTTCGCGGCTTTGGTTATCAGGAACTCGGCCCCCGTGACATCAATAACGATCCGACCGGTGGCCGCAGCGTCGTCGAGCTTGCGTTCGAAGTCCGCTATCGCTTCAAGGATTTTCTGGGCGGCAATCTGGGCATAGTGCCCTTTGTTGATGCCGGTCAGGTTTATCACGCTGAATTTCCCGAACTGTCCGACATTCGTTTCGGGGTCGGCATTGGGGCACGTTACTACACGAACTTCGGCCCCCTCAGGGTTGATATCGCCACCCCCATCAGCCGCCGCGACGGGGAATCACCGGTATCGCTTTATGTCGGTATAGGACAGGCCTTCTGATCATGACCGATAACGAAATCACACCGGAAACCGATGACCTGCCCACACCGAAGCCCAGACCGGAAAAGAAATCCTTTCCGGTAAAAAAGGCTGCCATGTGGAGTGGTGGCATAGTTGGTGGCATTCTGGCCCTTACAGCGATTGGCCTTGTGGCGCTCGATACCGCACCGGGCAAACGCTTTATCGTCAATACGGTCGCCTCGCAAAAACCGGCAAACGGTCTGAAAATCGCTATTGGACGGATTGACGGTTCGATTTACGGAGACATGACCGTCCGTGACCTGAAGCTGTCTGATCCGCGCGGCGTGTTCTTCCAGTCCGAAGCTATCAAGCTTGACTGGCGGCCATTTGCTTTTCTCAGTAAGCATGTGGACGTGCGTGAACTCTCCTCAGAACGGATTGAGTTACTGCGTCAACCTGAGTTGATCCCTTCTGAAAAGAAGGATGACAAACCCTTCAAATTGCCCGACCTGCGCATTGATGTACAAAAGGTCGAGATCAAGCAGATTTATCTGGCCGAAGCCGTTACCGGCGAAGCCCAGACCCTGACACTTAGTGGTCAGGCGCACATGAACAAGGGCCGCGCTCAGATCGACAGCGCCCTTAACGGCGATCGCGGTGATCGCGTTACCCTCAAACTGGATGCTTCTCCCGAAGATAACCGTCTTGATGTTTCAGCGCGTGTAATCGCCCCTGTGGACGGCGCAATCGCTCCGCTTTTGAAACTGGAAGCGCCGTTGAATGCCACGCTTGAGGGCAAGGGCGACTGGAAAAGCTGGGACGGTCGCCTGAATGGCACTCTGGGCGAACAGTCTCTGGCTGACCTCATCCTGACGGCACGTGATGGCCTGTTCGGTGCCAAAGGCACCGCGCATCCCGACCGTATTCTTGGCCCGTCAATGGAGGCATTGTTTGCGCCAGCTCTGGCTATTGACCTGTCCACGACATTTAAGGATCGCCGCGCGGACGGGCAACTGAGCCTGAGTTCCGACGCGCTGAAACTGGCGGCGCAGGGCGGCATTGATCTGGGCAAAAGCCGCTTTGATAACCTGATCTTACGGGCAGATGTTCTGAAACCGGCGACCATTACCGAAGGACTTAATGGTAATGATGTGTCCGCCGACGTTTCGCTTGATGGCCCGTTCAAACGCCCGCTGATTGATTACAAAATCGATGCCCGCACAATCGGCTTCAATGACATTGTCGTGCACGAACTGCATGCCGAAGGCCGCTCACGGCTTGATGGCGACCATGTCAAAATTCCGGTTAAGGCCCGCGCCAAACACATCACCGGTCTGAATGCTGCCGCTGAGTCTCTGGTTAGCAATGTCACCATTGATGGTGATCTGGCTCTGGATGGCGACACCCTTCTCAGCGACAACCTAAAGATACGATCAGACAAGATAAATGCCACCGCCATAGTTATTGCCGATCTGGGCGAAGGTATCTATCAGGGCGCACTCAAAGGGCGCATCAATCAATACTTGATTGATGGTCTGGGCATCGTCAATCTGGTCATTGATGCTGATCTGAAAACCCTCAAAGGGGGTGGCTTTGGTCTGGTGGGTAAGGTTGACGGTCAGACTGTGCGTATCGACAATTCGGGCCTTGCCGGATTCCTTGGGGGCAATGCCAAATTTTCCGGTGCGGTCAATACCGCCGGAAATGGCGATATCGTTCTTCAGCGCCTGACGCTGAATGCACCGGATTTTAGAGTGACTTCGGCCAGCGGACGCTATTTCCAGAACGGCAATCTGCGTTTCAACCTGACGGCACAGTCCACAGCCTACGGGCCTCTGGCGGCTGAGGTCGGAGGTAATATAAAGGCTCCGACAGCCGTATTACGCGCCGAACGCCCTGGTCTTGGTCTTGAGATCGAAAATCTGGTTGCCCGACTTGAGACGAAATCAAACGGTTATCATGTCACCGCCGAAGGTGGCTCCGCTTACGGCCCATTATTGGGTGATGTGCTGGTGCGCACCGGTCAGGGGCCGCTGACGATTGATGTCACTCAGGCCCGCGTAGCCGGTATCGATGCCGCAGGCACCATTGTCCAGAGTAAAACCGGCCCCTTCACCGGCACACTTAATCTCAGCGGCACAGGTATAAGCGGCACCGCCAACCTTCTGGCTTTCGGTGAGGTACAGGGTGCGAAAATTTCAGCCCGTGCCAATAATTTCCGCACGCCGGGTGAGACAGAAATCGTCATTGGCCGCGCCATAATCGACGCCACGGCACGCCTTGAGTCTCAGGCTCTGATTACAGCCGATGTGCAATTGGCTGAGGTCAGCTATCAGGATATGTGGCTGTCCAAGGGCCGTGCGAAAATTGATCTTAAAGGCACCGATGGTACCATTCAGATGGTCGCCAGCGGTGACACAGGTGCGCCCTTTGATCTGGCGGCCAACGCCCGCTTAAGCGGAGACGTCATTACCGTTGCCGCCAAGGGCGACGCCAGCGGCGTGCCTTTCTCGCTTGAGAAACCGGCCCGCATAGTCAAGCGTGGCGAAGAATGGGTTCTGGCACCTGCGGTTCTGGCAACCCCACGCGGTAAGGTCAATCTGGCCGGTCGCTTTGGCGAGGCCATCAAGGTTCAGGCACGCTTTGAAAAGTTTGACCTCAGCCTTGTGAATATGGTCAGGCCCGATCTGGGCATCAGTGGCACGGCAACAGGTAGCGTCGATTACACCCAGACCGGAAACGCTTTTCCTACCGGTCAGGTACGCCTCAGTTTTGATAACCTGACCCGCGCGACGGTGGGCAGTATTTCCACCCCGATGGATATGCAACTCGAAGCCACACTCAATGGTGAACGCACCCGTGCCAGAGGTGTTCTGCGTCAGAAGGGGGCCGCTATTGGCCGCTTCGACGCCACCATTACACCTTCGGGTGAAGGGGCGTGGATTGAGCAACTGATGTCAGGTAACCTGAGCGGCGGCCTGCGCTTTAATGGTCCGGCTTCGGCACTATTTTCGCTGGCCGGTTTGGCCGATCAGCAGATGAGCGGTAATATTGCTCTGGCCGCCGATGTCTCGGGTTCAGTCAATATCCCGCGCCTGAACGGACAGGTGCGCGGCAATAACCTGACCTATGAAAACCTGACCTTCGGCACCCGTGTACGCCAGATCACACTCGAAGGCCGCTTCAATCAGGATCAGCTTGATCTGCAACGCTTTGATGGCCGCGCTGGTGACGGTACGGTTGAAGCCACCGGCTTCATCAGTCTGGCGGCAGCTGATGACTTCCCACTCAGGCTAAACGCAAAGCTGAACAATGCCCGTCTGGCCAATTCCGAAGCCATAAGTTCAACGGTTTCCGGTACGCTTGATATCACCAACAACAGTCAGGATGGCCCGTGGATACGCGGCGACCTGCGCCTGCCGGAAACGCGCTACGAAGTGGTTCTGCAAAGCGCTTCGCAGGTATCAGAGCTTGAGGGGGTACGTATTCGAGGGGCGCAGCCTCCACGTCCAACCAAAACCAAGGCCCCGCCTCGTCTGTGGAATCTTGATATCCGTATCCGCGCTGACAACCAGATATTCGTCAACGGCATGGGCCTTGAGTCCGAATGGAAGACGGATATGCGCGTCAGGGGCACCACCGTCACCCCGCGTGTAACCGGAAACATGACCGTTGTCCGTGGCACCTATGCCTTCGGTGGACGTGAATTTGATATCGACAAGGGCGAAATTACTTTTGACGGCGGCAATCTGACCAATCCGAAAATTGAATTGCTGGCTACAGCCGAAGTCGATGACATTACCGGAACCATCAATATTGACGGTCTGGCGCAGAACCCGCAGATCACCTTCGGTTCAATTCCGTCCCTGCCTCAGGACGAAGTTCTGGCGCGCATCCTGTTTGGTGAAAGCGTCACGAACCTCTCGGCCACTCAGGCGCTACAACTGGCGGCATCCCTGAACAGCCTTCAGGGCGGTGGCGGCGGGCTTAATCCGCTAGGCAAACTCAGAACTGCAACGGGCATAGACCGCCTGCGCGTCCTGGGTGCCGATGATGCCGCCGGTCGCGGGACATCACTGGCTGCGGGGCAGTATCTGACCAGCAATATCTATGTGGAAATCGTCACCGATGCCAAAGGCTTTACGGCAACCCAGCTTGAGATTGCCCTGTCTCGCACCCTGAGTGTGCTGACCCAGACCGGTTCGACCTCAGGCACCTCGGTAAACCTCAGATATTCGCGTAATTACTGATCCGGCTTCACCAGACGCAGAGTCTGGTGAAGCGGTACATGACGATCGCCAATAAGGTCATGTGCCGTGACATGAATACGATATTCGCCGCTTACGTCCGTCGGATCAAAGCGGACAGTCAGGGTTGCACTGTTGTTGAATATCTGGTCTGCGCGCGTCGTCGCTCCGCGAAACGCCTGCAATCCCTTGTGCTCCGCATAGGTTTTACCATCCGGCGTCAGAATACGAATATCGTATTCCACACGCCCGAAATCATCCCTGAGCGCCATGCCTGTAAACAGCAGTTTGACATGCACCGGAAAGTTTACACCGACCTCGGATATGGCCTTCAGACGCAAGCCCTCATCCGAAGGTGCGGTGAACTGCGCCATACCCGTGTCATCAACAACCACCAAAGCGGCGCTAAACGGCCCATCTGCATCGGGAAAACCACGCGCTTCCTGAGCCGACACCTGCCCGCACAAACACAGCGCCACGGCACCGCTCAATAATGCTCGCCTTAACACGGAATGGCTCCCCCCGCTAAACAGACCTATCCGGCGTTTGTTTCGATGTGAACGCCCGTGGTCAGGGTTTTATGCACCGGACATTTGGCAGCAATTTCGACCAGCTTTTGCTTTTGCTCTTCCGTCAGTCGCTCACCAATCACCGTAACGGTCTTGCTGTAGACATCTGCTTTTCCAGAGCTATGGCCGGTCTGCTTTTCATAGGACAGGCTTACGCGTACATCCTCAAGCGGCCAGTCCTTTTGTCGTGCATACCAACGCACGGTCATAGCGGTGCACTCCCCCAGCGCCGCCAGCAGATAATCATAGGGCGACGGCGCCAGATTATGTCCGCCCTTGGCCTCAGGCTCATCGCCCGAAAGGCGATGGCCATTGACCAGCATGCTGACGCTCAGGGGCGTGATGTGGGTTTCATAAACTTCGGCATCAATACGATCGGTCATCTGTTTCAGGCTTCCGGTAAGGGGATAAACTCAACTTCGTCACCGGGCACCTTCGGGAATCGGCCTTCGCGCCAGTCGGCCTTTGCCTGTTCGATGCGCTCTTTGCGCGATGAGATAAAGTTCCAGTAGATGTGACGCTCTGTGAACGGCTCACCGCCGATGACGGCAATCTGGGCATCGGCTACGGCAGTAATTTTCACAGCTACGCCGGTTTTCAGCACCGCCATGTGCGCGGCCTCCACCACCGTCCCGTCAACATCCACAGCACCCGTCACCACATACAGCGCCCGCTCAGGCGTATCCCCCGGAATAGTCAGGCTTTGTGCAGCCGTCAGACGCGCCTCAAGATACAGGGTTTGCGCAAACGTCTTGACCGGAGAGGTAACACCATAGGCGCTACCCATCATGACACGTACCGGCACACCATCAATCTCAAGCGCCGGAATATCGGCAGCATCATAATGATAAAACGCCGGATCGGTTTCTTCATCCGCTTCGGGCAGCGCATGCCACAACTGAAGACCATGTGTTTTGCGGGTCTGTTGCGCCGTTTCAAATGGTTCCCGCTCGGAATGGACGATTCCCCGACCAGCAACCATCAGGTTGATATCCCCCGGTGAGATAACCTCATCATTGCCCAGCGAATCGCGGTGATGCACATGCCCTTCGAACAGATAGGTCACGGTCGCCAGATTGATATGCGGGTGCGGACGGACATTCAGCCCCTCACCCGGCCCGAATACCGCAGGCCCCATATGGTCAAAAAACAGCCAGGGGCCAACCTGACGGCGTCTGGCATAAGGTAATATGCGCCTGACGACAAAGCCGCCCAGATCCTTTTCACGCGGCTCAATAATCAGTTCGATGCTGTCGTTCATTTCTATCCTCGGAACCTTTTGCGTCTTGGATTAAGCCGTTTCTAACCGAGCGTCATGTTATATTTTCGTGATAGTTAAGGCAATTTTCTGCTTGCCAATATTATTGCGCCGCCATACACCTTGCATAACAAAGCAAACCCGTGAGCAGGCATGCCCCCTGAGCCGACAAAGTCATCCGAAGCCCGCAGAACCCAGATGTACAAAGGGATTCTTGAGTTGGCCATGATGCGTCTTTTGCGCGACGAAGCGCAATACGGCCTGCGCATTCTGGAGTCTTTGCGCGAAGCCGCCGGTCTGGATCTGTCTGAAGGTACGCTCTACCCCCTGCTGCACCGACTGGAAAAAGCAGGCCTGATCAAGGCTGAGTGGCGGCACGAGGCCGAGGCCAGCCACCCGCGCAAATATTACCATCTGACGCCCGAAGGCCTGAGTGAACTTAAGGTACAAAGCGATATCTGGCTTGAAATGAGTGAACGTCTCAACGCCTTTTTGAAGCAGGAGGGGAAATGACCGAACAAACCGATATAGACCTCTGGCTGAGATATCTTGAGGACGTCCTGCATCCCCTGCCCGCCGATGAGCGCGCCGACATAGTCAACGAAGCGCGCGCCCATCTTGAGGAAAAGGTAGAGGCCGGACAAAGCGCCATTGCCGCCCTTCAGGGGTTTGGTAAGGCCGAATCCTATGCCCGTCCGTTCCTTGAGGACTATCGCCTGTCACAGGCGCTGGATTCCAAAGGCAATGTGGCCATGACCAAGGCGCTTCTGACCCAGACCTCACGCAGTGTGACCTCAAGCCTTGGCCTGATCGGTGCCTTTCTGTTTACCGGCACGGCGGTCATTCTGGTCATACTTATGGCGCTTAACCTGCTGCATCCGGGGTGGCTTCCGGCCTTTATCCGCTCTTTCGGTAGCGGTCCGCTGATCAGCTTTATTACCGGCCCGGCACTGTATCCGCTGCTGATTGCACTGATTGTGCTTGATCTCTATCTGGCGCGCCTGTGCCTGATCGGTGCGACCAAAAATGCGGTCAATCAGACTGGGGCCTTAAACAACATAGGCTAACAGGCCCGCCTTAAGGGCTACAGATTTCACACTATTTGAGCCTCGGTAATGCCCCCCTAAACGGGCCTGTTACCGGGGCTTATTTATTAGCAATACTTATTAGTCTTATCGCCATTTAAGCACTTATCCGATCAGCATCCGGTTGCTAGGCTTCGGTGAATTAAACACACCGCCAATATTTATCTCGCACCGACAGGCCGCCGCAGTCAGGCCGCAAGATATTTACTTGCAAAACAAAAGCTC
>JASGFL010000041.1:0-28035 GCA_047605545.1 Asticcacaulis sp. | reverse complement strand
TGCGATCCGGTCTCCAGATCTTCTTTCCACTCAAGACCCGGCTCACGGAAGTGAACCTGCGTATCAATGACGCCCGGCATGGCCAGAAGCCCCGTCGCGTCAAACACCTCGGCCGCCGAAGCCTGCGACAGATCGCCAAAGGCGGCAAACTTTCCGTCACGGATACCAATATCACCCGCCCCCCGTCCGGCGTGATTGATAATGTCGGCATTTTTAATAATCAGATCATATGTCGCGGGCATGGCATTTCTCTCAGCATCAGATGTGCGCTTACATATACCCATATGATTGGCTTAAAAACGATAATCCGACTTGCCGTCTGAAAAAACACCCTCATCTTATATATATTCACCTATGCCCTAACGCCGTACGATTGCCTCATGTCCCTTATTTCCCTGCCCCATCGCGCCCTTATCGGCTTTACCGGCCCTGACTGGGCTGTCTTTCTTAACGGCCAGACCAGCCTGAACACCGAGGCCATCCTCGAATCTGTCTTAGCCGAAACACATAAGCAACTGTATTACGGTGCTTTTTTAAACCCTCAGGGCAAGCTGATTTGCGACTTCTTCCTGCACCCCCTGAACGCAGAAGAAGTCTGGATCGAGGTGCCCGAATCCTTACGCGATGAACTGTTCAACCGGCTGAACCTGTATAAGCTGCGGGCAAAGATCAAACTGTCGAAATCCGACCTCAGGGTTTATGCCGGTGTCGGTCAGGCTGACGGACTGTTCCCCGATCCGCGCGCCAGCATCATTGGTCGTGATGACCTTTATCGCGGATACGGCAATTATACGCCCGATGCCCCTGATGAAGCCTATGCGGACTATCGCCTGAAATACAATCTGGCCGATCCGCTGGCAGACTTCCCCAAGGAATATCTCTATCCGATCGACATTAATCTTGATGCGCTTGGGGCCATAGATTTCAAAAAAGGCTGCTTTGTCGGGCAGGAAACCACCTCGCGCATGAAGCGCCGCGGCACAATCAAAAACCGCCTCCTGCCCCTGACCCATGACCATCCGGCCTTTGCCTTCGGCAGTGAAGTTCTGCTTGGGGAGCGCCGCGCCGGTGAGATACTTGCCTCGGCCAATGGCCACTCACTGGCCCTGATGCGCCTTGACCGAATGGACGGCGAACTGACCTGCGACGGACAGGCACTGAACCTGACCATACCCGACTGGGTCAAGGCAACCCTGCCCGCCCCCGCAAACTGAGATACCCCAAGGGTTTCGTTTGTAAATATTGCGGCCTCTCTGTATGGTCGTACCAACGATACCATTGAGGATTCCCATGACTGACCTGAGCCTTGCCATTCAGCCGCTTAAGAAATACGCCGATTTCAACGGGCGGGCGCGGCGGTCGGAATACTGGCTGTTTTTTGCCCTTCAGGTCGCCATCAGCGTCGTGCTGAATCTGTTTCAGGCTGCCGGCGGTGCTACCGCAGGCATAGCCGCTGCTTTTGGCTTGATCATCTCTATTGGTCTTATTATCCCCTCTCTGGCCGTAGGGGTGCGTCGTTTTCACGATACCGGCCGCACCGGTTGGTGGATTCTGTTCTATCCGGTCGTTTATGTAGTCAGCCTCATTGTCTTTTTCATTGCGCATCCGAACCTTGCCGAGCAGATGGCCGATCTTGACCCAACGGCTCTTGAATCCGGCGACCCTGCGGCCCTGATGGCCTTCTTTAATACATTGGGCACACCGCTGCTTATGTGGGTGGTTCTGCCAACATGGGCCGCCAGTCTGGTGACATTTATCTTCCACATTCAGGACGGTCAGCCTCAGGTCAATAAATTCGGCGATGATCCCAAACAACGCGGCGTCACCAGCAACGAATATATCTTCTGACGCCTCATCTGCCATAACTGATGTGAAGCTTGGAGGGCGATTAAGAATCTCCTTGCGTCACCAGACCGCCTCATTTACCCCTACTTGATCATCCGGGAGGGGAAACTGATGTCATTACAACTTATGTTCCAACCACTGCGTAAATACGCGGATTTCCACGGTCGCGCCCGCAGATCCGAATACTGGTTATTTATGCTCTTTCAGTTTGTAGTGTTTACGGTTGTTCAGACCATTCTGATGTCGATGATGCTCTCAAGCTTCACAGCTTTCGATGCTACATCAAATACGCTGCCCGATGCTGTAGACCTGTCCGGACTTGCTGTTCTTTCCAATATGGTCAGTCTGATATCAATAGTATTTTTAATTCCCAATCTGGCGGTCTCTGTGCGGCGACTACACGACACTAACCGCACAGGCTGGTGGCTGGTCATGCCCACGGGCGTATTTATAGCAGGCCTTACCCTTTTCCTGATACTGAACCTCAACCGAATAATTGATGCGTTGAATTCAACGTCTCCGTCTGAAGCGGCTATTTTCTCGATTGTAGGCCAGGCCGTTGCGTTGATATGGCTACCGACTATTATTGCCGGTCTGGTCGTATTTATTTTTACCGTTCTGGAAGGGACTAAAGGCCCCAACAAATACGGCGCCGATCCAAAAGCGCCCGATATGACAGTTACACCATCATCCGAAGCTGACACACCGACCTGAATCGGCTAAGCCGAACCCATGCCTGATTTCAGCTTTGAACAGAACCTGATCGGCCCTGTGTGTGGCGTCGATGAGGCCGGTCGCGGCCCCTGCGCTGGCCCCCTGTGTGTCGCTGCGGTTATCCTTGATCCCGATAACCTGCCCGCAGGCATCAGCGATTCCAAAAAACTGACTGAAAAACAGCGCTTTATCCTTGAGCCACTCATCAAACAAAGCGCTCTGGCATGGTCAGTGATCGAGATTTCACCGGCGGATATTGACCGGATGAATATCTTTGCCGCCACTATGTCCGGCATGGCACGCGCGGTCGAAGCCCTGTCGTTTAAGCCTGCCCACGCCTTGATTGACGGCAACAAATGCCCGCCGCTGTCCATTCCGGCCCACGCCATCGTCAAGGGCGACGACAAATCCCTCTCGATTGCCGCCGCCTCCATTCTGGCGAAGACCGCCCGCGACCGCATCATGATCGACATGGATGCGCTTTATCCGGCCTACGGCTTCAAAAAGCACAAGGGCTATCAGGCCGCTAAACACATAGAGGCCATCCGCCTGCACGGCCCGTCCCCTATCCACCGCCTGTCATGGGCGACTGTGCGAAACGCCCACTAAAGCGGAACAAAACGAATCCAAAAGTGAATCTTTTTCGACTCACCCCGATTAAAATGCATCAACCGATTCGCACCGAGTCAAGTTTTTACCTTTTGTTAAGATAAAAAGATTCTATCCTTAGGATTCAGCACCTTGTCACCAAGGCTCACCCGTTTCCCTAAGGATCGACCATGACCCGTCACGTTTCCACCAAGTCTGTCGCCGCCTCAACAGCGCTCGAACTTGATACGATTCTGATCGGCGAATGTGTCGAAAAGCTGAAAACCCTGCCCGACAAATCAGTTGATCTGGTTTTCGCTGACCCGCCCTATAATCTGCAACTCGGCGGTGATTTGCTTCGTCCGGATAACTCTAAGGTCGATGCCGTTGACGACGAATGGGATCAGTTTGCCTCATTCGAAGCCTATGACAAATTCACCCGCGAATGGCTCAAGGAATGTCAGCGCGTCCTTAAGGACGATGGTGCCATCTGGGTTATCGGATCCTACCACAATATTTTCCGTCTCGGCGTCGCCATTCAGGATCTCGGTTTCTGGGTGATGAACGATGTCATCTGGCGCAAATCCAACCCTATGCCCAATTTCAAGGGCACCCGCTTTACCAATGCCCACGAAACCCTGATCTGGGCCACCAAGGGCAAGGGCCAGAAGCGCTACACCTTCAACTACGATGCCCTTAAGGCCTTCAACGAAGACACCCAGATGCGCTCGGACTGGACGATTCCGCTGTGCACCGGTGATGAGCGCCTCAAGGACGATAATGGCGACAAGGTACATCCGACCCAAAAGCCTGAAGCCCTGCTCTATCGCGTCCTGCTGGCGAGCACCAAACCGGGCTATGTCGTGCTTGATCCTTTCTTCGGAACCGGCACCACTGGCGCCGCCGCCAAGCGTCTGGGCCGCCATTTCATCGGCATTGAGCGCGACAAAACCTACGCCAAGGCCGCTCTTGAGCGTATCTCGAAAGTCGTCCGCGCCAACGAATCCGACCTTAAGGTCATGGGATCGAAAAAAGCCGAGCCCCGCGTCCCGTTCGGTGCGCTGGTCGAAGCGGGCCTCCTGCAACCGGGCGACACACTCTATTGCCCAAAGGGTCAGAAAACCGCCCGCGTCCGCGCTGACGGTTCGCTGGTACATGGCGAACTGAGCGGTTCGATCCACAAGCTTGGGGCAATGCTCGAACAGGCTCCCGCCTGCAACGGCTGGACCTACTGGCGCTTCAAATCCGACGCTGGCCTGAAACCCATTGATGACCTGCGCTCACGCATCCGCGCCGACATGAACTGATACTTGATTTCCCCCTTAGGTAATGCTCAAAGTCCGGCATATACCTAAGGGGGAAATTTATGATCCGATTCCGTTTTCGCAACCGCACCTTTGGCTTCGCCGTCATAGCCCTGCTGTTGTCATTTAATCCTGTGGCGGGACTGGCCCCATCGGACGCATATGCGCAGACCGAATCGCGCAACCCCATGTCAACTTACACTCGGCCCGGAAACACCACCACACGGCCTATTACGGGCACCAGAACAGATTCCTCAGGTCGTACAACCTTTATCCGCCCGCCCACATCCAACAAGTCTCTTCTGGTACCAGCCCAAAAGCTTGTGACACAGGCTGATGCAAACTGCGAAGTCATTGATGTCGCACACAGACCAAAAGACAGCGTCATTCGTAACGGCAAGGCCCTGTCCGGTCAAATTTACGAAGTCGCCTGTCAGAATACACTTGGCTACCTGCTGCTGGCCAAAGGCTCCAAGCTCTCCGAAGCCGTTCCCTGCCACATAAGCTGGGAACTCAGGGCCGAAAATGACAATTCCTACGCCTGTCGCATTCTCGCCAACCGTTATTCCCCTGATTGGATCAGTGAGCGTGCCAATGCCAAGCTGCCCGACTGCGGCGCTGTTGACGCTTTGTGGATCAACGGATTTGGTAAGGACACCAGCATTATCGAAGTAAGTTGCGCGAATGGTCTGGGGGGCGTCCTGTCCTTCCCTTCGCGCCGCGACACAACAGATAACCAGGTCAGTCTGATTTCCTGCCTCAAACTTCTGGAAAGCGAAAGCCGGTGCCAAAACACCGACGCCGCACAGGCCGCCAGAACCTTCAGCGCTTTATTCAAGACCGAACTGCCTGCCTGCACAATCAATAACGGCCGCTTTATCGGCGCCAACAGTACCGCTGAGTTTTACGAAATAGGCTGCGAAGACGCACAACCCTTCATTCTGGCCACCACAGCCTCCGGACAGTTTGTTACCGTCCTGAGCTGCGATAAGGCCGCCAGTGCCGGCGGCTGTCAGTTTGCCACTGAAACCAAAGCCGCCTCAGAAAGCGCCTCATAGACCACATCAATATTAATTGATCAAAACAACTCCCCGTTCATCATTTTTGCTTGATTTCGCTCATTTATGAGCATCTATTCAGGCAACAAAAATGCGTCTTATGAAAACGGGGAGATTACCAATAATGCAGAAACGCCTTATCAGAGCGTTGGGTCTGGTCGTATGCCTGAGCGCCGCCCTGGCCGCTCACGCCAATGCGCAAACCAGAGCACAGTCAACTGAACGCGCACGCGAAGCTGAAAAAGCACAACTGACCAAAGATGTTACGGCACTAACCACCAAGGCAGGCCTTAATTGCGAAATCGTGGATGTTGCTACCCACGGTCAGGGACAGATCACACGTGATGGCCAAAAAATCGTCGTCGATACCTATGAGGTCGCCTGTAAAGACCTGACCGGTTACCTGATCGACAGCTACAAAAAAGCCCCTGTCGGAGATCCGATCTCCTGCCTTGAGGCCGCAGCAGTTAACAAACAAAATAGCGCACAGCCTGCCTGTAAAATACGTGCGAATCGCACGCCGCACTACTGGCTGTCGGATGCTGCCAAAAGCAAGATTCCGGGCTGCTCACTCGGCGGCGGGCGCTGGATCAGCTATGACGCAACTACACAAAAAGATAATATCGAAGTTGCCTGTAAAAACGCCGCCGGCGGCATTCTTCAAATGCCAAGAGCCACAGCACCGGATCAGGTCACGGGCTTCCATAATTGCCTTAAGGTCGCCAATACGTCCCTCAAGTGCGAACTGACAACGGCTGAACAATCCGCACTTATCTTCCGCTCGCTTCTGAAATCAAAGGCGCCTGACTGCACCATCTCAAATGGTCGCTTTGTTGGTGCCAATGACACGGCCGAATTTTATGAAATTGGCTGTCAGGACAAGGCTGGCTTCATACTGGCCACCAAGGCATCGGGTGAATATGCCGATATGTTCGGCTGCGATAAGGCAGCCTCCATTGGCGGCTGTCAGTTTACCGACACCGAAGCCCTCGCCAGCGCGGCCAAGGCAAAGAACGAAGCTGATCTGGCCAAATCACAAGCCACCTATACCTCAGCCCTTTCAAAGGCAGGCGTTGCCTGTACCTTCACAGATGCGCGTAAAATCGGCGTCGATCGTGAAACCAACCGCGAAGTTGCTGAGTTCAAATGCCCAGAAGCACCTCACGGCCTGATTGCCTTCATCCCCGCCGCAGGGGCCTCAAACTTCGAGCAGCTTGATTGCTTCTCGGCGGCCCTTGCCAAAATGGAATGCAGCTTTGTCAGCAAGGCCGACCTGAACCAGCATCTGCAGAAACTTGCCGGTAATACCAATGCAGGCAAAGGCTGCACCGTCACCGATACACGTTACGGCTTTGAAAATGCCGGTCAGGTAGTTCTGGAAATTGCCTGCGCCGACAAACGCGGCTTTATCGGCGTCGTCAACAAGGCCCGTAGCGCAATCAATCCGCTGGTGCCCTGCCACGTAGCGGCAACCAACCCTAATGTCCCTGAAAAATGCAGCCTGCCGGGAAATGGCACAAATAAGGGCGCTTAATTACAATCTGAATGACTGATCTTCAAAGCCTTGCCGAACACCGTCGGCAGGGCTTTTTTCTGCGCCCAGGTCAATAGTTGATAATTATTATGCTGACGCAAATA
Source organism: Asticcacaulis sp. (assembly GCA_047605545.1). GTDB lineage: Bacteria > Pseudomonadota > Alphaproteobacteria > Caulobacterales > Caulobacteraceae > Asticcacaulis. Next base: position 20,888 of record JASGFL010000041.1, on the reverse strand, counting down.
TTCCGCCATTTCCGCCGAGGATAAGTGCCGGAACCATACCTGTTGCTTCAATGTAAAGTGGGTGAAAACGTGGGTGTAATTTCCCGTACATATTTCGCCGTTTTTTGCCGGAATTTCCGAATTTCCCCACGGCTCCGCCCGCCACTCCAGATGCGGCAAACCCAGCATACCCCCGAGCAACCCCTTGTCAGGACGCCGCTCAACCACAACCCCTTCGTCCGATGTAATCAGGAACACCACACCGTAACGAACCGGTTTTGGCACCTTCGCTTCCCTGACCGGATAGGCATCTGCCTGTCCTTCGGCATAGGCCTGACAGCCTGAATTTAAAGGACATTCCCCACACACCGGCGATTTTGGACGGCAAATCTTGCTGGCCAGATCCATCAATGCCTGCGGCCAGTCTCTGGCCCGTTCCGGCCTGACCCAAAGCCCTGCCAGACGCCGCAACTCAGGCCTGGAAGCCGGAAACGGTGCCTTAACCGCATAGAACCGGCTCATTATGCGCTCGACATTGCCATCGACGACATTGGCGGCTTCCTCAAAGGCAAACGCCATCACCGCCGCTGCCGTATAAGGGCCAAAACCCGGCAATTTCAAAAGCTTGTTTTCATCTTTTGGGAAGTGACCTTCATAGTCCTGAACCACCATCCGCGCACATTTCAGCAGGTTTCTGGCCCTCGAATAATAGCCAAGACCGGCCCATTCCGCCATCACCTGCGCATCGTCTGCCGCCGCCAGAGCCTTTACCGTCGGCCAGAGTTTTGTGAACTTATCAAAATAAGGTGCCGCATGAGGAACGGTTGTCTGCTGCAACATGACTTCAGATAACCAAACCCTGTAAGAATCAGATTTATTTCGGTTTTCTGGCCCACTACGCCAGGGCAAAACCCGCGCATGTTCGTCATACCACGCCAAAAGACGCTGACGGAAATACGCGACATTATCCGCTGAAGCCGCTATAGTCATATCCATGAAACGCGATCTGCCGTCCATTGAAGAAGCTGTGCACATATTACGCACGGTCCGCACCCGTCGGGCACCTAAGGCGCCGCCACCGGTCAACCGACAGATAGCTCCGCTTTTGAAATCGCTCAATGACCGATTTGAATCTTACGATACCGGTGCGGGGCGTCTCAAAAGCCGCTGGCCGGAAATCGTAGGTGAGACTGTGGCCCGCCTCAGTGAACCGGCCAAGGTCATCAAAGGCAAGATCGGCACACTGGAACTCAGGGTCGAAGGGGCCTATGCCGCCGCCATCCAGCACCAGAGCCAGCCAATTATCGACCGTGTGAACCTGTTTTTGGGCGCTGGCACCATTGGACGCCTTCGCATCATCCAAGGCCCCGTCACCAAAGCTCGTACCACCACAGCCGCACAACCTGTGAAACCGCTCTCTGCTGTCGAAGACCTGAAACTTCAGCAAAGCCTGAATGATGTCAGTGACGAAAAACTGAAACGCGAACTGTTAAAACTCGGTCGCGCTGTATTGCAAAAACAGAAGCCCTGAAACCGCCGTACATAACCTGTATAGGCTTGCCAAACGCCCTTATATGGCACTAGGAAAAGAGAACTAAGGATTCCGCCATCATGCAAGAGGCCCAAATGACCCTGACACGCAAAACCCTTGTTAGAACTGCGCTGGCAACGACCTTCCTAATGGGAGCTGTCGGTTTAGCCGCCTGTGGTGACAAGGCCGCCAATATCAGTGCGGACGACATGAGCATGGGGCCTGCGGACGCCAAGGTCACCCTGATTGAGTACGCCTCTGTTACCTGCGTGCATTGCGCGACCTTCAACGAAAAGGTTTTCCCGACCATCAAGGAAAAGTACATCGATACCGGTAAGGTACGTTATGTATACCGTGAATTCCTTACAGGGCCGGCTGACGTCTCTGCCGCAGGCGTGCTGATTGCGCGTTGCGCCGGTAAGGACAAGTATTTCCAGGTTATTGACGCCGTGATGCGTTCCCAGAACGAAATCTTCACCTCGGGCGATTCAAAGGGCGTGCTTTTGCGCATCGCCTCGTCTGCGGGCCTGTCTGAAGATCAGTTCAACAAATGCGTAACCGACGAAGCCGGCATCAACCGCATCAAGACCAATATGGAAACCTACGTCAAAACCTATGACATTCAGGGTACGCCTTCGTTCTTCATCAACGACAAGAAGTTCGACGGTAATATTGCAGATGCGGATGCCTTAGGCGCAGCACTTGACTCCGCTCTGGCTCAGGCGAAATAATCATGACCAAGGCACTCCGGCTCAATCGTCGCCTGTGGTTATCTTTGGCCGGAGCTGCCTCTCTTGGCGTGATGGGCGTTGTCGGTTTTCAGGCTTTGGCGGATACCAAGCCTGTGCTGATTTCACCGTCCAAAGGGTCAACCAAGGCACCTGTAACCCTTATTGAATATGGCTCGGTCACCTGTAGTCACTGTGCCAACTGGCATAAGACCGGCCTGCCCACCGTTGAGAAGAAATATATCCGCACCGGTCAGGTCAGATATGTTTTCCGCGAAGTCGCCACCGCTCCGGCCCCTATTGCCTTTGGCGTTTATCTTGTGGGGCACTGTGCTGCCAATAAGAAAACCATCTTTGGCACCGGTGGTGAAAAGGCCTACTTCACCGTTATAGACGGCTTTTTTGCCAGCTACGATAAGGTGATGGAGTCAGGCGACGCCCAGCCAACCCTGACGGCTCTGGCGAAAAAGGCAGGACTGTCTACGGCTGAATATGATGCGTGCCTTAAAAACGACGCCCTGCTGGAGTCCATTTCAAACCGGATGCAAAACCGTATGGAAGCTGATGATGTAAAGGGTACACCTACCTTTTTCGTCAACGGCAAACGCGTCAGCGGTCACGCTTTGAAAGACGTTGAAGCCGCCATAGTTGCGGCTCAAAAAGCCCGATAAGCATCAGGTGCGGTTTGCAGTTTCAACGGCTGAAACTTTCCGGCTTTAAGTCCTTTGTTGATGCCACCGAGTTTCGCATTGAACCCGGCCTGACAGGCATTGTCGGGCCAAACGGGTGCGGCAAATCGAACCTGCTTGAGGCCCTGCGCTGGATCATGGGGGCCACCTCAGCAAAGGCCATGCGCGGCGCAGGCATGGATGATGTGATCTTTGCCGGCTCAGATAAGCGCCCCTCGCGTAACCATGCCGAAGTCACCCTAACCATCGACAACAGCGCACGCAAAGCGCCTCAGCCCTTTACCGATCAGCCGATGCTGGATATCGCCCGGCGCATTGATCGCGGTCAGGGGTCAACCTATCGCATCAACGGTAAAGAGGTTCGCGCCCGCGACGTCCAGCTTTTGTTTGCCGATGCCTCGACCGGCGCCAACTCACCGGCACTGGTGCGTCAGGGCCAGATTTCGGAACTGATTGCCGCCAGACCGCAAAATCGCCGTCGCGTCCTCGAAGAAGCGGCTGGTGTATCGGGTCTGCATACCCGTCGCCACGAAGCCGAGTTACGCCTCAGGGCCGCAGAATCGAATATGTCGCGGCTGGATGACATATCGCGCGAACTGGATAATGCGCTGTCGCGCCTGAAACGCGAAGCGCGGCAGGCCGATAAGTACAAGAAAATATCAGCGGAGATCCGGTCTCTGCAAAAGGCCATATGGCATGCCAAATGGCTTGAGGCCCTGAGCGCTTTCCAAAACGCCAATACCGACATGCAAACCTGTTCTTTGCACGTCGAGGAAACCACCAGGGCCTCTGCTCAGGCGCAGGTTCTGGCGCTCAAAGCCGCCGAGGCCATTGCCCCTCTGCGCGAAGAAGAAGCCGTCGCCGCTACGATCAATCATCGTCTGAACATTGAAAAAGAACGTCTCGATCTTGAGACCCAGCAGGCGAGCAACGAGATTGAACGCCTCAAGACTGACCTGCGCCGCCAGCAGGCCGATCATGCCCGTGAACTGGAACTGGCCGATGACGGAAAGAACCAGATCGCACGTCTGACGGATATGCTTGAGCGGGTGCGCGAAGAAATAAAGGACGCCCCATCGCGTGAGCCGGAACTTAAGGCCGCTGTACTGATTGCCGAAGGTGAACGCGTCGAAGCCGATCAGCGCATCGAGGAACTGGCGGCTGAACTGGCGGCCCTGACCGAGCGTCAACGCCTTGAAAGCACGCGTCTCAAAGAGGCGCAAACGCGATTTGAACGCCTGCTGGCACAGTCTAATCAGGCTGAGCGCGACAAACAGGCTTTGGGCGTTTTCGACCATAGCGCCCTGCAAATTCTGACCGAGGCTGTTACCGCCGCGCAGGCCGCGCTTGATACGGCGCGCGCGCAGGCGGACGCACTGGAAAATGAACGCATTACCTATGTGAACGCTGAGGCGCAGGCGCGCAAAACTGTTCGTGACACAGAAGACCGTTTGGGGCGCCTAACGGCAGAATCCCGTGGTCTGGCGCAGATACTCAATGCCAATAATCATAAGGCAGGCAAACCGGTTCTGGATGCTGTGCGCGCAGACAAAGGCTATGAACTGGCGCTGGCGGCAGCCCTTGGGGACGACCTCAATCTGAACCTTTCCAAACGCGGCGCACAGGATGCACTGGCTTTCTGGAGCGAAGACTTCGCCTCGGAAACCATGCCGACCGATCTTAAGGCGCTGGGCGTCAGGCCTCTATCCGAAGTCATCAAGGCCCCGCCTGCCCTCAGCCTGCGCTTACAGGCTATCGGCATTGTTGATCAGGCTCAGGGCGATGCCCTGCAAAGCCGTCTTCCGGTCGGGGCACGACTTGTGTCCATCGAAGGGGACCTGTGGCGCTGGGACGGCATGATTGTTCGTGCCAAGGCCCCCAAACCGGCGGCCGTACGCCTGTCGCAACGGACGCGTTTCGAGGAACTGGAAAACGACATTGACGCCCTTAAGCCGCGGCTTACGGAGGCACAGGCGCGGTTATCGGACGCGGTTTCGCAATTAAAACAGTTTGAGGACAGCCTGCGTCAGGCCCGCCAAAGCCTACCCGAACGCGAACGCGATCTGCGGCTTAAAAATACTCAGCTTGAGGAAAAGCAGCGCGCAAAAGCTCAGCACGAAGTACGTCTCGAAGGTCTTGAGAATACGCTTAAACGTCTTGGGGACGATCTGCGTGATGCCAAAACGGCCTATGAAACCCTTGCCGATAATCAATCAACGCCGGAAAATTTGTCGGAACTGAATGACACGCTGGTGCTTGCCCGTCAGCAGGCACAGGAAAAACGTCAGGCGGTCTTAACTGCCCGCTCCCAATTGGATGAAGACAATCGCAATCGCAATGCACGCGAGGGCCGCGAACGTAACCTCAGCCGCGACCTGAACGACTGGACACGTCGTCATGGAGATTCCGGCGCACGGGTCGCCCGTCTGGTGGCTGAACAGGAAGAAACAACAACCGCTCTGCAAAAAGCCGAAGCTGCACCCGAAGGGTTTGAAACGCGCCGCCTGCAACTGGTCGATTCGCTGCATCAGGCCGAAACCCGCCTCAATGCCGCCCGTGAAGCGCTAAGCACTGCTGAAACCGCCAGACGCGACGCCGATCAGGCTGAAAAAGCGGCGGAACAGGCTGCGTCACAGGCACGCGAACATCGCGCCACGGCTCTGGCCCGCCTTGAGGCCGCTACGGCTAAAAAAGACGACATTCAGACCCTGATTGCCGATCAGACTGGCGACACCCCCGACGCACTGGGCAAAATCCTGCGCGAAGAAGCCATAGCCACACCTTCGGACGCCGCCGGTGCCGAATCACTTCTGTCCGGACTTGAGCGCGAGCGCGATCAGTTGGGGGCTGTGAACCTGAGGGCCGATGACGAAGCCACCGAATATCAGGAGCGCCTCGAAAACATCAGTCGCGAACGTGTTGACCTGACAACCGCCATATCCAAACTCAGGGATGGGATTGATGAACTCAATTCCGAAGGCCGCGAGCGGCTTCTGGCGGCGTTTGAGGTCATCAATGCGCATTTCAAGACCCTGTTTGTGGCGCTATTCGGTGGCGGATCGGCGGAGCTAAGGCTGGTCGAATCAGATGATCCGCTTGAGGCCGGACTTGAAATCTATGCCTGCCCGCCCGGGAAACGCCTCTCGACCATGAGCCTGATGTCCGGCGGCGAGCAGGCCCTGACGGCCACAGCCCTGATTTTCGGGGTATTTCTGGCTAATCCAGCCCCAGTTTGCGTGCTGGATGAGGTTGACGCTCCATTGGATGATGCCAATGTCGATCGTTATTGTCGTCTGCTGGCGGAAATGCGAACCCGCACCAATACCCGCTTTATTGCCATTACGCATAACCCCGTAACCATGGCGCGGATGGATCGTTTGTTCGGTGTTACCATGGCTGAACGCGGCGTGTCTCAGTTGGTCAGCGTTGATTTATCTCAGGCCGAAGCCCTGATCAGCGAATAGAAACGCCAATATGGGTAGTCTGATCGCGTTTTACTATTCAAAATGATCAACTTTCTGTCATTGCGTTGCTTGACCTTTTAACGCACTACGATTAGGTTCCGCGCCGTTCGAAGCTGGGTGGCGCATCAAACCGTTCATCCACCTGCAAAGTTCTGAACATGACACACGATCCCGATCAGCAAGGCTCTGAACTGGAGCAACTTGAAGACATTGACCGGAAGCTTAAGGCCATCGAGGCCCGAAAATCCGCGAAGACGTCTTCTCATGCTGAAAACGAAATGGGCGCCGGTAAGGGCTATCAGGCTCTGGGCGAACTTCTCGGCGGGATATTTGTCGGTCTGGGGCTTGGCTGGCTGAGCGATACCTATCTGAACACCGGCCCGTTCGGTGTGATTGCCGGAACCATCGGCGGGATGATTATCGGGGTCTATCTGGTTGCCAAAAGCGCCAATGGCCGCAGCCGTCAGGATTCGAAAAAAGATTAAGGGCCGCGCCCTGTGCGGCTGTCAGTGCTTAAACATATATGAGGTTGAGGGCTTATGGCCGATCCGTTGCACCAGTTCCAGATCCAGAAAGTCGTGGAACTTCCGGCGTTTGAAGTTGCGGGTATCCCTGTTGACCTGTCGATTACCAACTCGGTTCTGGCTATGATGTTCGCCGTTGGGGCGGTCGTCCTGTTCTTCGCTTTTTCAACCTCGCGCGCAGCCATTATTCCCGGTCGCGGTCAGGTTATGGCCGAGGGCCTGTTCAAGCTGGTGGATGATCTGACGGACTCCATCATCGGCCATGACGGTCGCGCCTTCTTCCCGTTTGTCTTTACCCTGTTCCTGTTCATCCTGAGCTGTAACCTTGTGGGTATGACCACCTATTTCACCGCAACGTCTCAGTTGGCGGTTACGCTTACGCTGGCACTTCTGACCATTGGTACGGTTATTGTGGTGGGTGTTCTGCGTAACGGTCTGGGCTTCTTCAAGCTGTTCTGCCCGTCGGGCGTGCCCTGGCCGATCCTGCCGATCCTTATCCCGATCGAAATCATCTCCTTCCTGATGCGTCCTATTACCCTGACACTGCGTTTGTTCGGTAACATGGTCGGCGGTCACGTAGTCATGAAGGTGTTTGCGGGCTTTATCGTAGCACTGGCTTCTGCAGGCGTTCTGGGTTATCTGGGCGGCTTCATATCACTGGCTGCGGTCGTAGCCCTGACGGCGCTCGAATTCCTTGTGGCCTATCTGCAAGCCTTCGTGTTCGCGGTTCTGACGTGCGTTTACCTCAATGACGTGGTCAATCTTCACGACCACTAATTAACTGAATACTGTCTTTCTGATCCCTACTTCTGGAGTTTAAAATGGATCTCACGGCTTACAAGTTCATCGGTGCTGGTCTGGCCATGCTCGGTATGATCGGCGCTGGCGTCGGTCTCGGCATCCTGTTCGGCAACTTCTTCCAAGGCGCAATGCGCAACCCTTCGGCTGCCAAGTCGCAACAGGTCAACCTGTTCATCGGCATGGCGCTGACCGAAGCTCTGGGCATTCTGGCGTTCGTTATCGCCATCATGATCCTGAACGGCTAATTCAGCCTTTTTGCCTGAATTTAACGGCGGATCAGGCTTGAAATATCAGTCTGATCCGCCCGTTTGTTACAGACCCTGACTTCGCAAAATCTGTTTTTGCGGATCATAAAGGATCAATCCATGAGCGTTACCTCAAGTTCTGAGGCACCGGTGACTACGGTCGCTACGCTTGAGCCAATTGTTACCGCACCGGCTTCGGCTGAAGCGGCTCATGATGCGGTTCATGCGGACAGTCACGCCGTGACAGCCCACACCGAAGAAGTCCACGGCCACGGCGATGCACACGCATCGGGCGGCCTGCCTCAGTTCCAGACGGAACACTGGGCTGGTCAGATGATATGGCTGGTCATTCTTTTCGGTATTCTGTTCTTCCTGATTGCCAAGATTTATGCGCCGCGCCTGCGTAAGGTCATCGACAACCGTGGTTCAACCATTGCCGAAGATCTCACCAATGCCCGCGCCATCCGCGACGAAGCCGAGGCTCAGGCCAAGGCTGCGGCAGCTGAAACCGCTCAGGCTCAGGCCGCTGCGCGCAAGCTGGCGTCGGATGCCAAGTCAAAGGCTGCGGCTGAACTGGCTGCCGCTCAGGCTGCCGAAGATGCCCGCCTGAACGCGGTTCTGGCAGAATCCGAAGCCCGTATCCGTACGGCGCGTGACGAAGCCCTGTCGCATGTGGCCGAGATTGCCACGGACACCGCTTCGGCACTGGTTGAAAAGCTGACCGGCAAGGCCCCTACCAAGGCTGCCCTGTCTTCAGCCGTGAAAAAAGCGTAGGAGACACCGATGTTTGAAAATCCCGAAACCTGGGTACGCATCGGCATTCTGTCGTTTTTCGCCCTACTGTTTGTTCTGAAGGTTCCGCAAAACCTGTGGAAGTCCCTTGGGGCCAGCGGTGACGCGGTACGTGCTGAGCTTGATGAAGCGGTTCGCATTCGTCAGGAAGCCCAAACCCTTCTGAACAGCATCAAGGCCCAGCGTCTTGAGGCCGAACAAAAGGCCAAGGAACTGGTGGCTTTTGCTGAAGAAGAAGCCAAGCGTCTGGCTGAAGAAGCCCGCGTCAACCTTGAGGAATCTATCAAGCGTCGTCAGGCTCAGGCCGAGGCCAAGATTGCTCAGGCTGAAGCCCGCGCTGCTTCTGACGTTAAGGCCGCTGCGGCTGATCTGGCCAGCCAGATTGCCGAAGAAGTCCTGACCAAGCGTGCTGCCTCTCTGAAGGGCGACACGCAGGTGGATGCCGCTATCAGCCAGATTGGCAAGCGCTTCTCCTGATTGGCACTAAGATTACCCAATAAAAAACCCTCCGGTTCTGCCGGAGGGTTTTTTATTGGTCGGTTATATCCGTATTTTACAGCTTAGCTTTGATGCGGTTGATGTGACCCATCTTGCGCCCTGCCCGCGGCTCGTCCTTGCCGTAGATATAGAGCCGCGAATCCGCCTCACGCGATAAGGCGTCCCACGCCAGAATATCCGGCCCCAGCAGGTTGGTCATTTCGACCTGAAAACGGGCGGTCGTATCCCCCAGCGGCCAGCCGGTTACGGCACGGATATGCTGTTCAAACTGATCACACAGGCAGCCATCCTGCGTCCAGTGACCGGTATTGTGTACGCGGGGCGCGATTTCGTTGAGGATCAATTCGTCGCCTTCAAGAACGAACAGTTCGACCCCCAGCACGCCTACATAATCAAGGCCCTCAAGTACGCGACGGGCAATATCTTCGGCACGCGTTTTCAGCACTTCCGATACCTCAGCCGGTGCCAGAGTGGTCGAGAGTATACCGCTGATATGGTGATTTTCACCCACAGGATATACGCGCACCTCCCCGTCATAACCACGTGCGGCAATAACGGAAATTTCACGCTGGAAATCTGCCTTGGCCTCAAGGATCGCGGCGCGTCCATTCAAGCTGTTGAACGCGGCCTCAGCTTCCGAGGCATCGCGAATCCAAACCTGTCCCTTACCGTCATAACCTTCGCGGCGGGTTTTCAGCAGTGCCGGCACACCATTTTCAGCAATGGCCGCCTCAAGATCAGCCAGACTGTTGATCTCATAGAAATCGACAGTGCCGATACCGGCTTCACGGGCAAAGCTTTTTTCCAGAATACGGTCCTGCGTGATCCCCAGAGCGCGGGCGTTGGGCGCAACCCGCGCCCCCTTCCCCACCAGATACTCAAGCGAAGAGACAGGCACGTTTTCAAATTCAAACGTAATCACGTCACAGGCGGCTGCGAACCGGTCGAGCGCTTCCTGATCCGTGTAACGGGCCACCTTGGACACAGCCGAAACATTAGCGGCCGGTGACATGGCGTCCGGCCCATAGACCACAACATTGAACCCAAGACGTGACGCGGCCTGAGACAACATGCGCCCCAGCTGACCATCACCCAGAATGCCTATTTTTGATCCTAACGGAAGCGGAGCCGTCAAAGTTTAATCCTCAACACTATCGGGAACACTATCGGTCTGCGCGGCCCTGAGGGCTTCTACGCGCACCATCAGTTCAGGGTCATTCAGCGCCAGAATCTGCGCCGCCAGAAGGCCTGCGTTTTTCGCACCGGCTTCACCAACAGCCAGCGTACCGACCGGCACACCACCGGGCATCTGAACGATCGACAGAAGGGAATCGATGCCTTTCAGGCCATCGCGCACCGGCACGGGCACACCCAATACCGGCAGAGGCGTCAAAGAGGCCGTCATACCCGGCAGGTGCGCAGCGCCGCCCGCTCCGGCGATAATGACTTCAAAACCGTTAGCCTTGGCAGATTTTGCAAATTCGACCATACGCTCAGGGGTACGGTGCGCCGACACTACGCGCGCGTCATATGCGACCTGAAGGCTATCGAGCGCCTCAGCGGCCTTTTTCATTACCGGCCAGTCCGAGCGTGAGCCCATGATAATGGCGACCTTTGGTTTACCAGTCTGAGACCCCATGATTCGCACCCCTTATATGTGGACAAAGCGAAAAGACGGCGTAGTAAAGCCATATAGGCTTAACGGCAAGTCTAAATCAGCCTGCAAAAGAATCCGTTACGCCAGAGATGAATCAGTTCATGAATCACCCAGAGTTACTTTGTTCACCCTGCGCTTGCGGAAGCTGACCCGGCCCATGAACCTTAGTCAACACGCCAATATCATGGATGTCCCCGCTGAGGCACGTACAAGCGAAACTTGGCCCTTTGCTGCCCGCGCTCTGATTGACAGTCTTTTACGTGAAAATGCTGAACTAAAAGCCGAGCTTCAAATGCTTGGTGAACGTATCGAGGTTGCCGAACAGACCGCCTCACAGGATGTTCTGACGCCTACACTTAACCGGCGGGCCTTTGTGCATGAAATGACACGCGCCATGGCGGATTGCCGTCGTTATGGTGAGGAGGCCTCCCTAATATTTCTGGATATGGACGGCTTTAAGTCTATCAACGATTCCTATGGTCACGCAGCCGGTGATGCGGCCCTGATCTATGTGGCTGAAACGCTGAAATCCAATATCCGCGAAGGCGACAGCGTCGGCAGAATCGGCGGTGATGAATTTGCCGTTCTGTTGCGCCACGCCGATGCCGAAATAGCGCGAGCCAAGGCCTATAAGCTTGCGGCCGAACTGGAACTCGGCACCTTCGCATTTGACGGGCTTTATCTTAAGACCGGAGGCTCCTTCGGTATTCGGGCTTTTGAAGGCCATCACAGCGCCGAAGCCTGGCTGGCGGAGGCAGATGCGGCCATGTTCATCGCCAAAAAATCTTCCCGTTAAATCGAAAACAGGCTGCGGTGCTGTTCGATGGCATAGGCGTCAGTCATACCGGCAATGTAATCGCAGATAACCCGCGCCCGTGCCGTTTCATTGTCACGCCCCTGCAAACGGCCGTACCAGTTTGGCGGCAAGACCTGCGGCTCACTGCGATAAAGCTCGAACAACTGGTTGAGGATACGTCGCGCGTGTGAGCGTGAGCGATTGACCTGCCAGTGCTTATACATCCGCGCATGCAGAAACTGGCGCAGCGGCTTAAGACCGTTCTGGATGTTTGGCGAAAAGGCAACCATCTGACGATTGGCACGCCGCACATCTTCGGCGGTTTCGATGCCGTCCTCGGCAATACGGCGCAGGGTTTCGTCATAGACATCGACGATCATCTCACCAATGACGCGGCGCACGGCCTCAAGGCGCCACATACGTTTGTCCATCAAGGGCCAGTCGGCCTTGACGGCCTTAAGCGATGGTCCAATCAGGGGGACTTCGAGCAGGTCTTCGATATCAAACAAACCCGCCCGCAGACCGTCATCAATATCATGGTTGTTATAGGCAATATCGTCGGCGATAGCGGCGATCTGCGCCTCAAGCGACGCATAGCTGTCCGGCCGTAAGTCCCATTCCGCATTAAAATCGGCAATGGCCTTCCATGACGGCTTATCCAGACGCCGCACCACAGGCCCATTGTGCTTGACGATGCCTTCAAGGGTTTCCCATGTCAGGTTCAGTCCCTCAAAGGCCGGATAGCGGTGCTCGATGCGGGTCACAATGCGGAAGGCCTGAACGTTATGATCAAAGCCGCCCCACGGCTTCATCAGTTCGTGCAATTCATCTTCGCCAGCATGCCCAAAGGGCGGATGGCCCATATCATGCGCCAGAGCAATCGTCTCGGTCAGGTCTTCGTCCACCTTAAGGCTATGGGCCAGTGAACGGGCCACCTGCGCCACCTCAAGGGAGTGCGTCAGACGGTTACGGAAATAGTCACCTTCGTTTGCGACAAATACCTGCGTCTTGCCTTTAAGGCGACGAAAAGCCGTTGAATGGATTATCCGGTCTCGGTCGCGCGCGAAAGGCGTACGCGTATGGCTTTCGCGTTCTTCATACAGCCGCCCTTTGGAAGCAGTCGCGTTTTCAGCATAGGCATTGAGGTTGTGAGGCATGATCGAAGACGGTTAAAACACATTCAGGAAAGGCGGCTATACCGCAACCGCGGCAATTGATGTAAAAATAAGCCGATTCCCCCCTAAAAACCTGCGCCCTGATAGATTATATTCCCCTCATGACCGATATCAGCCTTTCCCGCGCCGCCGCCCGTCAGATCAATCGCCTGAGCGAAGAAGCGGGCCGTCCTGTTCTGCTGCGTGTCGCCGTAGATGGCGGCGGTTGTTCCGGTTTCCAGTATAACCTTGATCTGGTCGAAGGCCCTGAAAGCGACGACATTACCATTGAATATGATGGCGCTAAGGCCCTGATCGACGAGGTTTCCGTGCCGTTTCTCAGCGGTTCAATTATCGACTATGTCGAAGAGCTGGCCGGTTCCCAGTTTAAAATTCTGAACCCCAATGCCAAAACCTCCTGTGGCTGTGGCGTCAGTTTTTCGATATAGGCTGACGGCATGAAAATCTTTACGTTCAACGTCAATTCGGTCAATGCCCGCCTGCCCGTTATCCTTGACTGGTTCCGCGAAGCCGAACCGGATGTCTGCGCGTTTCAGGAACTGAAGTGCATCGACGAAAAATTCCCCACGGAAGCCTTTGAATCGCTTGGCTATAATATCGCCGTTCATGGTCAGAAGACCTATAATGGCGTAGCCCTTCTGTCGAAATATCCCCTTAGTGATGTGACCAGAGGTCTTGAAGGCGAAGACGAGGACGAGCAGGCCCGCTATATTGAGGCCCTGATCGAAGCCCCTGTACCGGTGCGCGTCGCGTCGATCTATCTGCCCAATGGCAATCCGGTAGGCACGGACAAATATGCCTATAAACAACGCTGGTACAAACGTCTGCATGCCCGCGCCAAGGCCCTGTTGGCCTTTGAGGAACTGACGGTACTTAGCGGGGACTTCAACACCATTCCGGCTGCTGAAGATTGCTATAAGGAATCGGTCTGGCTTGATGACGCGCTCTATCAGCCCGAAATCCGCGCCGCATACCGTTCCCTGAAAAATCTGGGTTACACGGATGCGTTTGAGGCTCTGCCCGATACGGCCAATCGTTACACCTACTGGGATTATCAGGCCGGTGCCTGGCAGAAAAACGAAGGCATCCGTATCGATCACCACCTGCTGTCACCTCAGGCTGCCGACAGACTGCGCGGCGTTGAAATCCATAAACATGTCCGAGGATCTCAGCACGAAAGCGCCAAGCCTTCTGACCATGTGCCTATCGGCATAGATTTACATACCGAAAATTAACACCCACGCCGTAAGCTTTGATTAATTATATTTTTCAAGGCCTTTGATTTCGGATGGAACAGGCGGCACGCGTCGTATTATGGTTTGTTTTCGCCGGTGTGGTTCTGCTGGCGGTGACATCGGCGCTGTTGTGGTGGTTTGAAAACATCCGCAGACTTACGCGCGGCCTGACGGGCGCCCTTGGCAAACCTGCCGATGCCACCGTCTATGATGTCTACGGCCAAAAAGCTGCCGGACTTGATTTCACGCATGGTGATCTGGCGATCCTGTGGAATTTGGGGCGCAACGGACTGGTCTTCACCTTTGATGAGATCGACGGCGCGGAAATGATTGTCGATGAACGGGTTGTCGCCCGCGCACAAAAAGGCGAACCGAGACGCGTCCTTGAAGAAACCTATCCCAATGCCTCACAGGTCGTACTGCGCCTGTTGTTTTCAGATGTGCGTACGCCTGAGTTCGAGTTACATCTCTATGGTGATCTGCCGACCGGCAATGTTCAGCCCAAAACGGCGACCGAAGCCGTACAACTTGGGCGCAAATGGTTGTCCCACATTGATGCCGTCATAAAGCGTCAACCCGTCAGCCCACCGCCCGAACAGGAAGGCGCTGAACATTAGGATTCAGGCATCGGCAATCGCCCTCCGCCCCTACTTATGGCGTCTTGCGTAAAGCCCCTCGCCCTCATGCACAAAGCCTGCTAAGACGGGCAAAAAGGCGACCTGTTGAACGCGCCTGTCAGCCCCTGTCTGTAAGTCTCACATGTTATTACTGGCCCTCGCCTGCGCATTTTTTCTATGTCTGAATCTGTTTGTTGCGGGTGCTTCGGTTAAGTCACGCATAATCGCCCGCATCAGCGCGCCCGCCTATTATGCCCTGTTTGGCATGGCGTCACTTCTGGGTCTGACATGGATGCTCTTTGCCTTTTTCGGTGCAATAGGCGATCCCCTTAATGCGCAACTCTGGCATGCCCCTCAGTGGCTGAAATACATAGCACTTGTGGTTAATTTCGTAGCCATTCAGCTTATTGTCGTGGGGGCTTTAAGTCCCGCGCCGGTAACGCTTAAGGCCCATGCCGAACAACCCAATAAACCCATCAGCGGCATCATTCGCGTTTCACGCCATCCGGTTTTGTCCGGTGCCGGGCTTTTGGCCATCATGCACATGATCTGTAACGGCAATCTGGCCTCATGGGTTTTCTTTGGTACGGTGCTGGTGCTGTGCTGTCTGGGGGCCTATAATCTTGATCTGCGTCGGGAAGATCGTTTGGGCAATTATTATCGCACGATCCTGAAGCACACCTCATTCGTACCCTTCGCCGCGATTATTGAGGGCCGCACGCGTTTCGATTTTATGGAATTGGGGCTTCTCAGACTGCTGGTCGGCACATCGGCATTCAGCGTTCTGGTGGCGCTACATGAGCTCCTGTTCTTACGTCAGGCGATTTAGTCATAGGCTGGCGTCACCTGCATATGCAGGTGACAGCACTATATTGTTCGGCCAGATCACCCCTTATCTGCGACCGCCTGATCGACCATAAGCGCCAGCTCAAGCGCCAGTAAAGCCTCATCCCCTGTCGCCAGAGGACGCCCACCTTCGCCACGAACCGTGCTCAGGAAACGGCCGACGCTAGTCCCCAGCGGGTCACGGGCAATATCGGCCTCGGCAAAATCGGCATTGAGCGCAAACGGTGTCTGGTTCTCAAATTTGCGGTTGAGCATATCAATGAAGACTTCACCGGACGGATAGACCAGTTTCATGGTGCGCTCACGCTCATCGGCCATGCGTGACGCCGAGAAGCTTGCGGTAAAGCCATTGCCGAATACCACTTCGGCCTTCAGTTCATCGGCACCGACGGCCTTATAGCCTTCATCCTGACGGTAACGTGCGCTGGCCGTCAGGGATTGCGCCTGTTGTCCTGCAAGCGTCAGCCCCAGATCAAGATCGTGGATCATCAGATCAAGACCGACCGACACATCCAGATTACGCGTTGACACCGTCCCGTTACGCACCGCCTCAAGACGGAGCGGACGCTCAGGCACGTCATACAGGCCCATTGCCTCGAACACGGCGCGTTCCTGATGACCACAGGCCAGCACAAGTCCCTTTGACTTCGCCAGCGCCACCATGGCCTGACCGTCCGCCAGACTTATGGCCAACGGCTTTTCGACATAGACATGCACACCAGCCTCAAGCGCCTTTAGAACCACGCCCGCATGGGCAAAGGCAGGCACAGCCACAGTCAGCACATCAATCCTAGAGATAAAATCATCCCACTGATCACCGGAAAAGGCATGGGTTTGATGATTGCTGGCGGCAGCTTCGGCACGGGTTGTATCAAGATCATATATGCCGACAAACTCTATGGCTTCGGCCTGTTTGTATTTGTTGGCATGATAGCCGCCGAATACCCCCGCTCCCGCTACGCCCGCACGCAAAAGCTTTGCCATATTGTCCTCGTGAATCTGTCAGAATAGTCGTGCGCCGTTTTACACAGGTTTGCCAAAAAATTTAAAACAGAAAGTGATAAAAACAGGGGCTTAATCATAAACGGGCTTTAAACCGGTCACGATTTCAGGATACAACCGCGCGGATTTCGTCTGTTTAGCTGGAGCCTGAGCGCTGTGTCCCGTCTGTTCGGAGCCTATGTAATTGTTGACTGGAGTGCCGCCGAAGGTAAAAAAACCGGCGAGTCCTCGGTATGGATCGGCGTAGCCAAGCGCGATGTGCGTTTCCGCCTGACCTATGAGGCACATAATCCGGCGACACGCCTTGAGGCCGTAGCGCTTCTCAAAACGATTCTTGCCGAACTTCATAAGCGCGGCGATCGTATCTTCCTTGGCTTCAATTTTGCGCTGGGCTTTCCGCGCGGTACGTCCGCAGCCCTCAAGCTTGATGGCCTCGCCTGGAGCGGCATGTGGGACTTTGTCCTGAAAAACATCGTCGATAAGGCAGACAACACCAATAACCGCTTTGCCGTGGCCGCCAAGTTTAACCGCCTGACGACCGATGAGGCTTGGCCTTTCTGGGGCGCGCCCAAATCACAGGCGCAAAAGTGGCTATCTACTCTTAAGCCCGACAGCTTCGGTGACTTCCCTGAACTGCGTCTCACGGATGCGGCGACCCATCACCTGCCCAAGGCCGCGCAGGCCAAGAGCCTGTGGCAAATGCACGGGGCCGGTGTTGCGGGCGGTCAGACCTTTCTGGGCATTCCTGCTGTCAAAGCCATTCGTGACAGCCTTGGGGACAAGGCCAGGATATGGCCGTTTGAAACCGGTTTTGGTGCATTGAACGAAAGCACACTTGAGGGGATCAACACCCTGATCGTCGAAGTACATCCGCCGATGTTCTCAGGGCCTGCAGAACCGCTTGAGGTCAAGGACGCCATGCAGGTACGCCTGACGGCCACGGCCTTTGCTGAACGCGACGACAAGGGCGAATTGGGCGCATTGTTTGCCGCGCCGTCAACATTGTCCGAGCCTGAAATCAATGCGGCGCAGACCGAAGAAGGCTGGATTTTAGGCCTATGAAGACCCTGATCATATATGTGCTGGCGGCGCTTTGCGAAATTGCGGGCTGCTATAGCGTATATATGATCCTGAGGCTGCAAAAGACGCCGCTGTGGCTGATACCGGCGGCGATCTTCCTGATGTTGTTTGCCTGGCTACTTACCCTGACCGACAGCGAAACGGCCGGACGCGCCTATGCGGCCTATGGGGCCATCTATATTGCCGCCTCTATCCTTTGGATGTGGCTGGTCGAAAAACAACGGCCCGATACCTGGGATATGGGCGGGCTGGCCCTGTGCCTGATCGGCGCAGGGGTTATTTTGTGGGCACCGCGCGCGGTTATATGACCGACTTGATCGGGCGCTTATCCAGCCAGAAGAAGCGTCCGACAAGGAAAGTCCCCGACATCAGACTTGCGATAATGACCGCATAGATAAGCCCTGACACGCCGTGATTTAGCGTTATGGCAAACAGCCACCCCAGAGGCATCATAATCAGGCCATAGGATATGTAGTGGATCACCGTCGGCATGACGACGTCCTTACGCGCCCTGAGCGCCTGTGCGGCAACGACCTGAAGGCCGTCCGGCAGGAAGAACAGACACGACAGCACCAAGGCTGCCTGCACACCGGCAATCAGCGCCACATCGTCCGTATAGAACCGCGCCAATGCCCCTGCCCCAATAAGTACACCGATAGTGACCGCGACCATAAAAGCCGCTGCCGTAAGGAAGCTGACGCGGCCCATCATCTTGATGGCCTCGGGGTCACGCGCACCGAACGCCCGCCCGACAAGCACCGAACAGCCGACCGCAACCCCCATAGGCACCATGAACACCAGACCGGCAAAATTCAGCACAATGGCCCATTGCGCCACCTCTACCTCACCCAGACGACCGGCAAAGAATGTCATGGCGGCGAAGGCCCCTACTTCGATGAAATAGGACGCACCGGCGGCGTAACCAATGCGGCGCTGATCAACCGCCGCGGCCTTATCGGCAGGGTGTTTTTTAAAGATACCGTATTCCCGTGCCTGAGGCAGACGGGCCACATAGATCAACATGGCCACCATCATCATGGCCCGCGCGATCAGAGTAGCCAGCGCAGCGCCCATAGCTCCGTGGATCGGCTCGATATGGCCCGGCACCAGAAGAAACAGAAGCGCGACATTGACGACATTCGCCGCCATCATAATGAACATGCTCTGACGTGTGCGCCCAAGCGCCTCAAGGAACTCAGAGCATCCAATCGATACCATATAAAACGGCATGGACAGGGCAAAGATCATCAGCGGCATGGTTGCCCCTGCCGCAAGGGTTTCAGTGACACTGGCTCTGAAAAGCGGCGGTGCAAACAGCATGAGCAGGACCATTGATCCAACGCCAAGCCCCAGTGCATAGCCCATACCGCGACGGAATACGGCCCCGATGCGATGGGTTTCGCCTGATCCGAGATAGTGCGAGGTCTTGACCTGAAGCCCCACCAGAAGCCCGATAGAGGTCACCAGAAACACGCTTGTCGGCGCCCATGCCATCGAATGGAACCCAAGCTCCACCGAACTGTAATGACCGACAATCACCGTATCCATCAGGCCCATAAGCATGATGCCAAAACGCGCAATCACCACCGGCCATGCCAGTGTGAAAAGCGCACGAAAAGCGGATCGATAGGTGGAGGCATCAGGCGCAGATATAGTCATACCCGCCCTGTACCTCAGTACAGACCAAAGGTCTATCTGTGATCACATGCTGTGGGATGAAGGTTTTTTGTCATCCGTGCGTACCCCGATGACACGCGCAGATTCCTTGAGCTGATCATTGATCAGGTGCGCATCTTCGGGTTTCAGTTGGCCGTCGCTAAAAATGCGGGCCATGATATCGCGAAACTCACGATACTGACGCAGTTCATAGGCTGCAGCCATCTTCTCAGCCTGACTCGCATCCTCGCGCGCCAGATCACGCAGGATGCGATAAAACTGCTGGTAACGTTCATAGCGGCGGCGCTCAAGCGTCGTCTCAATATAGACGCTGCCTGCCCATGCCAACACGATCATGGGCAGAACCAAAAGCCCCCAACCGATCATATCCTGAACGCTTACCAGCATGTTTCACCTCGCATACCCTACTATTTAAGTGCTTTTCACCTAAATCACAGGGGTTTCGTGCGTTAGGCGTACTACCACCACTTTGCGGGTTTTTGTGTGAAGCCCGCAGCGTTTTCCAGTACCGACGCAATCGACAGCACCGTACCTTCGTCCAGCGCCTTACCGATCACCTGAAGACCCAGCGGCAAACCGCGCGAATCAAGACCCGCAGGCACCGTCATGCCCGGAAGACCTGCCAGATTGGTGGTAACGGTGAACACGTCATTCAGATACATCTGCACCGGATCGGCGGCCTTGGCCGTATCCCCCAGCGCAAAGGCAGACGATGGCGTCGCAGGTGTCAGGATGACATCGCAACTGTTGAACGCATTTGTAAAATCTTCGGCAATGCGACGACGTACCTTTAGCGCTTTGACGTAATAGGCATCATAGAAACCCGCCGACAGCACATAGGTACCGATCATTATGCGGCGCTTCACTTCCTTGCCGAAGCCCTCAGAGCGCGACAGCTCATAGGTGTCGGTCAGGCCTGTGACGTCTTCGGCGCGGTGGCCAAAACGCATACCGTCATAGCGGGCAAGGTTCGATGAAGCTTCTGCCGGAGCCACGATATAATAGGTCGGCAGGGCGTATTTGGTATGCGGCAGCGAGATTTTGACAATCTCAGCGCCTGCGTCCTCAAGCCATTTAATCCCCTGCTCCCACAGGGCATCAATCTCGGCCGGAATGCCATCCAGACGATATTCGTCCGGAATACCGATGCGCAGGCCCTTGACGGACTTACCGACAAACGACGCAAAGTCCGGAAGTTCGATATTCAGGCTGGTGGAATCCTTAGGATCATGGCTGCACATGGACTGCAGCAGGATCGCGGAATCTTCGACCGTCTTGGTGATCGGCCCCGCCTGATCAAGCGAAGATGCGAACGCCACCATGCCATAACGCGAGGCACGGCCATAGGTTGGCTTGATGCCCACCGTGCCGGTAAAGGCTGCGGGTTGACGAATGGAACCACCGGTATCCGACGCCGTTGCTGCCAGACAGAGATCCGCCGCAACCGCTGCGGCCGAACCGCCCGAAGAGCCGCCCGGTGTCAGTTCAGCATCTGAACCGCTGGCCTTCCACGGATTGACCACCGGCCCCCAGTAAGAGGTTTCGTTCGATG
>JASGFL010000040.1:0-28391 GCA_047605545.1 Asticcacaulis sp. | reverse complement strand
ACGACCGTCCACAGGCCGTTCTGGTATTCAAGCACCATGCCGGGCTTGATGGTATTGGCGTTAATCTTGGGCATAGGATACGACTTGTCAAAAGGGTGCGTGAAAACAAGCGCCGCAAAGGGCAGCACTCGGAAAGCTCGGGCGCGTTAGTACGCTTTTAAGCGCTTGGGCGCAAGGGGGCAGGTTATGGTGCCTTCTGCCGAAGTGCGCTAAGCTGACCTGAGGATTATTCCGTAGTTTAAGGGGGTGGCCTTTGCGGGGCGTATATATAGGGCTGTGCCTGAGTCTGGGTTTAGGCTTTACTGCTCAGGCGCAGGAAAGCCAAATCCCTTCAGAAAATGACACGGCATTCCTGATGGCAATGGCGCCGGAAGAAGGCACCTGTCATGAAGAAAATACGCTGACGGTGACTTTGAAAGAGGTGCTGGCTCAACCCCGTCACTATGACAGGCAATGTATTACGGTTCAGGGCTACACAGGCTTCCGAAGCCTGTTTCTCAGCCGCTGGGATGCCCGTCAAAAAGGCGCACCGAGTCGCGCCTCACTGGCTGGTAAGCGTGTCGGGCTATCCGTACTGCCCTCAAATGATAAGGTTTGGGAGGCCCTAGAGAAGGGCAATACGGTTTCAGTCACAGGTATGCTGTGGTTCTGTGAGGATTATCAGTTCTGGATGGGCGGCTATTGTCACTATACGTCTGGCCCGTTCATCGGCGTGGTATCGGCAGAACGGATTAAGACAGGGCCCCGATCAGCGCCTTAACCCTTGCCGCAGAATCTTTCCTATGACCTTGGTAATTCCTAGCCTTCTCAAAGTGTATGCCTGTCTTATGGCTTTCGGAGTTTCAAGAGGTAATTAAAAACAGCATTGCGTGCTATGCTTGGAAATATATTTTAATGGGCTGCGAAATTAATATTTCTGGCTGTAATTTTTTCTTATCTTCGACAAATTCTTGTCAGGCATTAAAAAGCTGCCACCATTCTCGCCGTTTTAGTTCGGTTTCGGCATCCTGATCGCCTAATTGTTTGGCCACATCCAGCCAATGTAAATAGTTCGATAGCCTGCGTTTACGTGCGCTTCTCATCGCTAAATTCCATGCACAACTGGAATTGCCAGACTCCACACCTCGTTTGTACCAATATATAGCTTTCCTATTGTTTTTAAAAGACTCCTTATCGTCATAAATGGTGCCGATTAATGACATTGCGTCAGAACTGCCCAGTTTGGCGGCTCTATAAAGCGTCACCAGAGAAGCCTCATAATTTTCTGCCTCAAAAAGCTTTATTCCCTTTCCAAGTAACTCATCTGCATTTTCCTTCATGTGCCCCTCCCCAGATAGCTCTACTTTTGGCTTTCTCTTTTAGCGCCCGTTCGGAAGATGCTTTAGGCCAAAACCCCGATCAGCGCCTTAACGCCTGCTGCGGGGCCATCGGCATGGTTCCAGACGGCACCGGACACGGCGACAAAATCAGCCCCCGCTGCGGCAACGTCGGCCGCATTATCGGCAGTGATGCCGCCAATGGCCACGCAGGGTACCTCCATGCTTTCTTGCCAGATGCTTAGGGTTTCTAACTCGGCCATATGCTCGACTTCCTTGGTCGAGGTTGGGAAAAACGCACCGAAAGCCACATAGTCCGCACCGCCTTCGGCAGCGGCAAAGGCCAGATGCCGGCTGTTGTGACAGGTGACGCCGATCATGGCCTCAGGCCCCAGAATACGGCGTGCGTCCTTAAGCGCCATATCTGATTGCCCGACATGTGCGCCATCAAGCCCCAGTTCGCGCACCAGTTCCACATGATCATTCATCAGCACAGCCACATTATGCGCATGGGCAATGGGGGTGATCAGACGCGACAGGCTGCGGATCTCATCAGCCGTTGCGTCTTTCAGCCGGATCTGCAACGCCGCGACCGGGCCAGCCGACAGGGCGGCTTCAAGATCACGGGCAAAAGCAGCGTGATTGGCAATCTTAGGCGGGGTGATGAGATAGAGCTGACAGGTTTTCATGAAGAACGCATTCCGAAAAGTGGGGCGCACTTTTCGGATAAAAATGCGTGACACGTCGAGAGACTATGCCATGCCCCAAGGCGCCTAACAAATCAATCGCCTAATAAATCAATCCTTGAGCGCGAAAGCGTTCTTCAGGCGCTGCATCTGATCCAGAACCGGATTGACCGCAGGCGTATCGGTGTCTTCGTCGATGAACATACGCTTGTCCATATGCGAGATACGCTCATAAAGGCGGTTGGAACGATCCAGAAGCTGCAACAGGCCTTCGGGCAGCACTTCCTGCGTGTCCCCAAGATGCACGGGGGCGACCGGCGACAGGCGATATTTCTCGTCGCAGGCATCCTGTGCCTCCATATCGCCTTCGCGTACCGCACGCTGCACCAGAAGCCATGAGGCAATCTGCATTAGGCGCGTCGTCAGGCGCATGCTTTCGCCCGCATAGACCAGCGCGTCTTCGCGGCCCAATATACGGGAATCCCGACGCCCGTCGCCATCCAGATAGGCTGCGGTTTCTTCAACCAGAGCCATGCCTTCTTTAAAGGTGCGGTCAAAAAGATCCGAACGGGCAAAGTCACGGACTATATCCACACGTGGAGCAAACGGACGGGCAACGCTGTCAGACATAAAATTTTTCCACAATGCGCATATCTTCCGTCTGCGCCGGAAGGCATGTGCGCTAAATGATGACCCAGAAAGCGGATGAAATTAACACACCCGTTATCCGGTGAGAAGCGCATGCAACCGTTGTGCCAGTTGCCGGTTTCGCGCCGTCCCACCTGTGTATTGAGCTGTCTCAGTTCCCTTTGAAGGAGAACAGGGAATCCGCAGCAGACCGGCCACTTTTCTTTTTTTCAAGAGCGGCCCGGCTACGTCCGATTTCGGCCTCAAGTAACAAAAGCCGCTCGGATAAATCCTCTACACTGTATATACTCAGGTCTTCGTGCATAAGGGCATGCAAGGCCGAACCGGCCTCTGCACCTGTGCCAAAATCGGGGCTAGGGTCTTCGTCTGACATCTGACACCTCGGTCTTATGCAAAAAGTGGCATTGTGCGTTAACCGCACGTGCCATTAGGGTGCCACAGTAAAACGCTTATCAGGCGAAGAAATCAAGGAAAACGAATCCATGATGCGTATCGTATCTGTGCAAGGCGACGGGAAAACCTCAGCCAGCCTGTTCATAACTGAGGCACCTTTGCCCGAAGCGCGCGCCGGAGATGTGCTGTTACGGGTCACACATGCCGGTATTAACCGACCGGATATTTTGCAGCGTCAGGGCGCCTATCCGCCACCGGCAGGGGCTTCGCCTGTGCTGGGGCTTGAGGTGGCCGGTGTCATCGAAAAAATTCAGCCGGACGCGGAATTTGGTGATGATGTGCTGTGGAAAACGGGCGAGCGTGTTTGTGCACTGGTCAATGGTGGTGGCTATGCGGATTACGTGTCCATAGACCAGAGACATCTGCTGCCGATACCTGAGGGGTGGTCAGATGCCGAAGCGGCGTCCCTGCCTGAGGTGTGCCTGACCGTCTATGCCAATCTGATCGAACATGGCGGCTTACAGGCGGGCGAAACCGTTCTGGTGCACGGGGCCAATTCCGGCATAGGGGCCATGACGGTGCAGATGGCCAAAGCATTTGGGGCAAAGGTCATTGCCACGGTGCGTGGCTCTGAGCGCACAAAGTGGGTCGAAGGGCTGGGGGCCGATCTGGTGATCGACACGCGCGCCGAAGATTTCGTGTCTCCGGTCAAAGCCTTTGGCGGGGCGGATGTGGTGCTTGATATTATCGCGGGCGACTATACGGCGAAAAACATCCTGTGTCTGAACCCCAAAGGTCGTCTGGTTCAGGTCGGCATGGCGCGCGGTGCTAAGGTCGAGATCGATCTGGCGCGTGTCATGCAAAAGCAGGCCATCATAACCGGCTCCATGCTCAGGCCCCGAAGTGCTGACGAAAAGGCCCGCCTGACCTCACAGGTGCGCGCACATGTCTGGCCGCATATTGTGTCCGGCCGGATCAGACCCTTGCTCGATAAGGTGTTTCCCTTTGAACAGGTCGCGGCTGCGCAGGACTATCTCGATAGCGGAACGCACACCGGTAAGGTGGTTCTGGCGCTTTAGCGGAAGCCGAACGGCTGTATCGGTTGACTATTCTGCGGCAGGTTTAAGATAGCCTACCGCCGCATCCAGAATGGCCTGACTGCCGGCGGCAATCACCTGACCCCCTGCCTGTCCCACCGCGTCACCGTGCCAGTTGGTGACAACGCCACCGGCATTTTCGATAACCGGAATAATGGCTTCGATATCCCAGGCCTTAAGGCCAGTTTCGACGGCGGCGTCCATAGTGCCCTGTGCCACCATGGCAAAGGCATAGGCATCACAGCCATAGCGCATCAGGCGTACCTTGCTGCGCAGGGCATAGAAGGCGTCATGTTCGCCTCCGTAATAAAGATCGGGATCAGTGGTGGCAAAAACGGCATTTTCCAAAGTGCCGCCATCGCGCACCTTAAGCGGGGTTTCTCCTTCGGGGGTAATCAGACGCGACCCCAGCGGTGAGCCCAGAAAGATTTCTTTTAAGACCGGCTGAGAGATAATCCCCAGAACGGGACGCCCTTTGTGCCTGAGGGCAATCAGGGTCGTCCACAGCGGCAGGCCGGAAATGAAGGCGCGGGTGCCATCGACCGGATCCAGCACCCAGACAAATTCGGCGTCTGGGCGTTCTTCGCCATATTCTTCACCAATAACCCCATGCGTAGGGTAATGCGCATAGATCAGTGCCCGTATGGCGCGTTCAGCCCCGCGATCGGCTTCGGTAACGGGATCAAAGCCCTGAGAGTGTCCGTCTTTTGACACCTCTCCCTGATCGGCGACGCGAAACAGGGGCAGGGCCACCTCTGCGGCTGCCTCAGCCAGTTGAAGCGCGAAGGCTTCGAGCTCTTTCAGATCAGCGGTGGACAGAGACGACATGGATCACCCTCGGGACATTGCGTGCCGATACGGTGTAGAGGCTTCTGTCTAAAATCGCAATCACTCAGGCCGGTTGTTCGCTTTCGCCATTCAATGACTTGGCCAGATCAAGCAGGCGACGGCGCGGACGCTCAGACAGGCGGTAATAGGCCTGAATGAGATCAAGGGTTTCCTTGCGCGAAAACACTTCGATGCCGTCATTCTGAACCGGCGCAACCTCAGTCCGGTCGTCGGACAGACCGTCATAGAAATAGTTCACCGGCGTTTCCAGCGCCTTGGCCAACTGGAACAGCCGGGCGGCAGAAATGCGGTTAGCCCCACATTCATATTTCTGAATTTGCTGAAAGCGAATACCCACAGCCAGCGCCAGTTGCTGCTGCGTCAGGCCCAGCAGGCGACGACGACGACGCAGGCGCTTGCCCAGATGCAGATCGATATCGGTAGCCATGAAGCACTCCTTTCGGGAATTTTTCCCCGGATGTGACGTACCGTTTCGGCACGTTTCGCCTGTCTGGTTTCAAACCCTGTGCCAAACCCTGTTTTAAACGCTGTGGCGCAACTAATGACCCAGCGCCCGCCGCTACAGCGGGTTCCGCGCGCATGCGCGCGAGCGGAATAATGGTTTTGGTAAGAGGCGCTATCCCGAAGCTGTTTCCAGCGCCCGACGGGGCGTCGGCGAAGGTTCGCCGCCCCAGCGGAGCGGCGTGCTAATAGCGCCCGCGACCAGCGGGTGCGGCACGCATGAGCGTGAGCGGAATAAAAGTGAATAAAATTGACCGCGAACGGAATATTTTTCGACAGTTACACGACTGTCATATACCCGTGATACCGAGGCGCAAACCAGAGGTTCAACAGACCGGCTTGACAGTGCAGGTTAGTTACTTAAGTGTCGCCTAAACATTATTTGCAGGATCGGGGTCGGGCATGTCACACAACCATTTTCAATTAAAACCGCTCTCGGCCCGACGCGCAGGCGTTGGTTTTTCCCTCGCGGCGGGGTTGAATATGCTGGCAACACAGGCCTTTGCTCAGGACCCTCAGGGTTCCGGCCCGATTCTGAACGCCCTGTTGTGGATTCAGGGGTCATTGCTGGGCAATGTGGCCACAGCCGTAGCCGTCATTGCGGTGGCGATGGTGGGCTTTATGATGCTGACCGGCCGCATGAACTGGAAGTTCGGGGCGACGGTTATTCTCGGCTGTTTCATCCTGTTTGGTGCGGCGACAATTGTTGGCGGTATCCGTCAGGCGGCGGGCGGTTAAGTGGCCGACCTCATCCGGACACCGGTCTTTAAGGCCCTGACGCAACCGCAGATGTTTGCGGGCGTGACCTATAGCTATTTCATTATCAATGGCGTGGTGACGACCGAGGTGTTTCTGATTACCCGTTCGTTCTGGGCCTTTGCGGTGGCCCTGATCGTCCATGCGATAGGTTATCTGGCCTGTCTGCGTGAGCCTCGGATATTCGACCTCTGGCTGGCCAAGGTTTCCAATTGCCCGCGTATCCCTAACTGGCGCTTCTGGCGCTGTAACTCCTATCGGCCCTGACATCACATGAGTGCAAAGCCCGCCCCGTCCCAAGGTTTCAGCCGCTGGTTCAGTAAGGAGCAGAGGGCCGGGGATCGACTCCCTTATGACCGTCTTTATGACGACCGCACCGTGATCCTGCGTGACGGTTCCCTGATGCAGTCGATCCACCTCGAAGGTTTTGCTTTCGAGACGGCAGACACCGATGAAGTCAATCACCGCCAGATCGTTCGCGCGGCGGCACTTCGGGCCATCGGATCATCGCGCTTTGTGGTTTATCACCATATCATCCGCCGCCGCGTCAGTGTCGCTCAAAGCGCTCATTATGATGATGCGGTCTGCGGTCTGATCCACGACAAATGGCAGGAACGCCTGTCGTCGCGTCAGATGTTCGTCAATGATCTGTTCCTGACGGTGGTGCGCCGTAACCCCAAAGGCAAGATTGGCTTTGCCGAAAGCATTCTGCGCCTGATCGGGCAGGGCGTGGGCGAAGACGCGCAGGCCGCCGGCCTTGTACGTGACCATCGTGAGCTTCAGGCGGCGACCGATGCGCTGCTGGCGGCTTTGTCGGCCTATGGCCCACGGGTTTTGGGTGGCTATGAGTCCTCGGCGGGGCGTTGCTCTGAGCCGCTGGAGCTGTTGTCGGCCATCTATAATGGCGAGTTACGCCCGGTACTGAGGCCCACCAGCGATATCGGGCAATATATCCCCTATCGCCGTACCAGTTTCGGCCTTGAGGCCATTGAGCAATCGGCCTCCACCGAAGGTAAGACCTATGCGGCCATGCTGTCGCTTAAGGATTATCCGCCGCATGCGACGCCGGGCATGTGTGACGCCATTCTGCGTTTGCCGTTTGAAATGACCCTGACCGAAAGCTTTGGCTTTATTGATCGTCAGATCGGTCAGGAGCGTATCAATCTGGCGCTGCGCCGCCTGCGCGCCGCCAACGAAGAAGCCCAGAGCCTGCGGCAGGGTCTGATGAAGGCCAAGGACGACCTGACCACTGGTTCGATGGGGCTGGGTGAGCACCACCTAAGCCTCTGTGTGCGTGCGCCTACTCTGAATGGTCTTGATCCGGCGGCGGCTCAGGCACTGGCGGCGCTGGCTGATCTTGGGGCCGTGGCGGTGCGCGAAGACATCAATCTGGAACCTGCCTTCTGGGCGCAGTTCCCCGGCAATGAATCCTATATTGCGCGTAAGGCGGTGATCTCCACCAGCGCCTATGCCAGCTTTGCCTCGCTGCACGGGTTCCCCATCGGTCAGGCCGAAGGCAATCACTGGGGACAGGCGGTCACGGTATTTGAGACCACCTCCGGCACGCCTTACTTCTTCAATTTCCACAAAGCCGATCTTGGCAATTTCACCGTCATCGGCCCATCGGGTTCCGGTAAGACGGTGGTGCTGAACTTCCTTGCGGCTCAGGCCCAGAAGTTCAAACCGCGCACAGTAATCTTCGATAAGGATCGCGGCGCCGAGATTTTCGTCCGCGCCATTGACGGTCATTATGACACCCTGCGTTCGGGTGAGGCCTCAGGCTTTAACCCGCTGCAATTGCCGGACACACCGTCAAACCGCGCCTTCCTGCGGACACTTATTGCGCAGTTGGTCCATAAGCCGGATCAGCCCCTGAGCGCCGAAGAAGAAGCCGTCATCGCCGAGGCGGTAGATGCCAATTATGAGCAGGAGCCGCAATATCGCCGCCTGCGCTATTTCCGTGAACTGCTGGGGGGTATCCGCAGGCCGTCTCATGGTGATCTGGCGGCGCGTCTGTCGTCATGGGTCGGAGAAGGCGATAAGGCCTGGTTGTTCGACAATGCTCAGGACAAGCTGGACATGAGCGCCCGTACGCTTGGGTTTGATATGACCCAGTTGCTCAATGATCCGGTGTTGCGCACGCCGTGCATGCTGTATCTGTTCCACCGCGTCGAAGAAGGCCTTGATGGCACGCCCACCATCCTTATCATCGACGAAGGCTGGAAAGCGCTGGATGACGAAGTATTCGCCGCCGCCATCCGCAACTGGATGAAGACCCTGCGTAAGCGCAACGCCATTCTCGGCTTCGGTACTCAGTCGGCGCGTGATGCCCTCGACAGCCGTATTTCGACGGCAATTATTGAACAATCGGCGACGCAGATTTTTATGCCCAATCCCCGTGCGCAGTACGAAGACTATTGCGAAGGCTTTGGCCTGACCGAGCACGAACTGGAACTGATCCGCGCCCTTCCGGCCCATTCACGCGCGTTTCTGGTCAAGCATGGCAACCACAGTGTTGTGGCACGGCTTGATCTGTCGGCTCAGCCTGATGTGATTACCCTTCTGTCGGGTCGTGAAGCCACCGTGCGCCACCTTGATGATCTGCGGGCGCAGCATGGCGATCATCCGTCTCAGTGGTGGACGCCTCTGATCGGGTCGCCATATCCGGGTGCGCCTTATGAACAAAAGGCGGCTTCATGAGCAATTGCCCGCCGATCACCCTCGTAGGGGAAACCTCGGTATCCGGCTCCTTGCGGGCCATGGATTGCCAGATCGGTGAGGCGGTCGCCACCGGCTATAACCGCCTGTTTGGTGCCGGCGGGGCCTTCAGCTATGCCCTGACGATTTTGCTGATCATCTATGTGGCGTTGCTGGCCTATGGCTTCCTGACCGGTCGCACGCGCCTGACGGTGCCGATGATGTCGCCGCGCATCATCAGTATGGTGCTGGTGCTTGTGTTTGTCTCGGTCTGGCCAGCCTATCAGGCGATTTTCTACGGCCTGCTGATGGGCGGGCCGGATCAGATCGCCGCCGCGCTTCTGGGGCAAAAGGGCAGCGCGGTAATGAACTTTGCCGAACGGCTTGATGCCCTGTTTGTGCGCTTTGCCGAGATCGCCCAAAGCCTTGAGACTGTGCAGGGCCAGACAGACGGTCAGCAGACCGGTTTTCTGGCGGCCAAATCCATGCCTGTGACGCTGTTCTGGCTCAGCGGCCTGTTCCTGCTGTTCTCGACGCTTGGGGTTCTGATCCTGTCGCGCATGGTACTGAACCTTCTGTTGATTATCGGGCCGATTTTCATCGTCATGGCCTTGTTCGGTCAGACACGCGGTCTGTTCAACGGCTGGCTGCGCACCAGTGTGATCTTTGCGCTGGCGCCTATGCTGGCGGTCTTAGGCGGCACAACGGCCTTGAGCCTGTTTATCCCGCTGATTGAATTCATTGCCGAAGACCCGATGCGTTCGGTGCGTATGGTGCAGCCGATGGTGATCCTGTTTATGGGGTCGCTGATCTATGCGGCGTTTCTGGCCGTGCTGATGTGGGTGGCCGGTTCGCTGGTGCGCGACTGGCAGGCGGCCTTACGCGATAAGTCGGTCAGTGATCGCCAGACTCAGGAAGCCCAAACATTGTCCGCCTTCGTGGCCGCCAATCAGACCGCAGCCCCCGTGGTGGCCACTGCCGAAGGCACAACTGATCGCCGCAGCGATACATTGGTTACGGCCATGGATCGCGACAGTGTCGGCGCAAGTTCACGCGAAACCGGCGAAAGACTGGTTTTTTCCGAAGGCAGCGGCGCTTCGGCTTCTGCCTCTCCCCGCCGTACACAGGGTCTGGGTCAGCGCTTCCGCCCCGCCAGCCGCCCAACAACAACTAACGCCACAACTACTGTCACAAAGACTTTAAGTAGCTCATGATGAAACCATTATCTTTTCTCGCCTCCGGTCTTTGGATGACGTGCCTTGTGGCCCTGCCGGTGCAGGCCCTGTCCGAGCCGCGCATCCGCACGGTCGAACATAACGAAGGCATGGTGGTTCGCCTTGAAGCCTGCGTTAATTTTCAGACCATGGTGACCTTCGGGGCCGGTGAGCGCATTGAAAATGTCGGTCTGGGGGACGCCTCCCAATGGCAGGTCGCGCCGAACAAACGCGGAGACCTTCTGTTCCTTAAGCCGACCTCGGCTTCTGCCTTCTCCAATATGAGCGTTGTGACTGACCGTCACCGCTATAATTTTGAACTACGTACCGCCTCAAGCGCGGCCTGCCGTCGCGGAGATGTGGTCTATGACCTGCGCTTTACCTATAAGGAAGAGCCGGTCGATCTGGCGGCCCTACAGGGTCTGGCGGCCCCTGCCGACCCCGAAGGCGAACTGCCTCTGCCGGAAAAGCGCAACTCAAGCTATACCTATTCCGGTGATCGTGAACTGATCCCCTTAAGGGTATTTGATGATGGCACCTCGACCTATTTCCTGTGGGCCGAAGGTGTGGCGGCTCCGGCGGTCTATGCGGTGTCTTCAGGCAATAATGAAGGCCTGATCAACTATGCCAATCGCGGTGACTATATGGTCGCGGATATTGTGGCGCGTGCCTTCACCCTGCGCCGCGGGGAACAGACTGCGGTTCTTTATAATGACGCCTTTATTGTCCCGTCTCTGGATGCCCTGTCGCCGCAACCGCGTGACCCGCGCCCCGGTGATCCGGTGGCTGATGGTGAAAAACTGGGCACAGCCAAGGCCAAAAAGTCATGGTTCGGAGGGCGTAACTGATGCTGGGTAAAGACAAAACCGGTTCAGATCCGCGCCGTGACATGCCGGCAGATGCGCTTGAGGCCGCCTCGGTCAATGCCATGCCTGCCGTAGCCAAATCCTCAACCGTCGGCGACAGTCTGGGGCTGGCGGCCGGTGTGCTGGGGGCCTGTGTGCTGGGAGGTATTACGCTTTTCAGCATGTCCGGCAATCGCCAGATGACGGAGGCAACCCCTGCGGTGGCAGCGGTGCCTGCGCCCGCTTCACCTGACGCCACAATGGATTTTCCGGCAACACCCTTGCCCGAAGGCGAGGCCCTGCCGCCTCAGCCCTTGCCACCACAGCCCATGCCGCCGGAACCGGTGACACGTACGGATGCCGTGGCGGGCGGAACAAACGCCGCCGTAATGGTGTTTGATAATTCCATTCCCATTCAACTGGCACCCGATGGCAAACCGGCTGCTGCCGCTGCGACCGGTGGCAATGCGCCCATGCTGACGGGTGACGAACAGTTTTTCTCTACCCAGACATCGAACCTGTCTAACCGCGCCAGCCGCATGGAAAATCCGTCAGCGGTTCTGCCACAGGGGGCGGTAATTCCGGCGGTACTGGAAACCGCGCTTAACTCCGACCTGCCGGGCTATGCACGGGCGCTGGTGTCACGCGATGTCCGCAGCTTTGATGGCAAGACCGTGCTGATCCCGCGCGGCAGCCGCCTGATCGGTCAGTACAAAAGCGGTCTTTCGCTGGGCGTGACCCGCGCCTTTGTCATCTGGAACCGTGTCATCCGCCCCGATGGTGTGTCGGTGCAACTTGGCTCACCGGCTACGGATGATATGGGGCAGGCCGGTTTGTCCGGTTCGGTCGATACCCATTTCGCCAAACGCTTCGGGTCGGCCATACTGATGTCGGTGATTAACGGCGTTGTGGCCTCGAACGGTTCCCGTAACAATACGATTGTGATTGGTTCCTCAAGCGATGCCACCAATGCCGCCACCTCGGCGCTACAGGAAAATATGCGCATTCCGCCAACCATTAAGGTCGCGCAGGGCACACCGGTGCAGGTCTTCGTCGCCCGCGACCTTGATTTCTCGGTGGCGGATTGATGATGGCCTATGAACACACAGGCCGCGACGGCGGTCCGGCGCACATAAGCGTGAGCGCATGATTGAAGGCGTTTATCTTAAAACATGGCTCAAGCCGTTTGCACACTGGCTTGAACGTGAAGATGTGACGGAAATTATCGTAAATCGTCCGCATGAAATGTGGGTCGAAATTTCCGGCCAGCCGCAGATGCTAAAAGTGGATGCCCCTGAGGTGGATGACATCCTTCTGGGGCGTCTGGCGGCTCAGATTGCGCGCCTGACCCATCAGGGCATCAGCCGTGAAACCCCGCTTCTGTCCGCCAGCCTGCCAGGCGGTGAGCGGGTGCAACTGGCTGGCCCACCTGCCACACGCAAACATTGGGCGCTGGCTATTCGTCGGCATGTGATGGTCGATCTGGATCTGTCGGCCTATGATCGCGGGCCGATTACACCGGTAACGCTCAATAACCGCAGCGAAGACCTTGAGTACGCGCGTCGTGAGCCGGTGAAATTCCTTACCGAAGCTGTGGCGGCCCGCAAAACCATTCTGATTTCCGGCGGCACCTCATCGGGTAAAACCACCTTCCTCAATGCGTTGCTGAAAACAGTACCCTTGCATGAACGCATCATCATGGTTGAGGACACACCGGAAATTAGCTGCCAGCATGAAAACGCACTGGGCCTTGTGGCCGTTAAGGGCGACACCGGCGAAGCACGCGTTACCATCAATGACCTGCTGCAGGCCAGTCTGCGTTTGCGGCCTGACCGTATCATTGTCGGCGAAATCAGAGGCGAAGAAGCCACGACCTTCCTCAGGGCCATTAATACCGGCCATCCGGGGTCATTTACGACGGTGCACGCCAATACGCCTCAGGGGGCGCTGGAACAGATTGCGCTGATGGTCATGCAATCCGGTACCCAGCTGACACGCAAGGAAACCCTGTCCTATGCGTCATCACTGATTGATGTAGTGGTACAGCTGTCACGCCACGGCGGCGAGCGCGTCATCAGCGACATTGCCTTTCCGGTCGTGTAACCGCTTTATGTCACCCCTGAGAACTGTGTGTCCTAAGCGTAACCAATGACGGCCTTAAGGCCGGTAGAAAAGCCACAAATCCTGCATAGGCCTTAGGGAAACACAAACAGTTTCCCGAGGATGAGTGATGACAGATTTGCCACCTGTGGCCGACGCGCCTGCGCATAAGGATACCGGCAGCTTAAGGGATCTGATCGAAACCGGTTTCAGCCCGTCGCGGCGCTGGGCCATAGGTCTGATGGGCGCCAGTGCCGCCAGTTCGGTTCTGGCCTCCTGCGGCGGTGGCGGGGCAGGCAGCGGATCGGGCATCAGCGCAACCACCACATCCTCCGCCAGCAGCTCAGTTTCATCATCGTCATCATCGTCTTCGGCCTCGGCCTCATCATCATCCGCTTCGGGTACATGCACGGCCTTGCCTGAGGAAACCAATGGGCCATATCCGGCGGATGGCTCCAACAGCTATGCGGGCGCAACCGTCAATGTCCTGACCCAGAGTGGTGTGGTGCGCAGTGATATTCGCACCTCATTTGGCACCTATGCCGGACAGGCAACGGGGGTGCCGCTGGTGCTGACCATTACAGTCGAGGATTCGGCCAATGGCTGTCAGCCGCTTTCGGGCTATGCGGTCTATATCTGGCAATGTACGGATGACGGTCTTTATTCGCTCTATTCGACCGGCGTAACCGCCCAGAACTATCTGCGTGGTGTGCAGGTGACCGATGCTAATGGGCAATGTACCTTCACCACAGTATTCCCCGGTTGTTATACGGGACGGATGCCGCACATTCATGTTGAGGTCTATGCCACTCTGGCCAGCGCGGTTCACGAACGCAATGCCCGACTGACGACGCAATTTGCCTTCCCGACCGATGTCAGCCAAACGGTCTATAATTCCGTCAGCAGCTATAGCGCCAGTATCCGCGCCTTCAACAGTATCAGCTTTGCCAGCGACAATGTCTTTTCCGATGACACGACCGCCCAGAGGACGGCGCGCACCATAGCCCTGACCGGCAATAGCTCAGACGGTTATCGCGGGACGGTGACTTGCGCCATAGCCTGAAGGGATCAGCTTTTGACCGGTTTTTTCAGCATAGGCTGACAGACGACGATTTTGAACGGCACGTTCTTTGCCTCGCAGGCACTGCGGGTCAGCGGATAATGATAGGTCAGGGGGCTAAGCCACAGGAAGCTGAGGGCGATACTGACGCACAGGCCCCCAAGTATGTAATCCTTTTGCCGCTCAAGTCCGGCAAACCGCGCCGTCAGCACCTGCCAGATCAGCGGCAGCAGCATGAAGCTGAGGATCAGGCCGGTAAAGTAGTGATAGATATACATGACCCGCTGCGTCCCCAGCCAGATATGCAGCCCCATGAAGATGACATACATGGCAAACACCGCCGCCATCATGTCCATCTCACGCGTTTCAAGCCACGGGCGCGGACGCGAAACCCGCAACACCAGAAGAATAGCGGCCCCGCCCAGCGCCAGCAGGCCCAGCGTCCAGCTAAGGATGTTACCGACCATCTGCACATAGCTGGTTTTGCCGCCGCCGGAATCCCAGCGATAGTTGATGATCTTTGACATCACCGGCCAGGCCACGGGTTGTGAGCCATTCTTTTCGGTCTTCACGATGCCGGTAAAATCATACTTCATATAGGCGTAGTAGCCTTTGGTGGCATCCAGCATGATCGTGGCACTCAGAGGTTCGCGCCCCTCAAGCCAGCCAACATAGGCATCGCTCATATAGGCCTTGTCACGCCTGCCGGATTCCGATGCAAAATCAGGGGCCTTTGGGTTGATCAGCGTGTGCAGGGCAAACACGGTAACAACGACGGCTGCAAAAGAGGCAATCATGACGCCCCCCTTGATCAGACCGTTGCCCACCACTTTCGGCAGGGTATTGCCCGCCCTGAGCATGTCCCTCAGCACCGTCAGGCCGGGCAGCACCAGAAGCACCAGCGTATTGACCTTAACCATGAACGACAGGCCGATCAGCACCCCGAACAGGGCGACGGATTTCAGGCCGTCATGTTTCGGATCGCCAAAGGCCCTGAGCCACACCAGTATCCCCGCCAGTGCAAAAGTAATCTGGAACGGATCAAGATGTGCGGCCCTGAAATGCACAATGAACGCGTTTTCGAACACATAGAGCAGGCTGAAAATAAAGGCCGAAAAGGCTTCGCGCGTCAGGGTCAGACAGATCAGATAAAACAGAACCGCACCGGCAACCCCGAACAAGGCTCCCATCAGGCGAATACCGGCGAAGCTGTAGCCCTTGGTGATGTTGCGGGTATCTATCTTTTTAACCAGCGACACCTCATGGGCATCGATGTTTTTATTGTCATTCAGTATGGCCCGACCGGTGACCATCAGCATGAATCCCAAAGGCGGATGCGAGGCATATTGCGCGGTATGTTCTTCATAACGCTGGGCGGCGGTGACGTAATAGCTCTCGTCCCAGAAGGCCTTTGCGGGATCATTCAGATCGCGCATGAAGTTAAACAGGGCGAGGATCAGCACCAACACCCCAAGCGCCCAGCGTATAGCCAGATCTTTCCACGGCGCGGCCCTGAACTGAGACAGGCGGAGACTAAACAGCGAGATCAGACGGTTGGGCATCGGGCCAGAAAAGGGATAGAGAAAATATGCCTCCTTATGGCCCGATATGCCTTGGGTTCAAAGTGAATTA
Source organism: Asticcacaulis sp. (assembly GCA_047605545.1). Taxonomy (GTDB): domain Bacteria; phylum Pseudomonadota; class Alphaproteobacteria; order Caulobacterales; family Caulobacteraceae; genus Asticcacaulis. Next base: position 12,597 of record JASGFL010000040.1, on the reverse strand, counting down.
TTTATCGCTCCAGACCCCAAGTTCGTTGCCGGACGGGTCTGCGAACTGAAACCGGCGACCGCCGGGAAAATCGAAAATGTCGCGGATCAGAACGCCACCGGCCTTAAGCACGGCCTCACGGCTTTGTTCCAGATTATCACTGTAAAGAATCACCAACGGCTTCGCAGACCCATGCGACACATCCGTGTCAAAACCACCATCCAGTCCGGCCTGATTAATGCCCGCATAGGTCGGGCCGTAATCGGTGAAGCCCCATCCGAAGGCCTGACTGTAGAAATCGCGTATCGGCGCCAGATCATTGGCGGGCCATTCAACATAGTCAATCTTGTGATGCGTGCTCATATCAGGCTCCAGATGCTGACGGTTTTGGTCGGTGTATCCTCGATCGTTGTCTGGGTGGCGACCGTATATTGCGCTTCGCGATTCAGGCCGTCACGCGGCATATAGGTACGGTGCGGGTCTCCCAGATAAATCGCAATGCCCTTATCATGGGCCGCACGTAAAAATGTCAGCATGCAGGCGCTCATTTGCTTCTCATAGAAGATATCACCGGCCAGTATGACATCCACATCAGGCACTGAACCACTCAGCATGTCGGTCGCCTCGAACCGCAGACTGACCCCGTTCAGGGCGCTGTTGAGCGCACAGGCGGCCTCGGCAAACGGGTCAATATCATTGGCGACAACCTCATTCGCACCGCACAGGGCGGCGACAATCCCCACCAGTCCCGACCCGCAGGCCAGATCGAGCACACGCCGACCCCTCACAAGGTGCGGATTATCCTGAACAAAGCGGCCAAGCCCCTGACCGCCCGCCCAGGGAAAGGCCCAGAACGGCGGCGGCAGATTGTTCGCCTCAAGCTCGGCCTCGGTCATTTCCCAAAGGCGCGTAACTTCGCTGGCCTGATACAGACGAATGTCCGGCAAGGCCGGTACCGGTGCCGCCTGAGTGTGCTGACGAATAAAAGCCGCGCGTTCGTCGGATAAGGAGACGCTGCCCAAGATGGGGTCAGGCCGCATTATCTTCGGCAACCGGTGCCACAGCTTCACCGGCAAAGTCAGCCAGATAATCCGGCGCAATGACGTTACGCAGCAGGGTTTGCGGAATGCGGATCTGATAAGGCCCTTCGGCATAGGGGCCGACATCATAGGGCGCATACAGGGCCTCAACCGCCCCGAACTTCTCAGGCGTGACCGACGGAATAAGGATCAGGCGGCTTTCAAGCAGCTTCGGACAGGTAAAACCGGTGGCCGTCTGCCGTGTCGGGGTTTCGTTGCGGCGCGACCGCTCGGCCTCTACCTGCGTACAGAGATAGGCGTCCGCTTCCTTGAAATCGGCGTCCGGTTTGAACAGGGACGCGGTATCCAGAGGCTGATTGTCCGCCTTGTTCCATAGGATCGTCTGGAAGTTCATATTGCCATGCGCGCCACCGGTAAATTCGGCATGCTCGGCATAGAATGAGGCCAGTTGTGGCGTTTCCCCGCTCAGGTGCCAGACGGTTGTGCGGAAATAGGGCGGTGAGTCGAAGCCTTCTTTCTTGAGATCGGCACGCGTCGTCGTGGCGTTTTCGGTGAAGGCCTTAAGCTCGGCCTCGCTTTCGGTATAAAGGGTTTCATGCAGGGCCGGAAAGCGCTTGAAATCCTCGGGAAGGGTCAGGCTGACCTCGGCGTTTTCATCCCCGTGACTATAGGTCAGCGGAAGATTGCTTTCGGGTGCAGGCGCGTCTTGCGGCTTTGAGCAGGACACAAGACCGGTCAGTAAAAACCCTGACGCGACAAGCGGGAAAAGTGTGGTGGCAATGCGCATGGTCTATACTCCCTGATGGCCCAGAATAATGGCTATGGCCCAGATCAGGCCGGTAAGGCAATTAGCCTTGAAACGTTGCAAGGCACCGGCCCCGTCTTCGGTATCCAGAGTGGCCACCAGCCGCCAGAGATGCACGGCCACAGCCACCAGTCCGAGATAAAACAGTGCCGACAATCCGCTCAGATAGGCCCCAAGTCCGGTCAGGGCCACCGCAATCGCGTAACAGATATAGACCCCCAGATGCACCTTGTCGCCCATGGCGCGGGCGCTGGACTTTACACCGATCAGGGCGTCGTCCTCACGGTCTTGCAAGGCATAGATGGTGTCATAACCTATCGTCCAGAATATCAGACCGGCGTAAAAGATCATGGCCGCAACATCTATGTATCCGGTCATGGCCGCATAGCCCATGGGGAAGCCCCAGTTAAAGGTCAGGCCCAGCCAGGCCTGTGGCCACCAGGTAATGCGCTTCATGAACGGGTAGGCGGCCACCAGCCCCAGCGACGCGACCCCAAGCCAGATGGCGGTGGTACCAAGCTGTATGAGAATCAGAAAACTGATCAGCGAACAGACAACAATAAAGGCCGCGGCCTGCTTGATGCTGATCTGCCCCGAAGGAATGGGCCTCAGGCGTGTGCGCTCGACCTTAAGGTCAATGTCACGGTCAACAATATCATTAAAGGCGCAACCCGCGGCCCGCATCAGCGCCGACCCGACAAGAAACAGGACGAGCTTGTACACCAGTTCCCATGACGGCCTGAACGCACCATAAAGCAGGCCCATGACACCGGGCAGGTACAGAAGCCATATGCCTACCGGACGATCAAAACGCCCAAGACGTAACCACGGCCGCAAGGGCGCCGGGGCAAAGGCATCAACCCAGTTTTTACGGGCGGCGTCAGGCAGGGATAGGGGATCGGATTCGCTCATATAGCGTTGATGAACCGGCCCGCATCAAAAGTCGAGAGGGATTGGTCTGGCAAAGTCAGGTACAGACCGGCTTTCTCAAGCGGTAAGACCTTAGGCCGACAACGCCTTAAGTTGACGCACCTGAACAGCCGGAATGATACGGGCATAGGGCGTCAGACCGAACAGGGTATATTCCATGCCCGTTTCCAGACGATCGCCGCGGCGGGGCTTACGCAACAACAGGTCTTCGTCAGGGGTGACGACATAAAGCCCTTCCGGAGCATAGACCAGCACACGGCTGTCGCCGCGTCTTATGCCTTCTGACCAGAGCTTTAATTGATCGTAATAGGGTTCACGTCGCCAGTCGTGCGGGCGCGCAGGATCCACATCGACACACAGGCTGTTGCCTTCGGTTTCGAAGCGCATGACAAAACCGGCTGTATCCGGTCGCCACAGACCATTCAGATCATCATGCTTCAGCCACAGGCATTTGAAATCCTGACAGCTTTCGGGGTGCAGGCCCCATATGCCGCATCCGCCGTCCTGTTTGCTGTGCTGACAGGCGTGTCCGGCCTTTTTGCCCATGTCAGGCGTGTCATACACCGTACAGCACAGGTTGCACTCACCGCACATTTTCAGTGCGGCCCGTGAACGGGGCGTATGTGGGCTGGCTTCGGTCATCACGCGGCTAACTACTCGGAACCTTTTGTTCGTAGCGCTGCTTGTTTTTAAGCAGGCTTAGTCACCCTGATGATGATTAAACAGAGTCAAGAAAGCGTTACCAAATAAGGTTAATATTAATTAAGTCCCCTATTTGAACAGGGTCTTGTTACCGGCAATCACTTCATCATAGTTAAACACCACCTCAGGATCAGGTGCGTCGGGAGCCGTGGTATAGGTCGGGCAGCCAATCGTGGTCAGTATGTGCCGGATGATATTTTCACGCGCTTTTTTCTTGTTATTGGTTCTGACGCAGTACCAGGGCGCATCGGCATGGTGAGAACGCTCAAGCATCACATCGCGCGCATGCGAATAATCAGCCCACTTATTCTGCGCCACCTTATCAAGATCAGACACCTTAAGGCGCTTCAGCGGATCGGATCGCCGCTCATCCAGACGCTCCTTCTGTTCATCTTTCGAGATATCAAGCCAGAACTTGATCAGGGTTATGTCGGCGCCACGCAACATGGCCTCAAAAGGCCGGACATCGCGCAGAAAGGTTTCCTGTTCCTGCGCCGTCGAAAACCCCATGACCTTTTCGACACCGGCCCGATTGTACCACGACCGGTTAAACAAGGCCCATTCGCCCGCTGCCGGCAGATGGGCCACATAGCGCTGAAACCACCACTGACCTTTTTCGCGGTCCGAAGGCTTCGGCAGGGCGACGACACGGGTCTGACGTATGGACAGAGGCTCGGTAATGCGTTTGATCGCGCCGTCCTTACCGGCGGCATCGCGTCCTTCGAACACAATGGCAATCTTCCGACCTTCGGCCAGTGACCATATCTGGGCATCGACCAGTGCGATCTGAAGCTGTTCAAGGCGATACAGGTGGTTGTCTTTTGCGTCTGTCATTACCGGAGCATGACTCAATCAACGGGCTTTATCAAGCGGCCTGCCTTAAGCTGACCTGCGACGGGCGGGTGGCCTGTGCCAATTCGGGGCAATCTGTCCCCGCAGGGGTTCGGATCGTACAAAAACCGCCTGTAAAACGCGTAAAAAGTGAAAACTCTTTCGTTTTTTGTGTCCGAATTTAAGGAAACAACAAGTTTAGCAGGATAAGGTAGCGGGGATAGTGCCGGTACGCTTCTTGCTTGGATCGTCCGGAGTATGGGCGTTTGTGACGAGTCTGCATCGATTTGAAACAGCCGCCGGAAATTGGACTTATATGGAGCGTCATATGCGCGTGAAGCCTTTCAGTTTATTTGCTGCCTTGACGGCGGTTGCCGTAATCGGCAGCGCAGGGGTAGCTCAGGCTTGTTCAAGCGGCTGCGCCCCTCCGGCTCCACCTTCACCGCCGGTGCATCCGGGCGGGCCTAGCATGCCGGGTTGCGGCGGCGGCAAATGTGGCGGTGGTGGTCATGGTGGTGGCGGCGGCGGTGGTCACAATGGTGGCAACGTCAACGTCAATGTTAACGTCAATGTACGCGGCTCCGCTCAGGCGCATGTCGGCCCGGGCTCCTTTAACGGTTCAGGTTCAGGCGCAGTCTATTACGGCGGTGGCTATGGCAACTGGTCTCAGACACCGGGCATCCCGTCCAGCATGGGCCTGAATGTTCAAGGTGCCGAAGAGCGTGGCTTTGAAGCCTATGAAGCGTCACGCATCGTGACCCGCGAAGTGGTGCTTCAGGCGTCCTGCATCGACGACAAGGGCGTGCCGCATCCGGCCTCTCAGGTCTTTGGTGGCCGTGACGTCAATGGCAACTACACCGGCGAAGTCTATCGCTGTATTGCCGGTACACGCCTGCAATATATTGCCGACGGCAAGAGCTATGACTGTGGCAAGAACGATGCCCTCTGGCACGAAGGCGGTCGTCTTGAGTGCCGTCGCCAGAAGCAGGCCCGCGCCTGTAACGAGCGTTCTTTGCTGCGCAAGTTCGGTGCTGGCACCAAGCTTCTGACCCTGACGACAACCGAAACCTATATGTCGCAGCGTGAAGTGGTGAAGCAATCGGCCGCGTCTTATTCGTCTAACATGGTGTTTGACGGTGGCGTTGGCGGGTTTGTTCAGTAAGCCTGACAATCCGATTGAATAACAAAAACCCCCGCTTCGGAAACGAGGCGGGGGTTTTTCGTATTATTGTGATGCCTGTTCGGGTTTGTCGGCAGGCTTTACCTGAATACGCAGCAGACGATCCGTAAGGAGCCATTTTTGCGCAACCGCCTGAATATCGGCAGGCGTGACCTGAGTCAGACGGCTTTTGCGTTCGCGGATATTTTCAAGGCGACGCGGATCGGACTGAATACCGCTCAGCGCCCCAAGCCAGTAGCCGTTGGTTTTTATCTGAACATCCTGACGGTCCAGCACGGGCTTACGGGCGCGCAACAGTTCATCTTCGCTGATCGGTTTGGCCTTCAGGTCTTCGGCAATGGCGATCACTGAATCATAGAAGGTCTGATCCATGTCCGGCTTCACTGTGGCCGAAGCGGTCAGGTAACCAAAGCCTTTGAAGGTGCCCGAAAGATTGCTGTTGGAACTTGAACCATAGGCCGCACCCTGCTTTTCGCGAATTTCTTCGGTCAGACGCAGCGTAAGCACGGCGGACAAAAGTTCGGTCGCGTAGCTTTCCGGTATGTCGGCATAGAAATCTGTCGCGGGCCATACCAGCAGGCTCATATTCTGATCGTCACGCCCCTGATGGGTCAGCACCTGATGCAGGTTGTCGCGCGGGAAGCGGACATCATCCGACATTGCCGCAGGTGTCGGTGCCGGTCGTGCGGGCAAGGCGGCAAAGGTGTCTGCCAGTTGCGCCTTTACGTCTTCGGGGGTTATGTCACCGACAATGGTGATTTCCAGAGGTGCGCCGGTAAATATACCGGTGACCAGGGTTTTCAGTTGCGCGTTATCAAGCGCCAGTACATCGGCAGGTTCCGGCATGCCAAAACGCTGATCGCCGCCGTAAATAATCCGGCTGCCGTAGCGGCTGAAGACACCGCTTGGGGTGGTGGACAGGCTGGAATAATAGTCCGGCAGAAGTCCTCTGATGCGCTCAAATGCCGAAGGTCTGAAGGCGGCATCGGTCAGGAAGGCCGTCATATACTGAAGTTGCAGGGCAAAGTCAGTCGGCGTGGTTGAGCCGGACAAGGTTGTGGCGTCATTACCTATGCCAAAACTGGTGCCATAGATATGGCCCGATAGACTTTCGCGGATATCTTCGGCATCCAGTTGCCCCAGTCCGCCGTCTGTAATGCCGGTCCAGTTGGCGGCCGTGATCGACGTGGAATCGGCGGCGGTGAAATCGCGTATCCCTTTGCCAAGCCGGACGGAGACAAGGATTTCATTGTCCTTGAAATCGGTCGGCTTGATATTAACGCGCACGCCATTGGCATAGCTGAGTTGGGTGACGCCAATATCAGCCAGTTGGGTTTCGCTAAGGAGGGCCGAAGCCTGACCGAAGTCCGTATAGGGCCAGTCTTTTTTGGCCGTAACAGCAGGCGCTTCGATACTGCGGTTCTGTACCGCATTGAAGCTGGCGAGCATGGCGGCCTTATCAAACCCTTTCAGGTCATCGGCGGTGTGGCTGATGAGGGGGCCGTCACCTGAGAACAGGCTCTTGGCACGTGTGTTGACGGCTGAGACAGTCAGTTTGGGGCGTATTTGCTGATACTGCGCCTGTGCCTGTGATGGCGCGTTGTAAACACTGCGGTCTTCGAGGCTTCCGGTCAGGCCATTAACGATGCTGCCGGTGTTACGGGTATTTTCCCCCTTGGCCGAGGCGTCATAGCTGGCGTCCCAGTTATTCAGTACCCGTGTGACTTCGGCTTCGGTCACGCCATAGGTTTCAAACTGGCGCAACACGGTATAGGCCTGCTCAAAGGCTTCCTTGTCGCGGCCCGGTTTAGGAATGATCGCAAGAGATACGCTGTCGGCGGTATGGGGTAAGCCCGACTGACCCGCACCGGCGGAAATAAATTCGGCGCTGTCGCTGTTGGCCAGACGTTCAAGACGCTGATTCAGAATGCTCAAGGCCAGATTGTCGAGCAGGGATTCCTCAAGCACAGACAGGGTTTCATAGCGGTCATCAAACGGCTTGAACCATTCGATTTTCAAGGATTTGCGCAAACCGGCTTCGGTGTAGGTGTTGGCCGTCAGGGGCAGGGCCGTATAGGGGCCAAAGTCTGTGTCATTGAGTGGACGTTTCGAGCGGGCCTCGAAATCACCGAACCGTTCCTTGATCTTGGCTTCGATTTCATCAGGATTGATGTCGCCTGCGACAATCAGGGTCGTCAGCTCAGGTCTGTAAAAATCATTATAGTAGTCAATAAAGGCCTGCGCCGGTGCATTGCGGATAGTGTCAACCAATCCGATGGGCAGGCGTTTAGACAGGCGTTGATTGGGGAAGGCGGTCTTCATGAAATCGACATAGGCCCGCATGGGGGGCGTGTCGCGTACCCGCTCTTCGCCGAGAACCACGCCGCGTTCCTTGTCGATGGCGGCGGTATCCATCGTCAGATTGCCTGCGGTTTCACGCATCAGAAACAGGGCGGTATCAACGATTTCGGCATCGTTTTTCGGCAGGTCGAGCATATAGACCGTTTCGCCAAATGACGTATAGGCATTGGTGTCCGGCCCGAACTGCAAGCCATGCCGCTCAAGGATTTTCACCATCTCGCCTTCGGGCACATTCTTTGAGCCGTTAAACGCCATGTGCTCAACAAAGTGCGCCAGCCCAAGCTGGTGGTCGGATTCCTGCAACGATCCGGCGGCGACACGCAGCCGCACCGAAACCACGCCGGGCGGGGTCTTGTTCGGATAGATAATATAGGTGAAACCGCTTGGGAGGCGGCCGAAACGGGTAGCCGGATCGGGGGCTATGTCGCTGTGTTCATGCGCAAAGCTAGTGCTGCCCGAAGGGGCGGTCGTCTGGGAGGCGACAGGGTTGGTCGCTGAGCTTACGGGTGTCAGGGCCGTGGTCGTCAGCGCAAAACTGACAAAGGTGCAAACAAACAGGTTGCGCGAAAACATAAAGGGTCGCCTCCGGTATAATCAGGAGGCGACCCTTACAAAGTTTTGTGTCTGAATAAAGTTAAATCTCGGAAAGCCGTTATTGGTTGCCGGTAACGTAATAGGTCGCCGAATTGCCGACGGCCCGTGACGTGGAAACAATCGAGCGGCCCGAAGTTATGTTTACATTTGCGGCCGCATTGACGTTGCCGTTATTGACCTGATTATTCAGCACGGTCATGTCGGCGCGGCAATCGCCACAGGCATAGCCCATAACCGAGTTGCCCACGGCATCAGCCGTGACATAGGCATCATAGCCACTGCCCTGACTTTCAAACGAAGCGACGGTATCAATCGGCCCGGAGTTGAACTGATTGTTGTCGATATTCAGATAAATATCGCCATTACCGATGGTCGCAATATTGCCAACGCCATAGGCCTGAGAGTGGGCTTCGCCATACTGATAGGCTGTCATGACGCTGGTGGACTGTACCTGCCCCTGATTGGACTGGTTCGTCTCAGTCACCAGGGATCCGCCGGTGTTGTACAGGCTTATATTGTTGCCGGTTGCTGTGGATTCGTTGGCGACATGCCAGGAATTACCCAGATTGGCCGAAACATAGGACTCGGTGCGGCCCGTGACCGTTTGATCTACCGCATGTTCCTGTGACCCGCGATCACTGGCGTTAGAGGTGTAATTATTGCTGATCGCATTCGCCGTATAAAGATTGGGCGAAGGCGAATAACGCAGAACTACGCCAGTGCGTGCACGGGTTTCCGAGCTGCTTTCCTGAACGGCGGTGCTTTCCAGACGCCCCTGATCGACCTGATAGGCCTGATAGTTGGCGATGGCGACCGTATTCGCTTCACCGCTGCGATAGATCGAATTGTTGTTCGAATTAATCTGGGTGCCGGCATGGACGCGGTCAGCGGTGACGGTCTGATGTGTATCGGCGACCGCATTGCCCTGATAGGCGGTATGTGCGCCGTAATTCCCCATGGTCTGGGTCGTGACGTGCACACCTGTGCCCAGAGAATTACGATAATCCTCTGCGGGGGCGGTGCCGTTGATGGTCGTCAGTGCGCGCGTATCCCCTTCGAGGGTTTGGCGCGACGTGACCGTGGCATCAATATGCTTGTTGCCCGTCTGCAGGATATTACCATTCGACGTGGTCACTGCCTGTGTCAGGCCGTTGTTTTCGACAACATTCAGCTGGTTCTGAGCGAATATATCGCCCGTAGACAGCTGAACGTGATCGATAACTTCCTGACTAGTAGCGGCTGTTGCGGTCAGCAGAAGCGGAGCGGCTGCGAGTATTGTGCCAACGGTTAGGATCTTCGCGCGTGCCAGCATTGTTCTGCTCCAGGTTATCATAGGCGGGCGTCAGAGCGCCGGTGCGACCAATGGTCGGGTCATCATAGTTGAGGAAATCGTTGTCAGCGCTCAGGCAAACTTCGGGGCCAGAGGCGCCATAAAGATTAGCCATGAACTCAAGGGTCGCGCGTTCGATAAGGGCGCGGACCGCCAGTTGCATCGGCTCAAGGCCGCCTTCACCAGCAGAGATGTCGAAAATGTTGCCATTAAAGAAGTCAAATACGCCGGCCTTGATCTCACGGCCAATGATCTGCTTCTGGTAAGAAATGACATCTACGACTTCGAGGGTGCGGGTATCCACCAGACGAAGATCAAGGGCAACGTTCATCACATAGAGACGGCCGTTGAAGATACCCTTGGTGTCGCGCGGATCAGCGTCGCCGATATAGGCGTCGATACCGCTCGAACGGATGTTGTAGTTCAGTTCGGTGATGCCGCCAACGATATGGAAATCAGAACCGGCAATCTGACCGGCCATGATGCGGCGATAATCACCGGCCTCAAGCGGGTTGGCCTGAGGGGCGTCGGTGATCAGCTTGTTGTTGGCATATTTCAGCTCAAGCTCGGATACCGAGGTGTCGAAACGTTCAACCTGACGCGCACCTGACTTGGCCAGTGCGGTCATGGCCATCAGGGATGCACCCTGCGTGATTTTGCGACCGCCTTCATATTCCACCTTACCGGTGTAGTCAGAGATCCGGCCCACGGCCATACGCGGCGAGGCCAGACGATGCTGACGGGCATAGGTGCCAAGGCAGACAAGCGCGTCCGAATAGGCGGTTGGGTTGGCCGTTACCGGAGCGTTTCCGATTGGGCGGGCATAAAGGCCGCTGGGACCAGCCGCAGGCGAAACGCAGGCGCTCAGGGTCATGGCACCGGCAGCCAGTGCAATCAGGCTCAGGCCTGTGCGGGTGCGGCTAAAGGGTTTTTTTGACGTGGGGGTTACCATGAAAGAGTTCCTGTTCTATCCGTTCCGACACCAGCTGTGGCGGTTTCTGAACGGGTGGTCGCGGTGATGTCACCGTTATTAATCTGCGTAGAATCGATAATCACGGTGTTGTAGTTCCCCTGAACTACGACCGAGAGGTTGTTTCCGATAGCGGTCGCTCCCCCGAGCGCGCCGGCACCTGAGTAAGAATCTCCGGCCCCGTAGGTACGTGACTGAGAGTAAACACTGTTGTCCGAGCCCGTGACGATCACGCCATCGAGCAGCAGGCGGTTACCATTTGCATCGCGCGTAGACGGATCGATGGCACGTTCTTCCGCACCGCGGGTACGGCCGTAACCGGTTTCAAAACCTGACGATGTCGTTGACATCGATTGAGCCTGAACACCGGATCCGATCATTACCCCCATAAGGGCGATGGCCGAAATTTTACCAAAAGACATGGAGCACTCCTGTCGGGGGCAGTCCCCTTCGCTTGGCAGGGGAAGCAATTAGAGTGCCAATCTGTCGGTGAACCTTAAAAATTAGGTATATTTTTCGAGAAAAAATGTCAGATAGGCTTAAAAGTCAGCCTTTTAGAGCCAAATGTGGTCTATATGACGCGAATAATGCCGGTTTAAGAGCGATAATACAGAATGAACCAACCCCCAAAAGAACCCATTTTCACCGCGCCCTGGCCAGCAATGACACTCATCGGGCTTATTTTGGGACTATATGCCCTGCAATCCACTTTTGGCACAGATGAGGTGCTGGTCTATTGGTTTGGCCTCAATCCGGCGCAGCTCTCTGTGGCGACCTCATATAATCTTGTGACCTCACTGTTTTTGCACGGCAACTGGGGGCATGCACTTCTTAACGGGTTCTTTGCGCTCGCCTTTGTCAGCGGCGTATCGCGCGCCTTCGGAACCAATGCAGCCGGAGCGACGTCATTCTTTATATATTATATAGTCTGTGGCGTGGCGGCGGGCCTGATGTACTGCGCGGTCTATCCGGATCGCTATGTGTATCTCATCGGTGCATCCGGTGCCGTGTCTGGTTTGATGGGAGCGGCCATACGTCTGGGGCCGGGTTACCTTTTGCCGTTTACAAATCGCCGTGTCGTTGGCATGACCCTCGCGTGGGTACTGATCAATATATTGTCTGCATTTGTAAACATCACGCCGGGCAGCGGCCCGATCGCGTGGGAGGCACATATTTTCGGATATGCCTTTGGCTTGCTGACAATAGGCATCTGGCTCAGGCTGTTCCACAAATCCTTCTTTCACGTAAATTTGACATTTTAGTCAAATTACTGCTTGTCAGTCTGTGGCCTGTGGGTAATTCTGCCTCTCTTGTTGTGTAGCGCTATGGGAGAGGGTTGCTATGCTGATTAATCAGTTATTGAACGCCAAGGGGCATCAGGTCTTTACGGCGACGCCGGACGAAACCGTATCTTCTATCTCGGCTCTTTTATATGCGCGCAAAGTAGGTGCCTTTGTGGTGGCTGATCGTTTGGGTCGCGTTGTGGGCATTGTTTCCGAGCGGGACGTTATACGTGCACTGGCACAACTGGGTGCAGCGGCACTTGAGCGACCTGTGCATGAGATCATGACCAAGGATGTCGTGGTGGCGTCTCTGGGTGAAACCGTAGATTCTTTGCTTGAGCGTATGACCGACCGGCGTATCCGCCATCTTCCTGTAATGGAGGGTCAGAAACTGGCGGGCATTATATCCATAGGTGATCTTGTTAAGGCGAAGATCGCCCATGCGGAACACGAAGCCCATACACTTAAGCAATATATAGCGGCGGGATAGGCCGCTTCTGGCTTCGTTGTGGATTGAATCAATAAAACGGCTTTAGTCGATTGACTCTGTTTGGTTGGGGGCGTAGTTACGCCGCTCTGCAGCTGACGGGGC
>JASGFL010000039.1:0-28922 GCA_047605545.1 Asticcacaulis sp. | reverse complement strand
CTTACCATCACCATTGATGAGCAAGTTAGCATGAGGAATCTAACATCCGCTTAACTGCCTTAGTAAATTAAATACTAACGCCGGTATTTCGGATTTTAAGAAGTCATTTACTTTAAGTAACGCCTGTTATTTATTATTAATGAGCGTTAATTATTAGCGCTTGATGTTAAGTAGCTCCTGTAACATCTCATCTGCGGTTGTGATGATCTTAGATGAGGCTGAATAGGCGCGCTGAGTGGTGATCAGGCCGGTGAATTCCTGTGACAGGTCAACCGCCGAGGCTTCGAGTGTGGCAACGCTCAGAAGGCCCGAACCGCTGTCGCCCGGTACCTTAAGGACATAAGGGCCAGAAGTGGTGGAGACGCGGTAAGCATTACCCGAAACCGGCACCAGACCATCGGCATTCACAAAGGTCGCCACAGCCACCTGCGCGATGTCACGGGTCGAGCCATTGGTGAAGATGGCGGTGACCATGCCGGTTTCCGAAATGGTGATCTCGTCCAGAATACCGAAGGCGGTACCGTTGGTAGTCACCTTATTGGTAACCGACGAGGCATTATATTGTGTGAAGCCCGATGTGCCGGTAGGCAGATCAACATTTATGGTCTGTTCGTCCGCCCCGATGTCGCTTTTCCAGTGCGCACCGGTCGTGGCCGTAGACGCGCCGATGGTAAAGGAAGGGATGTCACTGTTGGCAATGTTCAGTGTTGCGTCTTCGTTGAATACCAGCTCACCGGAAGCCACCTGAAAATTGTTTGGCGTAACGGCTGTGTTTACAATGTCAGGTGACCAGATTTCGTAGGCCCAGGTATTGGCACCGGTCTTAACCAGCGACATGGTCAGGTTACGTTCCCCGCCGAGGCTGTCGGCGATGGGAATGGTCAGTTCCACATCGGGCTTGGTGCCGCCGCTGGTGGGGTCGTTGATATTATATAGGGACATGGCCGATGTTGGCTCGGTCGCCAGATCGTAGTTGGCCGCGCCTGCGGAGATGGCCTGTGCGGCATTCAGGTTTGCGGTGACCTGCGCCCAGGTACTGGCTTCGGCGGTTCCGCCGATGTCGCTGATCTTGATTGCCGACAACTGATTGAAATCAGAAGAAGAGGTGTTGACAACGCCCAGTTCGTTGACGGGCCACCCCTGAAGATAAAGCCCTGCCGCGTTTTGCAGATAGCCGTTCTCGTCCGTAGTGAACGAGCCATCGCGGGTAAACAGGTGCAGGTCATTGGCCGTGGCATTGGCGCGTTGGGTCGTCACAAAGAAGCCCTGACCGTCAATACCCAGATCAAGGCTGTTATTGGTGCGCTGAAGGCCGGAGATGTTCGAGATGGCGTGACGGGTCGTGGCATTAACGCCGCCTGCACTATAGTTACCCTGCTGCGTCGCAGAGGTAACAATGGCCGCAAAGTCGGTACGCACGCGCTTATAGGCCGTGGTGTTGACGTTGGCGATATTGTTCGAGATGGCTGACAGAGCGGTGGCATTCGCGGCCAGACCGGAAACGCCAGCTTGCATGGAAGCATTCAGACTCATGAGTAAAGCTCCTTCACAGAGATAATCTTGTTTGTTGTGTTAGCTGGCCTTCGTCTGTTCGACGCCGGTAATATAGCTGAGGGGGATAAGAGACATGCCGACCCGAAGGACGGACTGTCCGTCTATAAATTCAGCGGCATCTACCGTGCCACGCATATAGACGGCGGACTGGATACTGGCGCCACCGGCCGTTTTGGCGGTGACTTGCAGAGTATAATCCCCGGCCCGAACAGCCTTGCCGGAGGAATCCTTACCATCCCAGACAAAGGTGTTTTCACCGACGTCTTTGCCGTCGCCGGTGCCGCTCCAGATGACTGTGCCATCCTTGTTCGTCACTTTCAGTTCCACCGTATCTGCGGCGGTACCGAGAGCGTATTTCCATTCCAGCGGCTGATCCTTGAGGGTCTGGGCATCGATATCGGCGGTCACAGTCTTACCGATAAAGCCCACCACTGAATTGAGATTGGTTGCACCCTGCGCCACCAGCGTAGCCAGATGCTCGTTCTGCTTAAGTTGTTGTTCAACCGAAGTATATTGCACCAGCTGGTTCGTCCATTCGGTCGAATCCATCGGGCTTAAGGGGTCCTGATTACGAATCTGGGCGGTCAGAAGCCCCAGAAAGGTCTCATAGGTAGAGGCCAGACCCGAAAGGGAACTGGTGCTCTGAGTGGTTGATGTGCTGCTGCCGACGGCAGTGACCATGGGACTTACTCCTTAGACCAGCAAGCTGAGGGACAGGGTCTGTCCGGTTGAATAGAGACCGTCGCCGTACACGCCGTTGGCGGACGCGCCGGCATAGGGGCGTAAGGGTGCGGCGGCGGGTGCAGAGATTTCGTTGTCGGCAGTCATGTCAGGCACGGGCTGACGGTCAGAGTCACGACGCTGACGGTCACGTGAAGAGAAGCTCAGAGCACCATCTTCGAGCTGGAAACCGGCCTGTTCCAGTTGACGGCGCAGTTCGTCCTGACGACCGCGGAATTCGCTTTCGCTGATCGGGCTGTCGAAGCTCATATGGGCCGACAGCTTGCCGTCAGAACCGATTTCAAGGCGGACATCGACGCGACCCTGATCTGCGGGCGTAAGCTGCATGTCAAACTGTGTGGTCTTACCCGCCAGCTTGCGCGTGATCTGGGCGCTCAGGGCGGCGATGTTTTCCACGGTATGCGAAGACAGGTTCGTGCCCTGCGGTGCCTGTGGTGTGGCCTCGCCGGTAGTCAGGGCAGGCTGAAGCGGGGCCTTCGCGGTCAGTTCAACAGGCGTAGGTGTTGCCGGATTAGGGGTTTGCACCTGAGCCTGAGTTTGTGACTGCACCTGACCTTGGGTCTGAGGTTGTGGTGCGGGGGCGTCAGCAGAAGCGGAGTTGTCAGGTTTGGCTACCGGTGTTTCCGCGTGCTTTTCAGCAAATGGTTCACGCGCCGAGGCAGAAACGGATTGCGATGCGCGTTCTGACGTCAGAGACAGGCGGCTATCGCTCGCGTCTGCGGATGCAGAGCGGGTGTGTTTTGTCTCAGGCGTAGGGACGGCCGCAGTTTCAGCCGTCAGCACTGCCTGAGAGGCCGTGTCCATTTGTTGCGTTGCCGGAGCCGCAGGCAGCGGAACCTGTGCCGCTAATTCCTGAGGAGCGGGGCCTTGGTTGGGCGCCCCTTGCGCGACAGGTGTTGGGGCCGCAGAGCTGGTCAAGGCAGGCTGTGGAGCAGCGGTTGCCGGAGTGGTCGGTGAAGCCGATTCAGGGGCGTCCGATGTCAGAGGCAGTACGTCAGTTGGAACGGCACGGTCAAATCTGACATTAGTTTGATCGGGTGTGTTATCGGCGACAATCGTGCCGGACAATGCCTGAGGAGGCAGGTTGACGGGGTTTGCGGCGGGCGCTGTCTGTGCGGTGGTAAATACCGTTCCAGAGTCTTTCGCCGGAACCGTTTGGGCGGTCGTAACGGTTTCAGGGGCTTCGGCATTACCATTCCTCAAGGCGACGACAGGTGTCGCGCCCTGAACGGTATCTGACTCAGTATTGGTGGCAGGTGCCGTTTGTACGTTTGGAGACAGCTGAGCCATCAGGTCAGAACGGAGTGCTGTCTGGGTATGTGGATTCTGGGCCTGAATATTTTGGGGCTGAACCTGCGCCTCAGCTTGTGGGCGTGGTGTGGCCTGAGGTTGCGCCTGAGGCTGAGTTTCCTGGGGCGGGCGGTTCAACTGCGATGCGGTGACAGATGTTTGAACCGTCGGCGCGTGCGTATGCGCGGTGTTCAACGGCTGAGCAGAGGTCGCAGACGCAGGCGCATCCGGCACTGAAGCCGGATCCGTCGCGTTGCCTGAGGCTGGAGGCGCTTCAACGGGCGTTTGCGGCTTATCCGCAGTCTGGTTGACAGTCTGATCTTCGGTCTGATCCACGATGTTGAGCGCAGACACTATGTCACCTACAGAAATAGCGGGCTCAGGCTGGGTCAGATTGTGGGCAGGGGTCTGTTGCGGCGCTACGGACGGTAAGGGCACAGGTATAACGGGTATATAGACGAAGTTCGCCATGCCCTGAGGCGCGTCAACGGATCTATCCGTCGTTTCACCCGTTTCAGCCTGCGTGTCTTTGGGGGTGTCTTGTTGCGCGCCGTACTGGGGGCCTTTTCCGGCTGCGGCCATTACGCTTTCAAGCAACTGTCCGAACAGGGCGGACTGGTCTGAGGTATTTACGTCGGTTGTGGCGTCAACCGCGTCCGAAACCTGACCCATAGCCTGACCACCCGCGGCCAGTGGCACAGCGGTCGGATATAGCTCCGGTAAGGACAGGAAGACGGACGTCATCAGGTGGGTAACTTCGCAGAATGTTAAACAGGTGCCTCAATTCGATCAGCGGCCTGTATTCGGCGAACGCCTTTTGCGTCCGTAAAATCAACTTGGGCCTACGCAAAGCCTGTGCCAGTCATTAATGTGTTGAAAAATAACAATATTAATTTCCGACAGGTGCAAACTGCCTAGGTAAAAAGCGCTGATGCCGGATCAAATTTGCCGGGTGACGGCCTGCGGGGATCAGTGTGACGTCATCTGTGCTGATGAACTTTTCCACAGGCGGGGCGCTTTGTGGCATCAGTCTTGAAACCCTTACGGCAGAGTTTCGTTCAACCCTGATGTCAATATGAATAAGATTTTGAAACAAAAGAGAAAAATTTTATTGCCGGTTGACATCACCGGGCAAATTCTGCCGCCTTGCAGGCAGGACTTGCCTAAATTTCAGGCACAAGGGCAGGAGCCGGTATAGAATATGTCGATCCAGTCGATCTTTAATATAGGTACATCCGGTCTGATGAACGCGCAAAACCAGTTGCGCGTCGTTTCGGATAATATCTCTAACGTCAACACGCCGGGCTATATCCGTAAGGTTAGCAGCCAGCAGTCACAGGTGTTTTCCGGTCAGGGCGCAGGGGTCGCCACCGGACAGGTGACTCTGGCGACCAATAAATACCTTCAGAGTGCAGCCCTTAAGGCCACCTCCGCCAGTTCGCAGGCGCAGGCCTTCTATCAGTTGTTCGACCAGATCCAGTCGCAGTTCGGTGATCTGACCGATGATGCCAGCCTGTTTAATCTGGGCAGCACGGTTCTGGGGTCTTTGACGCGGGCCACTGAAAATGCCCAATCACCGGCCATGCGTCAGGAGATACTCAGCGGCCTGCAAAGCTTTGTCAGCGAAGGCGCGCGGATTTCCGACTATATTCAGACGGTGCGCGATACGGCCGAAGGTGAGATTGCCTCGGTCGTTGAAAAGATCAACGCGCTGGCGAAAAACATCAGTGACCTCAACAGCCCGATCGCCCGTGCCTATGCCGGCGGGACGGATGGCACCGGTGCGCAGAATTCACAGGCCAACTATATTGATGAGCTGTCGCAACTGATTGACATCAATGTCGTTAGCAACAGCGACGGCAGCGTCACGGTGCGCACCCCGTCCGGTGCCGTGCTGGCGGGGCCGGGGGCGGTGACACTCAGCTATACCCCTAGCCGTCCGGTCAATTCGGATACGGTGTTTAACGCCATTGTCGCCACGGGGCCTAACGGTGAGATGCGCGACTTTACCGAACATGTCAGTTCGGGGCAGTTAAAAGGCCTGCTTGAGTTGCGCGATAAGGATTCGGTCGCGGTATCGGATCAGTTGTCGGAATATATGGCGACCTTTGCCGAAGAACTGAATGCGGCCCATAATGCCTCAAGTGCGTCACCGCCGCCGGACAGTCTGACGGGCAAGGCGATGAATCTGACGCTTGAGGAAGCCCTTCAGGGATTCTCAGGCACTACCAATCTGGCGATTATCAGTCAGGACGGAAATCTGGTGCGTCAGGTGGAGATTGATTTCACCAGCGGTCAACTGACTGTGGATGGCGTGGCGGCGGGGACATTTACCGCTTCAAGCTTTGTCTCCGATATCAATACGGCACTTGGTGGAACCGGCACGGTCGGGTTTACCGATGGCAAGCTGTCCTTCAGCGCAACGGGCACCAATGGTGTCGCGGTTGTGGATGATGCGTCAGACCCGTCGACCAAAACCGGCAAGGGGTTTTCACACTATTTCGGCCTGAACGATCTGATCCGTTCTGACGTGCCGACGAGCTACGCCACAGGGTTGACAGCGACATCTGACCACGGCTTTACCGCAGGTGATACCGTACGGTTCAGCGTTAAGAATGCCGACGGCGTGGGTATGGCGATGGTAGATGTTGCCATACCGGCGGGTGGCACCATGTCTGATCTGGTGAATGCCCTGAATGACTCTAGCAGTGGTCTGGGGCGTTATGGGACGTTCTCGCTCAATGCCGATGGCGTTTTGAGCTTCAAAGGCTTCGGGACGCCGTCCTATAAGCTGGGGGTAGTGGATGATGCGACTTCGCGGTTGGGCACAGGCGCATCTTTGAGCAGCTTCTTCGGTCTGGGCGATACGGCTTCGTCACGGGCGCAGCATCTCCAGATCGACTCGGATATTCTGGAAAACTCCAACCATCTGGCGCTGGCTCAGGTGAACCTGTCGGTCACCAGCGGGCCGGTACTGGTGGGGTCGGACGGTTCCGGTGCGGGCCTGATGGCGGCTATCGGGTCTAAAAGCGTCAATTTCTCCAAGGCGGGTTATCACGGCGGCGGCCTTTCGACCCTTAGCCAGTATGCTTCCAATCTGGCCGGTCAGGTCGGTACGGTGGCCGCCAGTGCCGAAAGTCGCATGACCGCGGCGCAAACCGTGGCCAGTGAAGCGCGTAACCGGTTGTCCGCCTATCAGGGGGTCAATCTGGATGAAGAGGTTATCAAGCTGACAACCTTCCAGCAGGCATACGGAGCGTCTTCGCGCCTGATTCAGGCGGCGAAAGATATGTACGATGTGTTGCTGGGTCTGGTGTAGGAGCGAATAGATCATGCGGGTATCAACCGGACAGATGTGGGACACGGCCCTGTTTAATCTTTTGCAGGCACAGTCGCGTCACGCCGACATCAACAAACAAATCGGCACGGAAAAGATTGCTACGGATATTGGCGGTTATGGTCGTCAGAGTGAAACCATTGCCAACTATCAGGCGTCAGCCAAATCGATCGATAACTATGTCGGACTGGCCAAAAGCGTCGGGGATCGGCTGGATATTCAGAATCTGGCGCTGGAGCAGTCAGGGGAAGCCCTGCTGAGCGCCCGCGATAGCCTGATGGATGCGCTGGCAACGGATAATCTGGATAATCTGATGTCCACGCTCGAAACCCACTATATGGCCTTTGCCGGTGGGCTGAATACGCAATATCAGGGTCAGTATCTGTTTGGCGGTGGTCAGGATCTCAATGCGCCCCTGGCCTTTGGTACGATGGCCTCGCTTGAGGTGCCCGCCGTGGCGGATACCTTCGTCAATGGCAGTGTCAAAAAGGTATCGAAAATCGATCCGACGACGTCGCTGCAAACCGGCATGCTGGCCAGTGATCTGGGCAACGAAGGGGTGGAACTGTTCCGCCAGCTTAAGGAGTTTTCCGAAGCCAATGGCGGCCTGTCGGGTCAGATGGATGACACTACGCGCACCTTCATACAAAACCTGACGACCAGTTTCACCAAGGCCTATGACAATATGGTTCAGGCGACGGCGCTGAACGGGTCTTATCAGGCGAAGGTCGAAACCACCCTGACAACGCTTGATAATCAGAGCCTGACGCTTAACGGACTGATTGCCGACAAGACGTCCGTCGATATGGCTGAGGCCTATGTCCGGCTTGAACAGGCAGAGCTGTCGATACAGGCGTCTGCGCAGATTGTTGCCAACCTGAAATCGACCTCATTGCTTGATCTTTTGAGCTAGGTACGCGCTGACGGAAAGTGGATGGGTAGATAAGCAGCCCCTTACCGCTCACCGTTTTGTGAGATTTCCGAACTTGTCCACAGGGCGTTTCGGGCGTATTATGGCCTTGTGGAAATCGATAGATGAACCACACAAAAGACCCCGCGTGGGGCCATCGGAAAGCCGGATAGTAAGTCTATTTCCTGCGGGAAATCTTACCGTCGTTTCGCGGTGTATCAGAAAGAGGCCTCGCCTTAAATGGCGGGGTCTTTTTGTATGTGCAGAATGGTTCGGGGTGGGCTTATAAAGGGCCAGTGAGCCAATCAAACCCTAGCTGGCGCCCGAAAGGACGTAGGAGGCGACCGTAATATATTTGCGGCCCGCTTCCTGTGCATGGGCCACGCAAGCCGCCATGGGTTCTGCCTTACGCAGCGAGGCCAGCTTGATGAGCATCGGCAGGTTAATACCGGCTATGACTTCGGCGCGGGTCTGTTCCATGACGGAAATGGCCAGATTGGACGGGGTGCCGCCGAACATATCGGTGAGCAGAATAACGCCGTCGCCGCTGTCGTTGGCGAAGGTCGCGTCCAGAATATCCTGACGGCGGCGGGCGACATCATCATCTGGCCCGATACAGATCGCCGTAACCGCATCCTGTGGGCCCACGACATGCTCCATGGCGGAAATAAATTCCTCAGCCAGTTTCCCGTGGGTTACAATCACAAGACCAATCATACAGTCCACTATC
Organism: Asticcacaulis sp.; assembly: GCA_047605545.1. Classification (GTDB taxonomy): domain Bacteria; phylum Pseudomonadota; class Alphaproteobacteria; order Caulobacterales; family Caulobacteraceae; genus Asticcacaulis. The sequence goes on along the minus strand of JASGFL010000039.1, from coordinate 20,360 downwards.
CTCAAACACCGGCCTGTGACAGACCGCGACTTCAGGCGCATAAACGATAATTATAGCCCAATCGCACCGCACTGCAAAAAGAGATTTTACGGTTTAAGGCTAAATTGTGGGCCTGCCAAGCCTGCAAAGCGGGCTGACTTAGCGGTTCAGGGCTGAAAACAACTTGGAAACGGTGGAGGCCTCAAGTGGATTCAACCGCAGGGCGGGTAGGTCCTTGCCAAGCAATGTCACGCTTTGCGGTTCCGGCATACGTTCGGGTGACGTGTTTTGGCAGTCGATACAAAGGGTTAATTTTGTATAGGGCCTAAAGGTGCGCGAGACTATGCCAAGGCCGCGCACTTCGATCTGTCCGGCAATGGTGTCCGGCGCGCTCGCATAAAGTTGATCGTCGGAAATCCACAAATGGGAATAATCGTCACTGACGAGCTGAAATCCCTGAGACAGAGCGCGTAAGGCCAGATCGCTTTTGCCGGAGCCGGAGGGACCACGGATCAGAATACCGTGCCACTGTCCGTTGACGAAGGTCGTAATGGTAGTGGCGTGAATGACCAATCGGCTCATTTACGCGACTGACCCGTGCGGCTGGGGCCTGAGCGTAGCGGCAGGCAGATTATAAAACGTGCACCGGCTATCTGGCCTGTCTCATCGACACGGTTTTCGGCCCAGATGCGGCCATTGTGCGCTTCGACAATCTGACGCGAAATGGACAGGCCCAGACCGGAATTGCGCCCGAACGAAGTGCCCTTGGGGCGTGAGGTGTAAAAGCGCTGGAAGACGGTCTCAAGATTGTCCGGCGGGATACCCGGCCCGTCATCCTCGACCGTAATAAGCATGGCCGGCTTATGGTTCATATCGGTATGCGTCAGGCTCAGGCGCACACTGCCGTCTTCGGGACTGAAGGAGCGGGCATTATCGATGAGATTGCGGAAAACCTGACCCAGCGGGCCTTCGCGCCCGTTAATGTGAACGGGGTCGGTGAAGTCATTGTGGCTCAAAACAACCGGCGCGCCGGATTCACTTGGCATATGCTGATAAAGCGAAAGGATGTCCTGAAGCAGAGCCGCCAGTTCAACGGGTTTGGGCGTGTCGCGTGACAATTCGGCATCCAGACGCGAGGCATTGGAAATGTCGGTAATCAGGCGATCAAGGCGGTGAACATCCTGATTAATCACATTGAGAAGCCGCGCCTTGGCGGTGTCGTCCTTAACGAGATCAAGGGTTTCCAGCGCGCTACGGATCGAGGTCAGCGGGTTCTTGATTTCGTGGCTGACATCGGCGGCAAAGCGGTCAATTTCATCCATGCGCCGCGACAGGGTATCGGTCATGGACTCAAGCGAACGCGCCAGCGTACCGATCTCGTCCTTACGCGCCTCAAGGTCGGGCAGGGAGATGGCGCGCGATTTCTGCATGCGGACATGGTCGGCGGCCGCAGACAGGCGGTGAATCGGGCGGCTGACCAGCCAGTGCAGCACCAGTGACGAAAAGATACTGGTTCCCACTGCCACAAGAATAAACGGCAGCATGGCCCAGCGCTGGGCGGCAACGATCTTGTCCACGTCACCGGCTTCGATCGTCAGCACCCCCAGAACCGCCTTGACGCGTTTGAGGGGAACGGAAACCGACACCACCCGTTCGCCGCTTTCGTTGTAACGTACCGTGGCCACTTCCTGTCCGGTCAGGGCCTGCTCGACCTCAAGACGTAAGGCATCACGCGCGCGTTCAAAATGCCGGTCTTCGGTTGTGGGCTTGCCCTTTGTTTCCGGCACGGGCGGCAGTTCGCGGACATCTACGCCTTCGGAAACGGTGTAGGAATCGCTGACCAGATGGCCGTCGGCATCGAACAGGCGCGCCCGCTGTTCACGCGGAATAAAGCGCGACAAAACAAAGACGGCGCTGCCGACATCAAGCTGAGGCACAGGCACCCCATCAGTCGCCGCATAGGCAATGACTTCGCCCATCAGTTCGGCCTGAGAGGTCAGGGCCTCTTTCTGGGTGTCGATCAGCCCCTGACGAAATTCGTTGAGCACCAGTGAGCCGATGGTCAGCACCACAAGCCCGACTATGTTCAGAAACAGAATCAGCCGTCCCAGACGTGAATTACGCAAGGGCAGGTTAAAACGCGGTCTGCGTTTCTCACGGAGGGGCGGCTGAGGGTCGGACATGGGAATGGGGTTTAGTGTCAGACTTCGCGGTAACGATAGCCTACGCCGTACAGTGTCTCGATTGAATCAAATTCAGAATCGACGACACGGAACTTTTTGCGCATCCGCTTGACGTGGGAATCGATGGTGCGGTCATCGACATATACCTGATCGTCGTAGGCGGCATCCATCAGGTTGTCGCGGCTTTTGACGAAGCCCGGACGTTGCGCCAGTGCGTGCAGCAAAAGGAACTCAGTAACGGTCAGGCGCACCGGCTTGCCGTCCCAGGTACATTCGTGACGGGCGGCATCCAGCACAAGCTTGCCACGTTTGAGCGACTTGGCATTCAGGGCTTCGGTCACTTCGGGGGCTTCACCCTGCTCGACGATACCGGCGCGACGCAGAACCGCCTTGACGCGTTCAAGCAGCAGGCGTTGCGAAAACGGCTTGTGCATATAGTCGTCGGCCCCAAGGTTGAAGCCGAGAACCTCATCGATCTCGTCGTCCTTAGAGGTCAGGATGATGACCGGCAGGTTCGAATTCATCCGCAGGCGGCGCAGGACTTCCATGCCATCCATGCGCGGCATCTTCACATCCAGAATAGCGAGATCGGGCGGGCTTTTTTCGAGGGCCGCCAGTCCGCTGGCGCCATCATAATAGGCTTCGATGGTGTGGCCGCCGCTTTCAAGCGCCAGTGATACGCTGGTGACTATGTTCTCGTCGTCATCGACCAAGGTAATGCGCGCCATGAAATCTCCTGTAACTGACTGTTTAGTCTAACATACTATCTGAATGACGAAAACGGGGCGGTAAAGAGGCTTTATTCAGGCCAATCTGTTGCTTCAACGCTAATTTAACAGGATTTCGGTAAAAATCAGCGGGATAAACACGGTTTAGCAGAAAAGCATACCGCCTATGACGGCACAGATTCATTTCGAGGTCTTTTCCAGGAAAACGCCACAGGCCGGATGGGTGCTGCAAATGGCGACCGAAGACAAGGAAACAGCGCTGCATACGGCTGACAGCCTGCTTAACAACCTGCACGCCGCCGCCGTTCGCGTAAGCCGTGAGGTTTTCAACCCCGGCACGGGTGAGTTTCGCAGCTATCAGGTGATGCAAAAGGGCAATGTGGCCCCACTGGGGACGACGGCGCGTCGTCCGGTGACGGAACCGGTCTGCACCACCCCTCAAAGCCTCTATACGCTGCATGCACGCGAAACCATTGCCCGTCTGATGGAGGATTGGCTTAAGCGCTGGCGGGTGACGCCATTTGAACTGCTGCACAGCCCAGTGCTGGCCGAACGGCTTGAGGCGACGGGTAACGAACTTCAGCACGCCATCCAGAAACTGTCTATTCCTGAGGCGCAGGAAACCGGACAGGCGGTGCATGAGATCATTCGCCGCTGGACAGGTCTGATTGAACGCGCGGTGGGGCGCGTAATAGAAGATGGCCGCAAGCGACGCTTCCCTGAGATCACGCCCGAAACCGTGGTGGCGGTCACGCATAAAATTGCCGGACAAGCCGACCGTGACTATCTGTTTGGCGGGGCCATTACGGCGGCGCTTGCGGAGGTCAAGGGAGCGCCAGAACGCCTTGAGACCCTTCTGGCGCTGAGCGGCCCGCTGATTGCGTTGGGCGAAGAGGGCGTCTGGGCCTTGCGCGTCGTAGAAATACCGGTGTGCGAAATGCTGGGGCAAAAAGGCGTCGTTGCCGAGATAAGCGGCGGCGGGGCTGAGCCGGGTATGACTCTTGCGACCCTGACAAGGCTGCTGGCGGGCAGTGAAATCGAGAAAATAGTAAGGTCTGATCCTCAGATCACGCGTATCCTGCCGCCCCTGAGCGGGGTGTTGCATGACTGTGCACGCCTGATTGAACAGGGACATTTCAGCGATGTGCGGCGTCAGACAATACGCCGCGTCGTCAATGAGTTGCGTGGCCCGCGCCGCTTGCGGCCTGCGGATGCGGTGTCGGAAATCGAGCTTTTACGGGCCATGGCGGTTGTGCTGACCATGACCGGCGGCGATGAAACCCTGCGCGAGGATCTGACCAGCGCGTTTGTCGAACGTTCACGTATGCTGGTGTCATCGACCTTTATTGAGTCCCTGCTCAAAGGGGTTGAGGACGGGGCGGAGGAACTGGAGCGGCTGGTATGGCTGTGTGAGAATGTGGCGGGGACTGCGAACCGGCGTGAGGCGGCGCGCTGGATGCTAACCAATCTGACGGGGCTGAAATTTGAGCGCGCTATGCGTGAAAGCCATAAGCCGGTGGGGCAGAAGCTTCGGCAACTGGCGGGTTTGCAAAAACGGATTGCCGGGGCCGGACTGAATGAAAAAGACGGGATCGAGGCGCATGACCGCCTTGGGCAAATGGGCGCGATGATCGCGCAGGAGGCGCAGGTTATCCGGCAGATGGCCCGTATTGCTCAGCCGCTGCAAAGGCTGGCGGCCCTTTTGAGTTTTGCCACAGGGCAGGCCGCACCTTCGGGGCCATTAAGCGATCAGGCGCGCTGCGAAGTCATACGCCAGCTAAAAGATGTTGAGGTGCGCGCGGCGCTGGGTAAGGATCCGGCGGGGCTGATGGCACTGAAACCGCTTTTGCAAAAGGCAGGCATAGGCGGCTAAACGGCTATGGCTGAACACGGTGAGCGGTATCCGGTGCAAGGCATAAATTGCGAATGAGTTGCAATTGTGGCGCAATATGTGTAGGGGCATTAGCTTCGACAATTGTGTTTGCTCATCCGGTAAAGCCAGACAGTGCCTTTTCCCCCTTCCGCAGCCACTGTGTACAAGACACATCGCAAGGCGCTGGTTGATTATGCTCAGGGCATAGTCAATGACCGCGACCGGGCCGAAGATGTCGTGCAGGATGCCTGGGAACGCATTCAGGTCGCTGAAAAACGCCAGACCCTGATTGAACCTCTGCGCTATTTTTACCGAACCGTTCGTAATATGGCGCTGGATCAGCTAAGGCGCGGGCGACGCGAAGCCCGCCACTCAGGGCCGGACATCGATGTCCTGACCGAAAGCCTGTCGGATGAGGCACCGACGCCCGAAGCCACTGTGGCGGCGCGTGAGGCGTTGGGGATCGTCATGGAAAGCTTAAGTGAATTGCCCGAACGCACCCGTCTGGCGTTTGAAATGCACCGGCTGGGGGGATATAAACTCAAAGATATTGCGGCTCACATGGATATTTCCGTCGGTCTGGTACACCTGTTGATTGCCGAGGCCGTGACCCATTGCAGCGAACGGCTTGAACGCGAGGGAAGAGGCCGGTGACACTCAGTCTGTTTTTCTTTTTGAAACCGGCGCTCGTTCAGACGTCAGGTGTGTATGAGCTTGAATTGGGTCATTACCGGTGTGTGTCTGAAGCGGAGGCGGGAGCAATCTGATGCTGGCCGCTGACGATAAGACAGATGCGTCACGTGAGGCGACGGACTGGCTGATCCGGCTTCAGGATGCGCCGGAGGATGCCGAACTGCAGGCGGCTTTTGAGGCATGGCTTGTGGCGGATGCGGACAATATGCGCGTCTGGCAGACACAGAAGCGGGTATATGATCTGATGGCCGAAGCGCCGGCGGCCCTTAAGGCCCAGTGGCCGGATAAGCCCCTCAGTGAAACGGTTTCCAAAATTACCCCTGCGCCGCGCCGCAGTCATTCCGTTAGGGCGCGTGGGCCATTGCGGACACTGCCGCGTAAGGTCATGGCGGTGGTGAGCGTTGCGGCGGCGGCCTGTGTCATGATGACCATTGCGCCGGATATCTGGCTGCGGATGCAGGCAGATGCGGTTACGGCGACGGCACAAACGCGCACTGTTAACTTGCCGGATGGGAGTCAGGCGGTTTTGGCCCCCGACAGCGCACTGAAAATTGCCTATGGTGATGGGCGTCGCGAAGTACGTCTGCTGCGCGGGCAGGCGTGGTTTGATGTGCAGCCGGACCCTCAGCGTCCGTTTGAGGTGCGTTCGGGTAAGGCACGTACAACCGTGCTTGGGACAGCCTTCAATGTGCGTCATCAGTCGGATGATCTTCAGGTGGCGGTCGAACGCGGCCATGTTCAGGTAAGCTATGGGGCCGCTTGGGCAGACTTGCGGGCCGGACAGTGGGTCGAAATAGACGCGGATGGCCAGACGCGCAGCGGTACGCAACCGGTTTCGCGAACGGCCATGTGGAAGAATGCCCGTATCGTAGCCCGTGACCGGACAGTGGCCGACACGCTTGAGGATATCCGTCCGTGGTACAGCGGCCATATTCTGATCACCCGTTCTGACCTGTCGCAAGCCAAGGTGACCGGTGTCTATGACACGCGCGATCCCGAAGCGGCTGTGCGCGCGGTCGTCAGTGTTTATGGGGGCAAGGTGCACCGCGTAACGCCCTGGCTGATGATTATTTCGTAATTTTCGAACTTTTTTTGAAATTTTTGCCGCCTGCACCGTCAAACGGGATGAAGACAAAAAGCAATTGCGAAGCAATAGCAATTTGTAGGCACATATAAGAAGACTCAGGAGATATCGATATGGTTATGAAGCGGTATGAAACACCGGATGATGGTGCGCGCCTGTCTGGCAGACGCAACGCAGCGGGTGCGAAACGCCGGTCGGCAATGATGGGGCTGTGGCTGGCGTCATCGGCCATTGCGCTGACGCCGGTGGTGGCTCTGGCGCAGACGCAGGCAAGTGTGCAGGCCCAAAGAACGTTCAATATTCCGGCTCAGCCGCTGGCGGACGCGCTTATTTTGTTTGGGGAGCAGTCGGGCCTGACCGTCAGTGCGCCTGCGCCCCTGACCCGTAATTTGTCAGGGCGGGCTATTTCCGGACGCATGAACCCGACCGAAGCGCTGGGGCGGATTCTGGACGGCAGCGGCCTGACCTATCGCATATCGGGTAATATCATAACCATTGAAAAGGCACCGGAAACCGCAGGGTCGATCCGGCTGGGGGCCATTCGTGTCGAGGGTGCTGGCGGGGCTGCCGGTGGCGATGTGTCCGGCGATGGTTACGGGGATGGCGACGCGGTGTCGGCCCCCTATCGTACCGGTGGGGCGGTCAGCCATATTTCCGCTGAGCGTATTGAACGCTATCGCGGCTCAAGTCCGGCCGATATTTTTCGCGGCACCCCTGGTGTGCTCTCAGGCGATGCCCGCAGCGGCACCGGCGCGATCGATGTCAATATTCGCGGTATGCAGGGAATGGGGCGCGTCAGGGTAACGGTTGATGGTGCCGAAAATGCCGTCACGGTTTATCAGGGCTATCAGGGGCAATCGAACCAGACCTTTCTCGATCCTGACCTTGTCTCAGGCATGGATATCACCAAGGGCGGCGATCCGGCATCACGCGGCATGGCCGGTACCGTTGCCGTGCGCACCATCAGTGCTCTGGATGTCGTAAAGCCCGGTGAAACCTGGGGTATTCGCGTCAGGGGTGGTCTGGGGACCAATACCTCAAAACCTGCCGCTGGTGCCAAGGGGGGCTATGTCTGGCCGACCCTGCCTTCGCAAACGCCGAACGTAGTCACGCCTTCGGCTGACGGCATGGACCGGCCCAATACCTTAGAGCCGACCACCCGATCCTTTAGTGTGGTCATGGCCACTGCCCAGAGGGAATGGGATTTCCTGCTGGGCTATGTTTACCGTAAGCAAGGTAACTATCATGCCGGTGAACAGAATGGCGAAGGTGTCTGGGCAACCCCTGTGACATCACCCAAGCCAACGACCTGTAATCTGGCGGCGTGGGTCGATAGATGCGCCAACTGGGACTACAAAACCAATGCAGGCCTGACCAACTACCGTCCGGGCGAAGAGGTTCTGAATACCGAGCTTGAAACCCACTCTTTGCTGGCGAAAGGGGGGATTCGTTTCGGCGACAGCCAGAGCCTTCAGTTCAGCTATAACGGTTATCGGGGTGAGGCGGGCGGTTTCGCCAGTCCGATCAGCATCAGCGCTCAGGCTACGCAAACCCTCTATGGGGCGTCGTTCGGCTCGAATGTCGATACCGGCACCTTGCGTCACCGCTGGAATCCGGCAGACAATGATCTGATCAACCTGACGACCAATCTGTGGGCTACCTATCTGCAAAAACTGCATGAGGGACGGGTTTATCAAACCTCGCTGAACGGCTTCCTGAACGCGATGGCCCCTCAGAATGTCCGCCTGCCTGCGCATTATCGCACAGGTACCAATACCTTCATGTGGGGCACGGACATCACGAACGTCTCACAGTTCTATTTTGATCGCTATGGCGAACTGAATCTGAGCTATGGGGCGTCATACAGCGGGCAGGAAGTAACCCTCAGGCCCTATGCCGATGTCATGTGGGTGTCGACAAACCTGAAGCCGCCGCACGGGGCACGTGACGAAGCCGCGGCCTTCGTTAAGGCGGTCTATAAGCCGCTCGACTGGCTGACCGTCACCGGTGGTCTGCGTTATGCGCGTTACTGGTCAGAGCGCCCGACGGGCCTTACCACGGATTATAATACCTCTCAGCCGTCACGCACGGGCGGAGGCTACAGCCCTTCGATTGGCGTAATGGTCGAACCGTGGAGCGGCGTGCAGTTCTATGCCAATTATGGCAGCACTGTACGTCTGCCCAGCCTGATCGAGGTTGCACCGGCCTTTACCTTTGTGGAATCCGACCTGAAGCCGGAAAGACTGAGAAGCATTGATCTGGGCGTCAATTATGAGCGCACCGGCTTGCTTGCAGGTGCGGACAAAACCCAGCTTAAGTTCGGTTATTTCAACTGGGATGTGAAGGATTACATCTCACGCAATACGCAGGCCGTTCAGAACTACACGGCCCTGCGCATTCACAATATCCCTAAGGCAAAATTTGAGGGTGTGGAACTGTCGGGCCGATATGAGATCGGCGGCTTTACCGGTGAGATCGGTGCCAACTATTATACGGACGTTGAATTCTGCGCCACCGAAAGCGCGTGTGGGAATATGTCGCTTTATGGGGACTATGGGACCAATCATATTCCGCCTGAATATACGGTCGATCTGAGCGTATCGCAGAAGTTCCTGAGTGAACGCCTGAGGGTCGGGGGGCGTGCCTATCATGTCGGGCCACGCGCTGCCGGTCATGGCGATGTCACCTCTCAGGGGTATGCGGCCTTCATCACCCAGATCCGCTGGAAGCCCTATACGCTGGTCGATGCGTTTGCTGAATATGACATCAGCGAAAATCTGACGGTCGCCTTGCGGGCGGAAAACCTGACGGATCAATACTATGTTGATCCACTGGGCCTGATGCCACAACCTGGGCCGGGGCGTACCATAACTGCCAACCTCACAAGCCGTTTTGGCGGCGGGGCACCTCTGCCGCAGTTTTCAGCACCGTTCCGCCTGAACGCGGACGGGCCGGTTGACTGGACGGGCATCTATGGTGGTTTCCATGCTGGATCGACGCTTTCGGCGCGGATCTGGGGTAAAACCGTTCCAATTCAAGGGGACGTAACCGAGCTGGCAACGGGTGAGTCTGCGGATTTCGATCTGGATGATGCCCGCCTGTTGGGCCTTCAGTTCGGCTATAATCATCAGCTTGATAACCGTTGGATTGTCGGCGTCGAAGTCGATCTGAGCAAACCCTACATCCACCAGAAGCAGGAATACCGCGTGCCGCTCTCAGCGGGTGGCTCTGCCATCCTTCAGGCGCGCAACTGGTATGAGGTTGAGTGGGATGCTTCGGTACGGGGCCGTGTGGGCTATGCGATCACAAACCGCGCCATGGTCTATGGGACGGCAGGTCTCGCCTATCTGAGACAAAAGCAGGCGCGTGACCAGTATCGCTCCGGCACCCTGTACTTTGTTGAACGGGAAGCCAAAACCCGTAAGGGCTACACGTTGGGGGCGGGTACGGAATACGCCCTGACTCCGCGCTGGTCGGTTAAGGCCGAGTACGACTACAGCGCATTCGGCAAGGCTGACTTCCGCTTTGACGGTGCCCTGATCAACGGCAGCTATACTAGTGTGATTACGGGCCGCGAGGCCTCGAACAAGATGGAACTGCACACTGTAAAGACCGGTCTGAATTATCGGTTCTGATCCAATACGGGTGGCGCGTGCATCGCGTCACCCTTTTCTTTCCCCTGTCAGGTGTACCGCACAGAGAAAGCGGTCGCCTGCATTTTTGTATTCGGAACATAAGGAGTAACATCGTGGTGAATCTCAGAAATAATGCGCTTGGTATGGCGGCCGCCTTGGCCCTGCTGTCGTCAGGTGTCGTGGTGGCGCAACCGGCGCAGCCGCAGGACAATGCCGCCAGCTATCTGGTGGCACGCGAAGGGGCGGCGGGGACGCTTAAGGCCGAATGGCTGAATAACCCTCTGAACGGGCGCGATTACGAACTGACGGTCTATCGTCCGGCTGGTATCGGCGAAGATGTGGAAACGCCTCTGCTGATCATTTTCGATGCCGAGACATATCTGACGGAAATCCCGACGCCGGTGATCCTTGATAACCTGATCCGTGACGGGCTGATCCCGCCGGTCAGCGCCGTGTTTATTCGTAATCCGTCCGAAGCGTCTCGCCTTGAGGATCTGGCCTGTAATGCGGAAATGTCCGAAGCCATGGCGCGTGGGCTGGTGCCGTGGGTGCATCAGCGCATCGCGGTGTCTTCCAATGGCCGTGACGTTGTGTTGGCCGGTTCAGGCTTTGGCGGGCTGATGGCGGTGTGCGCAAACCTGTCGCATCCGGCACATTTCGGTCGCGCCCTGAGCCAGTCCGGGGCTTTCTGGTGGTACCCTAAGGGCGTAAAGGCGCCGGTTGATGCGACCGATCAGTATATAAACCGTCGTGTACGTAGCGCGGCAAAGGGGCGTGGGCGCATTCATCTTGTGACCAGTAATGTGTCTCAAGGGGCAGATACGGATGATCTGGCGTCTGTGGTCAGCAGCACCGAAGCCTTGCAAGAGGCCCTGAACCAGAAAGACTATGCCGTCGATGTGCAAAAATCAGACGAAGACAGTCTGGAGAATGTGTGGGCTTCGGCACTGGTCAAAGGCCTGCCGGAACTGCTGAAAGAGTAATTGGACCGATACAGCACGCACCATGTGGCTTGGGCCTGTGGTGCGTGTTTTTATTTAATGACATTGTTCGCTTTAAGCCGCGAGCTTATGGGCCTAAATCTTCTCAGGCTTGTTTTATCATGATGGTGCGGTGAACCCGTTACGGGAGTTCCACATGGCCCACCCCATCCCACTTTTCTGATTTCAAAAAATTGATACGGCTAAACGCATGCGGATAATGACGGACAATCAATCCGCCAATCTATCAGTTTTTAAAGGATTTTTCAATCTAAACCGGACTTTGCCGGATGTGCCTATGGTGCCAGGAGAGGCATCAAAATAGCGACATAACTAATTGAATAACAAGGGGTTATTTATTTTTAAGATGGGTCATTACCCCGCTCATTACCCAAGCTGCGGTCTTAATAAAAAAGTTCGACTCTCTAAATCCTATGCGTTTTCGTAGCTGCGCTTGATCAAAGGCATCGCTTTTTCAAGGTCACTAGCCTTCATAAGCGAAAGCTCAAGGTCGCCCGTTCCATAGTGACCAATCTCACTTACGTCTCTGCTAAACCCGTCCTCTAAGATTACGGTTTTGGGATCAACACGCAGAAAGACAATTATTTTGGCATCCCTGGCCCTAAACTCGACGCAAGCTATGTTCTTAAGCCTCTTGAATGCCACGTATAACTGAAGCGTGTTTTCCTGAATGTCGTCACCCAGCGCCATTATAAACGCTCTAAGCGCTTCATAGCGGTCAATCATGTCCGCGCTCAGGTTTGCCATAACCTCAGTCACGGTTTTCTGCTTATAGCCGTTGCCTGTTGCCTGAGACGCGGCGCTTACGTCTTTCTCAGAAATTGGCGTCATTTTACCGGAACTGCTGGCCACCACCTCCAGCAACATAAGGTCGCCGCCAAAACGGCGATAGCGCACCAACTCGATATTGTGGGGCATCTGTTTAACGGCAAAATTATCATAGCGACTAAAGTCACCGGCAATACAGATCAGTCGCGGTGATGACCACTGAACCTGAGCCGCGACGGCTTGGCCCAGCCTCTCCATAGTCAGCCACTGAAAATCTTTCCGGTGATCCAGAAGCCAGTCCATATAGAACAGGCCCTGATTGATCACGTTTTCATTCATGGCGCGCTTGTATTCAATGATTACGGGGCATCCATTCTCATCAATCCCTAGGCTGTCTATGCGTCCGCCATTCGTGGTGACAAATTCAGACGCCAGAAAACGCACCCCTAACAGCGCTTCCATTTGCGCTTCAAATAAGTTCTGAACCGACTTCTCAACTGTGTCGGTGGTGCCACTGAGTGCAGTTATGCCGCTATCCGAAATGCGGAAAAGTTTAATATCGCTCAAAACAGCCTCTTACCCTCTGAGATATTCCGGCAACTTCGCCTGTATGTCCTGCATAAGGATCAAGGTGCATTCCACTGTTTCCCCTTCGCTTACCAGCTCCAGCTTACCGGCACCCATTGCGCCTTCCCAAGCAAAACTATCAGACATCACACTCATGACTTTGCGCTTATACTCAGTGTCAGAGTTATCAAGATGATCGCCTTTAGTTTCAAGTAAGGTAATCCGGTTGGCACCCTGATCGCGTTTTACTGCAAAGACAAAATCGGGATAGATTTTACCTCGCCGCCAGCCCTGAAGCCCGTATTGTGTGCGGGCCACATTGCGGTGCCACCAAATCAGGGTTTGCTCACTATCCAAATGCAGCGCCACGCCTGCTTCTTGGCTATTAAGTTCGTTTTCATAAACCGGTGCAAACAGGCTGCGCTCCAAAGGCCCACCCGTGCGCCCCAAAAGCTGTCGCGCGGTTTCCGGTTCATAGGTTTCCATGTGGAAAGGCATACGCCAGTTATTGCCGTCCATGCGTAGTCGGAACTGAATGCGGCCCTGAGATACCAAAGCCTTAAACCGCACTTCGGCCTGTGCATCGCGGGCCTTTTCAAGCCCCTTGCGCAATTCTTCGATGATCAGGCTGCTTAAGGCTCCGATTTTGACTTCATCAAACCCGCGTTGCATAAGCCGCGTAATCAAGCTCCCGACAATGTCACGCGCCACAAACGGGTTGGGTACAAGGTCGGCCACAGAACGCACGGCATAGGTCGCATCAAAACCGCGTGCGGTTACTTCGCGCCTTATGTCGGTGGTGGCAAAGTGTTCGTCTGTGTCGGTCAGGCTGATCCGCTGCAACTGGCTTTCGGCCATACGGGCATTATCTGGAATGGCATCGGCAATGGCTGCCGGATCAAAATCGCGCCAGTCCACCGCCGCCAGAACGTCACTTTCGTAATCCAGTTCGCGGACGGCTTCCCCTTCGACCCAAAGCACCTTGGGCAGATAGATTTCTAACGATTTGAACACCCCACGCCGGTCAATGGTGCGTGAAAGGCGGGCTTCGCCTGCCGCCCCTTCGCTACTGACCGCAATGACCAGATCACCAAGCCCGTCCTGTTCAAGGCCCCCCTTGACGGCCTCCACCACCGTCGCCGTTTCGGCATGGTGGGTGACGATATAGCACTCATCCAGTTCCGCCACGCCGGTCTTAAGCGCGTGCGGTTGGCGCAGAATGCGTCCGGCAAGCTGTGTCATAGCCCTCAGGTTTGAACTGGCCGCCAGAGAACATAGGACATAGGCAAAGGGGCAATCCCACCCTTCCTGAAGCGCAGCCTTGGTAATGATGACGCGCACACGGTTTTGTGGTGATAGCAAATCCTGATTTTCAGGCTGATTGAGGTCGTTTTGTTCGGCTGTCTTAATGGCGATTTCGGCCTCATCAAAGCCCAGCGACATCAGCCAGTCCTTGACGTCATCGGCATGAATATGTCCGCCGCCGCGCTGATCCTTTCCGGTGCGTTCCACCTGAACCAGCATGATCGGGCGAATATAGCGGTTGGTATTGGCCCTTAAAGTTTGCGCCGCCGCGTTCAACCCTTCAAGCCGCTCCAGAGCCGCCCCAAGCGTGGCCTTCCAATCAGTGCCCTGCCGCGTATCCAGATTGAGCGGCATCTTGATCATGCCTTCGTTATCAAGCTCCTTGCCTGTGACTTCCACAAGCACATTGGCATAGCGTCCGGCCTTGGGGGTTTTACCGCCCTTGGGCTGCACGTCATGGGGCGTGGCCGTCAGTTCCAGCACAAAGCACGGATTGAAGCCGTAAAGGGTTTTAAAGGCCAGATCAGATACCGCCTTATGCCCTTCATCCAGCACAACCACCGGACGGATAATGCGCAAGGCATTGCCCAGCGAATCCTTGATCAGCGCCCAGATCGTACCGCCATATCCGGTGAGGTTCGGCACGGCACGCAATAAATCGGCATGTTTGTCCTGCTCACCTTCGGGCGGGAAAAAGCCATGCACATCCCCCCGATCCTGAAACATCTTCAGCGAGTCCTGAGTTTCGCGGTTGGCCGATTGCAGCATAAGCAACATGACGCACAACTGGTCTTCGACATCGCGGGCATCGAGCCGGTCGGTCTTTTCCAGTATTTTCACCCGTCCGGCGGCCATATTATCCAGCGACTGCCGATACGGGTGTTGCCGGTCGGATAGCGCCTTAAGCGTCTGGCTATAGATAGCCTCATTGGGCACGATCCACAGCACAAAGCCGGTGCGTCGGTTTAGGTAGCGCCCGAATATGCGCGACAGCGCCTGAGTGGCCAGAAAGGTTTTACCCCCACCGGTCGGCACCTTAAGCACCGTATTGGGCACAGGCCGCTTTGTCTCATCATGGCGTGGGGAATAAGGGATATGGGCGCGTGGGCGTTTGATCCGGTTCCATGCGTTTTCGGCAAAGTCAGGCACGGGGATGTCCACACCCGCCGTTGCGGCAACTTCGGCCACCTTATCCGACTTTTGCTTTTCCTCTTTCAGAACGTCCAGATATGTGTCCAGAGCCTCAAGTACCCGCGCCTGATAATCAAGTGTGCGCAACATAGTTTTACGCCCGTTCCATGCGATATAGCGCAAACGGAAGCGGCACAAATTCCACCGGCACATTCTGTTCGGCCAACAGTTTTTGACTCACATATCGGGCAGGGGCGAACACAAGATGCTTTTTATCATCGGCCTTTGCCGCCACAAAGCCCCTGGCCCGATCAAGCGTAAGCGCCGCATCGGAAGATTTCAGCCACTCCAGATCAGGTCGGTACAAAAGCCAGATATGCTGCGCATCGATCGCGCCAAGGTAATGAGCCGCCTCATCCATATCCGCATTGTCAAAGGCGCGGTTGGTCGCCATGTGGAATAGCGCCGCCCCCAAGGCCTCATAGGACGGCAAATGTTCGCCGGTCAGGATTTCATCCAGATCAATCGCAGGCCCCAGCGTGCAATAGGTGAACATGCCGCCTAAACCGTCAGTGCGCTCCGTTACCGTTTTCTCGCCCGTGACAATCAGCTCATTGTCCTTGATTGACTTGGTGATCTTGTCGAAATTGTGCGTCTCAAACGTCTCGATCCCATCAACCTTACGCACCAGATCGGCGGCCTTGGTCAGGGTGCGCCAACTCAGCGTCTCGCGCAAAAGTTCGGTTTTCTGCGTGCCCTTGAAGTCATAGCCATTGATCACCCGCCGCACCCGTTCGGCGGTCAGATGGTCGGCATAGTCTTCCATCTCGACAAGGATAAACTTGCGATTGCCGCCATCGCGCTTATTGGCCTCCAGCACCGCATGGGCGGTGGTGCCCGAACCGGCGAAGGAGTCGAGTACAATTGAGCTTGAGTTTGAAGAAATATCCAAAACACGCTTTATAAGCGACACTGGCTTAACTGTCTGAAAGTCCCCCGAAAAGCCCAAGTTATTGAATTCCCGCCTTGAATCTTGAGTATTTCCAACGTCTCCATGAAGCCAAACAGTCTGTGGAGTAACACCGTCCTTCACTTCAGTTAGAAATCTCTTCAAACGCGGAACGCTATTCTGCTGCTCATCGCCCCACCAAATACGGTTGTCTTCAACTGCAGATTGAAATTCATTCTTAGTAAACCGCCAAACAGCATGTGCCTGTGGCCAAATCTCTTCACCAGTTTTGGGATGCGTAACATAGTACCAACCATTGGGCCGCTCTTCTTTTGTTTTATTCGAAGTGCAGTCGGCAGAAGCCCAAACACCCCTATCATCGTGATCGGGATTTTTGTAGTTCTCTAATTGTTTCGAACTTCTTTGTAGTTGATTGGGTCTCCAAATTCCTTTGTTTTTAGCATAACATAATAGGTGATCGTGACTATCAGAAAGCCATTTGGCATCATTTGCAGGAGAAAATTTCTTTTGCCAAATAATGTTAGCTACAAAATTTGAATCCCCAAAAATTTCGTCTAATAAAAGCTTGCACCTCTGTGCTTCATTATCGTCAAGCGTAATCCAAATACTACCATCTTCCGCCAACAGCTCATGCAGTAGCCGCAACCTCGGCCACATCATGGCGCACCACTTATCGTGGCGCAGACCGTCTTCAATGCCGATAGGGTTGGACTCAAGCCATTCCTTGATCATGGGCGCATTGACATTGTCATTATAGGCCCAGCCCTCATTGCCGGTATTATAGGGCGGATCGATAAAGATGCAGTCGACCTTACCGGCATACATAGGCAAAAGCGCCTTAAGCGCATGAAGATTGTCACCCTGAATGATCAGATTGCCCCCAAGATCAACCGCCCCGATCCCCTTGTCTGCATCGGGCACCAGCGGGCGAAATGGCACCGCCAAATGGTGGTTATAGACAAATTCCTTGCCCTTGAAACTTAACTCGGTCACGGCCCATGCCCCTTATTCTTAATGCGAGCATAGAATCGGAAACCTTCAACATATGCAATGATATAATTGTCGGGCGTCACCCCTGCCGCCGGATCATTGACACCAATTTGCGGGCTTCTGCCTCAATATCATCATTCTCGCCCGATCCCTTCACGCGCAATCCGGCCATAAGCTCGCTTTGGCGGACGGTGGTGACAGCGCCATAGCTGCGCAATGAGGTCATGACGTTTTCATGGCCCAGATTCTGGCTCCATGCCTTCATTTCCTCATGGGTGAGATTCAGCTCATAGGCCAATTGCATAAGGCTATCGCGGAAGCTATGCGGATTGAAATAAGGCAAACCTACCGCTGTGAAAGCTTCTTTGAAGATATTGCGAACTGGCTGCGCGGTTTGCCAGCCCCTATCCGACAAGCCCATAACTTCCAAATGCCCCGAAGCCCCCAAACCTGTTTTAGTCGCAGGGAAAAGCGGAGCTTGCGGCCCATAACCCAAAGCGTCGGTCAGGTGCGTGTAATAATCGCTGAAAATTCCCTCAATGTCATCGCCCACAGGGCAAAAATCGGTATGAAAGCTTTTGCTAAATTTGGTTTGGACGTGGCGGGCATCCTGATAAACGCGACGGCGGCCCATATCCACATCCTGAACCTTAAATGACACCACGGCTCCATCACGCGCTCCCGTCATCGCCACAAAAGCCACCACCGCCCGATTGCGCTTCTCAATGTCGGTGGTGTCCGGCATGGCAAACAGGGCTTTGCGAATTTCGTCAAAGCTTGCCACCCGCTTTTCACGCTTGGCCTTGGCAATTTCTGTATCCTCATTGGACGGGTTAAAATAGGCTGCATCGGAATAGTTGATCCGCCTGTAACCGGATTGCCCCGCCAGCCATTCAAAAAACGTCTTAAGCGCCATGAGGCGGCTATAGATCGTGCTTTTGGCCAATGGCTTGCCTGTTTCCGGATTCACGGCCTGAGCCAAAGAACGCTTAAAGCGTCGGGCGTCTTCAATGTGAAATTGCGCAAAATCCTTGCGTTTGGTCATGGTTTCAAACTGTGATAGGCTTGCTGCTACCTGATCGACAGAGGACGGCTTCATGCGCTTTGCCTCCTCAAGAAACATGAAGTAGCGGCGCTTGATCCGCTCATTTTTCGCGTTGCATTTGGTCATTTCAATACCTCATAGCTTAAGTGAACATTCAGGGGGCGTCAGGCTCAGTCTGTTATGTTCGTGTGACGAAGCGTACGGGGCTTTCTCCTGTAAGTGCGTGATGACCAATTGCCCTGATAAGGCTTCAAGTGACGCCTTGGATATGGCCTTGTGCATGAGCGTTTCACACACCGGGCATAACGCCCGTAATTGGCCGGTATAAGCGCCTACGGGCTTGTAATCCGCCATGCCTTCCGCAGGGGGGCGGGGCATTCGACATTTGACGCAATAGCATTCGTGCGCTGCGCAACTACGCTTTGCCGGTTTCTGAGCCGTTTGAAATGTGATTAGCTCGTGACCAAGGATAAGGAACGGGCGCTGATCCTTTAAGACCGGTAATCCGTTTTTGATCCAGCGTCGCACGGTATGAGGCGTGACCGCCATGAGGCCCGCCACTTCCGCAATCGTATAGTTGCGGTGCGTTCTAATACCTTTGCGTGTTAAACGGCGGGGCATGGCGCTACCTCGCAAGCGTGCGGGCGGTAATCCATTCACTAATGACGCTTTCACGCCATGCAACCCGCCGCCCGCCCAAACTTACGGGTGCAGGAAACTGATCATCCTTTATGCGCTGATACAGGGTTGAGCGGCTCAGGCTTGTTAGGGCCATGACCGTCCGAAGGGGAATAAGACGTTCTGACAATGTACGACTCCGTTTGAGAGGTGTCGAACATTGTCATCAATATTGAGGAAAAGCGCGGTGATAGATGATAGCAAATAATCACCAAAAAAATGGTGAGAAATCGACCCTATGTTTCACCATTTTCGTCTTTAGATCGGTATTCGTTAATTTTATCGCGAATTTTTTCGTATGATTTATTCGAATTTGTAACCAGTATATGATTGGCCATGTCAAAATAAGACATGAGGCCGTGAACTTCCTTATACTGAATATCATTTTTAGCAATTTCGTATTCATGTTCGCTCAAGAGAGATAACTTACCCGCAAGACGCGCACATTCAATTTCAAATGCTGCATTATCATTTAATCGCAGCTCCTTATCCCAACTCCTGATTGTTTCTGTACTTACACCAATGATATTCGCCGCTTTAGTAAGAGCGGCATATTTTTTTAATCCAGAACCATATTCAAAATACACTTTTTTGACGCAAGCCAACTTCCATCGTCTGAGGCTGAAAGCCTTACCTTGTCGTTTGAGAGGCACAGGCGATAGTAATTCCATAACCTCCCCCTCATTAAGAGCGGTTAGTGCTTCAATGAGATCAAAGCGCCAGAATGAGCTATTGGCGCTTCGTGAGGTGAGCGTTTCATTTAAAAAGCTTCTGTATGTGCTTTCTTGTATTTCATAATCATTCTGAGTGAGAAAATCGCCCGTATAGATATATATTTCGTGTTGTTCATCTGGGACGTTAAACGAATAATGGCTCCCTAAAAATTCGAGATAATGTGAATTTTCAGTCAACTCATCTTGGGTAATGGTTTCAAATTTATCAATTAATTCTGGGTTCTCCCTCATCTGATGATAAGCGAACAGATGTGATTGCGCCCAGAGCATGAGTTTGTCGTGCATATACCACCAAATCTCATATGCCTTTCTTGAGTAATACAGTTTGTTTATTTCAGAATTATCTCCATGCTTTGGGTCGGTATGTTCATATAGTTCAATTAATTTATTATAATAAATATCTATTTCTTCTCGAATATTTTCATAGCGGTTCGTTTTCAACTGAAGCCCCCAAGCGAAGTTAATAAGCTGGGAGCGTGCCATAAATTATCTGTATGACAAGTTGCTATGCCCTCAGTGGCACTACCGCACCACCGTCGCGTAGTTTGTCGAGGTAGTCTGACCACCATTGCATCATGCGCACGCGCTCATCCCAATATGTGCCGCGATTATAAATACTGCGAATGGTGTTGGTGTCCTTATGTGCCAAGGCGCGCTCGATGGCATCAGATGACCATTTGCCCGATTCATTTAGAAGGGTGCTTGCTGTGCTGCGAAAGCCGTGTGAGGTCATTTCATCCTGCCCATACCCCATGCGACGCAAAGCCGTATTGAGCGTGTTTTCAGATATGGGCTTAAGCGGTGTCATGAATGACGGAAACAGGTATCGGCTGCTCACCCTGAATTTTTCAAGCTCTTTCAAATGGCCGACTATCTGCGATGATAAAGGCACGGCATGATCCGAACGCATTTTCATCTTGGCTGCCGGAATAATCCATAAAGCCTTATCCAGATCAAACTCTGACCATTCGGCATGGCGCAATTCACCGGGGCGCA
>JASGFL010000038.1:0-29136 GCA_047605545.1 Asticcacaulis sp. | reverse complement strand
GTGCCTCCGAGCGCCTTCAGCGTGAGACGGCGCAGGTGCGCCATCAGATCACCTCAACGGTTTCCGAGCGCCTTGAGGCGGCCGAACGCCTTGTCAACGCTCAGGCAGACCGTATCGATGGTCTGTCGGGCAATCTGCGTGACGAACGTGAACGTGTGGCCCGTCTCGAAGACCAGCTGACCAACAACAAGGTTGTCGAAACCGTACAGTCACTCGAAGCCACGCTGGGCAAGCTGGCCAACCAGCTTTACGAAAACGACACCCGCACCCGCGATACCCTCAAAGGTATGCGCGAGGACATGCTGGGCTTTTCGCATCGTCTTGCCCAGAGTGAGCAGCGTGATCCGGAACGCACCGCTCAGGCCGCCATTGATAAGGTCATCGGTCGCCTGTCTCAGCGTCTGGAAACTGCCGAAGCCCAGACCTCAACCGCCATTCGCGGTCTGGAACAGGCCTTCGCAAGCCTTGACGCACGTCTGCTGCGTTCCGAAGACAGTGGTGATGTTACCGATCCCGAAAGCGTACAATCCTTAAGCCGTCTGGCCTCGGACCTGTCGCGCCGGATCGATGATTCCCGCTTTGAAGTCAGACGCGCCCTTGAACAGGAAACTCAGGCCCAGATCGATCAGGCCGTTTCACAGATTTCAGGGCGTCTGAATGCCGTTGAAAAGCGCTCGGCCCGTGCCATCGAAGCCATGGGGCAGGACGTTCTTAAAATCGCCGGCAATCTAAACCAAAGGGTGACGGGGGTGGAAAGATCGACCAGCGAGGCCATTGCGCATCTATCTTACAAGATGGATGACCGGTTCGCACAAACTGACTCCGGCCATGCGCAGGCTCTGGAACGTCTGGGTGGGGAAATTGCCCGTATCTCGGAACGCCTGAACCTGAAAATCGTCGAAAACGAAAAACGCACGGCTCAGGTTCTGCAGGGCGTGGGCGAAGAACTGGATGCCCGCCATCAGCGTACGCATAACGATATTGCCGAGCGCATCCGCCAGAGCGAAGAGCGCACGCTCAAGCTTCTGGATGAAGCCCGCAGCAAGATCGACAGCCGTCTGGGTCAGGCACAAACGCATAACCTCCTTCAGGAACTGCGTCCGACGACTACGGATTTACCAACACCGTTCGGGCCTTCGGCGCTCGAAAAGAAACCGTTCTCTGAATTTGAGCATGGCTTTGACGACACCGCACCTGCAACACCGGCAACGGCCACAAGTGAAACCCCTGCAAAGTCGACACTGACCGAGCCGGATTTCGCGGCGCGCCTGCTTGAAGACGTAACCGTTCAAACCGAAACGGATCAGGATCTGGTTTCACCTGCGACCAAATCAGGTTTTGATCCTTTTGACGATGATTTCGATGCGGAATTGTCGGCGGTATCGCTTCAGGCGCCGAAAATTAAATCCTTCGACAGCGAAGACCCTTTTGCAGACGTCGATGCCTCGCGTCGGGCCTCCCCCGATTCGCTGTTTGACGACGAAGAACAGCCTATGTTCAATCGCACCGCAAACGGTTCCGCACACACGGAGTCCACCGAGGCACTTCATACCGATCCCGAGGGGATATCCCTATCCACGCGTGACGCACTTGCGGCCGCGCGGGCTGCCGTTCGCGCCTCTATCGAAGGTGGCGACGAACCCAAACGGGCTTTGGGCCTGAAACTTGGGCAATCGCGCACCAAGGGGACACCGTCCAAGGCCACCAAGGCCGGTAGCGGCACCATCATGCGCGCCATTAAGGCTTCGTCCGTTGCCATGGTGCTGACGACTGCTGCCGTTGGCTCCTATGTGCTGATGCAGGACAGCCCTGAACAAGCGCCTCCCAAGGACGATGTCCGTCTGGCAAGCGCCCTGACCACCGATCCGGCCGAAGCCCCCGTTCAGGACGAAGCGCGCCTCAAGGCCATGTATGACGCGGCAAATCTGACGCTTCAGTCGAACGACCCCAAGGCGGCGGAAACCATGAAAAGCGTGGCACTGCTGGGCTATGCGCCCGCACAGTTCCACATGAGCCTGATCTACAGCGGTGAAAACAATCTGGTTAAGGTTGATAAGCCTGAGGCACGTAACTGGGCCGAACGCGCCGCCGCCGGTGGCTATGCGCCGGCCATGTATAATCTTGGCATCATGCTGTATAATGGTGACGGCGGCGCACAGGATCGTGTTGGCGCGTCCCAGTGGTTCCGCAAGGCCGCAGAACATGGCGTACGCGAAGCCTATTACAATATGGGCGCCCTCTATCAGCAGGGTGACGGCGTTCCGATGAACCTGACTGAATCCTACAAATGGTTCAGCATAGCCGCCAAGGCTGGTGACACCGAAGCCTCACGCACCCTAAGCCTGATCAAGCCTCAGCTGACGGCACAACAGATTGCCACAGCTGAAACTCAGGCAGCAGCCTTTAAACCGGTAACGGCGCAACCCTAAAAATATAACACAGGGTACGCCGTAAACCGGTCTTAAGGCTTTGCGACTATACTTCGAACCGGATGATAATATCGGAACTGTAGTTTAGTGGAACTTTACCTGCCCATCGCCGAAATGTCGGTGAATGTCTGGCTAATGGCCGGATTAGGGGTGGGTGTGGGCTTCCTGTCAGGTCTGTTTGGTGTCGGGGGCGGCTTTTTGATGGCCCCCATGCTGGTGACGCTGGGCATCCCCCCCTCCATAGCCGTGGCGTCTCAGGCCGGACATGTTCTGGCGACCTCCACTTCGTCTGTTTCCAGTTACCGCCGTCAGGACAGTGTTGACTTCCGCATGGGCCTTTTGATGGGTGCAGGCGGGGTCGTCGGGGCCGGTCTGGGGGTAGAGATTTTCCGTATCCTGCGCCTTCTGGGGCAGATCGATATGATGATCTCGATCATCTATCTGGTGTTTTTGTGCGGCATTGGCGGCCTGATGGCCCGCGAAAGCCTGTCGTCCCTGTTACGCCGCAAAAAGGGACTGCCCCCCGTCAGGCCCAAGCTGAAACGCCCCCCCTGGCTCTATGCCCTGCCTTTCAAGATGCGCTTCCCGCGTTCAGGCCTGTATATTAGCGTCATCCCGCCGCTGTTTATCGGCTTTGTGGTCGGGATTCTCGCGGCACTGATGGGGGTTGGCGGCGGCTTTCTGATTGTCCCCGCCATGATCTATATTCTACGCATGAAGGCCTCTGTGGTGGTTGGCACCAGCCTGTTTCAGGTAATTATCACCGCCACCGTAGCCATGCTGCTTCAGGCCGTGCGTAACCATACGGTTGATGCGGTTCTGGCCTTCCTGCTGCTGATCGGCGGGGTTGTCGGCGGACAACTGGGCATCCGCTTCGGCACAAGGTTCCGTGCCGAAGAACTGCGCCTTGTGCTGGCTCTGATCATACTGACCGCAGGCCTGCAAATGGGCCTGACCCTGTTTATCCCCCCCGAAGATCCCTTCGTCCTGATCCGGCCCGGAGGATAGGCGATGATTGATTTCGACCCCATTGTCATCAATCAGTTAGCCACCGACCTGACCCAGAGCCGCGTCGAAGTCTCTTCGTCGTTTCAGGGGGCCAAGGTCATCCTCTATGGGGCCACGCTTCAGCCGGACGGTCCGCCACCGGATGTCATTGTGGTTGTACGCGGGCCGGAAACCGACCTCAGGCTCATGCGTAAAACCCGCATAGCCGGTCTGTGGCTCAATTCCCGACCGATGGTGTTCGAAGGCGCTCCGGGCTTTTATATGGCCGCCAGTTCCCGCCCCCTGTCTGAAATCGCGCGCAACGAAATGCGTTATCATCTGGGGCTGGGCCTTGATTACATGCCTATGGAGGTCGCCGCCGAAACCGCGCATCAGACCGGATATGCTGACTGGCGTCGCGCCGTCGTGCGCCTGCAACAGAAAAATGGCCTCTATAGTGATAACCCCGTAGGCGTGCATTTCATTGACCGGCACCTGTTCCGTGCCGAGGTGGCATTACCTTCTGATGCCCCCATCGGGAACTATACGGCTGAGGTCTGGCTGTTTCGCAATGGATTACCCGTCAACTACAGCGTTAAGCCGCTTACGGTGGAAAAGGTCGGGTTTGAGCGCTTCGTTTATGATTTCGCCCATCGTCATGCGTGGTTTTACGGGCTTTTGTGCGTGCTCATGAGCATGGGCATGGGGCTGATTGCCTCACGTTTGTTCCGCAGGCGCTGATTTGTACTCGCTTTGTACTTGGCAGCCCGCACGAAACCTATAATATGTACGCGTGATCGACTCCCCCCCTCCCCCAACCCTTACCTCAGACAGCACAGGCCCGGATTCCCCCCCCTCTGATCCGGCCAGATCGTTACGCGCCCTGCTGCCTGCTCAGGGGTTTGCCTTAACGCCCGTGAGTGCGGTCATCAGTGACGGACACACCTCCCGCCCCATAGCTATTCCTCAAGCGCGTGAAATGTGGGGCCGCGAAGGGCTTCTGATGGCCAATGCCCCGGTGATGCGTCAGCGCCTGTTTCACGGGCGTCAGTTCCGCGAAGCCAGACATTTCGATCTTCTGGAGTTGTTCGCCTTTGTCAGACCAGCCCGTTTCTGCGCGCCGTCGGTCGCCGGACTGGCGCTGGCCGTGGGTTATAACGAGCCTGAAGATGCCGAAGCGCAGGCACATATATTGGTTCAGGTCGCCCTCGCGCTTGGGCGGGAACTGACCGAAGCGCCGCTGGCGTTCCGGCTGATGGCGCGCGCATCCTTACAACTGATGTCTGATAATGGCTGGGTCTGGGCACCGTTCCTTGAGGCCTGTCTGGCGCGCAACCCTGTGCCCGAAGGCTATGTGTCGCCACCGGCACTTCAGGTGTGGTCGTTGCTGGATGAGTGGGAAGATCAGGCCCCCGCCGGTGAGGCGCGTCAGGTCAGCCTCACACCTGAGGAAGTCACCACCGGCCTGTGGGAAAATCTGGGGCGGGCGGGTCTTGATGAACGCCGTGACGAACAACTGACCTTTGCCCAAAAGGCGCGGGATATTTTCGGGCCAAAATGGGCGACGGATCAGCCGAACATGTTGCTGCTTGAGGCAGGCACCGGCACCGGCAAGACGCTAGGTTATCTGTCACCTGCGCATCAATGGGCGCAGAAATCGCAAGGCCGCGTCTGGGTGTCCACCTACACCAAGGCCCTCCAGAAACAGATCTTCAACGATACCCGTGCCCTGTTTACCACCGAAGCCGAACGCGATAACCACATCGCCATCCGCAAAGGGCGTGAAAACTATCTGTGCCTGCTTAACTATCAGGAACGCCTTGGCCCGCTTACTCAGGCACCGGGGGAGACCATCATTGCCGCGCTTCTGGCACGATGGGTGGTCTATAGCCGCGACGGCGATATTGTCGGCGGCGATTTCCCGACATGGCTGCCGTCCCTTTTGCCGCCGCAATCGGCTGCGGCAATGTACGGAGCACTTACGCCGTCTTCACTGGTCGATCGGCGTGGCGAATGTATCTATAGCGCCTGTCAGCACTACCGGACGTGCTTTGTTGAAAAATCCATTCGCAAATCTAAGACCGCGCGCATAGTGATTGCCAACCATGCCCTTGTCATGGCCCAGGCTGCCTATGATCTGAGTTCCGGCGGTTCGGTCACAAAGGACGATGCCTCCGAAACCGAATCGTCGCCCCTGTCACGTCTTGTCTTTGACGAAGGCCACCATGTATTCGAAGCCGCCGACAGTGCGTTTTCCAGCGAACTGTCGGGCCTTGAGGCCTATGAGTTACGCCGCTGGATACGTGGCAACGAAGGGCGCGGACGCCGCACGCGGGGGCTTGAACAACGGCTCGGCGACCTGCTGGCGACACGCGAAACGGCACAAGGCCACCTCAAAGACCTGATGCGCGCCGCGGCGGTCCTGCCACACGAAGGCTGGTCGCAGCGCCTGACGACACGCACGCGCTCCGGCGAGATGATGGAACCGGTCGGCCCCATTGAGGCCCTGCTGGCGGCTGTACTCAAACAAATCGACGTACGCCAGCAGGAGAACGCCGGTAAAAACCGCTACCGTCCCGACACAGAGACCTCAGCCGAGTGTGAAGCCCATCCCTGCCTGCCCGAAGTAGCCGAAGCCGCCGCCACCGCCGCCAAAGCCTTACAGGGCATAGAGGCCCCACTTCTGGCACTGGTGCGGGCAATCGAAGACATACTGACCGGCGAAGAAGACATCGACCTGTCGGAACGTTCGCGCCTTGATGGGGCTTTGCGTGGCCTTGAACGCCGCGCGCGCATCACCTTACCCGCATGGCGCAGCCTGTTGCAGCAACTGGCCTATGGTGAAGAGGCCGATCCGGCGACACCTTCACCGTTTGTCGATTGGTTTGCCACCATTGCCCATAATGGCCGACTGGTGGACGCGGCTCTGCACCGGCATTTTGTTGACCCCAGCCTGCCGCTGGCAGACTATGTACTGAAACCGGCGCATGGGGTGCTGATGGCCTCGGCCACCCTGTCGGACGCTTCGCAACAGCCGGATATTTTCGCTCTGGCGCGGCAACGCACAGGGGCCGCGCATCTGGCGCTTGAGGCCGGAAGCCTGCGCATTGCCTCACCCTTTAATTATGAGCAGCAATCGCGCCTGTTTGTCGTTACCGATGTGCCACGCGATGATCCGCGTGCGGTCGCCTCGGCTATGAAGGCCCTGTTTATGGCCAGCAAGGGCGGCGGGCTTGGGCTGTTTACCGCCATCCGACGCCTGAAAACCGTCTATGAGCACCTGTATAAGCCTTTGGGTGAAAACGGTATTTCGCTCTATGCGCAACATATTGACCCGCTGGATGTCTCTGATCTGATCAGCGTGTTCCGTTCTGAGCACCACTCCTGCCTTTTGGGGACGGATGCCGTACGTGACGGTATTGACGTGCCCGGTCAGGCGCTGCGTCTGATTGCCTTTGACCGCGTGCCATGGCCACGACCGGATGCCCTGCATAAGGCCCGTCGGGCGCATTTCGGGCAAAAGCTATACGATGACGCGCTTGTGCGGGCGCGACTGGCGCAGGCCTTTGGTCGACTGATCCGCAAAAAAGACGATCGCGGCGTGTTTGTGATGCTTGATTCCGCCGCACCGACCCGCCTGTTCGACAGTCTGCCCGAAGGGGTTGTCCTGCAAAGGGTGACACTGGCCGAAGCCATTAACGGCATTGAGGCCTTTTTGTTGCCTTCCGCGCCCCAACAGGGTTAAGACACAGCATTGCCGTTCCTGAGGGTCGATATGACTGACGCTGCTACGCCTGAGATCAAAACCAAGAAACCCTCACGCTGGGGGCTGTTTGCGCCTCTGCTTGTGGCCGCCGTCCTCTTTGCGGCATGGAGCGGTTACTGGTTTTTCACGGCCCATCAGATTGAAAAGCGCATTACGGACCACCTAAACGGTCTGGTGAGCGCAGGCTATCAGGTTGACCACGAAGGCCTTAAGGTCGGCGGATATCCGTTCCGTATGTTTATCTCGGCCGATAAGACTGAGGTCATTGCCCCCTCTGGCAAAGGCTTCGCGGCCAGTCACCTTGAGGCCGAAGCTTCGGCCTTTGTGCTCGATAAATGGGTGATCGTCGCTACCGAAGGCCTGACTCTCCATCGCGGGCACCTCAAAGACGGCACGGAATTGGGTACGGTCAGGATTACCGGAGACGCCCTGCGCGCCAGCATTTCGGGCCTGAATGACCCCGTGCGCGATCTGCGGTTTGAAGGCATCAATCCGGTTTTTGTGGTTTCAAACCCCGAACATCCGTTCTTCATTTCTCAGGCACAGCGCTTTGAAGCCTATATGCGCCCGACCGAAGCCACACCCGACAGTGCCGACTTCCTGTGGCGTGTAAACGGGGCGCGTGGTGAACCGGCAAGCCTGTCAGGGCGCATTGGCCAGTCCAAGCCCTTCAACCTGCACCTCGAAGGCGTCATTGATAAGTTCAGCGCGCTCAAAGGTTCAGACCTTACCGAACGCCTGAATAACTGGCGCGATCAGGGCGGAAGCCTGAAACGTTTGCGGTCTTCGCTGATTATCGATCAGCTTGACCTGTTTGCCCAAAGCGAAAACCTGACGATTGATGCCAATCGCGCCCTCAAAGGCCCGCTGGAACTTGAAATCAAAGGTCAGGGGGATGCCGTCGGCTTCCTGATTGGCTCGGGTCTGATTGCACCGAAATATGAGCCTCTGGCGCGTCCGTTTATCGGCTCACAACTGATCATCAGTGATAAGCCCGTAAAACTTGGGTTTGATTTTCATGACGGCGGGACTTATGTCGGCACACTCAAACTCTCTGACGCTCCCGTTATTCACTAACCGAGACCCTCACGCATGACCGCGACGACTCAATCCGCAGACACACTGGACGCCCTCCGCCAGCAGATTGACGCCCTTGATCATCAGTTGCTGCAACTGGTCGATCAGCGCTCGTTGCTGGCCCGTTCCATTGCCGAAGCCAAGGCCCGCGAAGCCGCCGGAAATGATGTCTCGCTGCTGCGCCCCGATCGCGAAGCCCTTTTGCTGCGCAAGCTGCTTAATGCCCCGCGCAAGTCTGTGTCCGACGCAGCGGTTGTCGCCCTGTGGCGTGAACTGATCTCCGAGAGTCTGCGCATTCAGGGTGAAGATCGTGGCGGTCTTCACCTTAATTTTTGGGCCAAAGATAATGCGGCCAATCTGACGAACTGGGCGCGCGCGCGCTTTGGCGTCGCCCCGTCCCAAAGCTTTATGTCCGAAGCCACCGATGTCATTACCGCCGCCCGACATCCGGCCCATATCGGCATTATAAGCCTTGATGTCAAATCTGGCCCCTGGTGGGCGCGTCTTCTGGCCGAACCTAAGGTGCGCATTATCTGCGCCCTGCCCGAAATGGATCAGAACCACCCACGCGCCGTAGCCATTGCGCCGATTGCACCGGAACCAACCGGCAATGACATCAGCTTCTTTGTCACCGACAGCGCCAAATCCGAAACGGCGATCATTGAGACCTTAAGCCATCAGGGACTGGCGGCGGACTGGCTGATGACCACCGGCGGCATGAAGTTGTTTGCACTTATAGGCTTTGTGCAGGAACATGACAGCCGCATTAAGGATTTCACCGGCCTGTCGGGGATTATCGGCACCTCACCCAAAATCGTTTGAGACTAAGGCACTTTGTCTCAGTGTACATTTGCGGCCCTGAGATATAGACAAGCGATATCAATTCTACGGAAACGTCTATGACCACCCAATTACCGACCCCTAAATCCGGTATTCTCGACATTGCGGCCTATGTGGGCGGCAAGTCCAAAATCGAAGGCGTGGCCGAACCGGTCAAGCTGTCGTCGAACGAAAACGCTTTTGGCTGTTCTGCCAAGGCGCTGGCGGCCTATGATGAGGCCCGCGCCAAGCTGTTTCGTTATCCTGACGGCCATGCCAACCCGCTGCGGGCCGCGGTCGCTGACTATCACGGCCTTGAGGCCGAGCGTCTGGTGTTCGGCAATGGCTCGGATGAGGTGTTTGCCCTTCTGAACCAGACCTATCTTGAGGCGGGCGACAATATCGTCACCGGCGAACATGGCTTTCTGGCCTATCGCATTAGCGCGCTTGCCTGTCAGGCCGATGTGAAGCTGGCACCTGAACCTGATCAGCGCGTCGAAATCGACCGCCTGCTGGCTGAGGTCGATGAGCGCACCAAGATCGTCTATGTCTCCAATCCGGCCAACCCGACCGGCACATGGAACACGCCCGAAGAACTGGCTGAGCTGCGTGAGCGCCTGCCGTCTCATATCCTTCTGGTGGTCGATGAAGCCTATGCCGAATTTGTCGATGAACCGACTTGGGAAACCGCCTTCCCGCTGGCGCGCCATAGCGACAATATTATCGTTACCCGCACCTTCTCAAAAATTCACGGTCTGGCCGGTTTGCGTATCGGTTTCGGCTATGCACCTCTTCCTGTGATCGAAGCGATTGAACGCATCCGCCTGCCGTTCAATGCCAACCTGCCCGCGCAATATGCCGCCATTGCCGCCTTGTCTGATCAGGCCCATATCGACACATCAAAGGCGCAGGTCGTCAACTGGCGTCCGCGTTTCTATCAGGCTATTCGCGCACTGGGTTATCGTATCGAAGTCTCCGCCGGTAACTTTGTCCTCATTCAGTTCAATGACGAAGCCCAAGCGGCACGCGCCAACGAACACCTGATGACCAAGGGCTTTATTGTGCGTCATGTAGCTAATTACGGCCTGCCGCAATGCCTACGTGTCACCGTGGGTAAGGATGCCGAAAACGAAGGCTTCCTTGCCGCCCTTGGTACGTTTGCTGGCTAATCGCTCAGGCTCTGCTATAATTGCCGGACAGACACAGGATCGCACATGGCTGATCAATCCGCCCCCGTCACCAAAGAACGTATTGTCTTCGGACAAGGCTTCCTGAAGGATGCGTGGTTCTTTGCAGCCCTGTCCGGCGATCTGAAGGCCGGTAAGCTGCAACGCTACGTCATTGTCAATGAACCGGTGCTGCTGGGGCGTGACACAGCGGGTAAGGTCTATGCCATGCGCGACATCTGTCCGCATCGCGCCGCCCCCCTGTCCGCCGGTCAGATGATCCCCGATGCTAAAACCGGTGAGCCGGTGGTGCAATGCCCCTATCATGGCTGGACGTTCAACACATCCGGCACCTGCACCTCGGTGCCATCATTGACCTGCGATCAGCATATGGATGTCGAGCGCATCAAGGTGCGTAACTACGCCGTCCGCGAACAGCAGGGCATAGTCTGGATCTATATTACCGCCGATGTACGCCGTCCGGCCGAGCCTGACCATGAACCGCCGGTTCTGCCCGGTGTGGTGGGCGGCAAGCCGATCATAGTCGAATCCATGGACTTCGAGAGCCATATCGACCACGCCGTTGTCGGGCTTATGGACCCCGCGCATGGCCCTTATGTGCATCAGCAGTGGTGGTGGCGTTCCTCAAAGAAACAGCTTGAGAAGGCCAAGGCCTTTGAACCGCGCGAACACGGTTTCAGCATGGTGCGTCATGCCCCGTCGAAAAACTCACGCGCCTACAAAATCTTGGGCGGCGCACCGGCCACAGAGATTACCTTCCGCCTTCCCGGTGTGCGTTATGAGCATATCGAGATCGGTGAACGCCAGATTCTAGGCCTGACCTGCCTGACGCCAATTGACGCCAATACCACGCGCATCACCCAGATCTTCTGGTCGGATCATGGCATTTTCCGCTTTATTGCCCCGCTGTTCCGTCTGGGGGCCAAGGCCTTCCTCAAGCAGGATGGCGATATGGTCAATCTGCAAAACGAAGGGCTGAAATATGATCCGGCGCTATTGTGGATCGACGACGCCGACACGCAGGCCAAGTGGTATCAGCAACTGAAAAAAGAATGGCTCAACCACCGCACCGAACAGCGTCCGTTCAATAATCCGGTTAAGCCTGCCGTCCTCAAGTGGACAAGCTGACACCACCGTCGCAATGGATTAGATAAAATCGCACAGATAGGCCACAAGCGGCGCATCCGCCGGTGGCATGGGATAGTCGCGCATATCCTTTGGCCGCACCCATTTCAGCGCCGAATGTTCACGCGGCTGCACGATACCTTCCCAGCGCCTGATCAGGTAAAGCGGCATCAGAAGGTGAAAGTCCTCATAGGTATGTGAGGCAAAGACAAATGGTGCCAGACAGGCAGTCTTGGTGGTAATGCCAAGCTCTTCCTCAAGCTCACGGATCAGCGCCGCTTCGGGTGTTTCACCGGCCTCGACCTTACCACCCGGAAACTCCCACATCCCCGCCAGTTGCTTGCCCTCAGGCCGCTGGGCGATCAGCACCCGCCCGTCATTATCAATCAAAGCGGCGGCAACAACGAGTACGGTTTTCATAATCTCAATTCAATTTTTGGTTGCTATAAT
This sequence comes from Asticcacaulis sp., assembly GCA_047605545.1. GTDB lineage: Bacteria > Pseudomonadota > Alphaproteobacteria > Caulobacterales > Caulobacteraceae > Asticcacaulis. The sequence goes on along the minus strand of JASGFL010000038.1, from coordinate 17,296 downwards.
CTGTCCGAACGCCCTATTCATAGCACTATTGATACTAAGGGGTTACGATATGCTACGCTCTCTCATCATTTCACTCTGCGCCTTTTTCTGCCTGCACACTGTAGCCGTAGCCGAAATTACCGCGGCTGACAAAAAACAGATCGATCAAAAGGTAAGTACCTTTTTCACGCATTTTAATAGTGGTGACCTGGAGGTAATGTATAAAGATGTTTTTATGCCCGCCATACATGACAACCCAAATCTTTTAAAGAACCTGATCAATCAAACGAAATCGATTTACGAATATTATCAGTCACCTATAAAGTGGTCATTAGTCGAAGAAAATACAGAAGGAAGCGTTCTTGTGTATCGAAATTACATAATGCACAACGATAGAGGTGCCAGTCGCATAAGATTCGTATACCAGAAAATGTCTCAAGGCTGGTACCTTCATTCATTACTATTCAGCGACATCACTGTTGTTGACGCAGAAGACTAAGGCGTGAAAACTAGCTTCTATAGTCGCCATTGATGGAAATATACCCATGCGTCAGGTCGCAGGTATAGACATGGGCTATACCGCGGCCGACGCCGACATCGACGGTGATCTCAAGCTCTTCGTTTTTCATATAGGCGCTCATCGCGGCCTCATCGTAGCCGAGTGACACGGCACCATGCTCAGCGGCCACCAGATCACCAAACTTGATCAGCAGACGGTCGCGGTTGACCTCTTCCTCAGTCTTGCCGACGGCCATGACGATACGGCCCCAGTTGGCGTCTTCACCGGCAATCGCGGTCTTGACCAGAGGGCTTTCGGCAATCGACTTGGCGATCTTACGCGCTGAGGCCGGAGACGCCGCACCGGTGACATTGACCTTAACGAACTTGGTGGCCCCTTCGCCATCGCGGATGAGTTGGGTCGCCAGAGAATGCATAACCCGCTCAAGCTTATCGCGGAAATCCGCCAGACGCTTGTCACCGGCCCGCGAAATCTTCGGTGCCCCTGCGGCGCCCGTGGCAAACAGGATCGCCGTGTCATTGGTTGAGGTATCGCCATCAACCGTCACGCTGTTGAAGGTCGTGCGTGTGTAAAGCCCGATCAGGCTTTGCAGCACCGCTGGCGTCAGGGTCGCATCCGTAACCATAAAGGCCAGCATGGTCGCCATGTCCGGCGCAATCATACCTGAACCCTTGGCGATACCGGCGATCTTGACTTCAACGCCATCGATCAGGGCGGTTTCGTACGCCCCCTTAGGGAAGGTGTCGGTGGTCATAATCGCCTGAGCGGCCCTGTGCCAGGCATCGGCTTCAAAGCCTGCATCGATCTCCGGCAGCTTGGCGGCGATTTTGGCGTCATCCAGCACCACCCCGATCACACCGGTCGAGGCGAGCAAAATATCGCGCTGACGGCAGTCCAGTCTGCGCGACAGGGCTGCGGCAGATCGACGCGCCGCATCTGCGCCCAACTTGCCCGTAAAGGCGTTGGCACAACCGGCATTGACCATCAGGGCGCGGATATCGCTGCCTTCGCTGGCCTCAAGCTGCTTACGGCACCAGTCAACCGGCGCAGACCCGATCGTATGACGCGTAAATACGCCTGCGGCCGTCGTGCCTTCGGCAAACTTCATCACCATCAGGTCAGGACGGGCATGTTTGTAAAAACCGGCCTGCGCAATGGCGATTTCCACGCCACCAACCGGCGGCATAGGCGGCAACGCCACCGCCAGAGGCGATACCTCAAGGCCCGGCTTACCCGTTACCGGCGCATCAGCCTTGGGTTCAGACTTAGCACTCTCATGCGCCCCCAGACCGGCCAGTCCGGCACCGGTTTGCACGGCTTTTTTCAGCACACTGGCCAAAGGATCCAGCGCACGTTCAAAACCATGGGAATCCGTTGGTTTGCTTGAAGAGGATTTGCTCATGCGCGACGCTCCGTCAAAGAGGATAGAGTCTGTAAAAACAGGGTCTGACGCGCGTCCTAAACAGAAATATGGGCCATGAAAAGGCCTTGTTGACCTTAGTGCGGATTTTTATCGTAACGCAGGTCTTTGTAAGGCCGAAAGCACCGACCTCCCGTTTATACAGCGCACCTATGGCGCAGACATATCTATGGGTTTGACTGCGAAGATGGGGCCTGTGAGGTCGGTGCAGAAGATGCCGAACCACTTGCGTTCGCGCGCAACGAAGCACCGGCAGCCTCATCTGACTGAGCGCCCCCTGATTCACTGCCGCCCCCCAGACGATTTTCCTCAACCAGCATTTCCCAGCCCTTGCCATCGCGCAAAGACACCAGAAGGCCCCGCACCTGATCCAGCTTTAATGCCGACAATATAGCCGGACGCGCTTCCTCAAGCGTCAACGGCACCTCCGGTCGCCGGTCTTCCAGACGGAACACCGCCCAGCCCCCGTCAATTGCAACCGGCCCCACGGCCTGCCCCGTCTTGGCTGACAACAGGGTCTTGCGATACGAATCAGGGATCATGTCGGTCACGAAATACCCCATGTCCCCGCCACTAAAGCGGGTCGCCTGATCTATGGAACGTTCCATAGCCAGGGTTTCAAATATGCCCCCCGCTTCAATCTGCCTGAGCACATTCTCTGCTTCCGGCTTGGTTTTCACCAGTATCAGCCGCGCGCGCACCTCTTCGGATTGCTTCGCCTGCGTCAGTTGTTCGTCATAAAGTCGGGCGACCTTCTTTTCATCCACAGCGGCATCAAGGCTTCCCTCGATCAGCATCCCCCCCAGAATAGCCTCTTCTGCGTCCCGAATACGGCGTTTGGCCATGTCGCTGCGATCAAGCCCGCGCTTGCGCGCTTCGTGCGCCAAAAGCTTCCGGTCAATGACCTCCTCAAGCGTACGCCGGAACAGCAAAGACCCCATATCCAGAGGCTCACCCTCCCCAATCAGGCCCTGCGCCACCGCTTCGTTGCGCACATCCGAAGCCCAGACAATCTCATCGTGAATACGTGCGACGGCGGTATCGCCCGACTCAGGCGGCCGTCCGGCTTCATCCGGCTTACCGCAGGCCGAAAGCAGCATAAGCAGAGCCATTAAAACAGCCGCTCCACACACAGCCGAACTATGGTTAATTCTTAAGCTCAGAACCCGCATTTTATCCGATAACCGTCTCAAACCGTCCGCAGACGGCACATGCCCATCAGGCTATCGCTACATCTCTCCCCGCGTCCTGACAATAAGCGCTATGGCAATAATAGTGATTTACAGGTGGTTCAATTGACATACACCCCCTGCGCGCTTAAGTCAGTCACCGCGCTTGAAATGCGCAAGGTTCTTCCTATTTGCCTAAACAGACTTACAGCCCGGATATAGATACATCGCTTAAGCATCCTTTTTAAGACCTGCGGCACAACGGGCGGCCTAGGGTTTCAGGCTACGACACGGTTAAGGTTTCACATGCTGGCATTCGCCAAATCCCTGTTCGGTTCCTCCAACGATCGCAAAGTCAAATCCATGCAGGGTCGCGTTGCCCGCATTAATGCTCTTGAGCCAAAATATAAGGCCATGAGCAACGAGGAACTGGCGCACCAGACGGTTCTGTTCAAAGAACGACTCGCCAAGGGTGCCAAGCTTGATTCGCTTCTGGAAGAAGCCTTCGCTGTCACCCGCGAAGCCGCCTGGCGCTCAATCGGCCAAAGACATTATGACGTTCAGCTGACCGGCGGTATGATCCTGCACGAAGGCGGCATCGCTGAAATGCGTACCGGTGAAGGTAAAACTCTGGTGGCAACGGCGCCGGTTTACCTCAATGCGCTTGAGGGCAAAGGCGTTCACCTGATCACCGTCAACGACTATCTGGCTAAACGCGACGCCGAATTCATGGGTCGCGTTTATCGTTTTCTGGGCCTGAGCACCGGCGTTATCGTCAATGGCCTGTCGCAACCTCAGCGCAAACAAGCCTATAATTCCGATGTCACCTACGGCACCAATAACGAATTCGGCTTCGACTATCTGCGCGATAACCTGACCTATAACCGTCAGGAAATGGTTCAGCGCGGCCACAACTTCGTTATCGTCGATGAAGTCGACTCGATCCTGATCGACGAAGCCCGTACGCCGCTGATCATCTCCGGCCCCACCGAAGACCGTTCGGAGCTTTATAAGATCCTCGACGGCCTGATCCGTGAAATGATCAAGGACGAAGAGACTTTCGATCTGGATGAAAAGCAGCGTCAGGCCCTGCTGTCGGAACTCGGTTCCGAACGCATCGAGGAAATGCTGGCGCTCAACGGCCTGATTCCCGAAGACACGTCCGGCCTTTATGATCCGGCCAATATCTCGTTGGTGCACCACGCCAATCAGGCCCTGCGCGCCAACACGCTCTATACACTCAATAAGGACTACATCGTCCGTGACGGCGAAGTCATCCTGATCGACGAATTTACCGGTCGTATGATGCAGGGCCGCCGCCTGTCCGAAGGTCTCCATCAGGCCATCGAAGCCAAGGAAGGCGTGCAAATTCAGCCGGAAAACCAGACCCTCGCGTCTGTGACCATTCAGAACTATTTCCGCATGTACAAAAAGCTGTCCGGCATGACCGGTACAGCTGCCACCGAAGCCGCGGAATTCGGCGACATCTACAAGATGGAAGTGCTTGAGGTGCCGACCCACCGTCAGATCAAGCGTATCGATGACGACGATGAGGTCTATCGTACCGAAGCTGAAAAATACAAGGCCATCGCCGAGCAGGTCGCGGCCTGTTACGTGCGCGGTCAGCCGATTCTGGTCGGTACGGCCTCGATTGAAAAATCCGAAGCCCTGTCGGAATTCCTCAACAGCTTCGCATACAAGAGCGAGGTCAGCCGCACGCTGAAAAGCGAGCACCTGAACGCCGACAAAAAAGCCCTGCAAAAGCTTGGCGATGAAGCCTACAACATCGATTATCGTACCGGCAAAGGCATTCCGCACAACGTTCTGAACGCCCGTCACCACGAAAACGAAGCCTATATCATCGGTGATGCCGGTGTGCCGGGTGCCGTAACCATCGCCACCAACATGGCCGGTCGCGGTACGGACATTCAGTTGGGTGGTAACGTCGATCTTCGCCTGCAAAAGTGGCTCGAAGAACAGGATGTTGCGGGCGTCGAAGTGACGCAGAACCAGATTCTGGCCAAAAAATCCGAGATCGAGGCGCAGGTCGCCAGCCATAAGGAAAAGGCGCTGGAATCCGGTGGCCTGTTCGTTCTGGGTACCGAACGTCACGAAAGCCGCCGTATCGACAACCAGCTTCGTGGCCGTACCGGTCGTCAGGGTGACCCCGGTCGCTCCAAATTCTTCCTGTCATGCGAAGATGACCTGATGCGCATCTTCGCCGGCGACCGCCTCAATGCGATGATGAAAACGCTTGGGGTCGAAGAAGGCGAAGCCATCACCCACAAGCTGCTGAACTCGGCCATTGCCACGGCGCAAAAGCGTGTGGAACAGCGCAACTACGAAATCCGTAAGAACCTGCTGAAGTACGACGACGTGGTCAATGACCAGCGTAAGGCCGTCTTCGAGCAGCGTCAGGACTTCATGGATGCCGAAGACCTGTCGGAACTGATTGCCGAATTCCGCGATGACACGATCCATGACATCGTCGAACGTCACCTGCCGCCCAAGGCCTATGCCGAGCAGTGGAATGTCGCGGGCCTGAAAGAGCAGGTTCAGGAGCTTCTGGGGCTTGACCTGCCGCTTGAGCAATGGGCCGCCGAAGAAGGTATCGCCAACGAGGAAATCGAAGAGCGTATCCGTAAGATTTCTGCCGACAAGATGGATGAGCGCCTGCAGCTGCTTGGTGCCGACCAGATGAAGGCGCTGGAAAAGAACTTCCTTCTGCAAATGATAGACGTGCAATGGCGCGAACATCTGATGCACCTTGACCACCTGCGCGCCGTTATCGGCCTGCGTGGGTACGGTCAGCGCGATCCGCTGAATGAATACAAGACCGAAGCCTTCTCTCTGTTTGAAACCCTGCTGGTCAATCTGCGTCACAACACGACCCGCTGGCTGATGACGGTCGAAATCCGTATGCAGCCGCAGGTACAGGAACCTGATCCGCTTCAGTTCGAGGAAATCCACCTCGATCCGTCAACGGGTCAGAATCTGGCCAGCCAGCCGATTGATTCCCTGAGCGCCGATCAACGCGAACGCCTGCCTGCCTCTGCCCTGCCCGCTGGCTGGGAAGGCACCTCACGCAACGCAGTCTGTCCTTGTGGTTCCGGCAAGAAGTTCAAGCATTGCCACGGCTCACTGGTCTGATCTGAAACTTTGTCCATCGGCTGAAACCAAAGTGTCAGCCGATGGACAGTTACACCGCCTTGCTCCAAACGGCCCGATCTGATCAGGCCCCGTCTGGTTTATCCGGACTTGAAATACCCAGACTCCGGGGGGAAGTCTCTATGTTACGCCGCGCAAAATCACCGCCTGCCCGCACTCACCTGATGAGATGCCCGCCACTTCAGGCTACAGACGCGCCTCCCCCACATTGTTCTGCCTTGCGTTTCCCCCTTCGTGTGGGCAATCTGACGGCAATTCAAGTTTCCTGTTTAACGGCGCATGTAACAGGATCGGCTCAACAATTTGCGCTTCAGCCCTGATAGGTTTCCTATGACATCTCATTTCTCACCCCGGTTCTTACGTGCCGCCGCTCTGGCCATCGGCCTGTCCACCTCGTCACTTTTGGCGGGCGCGGCCCTGCAACCCGCCGCCGCACAAACCGTAGAGCCAGCGCGTCTGGAACTGGCTAAAACATTACTTGAGGTAAACGGCACCCGCGCCCAGACCGAGCAGGGCTTCAAGGATCTGATGCCGCTTCTGGAAATGGCTCTGACCAGCCAGCCGGGCATGGAAGAACTTACGGCTGAAGAAAAAACCAAGCTGACCCAGTTCATGGGCGATGCCTTCCAGGAGATCGTGCCCGAAGTTATGAACCGCTATGCCGAACACTTTGCCAAGTCTCTGAACGAAGCCGAACTTAAGCAACTGATCGCCTTCTACGGCACGGACACAGGCAAAAAATTCGTTGCCGCGCAATCCGAAGCCAATAAGGTTCTTGAAAAAGAAATCGAGCAATTGGGCGGTGAAGCCGGTATCCGCGCGGCTACAAAGTTCATCGAATGGAAGTTCAGAAAAGACGCATAACGCCGATCTTCTAAAGTCGGTCCTCCCTCTTGGCGAATTCTAAATATGCGTTACACTCGGCTCCGGTTGGGTGACTCAGACGTCACCCATACTAAAAGACTGGGATTGATAACCAAGAAAACGCCATAGATAAAAATCGCCAAGGGAGGCGTCCGATGAAGTACGTGCGTAAGGTCCTTGCGGCCACCGTGGTCGTGTCGGTAATGTTGTCAGGAGCGGTGTATGCGCAAACGGCAACACAGTGTAAGCGAACCTGTAGTAATACCTACGCGACCTGCCAAAAAGCTAAAAAAGACGAAAACAAGTGCTTAACCGCATGGGTGGCCTGTAAGAAAAAATGCGACGCCCCCAAGAAGTAATACAGGAATAAAAAAAGCCGGTCAGAATATCTGACCGGCTTTTTTCTTAAGCTGTAGAATGGGCTTATGCCCCGATCTGATCCAGACCATAGGCCGCATGCAGCGCGCGCACAGCCAGTTCTGTATAGGCTTCGTCGATCAGTACGGAAATTTTGATTTCCGAAGTCGAGATAACCTGAATATTGATGCCTTTTTCCGACAGCGCCGTGAACATGGTCTGCGCAACGCCGGTGTGTGAGCGCATGCCCACGCCAACGATGGACACCTTGGCCACATTGTCATCGACCTTGATGTCGTCGAAGCCGATTTCTTCCTTGGAAGCCAGCATGATGTCAGCCGCTGCCTTGGCGTCACGACGCGACACGGTGAACAGCTGGTTGGCAAAATCGCCCGAACGCTTTTCGGACTGAACGATCATATCGACATTGATGTTTGCCGCCGCCAGCTTGGCGAACACGGCTGCCGATACGCCGATCTTGTTCGGCAGGCCCAGAAGGGTGATCTTGGCTTCATCACGGCTGAAGGCCACGCCGGAAACAATATGCTTTTCCACGATTTCGTCCTCGTCGCACACGATGGTGCCATTATCCACGTTTTCGCCCGGTTCCACAAAGCTGGACAGGACGCGCACAGGCATACGGTGACCCATTGCCAGTTCAACCGAACGGGTCTGAAGCACCTTGGCCCCCAGAGACGCCATTTCCAGCATTTCTTCGAAGGCAATCTTCTTCAGACGCTTGGCTTTCGATTCTACGCGGGGGTCGGTCGTATAGACGCCGTCCACATCCGTATAGATGTCACAGCGTACGGCCTTGGCCGCAATGGCCACAGCCACCGCCGAAGTATCCGACCCGCCACGGCCCAGCGTAGTGATCTTCCCCTGAGGGGTAACACCCTGAAAGCCCGGAACCACAACGATATAGCCGTCATCAAACGCCTTATCGAGATTATCCGACGGAATATCCACGATGCGCGCCTTACCGTGCGCTTCGGAGGTAATAATCGGCACCTGCCAGCCAGTCATCGAGCGGGCCTTATAGCCCATATTGCGCAGCGTCATGGCCAGAAGCCCCGCTGTCACCTGCTCACCTGAGGCCACAACCACATCATATTCATCATCACCGGCATTAACCTGACCGGTCGGCGCACCTGCGCCATCCGTCCACGCCACCAGTTCGTTCGTTTTACCGGCCATGGCCGAAACCACTACAGCTACCTGATGCCCGGCATCGGCTTCCGCTGCCACCAGACGGGCGGCGCGACGGATGCGTTCAAGATCGGCCATGGAGGTGCCGCCGAATTTCATTACCAGACGGGTCACTTCGTCACCACGCACATAATCATCGACTTTCTGTAGAGCCACATGCCTAAAGTGTGTCACACTTTTTGGATAAACATGAGGCGTTGCAAAAATAAGAGCCAGAAGGCAAAACCATCCGGCTCTGGCAGCCTGTTTTTTAGACGGCGGCATATCTAGTTCGCAAAGTGCAAACTGTGAAGCGCATTTGCGAAAAAAAGCCCACATAAGACAAAAAATAGGCTATTCAGCCCGTCCACGGAGTAAAATCATGGCTGAGACCGACCCTCTGACCGTCACCGACAAGCCCGCAGGGGCCAGTATCGATGCCGCCGAAGTGGCACAGTTTTCTGCGCTGGCGGCCAAATGGTGGGACGTTAAGGGCGAATTTGCCCCACTACACAAATTCAACCCTACCCGTGTCGGTTTTATCCGCGAAACCGTTCTGGATCATTTCAAACGCGATCCCAAGGCCCTGAAGCCCTTCGAAGGTTTGCGGCTGATCGACATCGGCTGCGGCGGCGGTTTGCTGTCCGAACCTATGTGCCGCATGGGCTTTGATGTGACCGGCCTTGATGCCTCGGAACGCAATATCGGCACCGCCAGCGCCCACGCCTCAGAGGTTGGCCTGAATATCCGTTATCTGGCGCAAACCGTTGAACAGCAGGTGGCCCGTAACGAAGCCCTGTTCGATGTGGTTCTGTGCATGGAAGTCATTGAACATGTCGCAGATCCCGAAAGCTTTCTGAAGGATTGTGCGTCTCTGGTGGCACCGGGTGGCCTGTTGTTCGTCGCCACCCTGAACCGGACGCTCAAGGCGCATGCGCTGGGGATCGTTGCCGCTGAATATATCCTGCAATGGGTCCCCAAAGGCACCCATGACTGGAGCAAATTCCTCCGGCCTGACGAGATTGAAAATTTTCTTTCCGGCACAGGCCTGACGCCTGATCCGGCGACGGGCGTCAGCTACAATCCCCTTACCGGACGCTGGGCCATATCAAATGACACAGGCGTCAACTATATGATGGTGGCCCGTCAGGGGCATCTCTGATCCTGCCTGTCTTCAAAACCCTTACGGCGCCTCTGGTTTACATGCGCCTCAATCGACACTAAGTAAGCTGCATGACCGACACATCCCGCACCCTTCTCAAGACCTGGACACAGGCTCAACAGCGCCTCAAGGCGGCTCAGATTGATTCACCGGCGATTGACGCCCGACTGCTGCTCGAAGCCGCAACCGACGCCACCCGCACCGACATCCTGACCGACCCCTACCGCGTCATTACCGACGAACAGGCGCAAAAGATGGACGAGTTCCTGTCTCAGCGTGAAAAGCGTGTACCGGTTGCGCGAATTCTGGGCCGCAAGGGGTTCTGGAAGCTGTTGCTGAACCTGACGCCTGACGTGCTTGTGCCACGTCCTGAAACCGAGTGTCTGGTGGACATGATCCTGAAACGCACCGAAGCGGATCAGGCCTTTACGGTCGCTGATCTGGGGGTCGGTTCAGGTGCCATCCTGTTGTCCATTTTGGCTGAACGGCCTGCGGCCAAGGGTATTGGCACCGACATTTCCGAAGAAGCACTGGCGGTCGCGCGCGACAATGCGGCGGGCCTTGGCCTTGCCGGCCGTGCGGCGTTCCTGCGCACCTCGTGGGCCGCGGGCCTTGAGGGCGAAAGCTTTGACTTTGTTGCCTCCAACCCGCCCTATATCCGTTCAGACGTCATTGCGACCCTTGAGCCGGAGGTCAAAGACCATGACCCGCTTCTGGCGCTGGATGGCGGCGAATCAGGTCTTGATGCCTACGAAGAGCTTATTCCACAGGTTTTCCATATTCTGAAAAACGGTGGCGGCGCTTGGATCGAAATCGGCTACGATCAGTCCGCTGAGGTCGAAGCCCTTATGAAACAAGCCGGTTTCGTAGAGGTTATTACCTTCAAGGATCTGTCCGATCAGCCACGTATTGTCGTTGGCACAAAGAAAACTCTTGGAAAATCCTGAAAGAACCGCTAAACGGTAAGTGTCTCCTGAAATTGCCATCTGCCTCAAAGCCATGAGCAGATACTTACGGATGCGCTTTCGTCGGCCCCGAACCGGTGTCCGAATGCAGATCGCCGTCAGGTTCAGGATGATCGGCAAAGGCTGCGCCGGGGGAAATTACGAACCGCGCAGTCAGGCTGTCGTTTCTTGAAAACATGGAACAAACCCTGAGCGATAAAGACACCGCGCAACGCGGTCCGGGCCAAAAGGCCTGACCTTAAGCTTCAAAAAATAACCACGGCGGCCAGATACCGAGTCGCCGCCAGACAACGGTCACGACACATGAAAGATTTTCGGGGTATGAAACGGCAACGCAGCCGTAATCGCAAGCCCTCCGGTAACCAGAACAACCCTAACCGCGCCTACGAATCGAACGGGCCGGAAGGTTCCAAGGTTCGTGGCAATGCCCAGACCATCTACGAAAAGTATCAGCAACTGGCGCGTGATGCCAATTCGTCCGGCGACCGTGTTCTGGCTGAAAACTACCTGCAACATGCGGAACACTATTTCCGTCTGATCCGTCAGATGCAACCGCAACGCCCTGTGTCCGAGTTCCTCAAGCCTGATCCGTTCTCAACGGGTTATGACTTTGACGAAGACCTTGAGGCCGAAGCCGTCACCGAGGCCGAACAAAGCGCCGATGCGGACAATGGGGCCACCGAAGCCGGTGACGACCAGCCGCGTCAGGATAACCGCCGTGATCGCAACGACCGTAATGATCGGGGTGATCGTAACGACCGCAATCGCGACCGCGACCGTAACGCCGACCGTGCACGTGACGAGCGCCCGCGTGAAGACCGCGCCCGCGATGACCGCCCACGTGACGAAGGCGATGACGGCATTCCCCGCCGCGAAAGCCGCCGTGAACGCTATGAGCGTCGCCGTCAGCAGCGCCTGCAGGATCAGGAGCAGGATCTGACCCAGGACGCCCCTCAGGGCGATCAGATCGCTTCGACTGAGCCAATCAGCGCACCGGCCACAGTTGCCGGTCTGGAAACCATCACCCCCGAAGCGACCCCTATCAGTCCGGTACGGGAAACGGTTGCCGAACCTGTCGCCGAAGCGCCGCACATGCCGGCGTTCCTGCGTACACCGACGCGTCCTGTCGCTGAGGCCGTATCTGAAGATGCCGAAGAGGCTCCGGTTCAGGAAGCCGCCGAAGCACCGGCAAAAAAGCCGCGCGCACCGCGCCGCAAAAAAACTGAAACCGTCAGCGCTGACGAAGCCTGATAACCAGTATCTGTGGCCGGTAATTCCGGTCACAGATCACAGTTTCCCCAAGGTGCTACCTTTTATTTCACGCTTGTGACTCCATAAAGTCTTCGTGACTTGTGCCTGAGTCTGTGCCCCTATAGACAGCAACCTTATCAAGCTGATAATCCGGCTTAATAAAGTATAGTCTTTGGGGAGTATGAAAGCGTATGTCCGGCCAGGGTCACGCCGCTATGACAGTTCGCGGCCAACGCGGTCTTCTGAGACAGATTCGTGAGGTCATGGCTGATGGATCAAGTGCGCAGGCGCGCCTTGATGGCGTCGTGCAGATTATCGCCAATTCTATGGTCGCCGAGGTCTGCTCGATCTATCTGCGACGCACCTCCGAAGAACTCGAACTGTTTGCTACCGAAGGTCTGAACCGCGCTGCGGTTCACAATACGCGTCTGCGCCTGTCCGAAGGTCTGGTGGGTGAGGTTGCCCGTGCCGGTCAGCCCCTGAGCCTGACGGACGCCCCGTCGCACCCGTCCTTTGCCTATCGTCCGGAAACGGGCGAAGACCCCTATAATTCGTTCCTTGGTGTGCCGCTGCTGCGGGGCGGTCGGACGATCGGCGTTCTGGTCGTGCAGAACCGCGCCATGCGTCAGTACCACGAAGAAGAGGTCGAAGACCTCCAGATCATCGCAATGGTTCTGGCCGAAATGGTTGCCGGTGATCTGATTGGCGGCGAAGAACTCAAAGACATCGAACTGGCCCCTCATCGGCCTGAGCGCCTCAAAGGGGCGGTCTTCGCCGATGGCCTGACACAGGGCGTGGTCGTCCTGCACGAAGTGCCGGTAACGCCCGATCACCTGCTGGCTGACGATCCTCAGGCCGAAGAAAAGCGCATGCTCAAGGGCATTGACGACCTGAGGGCGCAGATCGATGAAATGTTCGAAGGTCAGCACGGTCTGGCTGGCCCGACCTTCGACGTGCTGGAAACCTATCGCATGTTCGCCCATGACCGTGGCTGGACACGCAACCTGCTTGAGGCGGTTCGCTCCGGCCTGACGGCAGAGGCGGCGGTGGAACGCGTACGCAATGAACAACGCGCCCGCCTGAATAACGCACGTGACAGCTATATGCGTGAGCGCCTGCACGATCTTGAGGATCTGGGGAACCGTCTTTTGCGGGTGCTGGCGGGCAAGAACACTACCGCACGCGACATTCCTGAAAATGCCATTCTGGTGGCACGTGATCTGGGGCCTGCGGACCTTCTGGAATATGACCGTAAACGCCTCAAAGGTATTCTGCTTGAGGAAGGCTCCGCCGCCAGCCATGCGGCCATTGTGGCCCGCGCCCTGCAAATTCCCTGCGTCGGACGCCTGTCGGGTCTGCGTGACAAGGTCAATCAGAACGATCCGGTCATTGTCGATGGCGAAACCGGCGAAGCCTATCTGCGTCCGCGTAACGATATCATCGAAGCGACCAATTCGCGGATGGATGTCCGCGCCTTAAGACGCGCCGAATTTGACAAGATCAAGGACGAACCGGCGATCACGCGCGACGGCCATCGCATGACCCTGATGATGAATGCCGGTCTTGAGTTCGACCTTGAGATCATGCACGAGGTCGGGGCCGAAGGCATTGGCCTGTTCCGCACTGAGTTCCAGTTCATGGTCTCCGAAGACCTGCCGCGCCTCAACCGTCAGACCGAGCTTTACGGGCGGGTAATGGATCTGGCAGGCGATAAACCGGTTACATTCCGTACGCTCGATCTGGGGGGCGATAAGATCCTCCCCTATATGGAAATGGACCGTGAGGAAAATCCGGCCCTTGGCTGGCGCGCAATCCGTATGGGGCTGGATCGTCCGGCGCTGTTACGTATGCAGTTACGCGCCCTGATCACAGCGGCCCGTGGGCGTGAACTGCGCATCATGTTCCCTATGGTCGCTTCGGTGGATGAGTTCCGTCAGGCCCGCGAACTGGTGGATATCGAATGTCAGTGGGCCAGACGTCGCGGTCGCCCCCTGCCGTCGATACTGCGCGTAGGCGTGATGATCGAATGCCCGTCCCTGCTCTGGCATCTTGATGCCCTGCTGCCGATGGTCGATTTCGCCTCTGTCGGCACCAATGACCTGACGCAATATCTGTTTGCCGCCGACCGTACCAATCCGCGCATGTCTGATCGCTATGACGTGCTGTCTCCGCCCATGCTGCGCGCCCTTTCGGTCATTCAGAAAGCGGCCGAAGATTCCGGTACGCCTGTATCGGTGTGCGGTGAAATTGCCGGTCGTCCGCTTGAAGCCTTTGTGCTGCTGGCTCTCGGCTTTAACCGCCTGTCGATGCCCCCCGCAGGTCTGGGGCAGGTCAAGCGCATGATCCTGACCATGGATGTTGAAACCGCCTCCAAAGCGGTGCAGCGCCTGATGGGCAGTTCTTACGGCTCGCTGCGCTCCGAAGTTCTGGCGCTGGCGCGGAAGCTAAATGTCGCACTATAAAAATGCCTGATTTCGCCCTATAACCAAGCTGGGGTGATTTCATAAGGTAGTACTGTGCGTAATTTTATCGGCGGACTGATCGGACTTGTGGCCGCCTTACTGGCGTATCCGGCCCTGTCCGAACCCGTCCGCACGGCGCATCTGACGACTGAACTTGTGGCTGAGACCACCGTTACCCCTCAGGGGGAAGTGTGGCTGGCGATTGCGCATACACCAAATAAGGGCTGGCATACCTATTGGGAAAATCCGGGAGATACGGGCCTTGCGCCGGTCGTGAACTGGACCCTGCCCGCCGGTGTTGAGGTCGGTGCCCTGCAATATCCCACGCCCGAAGTTCAGCCCTATCTTGGCCTGACCAACTATGGCTATAGCGGTGAGACCTGGCTTCTGGCCAAACTCACCAACCACTCTGCCCTGACCTCAGGCGTTTTGCCGATTAAGGCCCGTGTCGATTTTCTGGTCTGTGAGAAAATATGCGTGCCGGAAACCGTCAATCTGGCCCTTGATCTGAAAGTTGGCCCCAAGGCCGAGCCTTTAAATACCAAGGCCTTCACCAAGGCCCGCGCCGCCCTGCCCGTCCCCGCTGAGCTTAATGCCCGATACCAGCTAAACGGCGACCTGAAACTGGGGCTTCTGGCCAATAGCGACCCGACCCTGAGGCATGACTTTGCCCACGCTGGCGGTGTCTATCTGTTCCCCGTCTCAAGCGGTCTGATCGATCCTTCGGCACCGCAGACCGCCGAACTTGGGCCCGATGGCTTCAGCATCACCCTGAAACCCACCGAAGACTTCGACGCTTCGCAACCCTTTGAAGCGGTCATCAAATTTGCGTCGGGCCGGTCATATCTGATCCGCGCCACCGAAGGCACCCTGCCCGCTGGTACCTTTGGGCTGGGTAAACCGCCCGCAGGTACACCGGACATTACCTTTGGCGGTGTGTTACTGGCTATGGGACTGGCCTTTGTTGGAGGCCTGATCCTTAACCTTATGCCGTGCGTTTTTCCTGTCCTGTCGATGAAGCTGATGTCACTGGCACGTGCGGGTCATGACCGGTCTTTGGCGCGTAAGGATTCTCTGTTTTATGGCGCAGGCGTATTAGTGACTTTTGTCGGTCTGGCCCTGTTGCTGATGCTGTTGGGTCATGCGCTGGGCTGGGGCTTTCAGCTACAGTCCCCGTGGGTTACCGCCGGTCTGACGCTATTGCTGCTGGCGGTCGCGCTCAATATGTCCGGCCTGT
Organism: Asticcacaulis sp.; assembly: GCA_047605545.1. Classification (GTDB taxonomy): domain Bacteria; phylum Pseudomonadota; class Alphaproteobacteria; order Caulobacterales; family Caulobacteraceae; genus Asticcacaulis. The sequence continues at coordinate 1,554 of JASGFL010000038.1, read as the reverse complement.
TTGATATTGGCGGAGGTCTGCAAACTCTGGCAGGCCAATCCATAGGCACGAAAAACCCTAACCTGAAGGCTTTCCTGACCGGCATCCTCGCTGTGATGGTCGCCGCCCCCTGCACCGCCCCGTTTATGGCCACCGCCATAGGCGTAGCACTGGCGCAGGGTGGCATAATAAGTCTGGCAGTATTTGTCGCACTGGGGCTTGGCTTTGCCGTACCGCTGGTCGGACTGACATGGCTGATCACAGCGGTACCTGCTGCGGCCCGCATCCTGCCCAAACCCGGCCCGTGGATGGACAGACTGCGGCAGATATTGTCAGTGCCCATGTATCTGGCCGCCCTGTGGATGGCATGGGTCTTCGCCCAGCAGGTATCCGGCACGGGCTTGATTGCACTGGTCATCGCCCTGATCGTCCTGACATTAGCCCTGTGGTGGCCAACCGCCTTACGCCTGCCGCGCATTTTACGCGGTATTGGCTTTGCGCTGGCTATCGGACTGGCGGGCTTTGCGGCCACGCAAAAACCGGAGCCTGTGGAACAGGCCACGAAGATCGCAGATCATGAGGTTTTCAGCCCTGCCCGCATCGCCGAGTTACGCGCCGCCAACAGGCCGGTTCTGGTCAATATGACCGCCGCATGGTGCGTCACCTGTAAGGTCAATGAACGCGTGGTCTTTGCCTCCAAAGCCTTTCAGGACAGCCTCGAAGCCACGGGAACCGTCTATATGGTCGGGGACTGGACAAACCGTGACGCGGCCATTTCGCAATATCTGAGCCAGAATGGCCGCTCCGGCGTCCCGCTTTACGTCTATTACGGCCCTGATAATGCCGAGCCGATCATACTGGATCAGCTTCTGTCCACCCATTCGGTCGTCAGAACCCTGCAAAGCCACAGCCAATAAAAAAAGCCGGACAGATAACTGTCCGGCTTTTTCTTAGTATTGCTGACAAATCATCAGAGATTGTTCAGCGCCAGTTCCATACGGCTGATATGCGCCACAACCTCGGCCTTATCGGTGGCCTTGGCGGGGTCTTCAGGAGCAACCGTTGTCGGCCAGAAGGTGATCAGCTTGGCGGCGTCAGGACGCAGCGCCGTCAGCTTTGCGCTCTGGTCGATATAGGTCTTCAGCGCCAGCGCGGCACCCAGCGAGTGCAGATATTCCGTCGCATCCACACCGGCATCCGTAACCACTTCGGCATAAAGGCCCGAAGTCAGTTCCGCCAGACCAAAGGCCACGTCACGATCAAGTGTCGCGTTCTTCGGACGTGCGGTGAAGCTCTTGTCCAGTGCATTGATAGCGTTACGGATATCGGCTGCCTTACCGGTTTCAGCGGCCTTACGCAGAACCGCTACATCAAGGCCAATCGCCTTCAGCGGCTCTTCTTCGGGATCGAGCACCTCAAGCAGACCCTGCTGGATCACGATGCCTGCGGCTTCTTCACCTTCGCTCGGCAGGATGTGCTGCGCCACCAGGAAGAAGCCCTTAAGGTGATACAGACGCAGGGCCTGACGGTTTTCAGGCGCAACCATCGAATAGGCGGTCGCCGCACCGGCTTCAC
>JASGFL010000037.1:0-29453 GCA_047605545.1 Asticcacaulis sp. | reverse complement strand
GAAACGCACTCGACTGGTCAGGAAGTTATCGCGGGGTTTTGCCTTGTGCTGATTGTCCGGGTATCGACACAAACATTAGCCTGACTTCAGATGGCCGTTATAAGTATCAGCGGCGTTATCTGGAAAAAGGGGACGATATCTATCGTGATGAAGGTAGCTTCCGCTGGAATGCCGCGGGTAATGAAATCACTTTGCAGGGGAAAGAAAAAGGACGCTATCGTGTGGAGGAAAACCGTCTGGTGCAGTTAGCGCTTGATGGGAGCACCATTACCGGACCTCTGGCGGAGCATTATGTTTTGCAAAAATCAAAAGAAGGCATCACTGAAAAGTACTGGAAACTTGTTGAGTTGAACGGTCAGCCTGTGGCCCAACTCAAGCGTGAACCGCATATTATTCTGAGGGCTGAAGACAATCGTGTAACCGGTTTTGGGGGGTGTAATGGTCTTTTGGGTGGATATGAGCTTGATGAAAAAACCCAGCGTATCCGCTTTGTCGGTGTTGCCTCGACGCTTATGGCTTGTACCGAAGGGATGGACGTCGAAGGGGCCTTGCATGAGGTTCTTCGAAGCGTAGATAATTACTCGCTGAACGGTGATAGCCTGACCCTGAATAAGGCGCGGATGGCACCTTTGGCCCGCTTTGAGGCGGTCTATCTGAAGTAAAAAAAACCCCGCCGTTTCCGGCGGGGTTTCTTTTTATAGTCTTAGAAAGTGGTCGTGAGCGACAGCCACAGACGACGTGGTTCCTGATTGTTGGAATAGATATTCGTGTATCCAACAGCATTGGTATTGGTGTTGCTGATGTATGGGCCCCATGACACGAAGTCTTTGTCAAAGATGTTGTAAACAACAGCATTAACTCTTACGCGTTCATTGAACTGATACGAGCCACCAATGTGGAACACACCATAATCCCAGTAGTCGCCGTAGGTAGCCTTGGCACGGCTGGTGGCGCTGTCTTCTGAACGATAGCGTGAAGAGCGATATTCACCGCGCAGCCACACATTCAGATTATCAGTCGCCTGATAACGTACGGAACCGTTCAGGCTATGCGCCGGAGTGTCGTTGAGAGGTTGGCCTTTTGACTCACCGCTTTTTTGTTCTGAGTCAGTGTAGGTGTAATTACCGTTGATCGACCAGCCTTCACCGATCAGGTAACGGAAGGAGGTTTCGACACCGCTGGTGACAGCTTCGTCAACGTTAATCGACTGACCAAAAGTAGCGGTGCTTGGCCAGAAACCGTAATCAACGCAATTAGGCTGGCTTTGCTGACCCGCTTCGTACTGCGTTAAGCTCAAGCCAAACGAGCAGTTGTTGAGCGGTGCGGCAGTGGTGATTTTGTCATCGAACTGGTTATAGAAAACGGTGACATTGGCGCGGAAATCACGACGGTTGTCATAGAATACCGCAAATTCCGTAGAGGTAGAGGTTTCAGGCTTAAGAGACGGCGTGCCGATGGTCGGAACCGTACCCTGACCGGAGAACCCTGTGATGCCGTCGGCAATCTGATCCAGACGCGGGGTTTTGAAGCCCTGGCTGATACCGCCCTTCAGCGTCCAGTTAGGCGTCGTGTTCCAGACCAGATACGCACGTGGGCTGGTGTGCTGACCAAATTCGCTGTGGTCATCAAGACGTGCACCAAGCGTTAGAGCAAGAGTGTCCGTGAAGCGCCACTCGTCTTCGGCGAACAATGCCCACTGTTGATGTTCATATGGTGCCGGAGCAACGCCATCGATCATCTCAGCATCCCAGTACTGGCCACCGATAGTGAAGGTATGGTTGCGCCACTGAGAGAACAGCTTAGTGTCGAAGATGGTGTTGGTGACTTCGAGTGTACGTGGCTTACCGCCGCGAACAGGGTCTGCGGAAGACGGAATCAGGCGACCAACAGTTTCGCGTTCGCCATGTGACAACGTAGATTGGATTTCACCAAACCCAAGGCGCCAGTTATGCTGGAGCACAATCGCGGTGTTGTTGAATTCCTGAGAACGACCGTATCCGTTGGCAATCGAAAGTCCACCAAGCTGAGCTGTGGAGTTGTCGTACCATTGCTTCGAAACGTCGTAGTCGAGAAGAATGTCGTGATTTTCATTCGGGGTAAAGCTCAGGCGAGCGCCTGCAGACCACAGTTCGTTCTCAACCGGGCTATTGCCGCGGAATGAACCGAGACCAACCAGAGATACTTCAGTGCCGCTGTTGTTGGTGTAGCTCAGCTCGGAAGCGTCACGCTTTGAGTAGCTGCCGCGCAAGGAAAGGCCAAGCTTGTCTGCCACCAGAGGGCCGCTGGCGTAGAAGTTACCGGCGTAAATGTTACCAAAGTCGCTGTCTGACTGCAGGGTTGAGTTAACACCGACTTCACCGCTCCAACGGTCGCTGACCTTGCGTGTGATGATGTTGACAACGCCACCCATGGCGTCCGAACCATAAAGTGTCGAAACCGGGCCACGTACAACTTCGATACGCTCAATGGCTGACATTGGCGGAATGAAGCTTGTTGAAGTTTCATTGAAGCCATTCGGCGTGATGTTGCCGGCGGCGTTCTGACGACGACCATCAATCAGGATGAGGGTATAGTCACTGCCCATGCCGCGAATTGAGATGCTCAAACCACCGGTCTTACCTGCAGATGCGCCGACATCAACGCCTTCGACATTCGCCAGAGCTTCGGCGATACTTGAGTAACGTTCCTGCTGGATTTCAGTGCGGCCAAGCACGCTGATAGAGGCGGGGGCTTGTTCGATTTTTTGCTGGAAGCCCGAAGCGGTAACAACGATTTCGGTGACGTCTTCGGTCTCAGATGCCGTGTCAGCATGTGCTGCCGGAACCAACGCGCCGACCATCAGGCAGCTGCTTGCCAGCAATATTGTACGGGATAGGCGGTGCGTTTTCATCGTCATGAGGAACTCCATAAATTGCGAGCGCCTCTCAATCACGCACAGGTTACATATTCAAGATCAGTTAGCGCTAATAATGATAATAACTTGCAATGCCGTGTCTAAAGTTAGTCTTGTGTTGCATAATTGGAACAAAAACGGGCTTGCCAGCCACGTCTGATGTGGAAATTTATTTACTCAGACAAATAATGTCACTAACTTTACCCTAAACAGAAAAAGGGAAGGGTAATGCCAATGACTTCGCCAATGACTTCTATGACGAACCAATCTGCGTCACGCCGCAACCTGTTGCTGGGTGGGCTTATGCTGACGGCCGCCGGGCTATTGCCGAATGCGGCAAACGCATTGACGGTTAAGAAGCGCCAGCGCGTGATCATTGATAATGATTTTTCGGGTGATCCGGATGGGCTTTTTCAGTTGGCGCACCATCTGGCTTCGCCCTCGATTGAAATTCCTCTGATCATCGGATCTCATATCCATGTGAAGGATTTCATCGATGGGTCTGAAACACAGGCGGACAATGCGGTGCGCTATATCCGCGAAGTGTGTTCGCGTATGAAATTGGTACAAGCGCCTGAAATCGTAGCGGGTTATAATCAGGCGCCTGCCAAGGGTGCTCTGCCTCAGCGTAGTAATGCCGCGCAAAAGATCATTGCAGAAGCTATGCGTACAGATACGAAATTGCCTCTTTTTTATACAGCGGGGGCGGGGCTTACGGAAATCGCCGAAGCCCTCAAGCTTGAGCCCGAGATTGGCAAGCGTATGAAACTGGTCTGGATCGGCGGCATGGAGCACAACGATCTGACGCCTGAGGTGCCGGTCAGACGTAGCCGTGAATACAACATGATGATCAATCTGCCGGCAGCACAGACCGTATTTAATGATTCGGACATCGAAATCTGGCAGGTGCCGCGCAATGTCTATCGCCAGCTAAATATTTCTCATGCGGAACTTATCGAGGGGCTGAAACCATCCGGCGCGCTTGGAGAGTATCTTCTGGCGCAGCTTGACCGGGTTATAAATGCAATCGAGTACAATCTGGGTGAGACCTATATTATGGGCGATAATCCGCTTGTGACTCTGACGGCGTTGCAATCATCCTTTGATGCCGACAGTTCATCCAGCAATTACGTAGTAAGGCCAACGCCACGTTTGTCCGAAGATGGGCATCGGTATGAACCTGTCGAAGGCGGCAGGCCTATGCGTATTTACACAAGTATCGACACACGCCTGACATTTGCCGACATGTTTGCTAAATTCGCTGCGGCGGCCATCTAAAGGGGAAGCATATCTGATATAATCTGTGAGATATGCACCCCGTATATTTATCGCATAATATAGATTATGGGAAATATGGTGGTGTGTATTATGATTTCAACCAATTATACGTCCCTAAACGGCATAATGCGCTGAATCGCAGTGATCGTTGCTTTTGCGATATATTGGGGCCTTAATTGACAGGCATGAATTGGAAAATCAGTCAGAATTTCGGAGGTAGCCGTCATGCCTGTGCGCAATTGTCAGCTTAAGCATTTTTGGATTGTGCCGATATCTCTGGCTTATCTGCCTTTTTCAGCCATGGCTGCTGCCAGTGCGTCCGATGACAGCGCCATATCCACACGGACCATTGTGGAGCGCACTGACACGGCGATTGCTGATAATACCAGCACGGACAAGACGCCAACCATTTCCGCACTGACTCAGGATCAGGTGCTGTCGCGTATAACAAGCTATTCACCGATAGAACGCACCAGATCGCTGACTTTTGGTGAAACTGAACCCGCTGAGGAAAAGCGACGCATACGCAGTGAAGTCAGCGTCAGTGTTGGCACCGGCGGGTATCGCAGCGGTTATATCTCAACCCTAATTCCACTGGGTGATAACGGAATGCTGGGCATTGCCATTGGTCAGACAGACTACGGCAAAAACAATGTGGGCTATGGCTATTACCCTTATGACTACAGTCCATACGGCTATGACTACAGTACCCACGTTATGCGACGCTCACTTGATATGTCCGGACGCTATATGTTTCCACAGGCTGACGGATCGGATCGCTGTTCATCGGCCGACATGATTTCAGGCCAGCGTCGCGGAAATCGCACGACCGAGCGATGCGACCTGACGGATTAGGTGCAATCTGTTCGAAAGACTGGGTTTTCTATAACCGCCTCAATTATATGGAAATTTCTGCGAATCATTATCAGTGAAATATGGCTTGAAAAGGTATTTTGCCCTCCATATATCACTCTGAGCCATTTTATTTTTTCGCTCTTTTCCATAAGCAGGTCGCCATGTCATTTGAACTCCCCGCCCTTCCCTACGCCACGGATGCCCTTGAGCCGCACATGTCGGCCAACACTTTCAGCTATCATCACGCCAAGCATCACAAGGCCTATGTTGACAACCTCAACAAGCTGATCGACGGGACCGAGTTTGCGGGCCAGAGCCTTGTCGACATCGTTAAGGCCTCTGAAGGCAAGAATGCAGGCGTATTCAACAATGCCGCTCAGGTTTGGAACCACACCTTCTTCTGGCACTCTCTGTCGCCGAACGGCGGCGGTAAGCCAACGGGTAAGATTGCTGAAAAAATTGACGCGGACTTCGGTTCGTTTGATGCCTTTGTTGAAGCGTTTAAGACCGCTGGCGCGACTCAGTTCGGTGCCGGCTGGGCCTGGCTGGTTCTGGGTGAAGACGGCAAACTGAAAGTCGTGAAGACGGCTAATGCTGAAACGCCATTCACCAAAGGCGACAAGCCAATCCTGACGATCGATGTCTGGGAGCATGCCTATTATCTGGACTATCAGAACCTGCGTCCAAAGTTCATCGAGACCTATCTCAATAGCCTTGTGAACTGGGAATTTGCCAATGCCAACCTTGATGCCCCGCTGCACGCAGGCGTCTAAGGCTGTTTAAACGGTATGATTTTAGAAAAGCGGGGCATTTTGTCCCGCTTTTTTATTTTCAGCCGGTTATGCTAAAGGCCACAGGAGGTTCGCTCATGCTGGATGCCGAAAGTTTTGACGCCACTATTGATATCAATGTCACCGCAACCGAGGTGCTTGAGCTGGCGCGCAGACTTGGCTGGTCTTTGACGACCGCCGAAAGCTGCACTGGGGGGCTGGTATCGGCGGCCCTCACCCGCGTTTCAGGTGCTTCGGAATGCTTTCACGAATCCTATGTCACCTATTCGAACGAAGCCAAGGCGCGGCTTTTGGGGGTGCCGGAGCTAACGATTGTTGAATATGGCGCCGTCAGCATTGAAACGGCGCATGCAATGGCGCAAGGGGCGGTAAAAGCCGCCAGTGCTGATCTGGCCATGAGTGTCACAGGCATTGCCGGCCCCAATGGCGGCACGGATCAGAAGCCCGTCGGAATGGTTTGTTTTGGACTGGGTTTCAGAACGGAGAGCGGAGAGGTTCAGTCTCAGGCCAATGTCCATATTTTTGAGAACAATGGGCGCGATTATATCCGTGAACAGGCTGTACGCTTTGCCCTGCAATGGGCGCTAAAGCATCTTAAGGCTGCGACGTAGTCGTGTCCTGACGGGCATAGAGCTGGTGTGCCCGTTGTTCGAATACGCCCATCAGCTTGCTGACTGCCAGATTGAAATTGGCCTTGAGCATGGCGTTCAGCAGCGGGTTCCTGAAATCCATGTCCATATCAAAATCAATGCGGGTGCCGCGCTCGACCGAGGTGAAGCGCCACAGACCATCAAGCTTTTTCAAAGGCCCCCGCAGAAGCCCCATATGGATGGTGTGACCGGCGACGTGCTTTGTCACGCGCGTTGAAAAACGCTCGGACAGCATTTTAAACCCTACGGACACATCTGCGTCGAACGAGGTCACGCCTTCGGCAGGTGTGGTCGGATTATAGGTACGAAGCGCCGTGATCCACGGAATAAATTCAGGGTATTTCTGAACATCCCCGACCATGTGCCACAGATCTTCGGCCCTGTAAGGCAGGACGCGATCCAGATGAAACCGTGCCATTAGCGGCCTGAAACCTGAGCGTCACGGGCGGCACGCAGGCGCTCAAAGTCCTCACCGGCGTGGTGCGAAGAACGCGTCAGTGGTGAAGATGACACCATCAGGAAGCCTTTGGCACGCGCAATGGACTCGTAGGCCTTGAACTCATCAGGCGTCACAAAGCGGTCAATGGCCGCATGTTTACGTGTCGGTTGCAGGTACTGGCCGATGGTAATGAAGTCGATACCGGCTGAACGCATGTCGTCCATGACCTGCATGACCTCTTCCTTGGTTTCCCCAAGGCCGACCATGATGCCTGATTTGGTGAACTGTGACGGGTCACGTTCCTTGACCCGCTCAAGCAGACGCAGAGAATGGAAATAGCGCGCACCAGGACGAATTTTCAGATAGTTGCGCGGCACGGTTTCCAGATTGTGGTTGAATACATCCGGTTTCGCATCGATGACGATCTCAGCAGCACCTTCTTTACGCAGGAAGTCCGGCGTCAGGATTTCAATGGTCGTTTTAGGCGACTGAAGGCGAATCTGACGGATCACTTCGGCGAAATGGTTTGCGCCGCCGTCCTTAAGGTCATCGCGGTCAACCGAGGTGATAACCACGTGCGAAAGGCCCATGGTGGCAACCGTCTGCCCAACGCGTCTTGGCTCATCGGTATCAAGCGCCTGAGGCATGCCGGTCTTGACGTTACAGAAGGCGCAGGCCCGCGTGCAGGTGTCGCCCATGATCATCAGGGTCGCGTGGTTTTTCGACCAGCATTCACCGATATTCGGGCAGGCCGCTTCTTCGCAAACCGTCACCAGCTTGGCGTCACGCACTGTTTTTTGAGTGGCATTATAGGTCGGCGAACCGGGGGCACGCACACGCAACCAGTCAGGCTTTTTCAAAACTGGCGTTTCAGGCCGGTTCTGCTTTTCGGGATGTCGTAATTCACCTTTTGGAGCCGAAGCCAGCCGGTTGATAAGGGTGACCATTTAGGAGCCGTTATATTATGAAACCTTAGTGTCCTAATTGGGCGTTTTACGCTTATTTATCAAGTCAATTCCACCAGACAGGCTGTCACATGCTGTAACAAGCCGATAGCCTGTGGGTCGAATCTGGCCTAAACCGGAATTTATGACCTCTCGTTTGCCCTATTCCCCTGCCTGCGTCTCACGTCGTCTGATGTTATCGGGCGCGCTTGGTTTAGGGGCAACGGCTGCACTTTCGGGGTGTGGTGTGAAGGATAGTCTGGAAGCGCAGGGCCAAGCCTTTGTTGATCCGCAAATTCCCCCCGGCTTGCCACCGGAATATTACCCCGCCAAAGGCTTTGTCTGGAGTGGGCTAACGGTCGGCAAACATCCGCAGGCCCGCTATGGTGTTGGTGCGCCGCCGGTTAATCCGCGCGGGCATTTTCTGGTTCTGGCGGATGCGGCCTATCCGGCCGAAGTTTATTTTGATCTGGTGCGGCCAATCTATGATCTCGGCCTTAGTGTCTGGATATTAGAAGCCCCCGGTCAAGGCGGCTCAGGTCGATATATTTTTGAAAACCAACACGTTGATATACCGGATTATAAACATGCAACTACCTGTGCCAAGGCATTGATTTCAGATGTTATTCGCCCAGAACCTCAGAAGCCGCTTTATGTGTTCGGGCATGGCTCAGGTGCATTGACGGCGATGCAGCTTGAGGGGCAGCCGATCCAGAGCCTGTACCTTTATGGGGTTTGGTCTGGGCCCGATAACACAGGCTCTGAACCGTGGTCAGGGGATACGCCTCCAACGGATGAATGGGGGCAGATTGCGTTTCGCTGGCAAAAGGCCAATCCTGATCTGCGGCTCAAAGGTGTGACGCAGGGCTGGATAAAAGAAATGGAAAAAGCGCGTAAGGCTGCCATGACCAAGGGTGCAAAAATACCTGCGGTCTGGCTTGAGGCCGAAGCTGATATCGACAAGGCCCGTACGATGTGTTCGCAGCGTTCAGCCTGTCAGGCGGTGGCTGTGAAAGACCGTGATGATCTTAAAAGATATCTGACTGCGCGTATTGCGGATTAGACCATTTTCCGCTCAACTACAGCTATACAAAAAATGCGCAGGATGACCCTGCCTGCAGTGGAAAGCCAGGACGCTATGTCTCAGCCATTTGATATCGAAGCCGAAACCAAGACCCTGTTTACGGCCCTGCTTGATGCCGCAGACGAAAACGGCAAGGATAAGGTGATCATTGAGGATCAGGATCGTCAGCCGACCACCTATAAGGACTTCATTCTCAGAAGTTTTGTGCTGGCGCGGTTGTTCGATAAGGTGCTCAAGCGTGAAAAACGTATCGGTTTGATGTTACCAACATCAGTCGGTGGCGCCCTGTCCTTCTTTGGGCTTCATGCGCATGGCCGTACACCTGTGATGATTAATTTCACCGCTGGCTTGGCCAATATCAAATCGGCCTGCCTGACGGCCAAGGTAAAAACCGTAATTACAGCCCGCCGGTTCGTAGAGCAGGCAAAGCTTCAGGAACTGGTTGAAGCTATGGGGCATTTTGTCAAAATCGTTTATCTGGATGATTTGCGCAAAAGTGTCAGTCTGAGTGATAAGCTTTATGGCCTTAGGGCTTCGCTTTTGCCGCGCCTTCATGCCCATCACGCCAAGCCGACTGATATTGGTGTGATCCTGTTCACCTCAGGCAGCTTCGGAACGCCGCGGGGCGTTGTTCTGACGCATGCCAATCTGGTGCTGAATGTCGCGCAGATCAAAACCCATATCGATCTGAAACCGGAATGGGTGTGCTTCAATCCCATGCCGATTTTCCATTCTCTTGGCCTTACGGGAGGTGTGATTATGCCTCTTTTGAGGGGCTTGCGCAGTTTTCAATACCCCTCACCCCTGCATGTGAAGCAGATACCCGGGCTGCTTAAGGAAACAAAGGCCTCGATACTGTTTTCTACGGACACATTTCTCAATCAGTATGCGCGAAATTGTGAGCCGGACGACTTTTCCACACTTCAGTTCGTGGTGTGTGGCGCGGAAAAGGTACGCGAAGAGACGCACAAACTGTTCAGCGAACGTTTTGGCCTTAAGGTGCTTGAGGGCTATGGCGTAACCGAAACTTCACCGGTTTTGGCGGTCAACTATCCTACTGACAATCGCCATGGCACCGTGGGGCATGCCCTGCCCGGTATGCAGCTAAGGCTTGAGGTTATCGAAGGCATCTCCGAAGGCGGGCGTTTGCACGTCAAAGGCCCCAACGTAATGGCAGGCTATCTTGATCTCGAAAATCCTGACCGCATAGAGGTGCCGCATGATGGCTGGCACGATACGGGTGACATCGTAAGCCTTGATAAGGATGGGTTTATTACCATTCTTGGTCGGGCCAAACGCTTTGCCAAGATCGCAGGTGAAATGGTTTCGCTTACGGCGGTTGAGCGCATTGCCGATGAAGTCTGGCCAAATAACCGGCACGCGGTTGTAGCCCTTAAGGACGACAAAAAAGGTGAGCGACTGGTGCTGATCACTGACCATCCGGCACCAGATCTAGATCGCATCAGTGAGTGGGCCAAGGCCAATGGCACGCCAGCTCTGGTGGTGCCTAAAAAGCTGGTTAAGGTAGAGGCCGTGCCCGTTCTGGGGTCGGGCAAAACTGATTATGTAACCCTTCAGAAACTGGCTGAAGTCATGGTCGAAGCGGCCTGAGCCAAATCTTCTGCGACAATCTGTCAGCAGGTCGAATGGCTTGACAGGGCCTGCGGGCTTACGTAAGGCCGCATTTATGGCCATGCCTCGTACCACACCACTGATCAGAGCCTTCAGGAGCGAACTACGCTTCTGGACGATCATGGCTGTGACCATGGCAATTGCGGTGCAGGTACTATTTCCGGCACATCTGTTTGCAGCAAAACTGGACGGGTCCGGTTTTACGCTCTGTAATATGGATGCACCTGTTGTCGATCAGCCTCTGATTTCAGCCCTTCAGGCTGAGAAGGCACAAAAAGGCGACGCGATTGGCAAAAAATGCACGGATTGCGTTTTTCTGTCGCTAAATGCGTTGCCGCAACCGGATCAGACGTTTGAGCCAGTTGTCTATTCTGCCGAGCCATTGGTCCTTGCGCCAGCGCGTGAAACCGAACGCCCCAAGGCACGCGCGCCCCCGCGGCCGCATTCCTGTGGCCCCCCTTCCCTTATCTGAAACCCGAAAGCCGCCCGCATAAGCGACGCGGGCCAATCTGTTGTTTCTGATAAGGTTCATTTTAATGAAAACCCGTAATATTGTCTGGCTTTGCGCCACATCTGTACTTGCTCTGAACGCTACATCTGTGCTGGCTGACGAGGCAGAAGATATCCCCACCGTTATCGTCACCGGTCAGCTTAACCCCGAAGATCCTCAGGCCGTACGTACCACGCGCGCAAAGCTTTCGCGCACCCCCGGTGCGGTGTCCGTAGTCGCCAATGAAACCTATTCAAACAACTATGCTATGGGGTTGTTCGACACCCTGAAGAACGTGTCCGGTGTCTTTGCCCAGAAGAAATTCGGCGAAGATGCCCGCTTTTCCATTCGTGGATCGGGTATTGGCAACAATATGCACAATCGCGGCTCATGGCTGAGCGTGGATGGCGTGCCCGTTAATCAGGCTGATGGTTCCGGCGATTTTCAGGAAATTGACCCGTTATCTGCCCGATATATTGAAGTTTACAAGGGCGGGAATGCGCTGCGTTTCGGTGGCGCGCAATTAGGCGGTGCGGTCAACTATGTGACCACGAATGGCCGTAACGCCGGCTATCGGACCCAGTTACGTCTTGAGGGCGGTTCGTTTGGCACAAGGCGCGGCCATGTAGCCTATGCGGATGTCATAGGAGACTATGATCTTTATCTGGGGGCCAGTGTGACCCATGCCGATGGCTGGCGTGATAATGCGCAACAGGACGGCAAGCGGATTACGCTTAATATCGGGCGTAAATTGGGTGAAGACCGCTCGGTTCGCTTCATTTTTCAGGGAAATGACCTTGAGCAGCGTATCTCGGGCGCTCTGACAAAAGCCGAAGCTCTGACGACACCGGAAATCACCAGCGCAGCGAACTATGAGGCCATTCGCTATGGTCGTAACGTCAAATCCGTGCGCGGCACTTTGCAAACGGACTGGCGCATAAATGATAACTGGGTGTTCGAAGGCGGTGTTTATGCGGCCTGGAAGCATCTGGTGCACCCGATCATGGTGCATCTGGATCAGCAGTCACAGAACTATGGGGCTTTTGGCCGTTTCGACGGTAAGGGCGTGATTGGCACCAAGGCCTATGACTTGTTCGTCGGGGCCAATTACCGCAAAGGTCTGCTAGATGCGCATACGGCGGTCAACTCCAATGGCTATGCCGGTGCTGTCACAGGCGAAGCGGTACAAAACGCCGAAAGCTGGGATGTCTTTGCCGAAGGACGTTTGTTCGTTACCGATGAACTGGCGTTGATTGCCGGTGGCTCCTATGGCTGGACGAAGCGTGACTATACCAACCACCTCAATGCGGCGAATAATACGAATAAGGATTTTGACTGGTTTGCACCGCGTGTCGGATTTATCTGGCAAAATGCAAGCGGTCAGCAAGCGTTTGCCAATGTCACCAAATCTGTCGAAGCCCCGACCTATAGTGCACTGGTACAAACGCCCCTGCCCCAGTTTGTTGATGTCCGTCCTCAGGAAGCTGTGACGGCTGAGATCGGGACACGTGGGCGTAACGGGGCATTTGTCTGGGATCTGTCGTTTTATCGCGCTGAGATCGATGGCGAGATGCTGAGCTTTATTCCGTCGGCCGATTTGCCGAATGTTCCGGCGGCTACGTTCAATGCCGATAAAACCATACATCAGGGTCTTGAGGCCGCGTTGGACTGGAAAATTGGTCAGATCGGGAACTGGCAAACCCTGCTGCGTCAGACCTATACGTGGTCGGATTTCAAATTCGATGGCGATGTGGTCTATGGCGACAATCGTTTGCCCGTGGTTCCTGAACACTATTATCGTGGGGAGCTGGCGTTCAGTCATAATAGCGGCTGGCGTATTGCGCCGTCCGTAGAATGGGTGCCTGAGGACGTGTGGGTTGATTTTGCCAATACGACGCAGGCTCCAGCCTATACGGTATGGAACCTCTCGCTATCCAAACGCTTTAATCAGGGCATTGAAGTCTTTGCCGATGCGCGTAACCTGACGGATGAGCGCTATATTTCAAACGTCAATTCGGTCACTGATTTTACTAAAATCATGCCTATGTCGCAAAAGGTCTTCTGGCCCGGAGAAGGGCGTGCGGTGTTTGTCGGGATTAAAATTACGACCAACTAACGGGCTGCGGGGGCAATTGCCCCCGCATATTCCGCCAACAAAAAAGCCCCCTCAACGGATTGAGGGGGCTTTTTCTATGATCGATTTAAACCTAGGAAACCTTGATCGGCAGAGCTGTACGGATAGACAGCTCTTTGAGTTGCTTGTCGTCTACTTCAGACGGTGCCGACATCATCACGTCCTGCCCCTGCTGGTTCAGCGGGAAGGCAATGACTTCGCGGATAGCCGTCTGACCGGCCAGCAGCATAACAATGCGGTCAATACCTGGTGCCAGACCACCGTGCGGCGGTGCGCCGTATTTGAAGGCGTTCAGCATGCCGCCGAACTGAGCCTCGACGAACTCTGGGCCGTAACCGGCGATTTCAAACGCCTTGAGCATGATGTCCTGCTTGTGGTTACGAATTGCACCGGAGCACAGTTCATAGCCGTTACAGACGATGTCATACTGATAGGCAAGTATATCCAGCGGATCCTTGGTAAGAAGCGCTTCCATCTCGCCCTGTGGCATGGAGAACGGGTTGTGCGAGAAATCGACCTTCTTCTCGTCTTCGTTCCACTCAAACATCGGGAAATCGACAATCCAGCAGAAGCGGAACTGATCTTCGTCCACCAGTTTGAGGTCGGTGCCGACCTTGGTACGGGCTGAGCCTGCAAACTTATAGAACACTTTCGGATCGCCCGCGGCAAAGAAGGCGGCGTCGCCCTGCCCCAGACCGAGCGATTCCATAAGACCCTGCGTGGCTTCTGCCCCCAGATTCTTGGCAATCGGGCCACCCCATGCGCCCTGATCTTCGGACCAGAAGATGTAACCAAGACCAGGTTGACCTTCACCTTGGGCCCACGAATTCATGCGGTCGCAGAATGCACGCGAACCGCCGCCCTTGGCCGGAATAGCCCAGACGGCATTCGCGGCGTTTTCAAGGATGCGCGCGAACAGGCCGAACCCGCCGCTACGGAAATGATCGGACACGTCCTGCATTTCGATGGGGTTACGCAGGTCAGGTTTATCGGAGCCGTACTTGGCGATCGATTCCTTGTAAGGAATACGCTGGAACGGATATGGCGACACACGTTTGCCTTCACCGAATTCGGTGAACAGACCATGCATCAGCGGTTCAATGGCTGCGAATACGTCTTCCTGAGTGACAAAGCTCATTTCCACATCGAGCTGATAGAACTCAAGTGAACGGTCGGCCCGCAGGTCTTCGTCGCGGAAGCAGGGTGCAATCTGGAAATAGCGGTCGAAACCCGAAACCATCAGCAATTGCTTGAACTGCTGCGGCGCCTGCGGCAGAGCATAGAACTTGCCCGGATGCATACGTGACGGCACAAGGAAGTCACGTGCGCCTTCGGGCGACGATGCCGTAAGGATCGGGGTCTGATACTCAAGGAAGCCCTGATCAACCATGCGGTTACGGATCGATTGAATGACGCGTGAACGCAGGACAATGTTCTTGTGCAGGGTTTCACGACGCAGATCGAGGAAACGGTTCTTCAGGCGAATTTCTTCGGGATACTCAGGCTCACCGAACACAGGCAAAGGCAGTTCAGCCGCTTCACTCAGGACTTCGACGTCGGCGACGCGAACTTCAATCTCACCGGTCGGGAGGTTGGCGTTCACGGTTTCGGCTTCGCGCGCCACGACCACGCCGTCGATGCGGATAACGCTCTCGGCACGCAGGCGTTCAACCTTGGCAAAGCCAGCGCTTTCAGGATTGAAGACCAATTGCGTCAGGCCATAATGGTCGCGCACGTCGATGAACAGCAGCCCGCCGTGGTCGCGCTTGCGGTGTACCCAGCCCGACAGGCGCACGTTTTGACCGGCATCCGACAAACGCAGGGCGGCACAGGTGTGAGAACGATAAATATGCATGAAAGTCTCTGAATCCGGCAGACAAAAAGTTTGCGTGCAGGACACATGAACCCCGTCCCATGTCAAGCTTTTTCAGGATATTCGCAGGGTAAATGAACAGGCATTTCCCCCGTTTTATCCCCGAATTAACCCGCAAATATCGACAGGCTGCGCATTGCCACGGTGTGCGGGTCTGCTTACATAGTTTGTACGAACTGCACTTGAATTCAGGTTACACGTGTCAAAGCAACTGCCCCTAGACCTGACCTCGCCTTCGCGTTTTGAAACCAGAGACTATGTGGTTTCAAACGCCAATGCAGATTTGTATGCGCTCATCAACGGTTACGCGGACTGGATTAATCCGCATCTGTTTCTGGTTGGGCCCGAAGGGTCAGGTAAAACGCACACTGGTCACGTCTTTGCACGCATCATCGGAGGTGTGTTTCTGGGGCCTGAAGACAAGCTGCCGGAAAGTGGGCAATATTTCGTCGTGGACGAAGCCGAGCAATTTGATCAGGAAGCCCTTTTCCACCTTTGTAACCGGACGGCCTCGGAAAATGGCCGGCTGATACTTTTGTCGCGAACACATCCGCTTGAATGGCGCATAGATGTGCCGGACTTACGCTCCCGGTTACTGGCTATGCGAATCATAGAAATGCCACAACCCGATGATGATGGGCTAAAGGCAGTGCTGAAAAGCCGGTTTGCAGTGCGTGCCATTACGCCTTCAGATGAGTTTCTGGATTATCTTAGTTGCCGTATTGACCGGCGATATTCGGAAATTCAAAAAATTGTCACAGAAATCGAGGCATATGCCGGTGGACGCGCTTTTACGCGTGCTCTGGCCCGTGAATATATTGAAAAGACCGAAAATTTATCTTGGTTAAGTGATGGGGATGAGATTTAATTTCCCTGTCTAATATGAGGATTGAGAACGCCATGTCGGCACCTGATGCAGTACATGCAACATCTGAAACGTCTTCGGATCATCAGTTGAATACCATCAGCACCGAGCCGCCGCGTGTCCCTCAGGCTAACCTTGATCTTGACCAGCTCGAAACCCTTGGGGACGCGCTTTATATAAACCGTGAATTGTCATGGTTGGCGTTCAACAAGCGCGTTATCGAAGAAGCAGAAAACCCGCGTCACCCCCTGTTGGAGCGTCTGCGGTTTTTGTCTATCTCAGCGAACAATCTTGACGAATTTTACATGGTGCGGGTGGCCGGTCTTCAGGGGCAGGTGCGCGAAGGCGTGCGCACGCTTTCAGAAGATGGCCACACCCCCGCAGAGCAGCTTGAGGCCGTCAACAAGGTCGCCTCAAGCCTGATGATCAAGCAGCAAAGCATCTGGTCGCGTCTGCGTGAAGAACTGGCCGATAATGGCCTGCAACTTATTGACCATAAGAACATAAACAAGACCGATCGTAACTGGCTTGAAAAGCAGTTCAATGAACAGCTTTTTCCCGTGCTGACGCCTCTGGCGGTCGATCCGGCGCACCCCTTCCCTTTTATCCCGAATCTGGGATTTTCCCTTGCACTCAAACTGTTACGTCGTTCTGATCAGAAATTACTTTATGCGCTGATCCCTATTCCAACGGGGGTTAAACGTTTCTGGGAAATCGGAAATGGATCACGCGGCGCCAACACGAAGCGCAAATTCATCACCCTCGAAGGTTTGGTGATGATGTTTGTGAACCAGATTTTCCCGGGCTTTGATATTCTCGGCAAAGGCGTCTTCCGTATCGTCCGCGACAGCGATATCGAAATGGAAGAAGAAGCCGAAGATCTTGTGCGGGAGTTTGAGGCCCTGCTCAAACAAAGGCGTCTGGGTTCTGTGGTGCGTGTAAAGGTATCACAGACCATGCCGGATGACCTGCGTGAGTTCCTTATTGAACAGCTTCATGCCAAGCCCGAAGACGTGGTGGTGATCAATGGTATTCTGGGGATGGCTGAGCTGTCACAGCTTATTCCGCCGGATCGCAATGACCTGAAATTCAAGCCCTATACGCCGCGTTTCCCTGAGCGTATCCGTGATTCTGGTGGTGATATTTTCTCGGCGATTCGTGAAAAGGATATTCTGGTTCACCACCCGTTTGAAAGCTTTGATGCGGTTGTGCAGTTCCTGCGTCAGGCGGCGCGTGATCCGAACGTCATCGCCATCAAGCAAACGCTTTATCGTACCTCCAAGGACTCACCTATTGTTGCCGCGCTGATTGAAGCGGCGGAACAGGGTAAAAACGTCACTGCGCTTGTTGAAATCAAGGCGCGGTTTGACGAAGAGGCCAATCTGAAATGGGCCCGCGCCATGGAACGTGCAGGCGTGCATGTGGTCTACGGTTTTGTGGAGTATAAAACCCATGCAAAACTGTCGGTTGTTGCCAGACGCGAAGGTGAAACTTTAAGAACCTATTGTCACTTTGGTACCGGCAATTACCATCCGGTCACGGCCAAGGTTTATACGGACCTTAGCCTGTTTACGGCCAATCCGGCGCTTGGGCGCGATGCCATGCGCATCTTCAATTTCATCACAGGATATGCACGTCCGGATGTGATGGAAAAACTGTATTTCTCACCGGTTACCCTAAAAAAGGGCCTCACCTATCTGATCGATCAGGAAATCGCCAACGCCAAAGCTGGCAAGCCCGCCCAGATATGGGCCAAGATGAATTCGCTGGTTGATCCGGTGATCATCCGCAAACTCTATCAGGCCTCTCAGGCTGGTGTTCAGATTGACCTGATCATACGCGGCATCTGCTGCCTGCGTCCCGGTGTTGCCGGTTATTCGGACAATATTCGCGTTCAATCGATTGTCGGTCGATTCCTTGAGCATACGCGTATTGTTTGCTTCGCCAATGGCAAGGAACTGCCGTCAGATCAGGCGCGGGTTTATATTTCCTCGGCTGACTGGATGAGCCGCAATCTTGATCGTCGTGTTGAAGTACTGATTCCTGTTGAGAATCCTACGGTACATCGTCAGGTTCTGGATCAGATTATGGTCGCCAATATGAATGACGAAGCGCAGACATGGCACCTTAATTCTGACGGAAGCTATCACCGTCAGGACGTAACACATCTGGAAAAACCCTTCTCGGCCCACGATTATTTCATGACAAACCCGTCCCTGTCCGGTAGAGGTCGCGGCGTGAAAGATATGCCCCAGGCCTTTGATCATGTCGGTGTCCGTAAATAGTCCGGCGCCGTCAGGCGTCACCATTCCCTCCGTCAGGCCTCTGTCGGACAGTTATTTTTCCGGTGTCATTGATATCGGTTCAAACTCGGTACGTCTGGTTATTTACCGTATCGAAGGCCGGTCCATATGGCCGGTATATAACGAAAAAGTTTTAGCCGGACTGGGTAAGAACCTGTTCGTCACGGGTAAGCTTAATCCGGCAGGCTGTGAAGAAACCCTGATCGCGTTGCGGCGTTTCCGCGCCATTGTCGATTCATACAGCCTGAGCCATGTGCATACTGTGGCGACCGCGGCCATCCGCGAAGCCGAAGACGGCCCTGATTTTACACGCCAGATTGAACAACAAAGCGGCTTTAAGGTGCGCGTATTAAGCGGCACCGAAGAGGCCTATTACTCGGCCTTGGGCGTGGTATGCGGGCATAACGAAGCCAAGGGCATTGTCGGTGATCTGGGGGGCTCCAGCCTTGAGTTACTGGCACTTGAAGGCGTAGATGCGTTTCGTGGCATCACCTTGCCCTTGGGGCCATTTGCGCTCGGTTCCCCTAAGGCGCTGGACATCGATAAGACGCGTGCTGAAATTATCGAAATCTTGACGCCGTATAAGGCGCGGTTCAGTCATCGTGAATTCCATGCCGTCGGAGGTGCCTGGCGCAATCTGGCGGTTATATGGATGCAGCAGGCAAATTATCCGCTACAGATTGTTCAGCAGTTCGAACTTCCGGCGCGCGAAGTCATCAATATCTGCGCCCTAATTGCCAGTCAGTCGCCATCATCGTTAGAGAAAATTCGTGGTGTCACTAAGCGACGTATGGAAAACCTTTCCTATGCCGCACTTGTGCTCCAGTGTCTGATCGAGATCTGTGATTTCGAGACAATAGTCTTTTCTGCCAACGGGTTACGCGAAGGTTTGTTGTTTGATTCCTTAGCTGTCGATTTGCAGAAACGCGATCCCTTAATTGAAGGCTGTGCCGCATTGGGGGCACGTCTGGGCATATCGGGGCAGATTGGCTCCTCCCTTTCACAGTGGGTTTGTGAGTTTTACGATCAGGCCGAAACGGTATCCGCCGGACGGCCGGAGCGTCGTCTGATCAGGGCAGCGTCAAAGCTTGCGGACATGGGGGCTTGTCTGCATCCTGATCATCGGGCGGATCTGGTCTGCGATCAGGTTCTGCGCGCCCCAATTCCCGGCCAAAGCCATGCGGAGCGAGTGTTCCTCGCCTGCACTATGTTTACCCGTTACTCCGGTGATGCCTATACCAAGGAACCGGTTCTTATCCGGCGTATCTTGGGTGACGAAGGCTTGGTCATGGCTACGCAACTGGGGTTGGCCTTACGCCTTGGGTGTGATTTGTCAGCAAAATCACCTGAGCTGTTGGGCTATGCCCATCTTACCCGTCAGGATTCGCAACTGGTTCTTGAGGCCAAAGCCGGATGGGAAGACCTCCTGCTGGGCGAGCAGACACGCAAGCGCGCTAAGGCACTGGCCAATGCCATGAAGCTTAGTCTGAAAATGGGATCATTCTAAAACTCTAAAGTCCCTTATGTTTTCGGGAACTTATCGCCAGTTTCTCAATCAGATCGCCTGTGATTGACTTGTCGTGGGAAAAAGTGACGCCGGTTTTACTTGCCTTAAGACCTAAAGCCGCAATCGCGGCTGCATGCTCGGCAATGGCAGCGGCATCAACATAAAGACCGCATTGTTTGCTAAAAGCCGCATAGCCCGCGACGATCGTTCCGTTGATCTCGAAACCGGGCATATTGTATTTTATGATCTCAGTGGCATCAGGCAGTGCGTCCGATAATTTAACACGCAACTGAGCCAACACAGCGCGGAATGGCTCTGGCGCAGCGGCAATATAGGCGTCATGGCTTTGAATGTCCGTCATCCAAGCAATATGACGATGATCTTTGTTTATGGCAATTGTTACTCCATAGGTGCAAAAGCAACCTTAGCGCATACGCTCCAGGCGACCCAAGGCCTGATCCGATAAACGCACCCTGAGGTGTATTTGCCCCTGCTCATCCTCAAAACGGCTGAGTATGCGAGCCTGATCATATAGAAACGCCAGTTTCTGACCTTCGTGCGGCGCCAGAACGACGTCTATTTCAACGCCGTCCGAGTCTACACCTTGTGAAATTGCAGCCAGAAGCGCGTCTATGCCTTCACCCGTAATGGCGGAAACCGGTATGGGGCGGTTGGCAGTTTTGCTGGTGATCGCCCGCGCATAAAGGATGTCACGGCCTTCTTCGTCCACCAGATCGATCTTGTTCCAAACCTCAATGATGCGCGAGCGATCAAGGTCGGGATGAATGTGCTCCAGAACCTGTTCAACGTCGCGACCCTGAGTATCTGCTTCGGGGTTCGACATGTCCCGCACGTGCAGAATCAGGTCAGCCTCAATGACTTCCTCAAGCGTTGCACGGAAAGCAGCCACCAGTTCGTGCGGCAGATCAGAAATAAAGCCCACCGTGTCCGAAATAATAGCCGGACGACCATTGGGCAGTTTTAGCGTCCGCAGGGTCGTGTCCAGCGTAGCGAACAGCATATCTTTCGCCAGCACCTCGGCACGCGTCAGGTGGTTAAACAGGGTCGATTTGCCGGCATTGGTGTAACCTACCAAGGCGACAATCGGATAAGGCACCTTACGCCGCGCATTACGGTGCAGATTGCGGGTGCGACGCACCTCTTCCAGATCACCTTTGAGGCGCTTGATCTTGTCGGCGATCATCCGCCGGTCAAGTTCGATCTGGGTTTCACCGGGGCCGCCGGTTGTACCTGTGGCCCGCTGACGTTCAAGGTGTGTCCACGTGCGAACCAGACGCGAACGCTCATATTCAAGGCGCGCTAATTCGACCTGAAGCTTACCTTCGTTGGTGCGTGCTCTGAGGCCGAAAATTTCGAGAATAAGGCCGGTGCGGTCAATAACCTTGACGTCCAGCGCCTTTTCAAGATTGCGCTGCTGAATCGGCGTCAGTGTGGTGTTGATGACCACCAGACCCGCTTCAAGATCTTTGCAGAGGTCTGCAATCTCTTCGACCTTACCCTGACCAAACAGGGTTGCCGGATTGAGTTTGCGTACACGTGCCGTATGTGTCCCGACGATCTTGAGATCAAGCGCCAGCGCCAACCCTACCGCTTCGTCAAGACGCGACTCATCGTGTCTGCGCAAAGCAGCGGATTGGGAACCGGTATCGGGATCGACAACAACCGCGCGCTGAATTTCAGGCAGGCGGTCAACAAATTTTTGGCTCAAAAGACAGCCTTAATTAATCTTCGGAATCTTCTTCCTGCTCATAAAGCTGAACAGGTGCGGCCGGCATGATGGTCGAAATGGCATGCTTGTACACCAGTTGCGATTGACCATCGCGGCGCAGCAGCACACAGAAATTGTCGAACCAGCTCACGATGCCCTGAAGCTTGACGCCATTGATCAGGAAGATGGTCAGAGGGGTTTTGGTTTTGCGGACACTGTTCAGAAATGTGTCTTGCAGGTTTTGTTTTTTATCGTGGGACATTACTCAGCCCTTCTAATTTAAAATGACGAAGGGCAACAGCGCCCTCCACACAGACAGAGAAGTCACATGATAAAGGATAACGCCCACAATTCAACCTTTGGGCTATAAATTATTATTTCCAGATACCGGCACTGCGTGTGGCTTCGTCAATATAGGCGTCACGAAGTGCAGTGGCGACTTCGCCCGGCTTGCCCTCTCCGATGACTTGTCCGTCCAGATTGACGATAGGCATCACAAAGGTCGAGGCCGCCGACAGGAACAGTTCCGAAGCGCCAAACGCTTCGCTCAGGCTAAAGGCTTCTTCGATAACCGTATAGCCTTGCGCTTTCAGCAGCCCGATAAGGCCGATGCGCGTAACGCCCGGAAGGATATTGGCCGTCAGAGGCGCGGTTTTGATCGTCTTGTCTGCGGTAACCATATAGACGTTGGCTGACCCGCCTTCGGTGACAAAACCCTTATCGTCCACCAAAATCACGTCATCGGCACCGGCTTCGCGCGCCGCCTGCTTGGCCAGCACATTGGGCAAAAGACCTACGGTTTTAATATCGCAACGCCCCCATCGGATATCCGGCTGGCTGATGGCCTTAATACCCTTTGCGGCCTTACGGAGGGCGGCTTCGCGATCAACCGGCTTTGCGGTAATCACAACCGCAGGCTTAACGGGTGCAGCCGGAAAGAAGTGATCCCGCGGGGCAACGCCACGGCTGATCTGAAGATAAACCATACCCTCACGGATACGGTTGCGACGTATGACTTCCTCAAGGACAACCACCAATGACGCCCGTGACATTGGCATGTCGATGTATAACTCACGCAATGACCGCTCAAGACGATCAAGGTGCGGCGTCAAATCAGCCGCTCTGCCGTCAAACACGGCCCATACCTCATAGACCGCATCAGCAAACTGATAGCCGCGATCCTCAATCGACACCTGAGCGTGGTTCTGGCGCACATAGGCACCGTTTACATAGGCAATACGCGACATTTAAAACTACTCTTCATCCTCGGCACCGCGAATATGCGCCAGCCCCAGTGATTTCAGCTTACGGTGAAGCGCCGAACGCTCCATGCCGATGAAATTGGCCGTACGTGAAATATTGCCGCCAAAGCGGACAATCTGTGACGACAAATATTCGCGCTCAAACACTTCACGGGCATCACGTAGTGGCAAGGCGATGATCCGTTCCGGACGAATGGCGCCGGCCACCGCCGATTCCACCACTTCGGCAGGCAGCATCTGGGCGGTGATTGGTTCATTCGGATCGCCTGACGCCAGAATCAACAGGCGTTCGATATTGTTGCGTAGCTGACGGACATTGCCCGGCCATTCATGCACCTGAAGGGTGGCCATAGCGTCTTCGCTCAAGGTGCGCTTAGGCAGGCCATGACCCTTTGAAATACGATCAATGAAATAGGTCACCAGTTCGGCAATGTCACTACGACGTTCCGACAGGCCCGGCACACGTACCGGCACCACATTCAGGCGATGAAACAGGTCTTCGCGGAAACGGCCGTTGGCGATTTCCTGTTGCAGATCCTTAGAGGTGGAGGAAATAACCCGCACATCGACCTGAACGTCCTGTGCGCCGCCAACACGCGTAAAGCGTTGCTCAACCAGCACCCTGAGGATACGGCTTTGCGATTCCATCGGCATGTCCGCGACTTCATCAAGGAACAATGTGCCGCCATGTGCGCGTTCAAATACGCCGATTTTGCGTGGACGCCCCTCTTCGCCTTCTTCGCCGAACAGTTCGATATCCAGACGTTCCGGCGTCATGCCTGCCGCTGAAATGGCGACGAACTCACACTGGGCGCGAGGGCTGGCGTCGTGAATCATCCGCGCCACCAGTTCCTTACCTGAACCGGAAGGGCCGGAAATCATAATGCGCGAATTGGCGTTGGCGACCTTAGAGATAGTCGAGCGCAAAAGCTGAGCGGCCGCAGAGTTTCCAATAAGACCGTCAGGCACAACTGCCTGATTACGCAGGCGACGGTTTTCGCGTCTTAAGGAAGCCATTTCCAAAGCCCGCTCAATGACCATAATCAGGCGTTCGGTTTTGAACGGCTTTTCAATGAAGTCATAAGCGCCACGCTTAATCGCCGAAACAGCGGTTTCAATGGTGCCATGGCCCGATATCATCACAGCAGGAATATCCGGATCAAGCTCACGTAAAACATCCAGAAGCTCAAGGCCATCAAGTCCCCCGCCCTGCATCCAGATATCAAGCACGACCAGAGACGGCTTACGCGCCTTTACCGCCTTAAGTGCCGAATTGGAATCCGGCGCGGTGCGTACCGCATAGCCTTCATCCTCAAGGATA
Organism: Asticcacaulis sp.; assembly: GCA_047605545.1. GTDB lineage: Bacteria > Pseudomonadota > Alphaproteobacteria > Caulobacterales > Caulobacteraceae > Asticcacaulis. Next base: position 5,403 of record JASGFL010000037.1, on the reverse strand, counting down.
CCCGCAATCAGTTCACGAATATCGGCCTCATCATCGACGACCAGAATATCTACACCCGAAGAGACTTTCATCATACCCTCATCAGTCTGGCCCCATCAGGAGCCTCCGTTACACCAGAGTTGTCCTGCGTTTTCGGTAAACGCAAGACCGCACGGGCACCGCTTAAATGGACGGCATCAAGCAAATGGAATTCGCCGCCGTGATCTTCCAATATCCGTTTTACAATCGCCAACCCCAGACCCGTTCCCTTTTCACGTGTGGTCACGTATGGTTCCGTCAGGCGGTCACGATCTTTTTCCGGCAACCCTATACCATCATCTTCAATGTCGATCGTGACAAATCCGGCTTCCTGATACATTTCAACACGCATTTGACCGGTTTCAGGGCCGGAATTACCCGCCTGCGCATGGCGTGAGACGATCGCCTCGCCGCCGTTTTTCAGAACGTTCGTCAGAACCTGCGAAAGCATACGCCCGTCACAGACCACCTTAATCTCCGGCAGGGGATCAACAATGGTAATGGCGACGTCGGGCTTGGCCACACGCTGAGCAAACACAGCCTGCCGCACCAGTTCAGCCGCGTCTTCTTCGGCAAAATTAGGCGTAGGCATACGTGCAAAGGCCGAAAACTCATCAACCATCCGACCGATATCGCCCACCTGACGTACAATCGTATCCGTCAGACGGTCATAGGTTTCGACATCGGTTTCGATCTGCGAGCGATATTTGCGTTTAAGGCGCTCAGCCGACAACTGGATCGGTGTTAGCGGGTTTTTGATTTCATGCGCAATACGCCGCGCCACATCTTTCCATGCCGCATTTCTTTGAGCGGCCACAAGGCGCGTAATATCATCAAAGGTCAGAACCATACCGCCGGTTTCAAGGCTTGAGGCGCGGACACGCAAGCGACGGGTTTCCGTATGGCGCACCAGATCGACTTCGCCTTCCTCAACCTTGTGCGGAGACACATTGTCAATGAGGTCAGCAATTTCCGGAGCCAGATCACGAATAGATGCGCCAATCGCTTCTTCAGCATTGATGCCAAGGAAATTAGCCGCATGGCGATTGATAGCCGATATATCTTCGCTGGCATCAATCCCGACAATGCCTGCTGAAATTTCAGACAGAACGGTTTCAATAAACCGCCTTCGCTCTTCGGCCTCTTCCCCCGCAGACTTAAGCTCAGCCTGCTGACTTTGGAGGTCTGAGGTCATTCGGTTAAAGGCGCGCGAAAGCACGGCAATATCTTCGGATTGATTTCCGGTCATAACCCGTGCGTCCATATCCCCTGATGCCACCCTGTCGGCAGCCTGCACAAGGCGCGCCACGGGTACGGCAATAGAATCTGCCGCAGATATGCCTGCCCAGATGGCACCAACCAGCACCAGAAGCACGGTTTCAATATAGGCCAGCGCAAATACGCCCTGCACACGCGCGCTGTTTTCGGAAACTTCTCTCAGATCGACAATGGCTTGCTCGGCGGTTTTAAGGCGCGCCAGAATCCCCGGTTGCAGCAGGCGAACACCATAGAGCTTCGCCCCATCATAGCCCTTAAGCGGGTAAATCAGGCGAACTGCGTCCGGATCGGCAAAAACCCCGCCGCCGATATCGCCTTCAGCCGTAGTATCAAGGGCGGTCTGAGAAGGAGCCAGATAAACCGGAGCCCCCGGATTTTCAGCGCGCGCCAGAACGTGTCCGGTATCATCAATCAGATAAACCGCCGTCAGTTCGCCACGAATGCTAATCAGATCGCGCAAGGCCAGTGAAAAGCTCAGGCGATTGGGATAGAGCGCGCGCATATGCTCATGCTCAAGGTCAGTCGCGACATCCGTAAGCGTATCGCTTGCGGTATTCACCTGAGCATCCAGAAAGGTCTGGGCAATATAGGCACCGTTTTCGACGGATGACTGCACCCGATCGGAAAACCAAGTTTCAACGCCTTTGTTGACCAACACCCCGAACAAAAGCGCCACCACAAAAGCGGGCGTAACTGCCACCAGAGCAAACAGGGTCACAAACCGCACATGCAGCCTTGCGCCCGCATCCACACCGCGGCTTTGGGCTATGCGGATAACGCGTCGAATTACGAAAAAGGTAAGCAGCAACAGAAGCGCCAGATTGGCGCAGACCATTATAAACAGGAAGGTACTTGACGGCCCCGGCCCGGCATCGGGCGAGGCAATGATCATCCAGATGATAAGCACGGTCGCAAGCGCAGACAGGCTATAGCCAGCCGTCAGCCCCAGCCCTTGCGGGCTGGCGGTTTTTGCGGCCCGCTGAAGGCGTAACCACTCAACCCCAAACCAACGTTTGAAACCCGTGTCCTTCAACTAACTGTCCTGCGAAGGTGATACAATTACGGCTTCGGGCTAATTCGTTCCAAGGGTCTGGCCACGGCTCAGATCAATGGTGTTCGCATTAGTTGCCAAAAACACACATGACATTTGCGCACCACTGTGTCCGAATATCAACACCAATGTGTCGATTATGTTCTGATTTTTGCGGTTATTCATCACAATATGTAATTGAGACGCACCTTATCAGGCCATTAGCGTCTGCAATTCACGCGTAATGGCTTCGGGGCAATCCAGACGACACAGACGCGCTTTATCCTGACGCCTGACCGTTGGGTCTGAAACATAGTCTGAGGCTTCAATGTACCAGCCCAGATGTTTTTTGAACATCTTAAGCCCAAGGTTCGCCCCATAGAATGCAAGACTGTCCTGCATATGCTCGATGATAATGCCCAAGGTCTGTAATGTATCCGGTGCATCAGCATTTTGCCCCGACAAAGCCTGATCAAGCTGAGTTGCCAGCCAGGGTCGGCCATAGATGCCTCTCCCCAGCATAAGAGCATCGGCCCCTGAAGCCTCAAGAGCCTGTTTTGCAGTGTGTGTATCGGTGATGTCGCCATTCACGATGACGGGAATATCTACGGCATCTTTAACCTGATGCACAAATCGCCAGTCAGCCTGACCTTTGTAGAATTGCTGGCGCGTTCTTCCATGCACAGTGACGGCTTTAACGCCAATATCGCGTGCCTTTCGTGCCAGTTCGGCTGCATTGCGGTTCTGATCATCCCACCCCAAACGCATTTTTACCGTTACTGGTCTGCTGGTGGCCTGAACAGCCGCCTCCATCAGCCGACACGCCGTATCAAGGTCTTTCATCAGCGCAGAACCGCAAAGGACACCGGTGACTTCTTTGGCCGGACAGCCAAAATTGAGATCTACAATATGTGCGCCAGACTCTTCCGCCAGCTTAGCGCCACGGGCAATATAATCAGCATCACGCCCAATAAGCTGAACAATTTTCAGGCCCGCATGTTCCCCCAGTTGCGCCTTACGCACGACATCCGGTCGTCCTTTTTCCAATTCAGCACAGGCGACCATCTCGGTGGCGGCATAGGCAGCCCCAAGTTTTGAGGCCATACGGCGAAACGGCAGATCAGACACGCCGGTCATAGGCGCAATCAGCACCCGTCCGTTGACCGTAACATCTCCAATTTTCAGCCCGTTTTCTGTCATGTGAGCGCTTATGACGCCGAAACCGGTTTTACGCAATGCCAGTCACGATGCGGCTTTGTCAGGTGCAGGGTTAGGCTGTCTTGCAAAAATCACCGCAGCCTATAAACAGGCCCTATGAGTTTCAAATCTATCATTGTGGCCGGCGGTTCGGGACTACGTTCAGGCGGTAAGAAACAGTGGCGTTCCTTAAACGGACGTCCGGTCTTGTGGTGGCCGACAGAAGTCTTTGTCAAAGCCGGATCGGACGACATTGTCGTCGTTGTCCCCGCTGAAGATATTGAATTGGCGCAAAAGGCGATCGATGGTTTGCCGAACATTCGTATTGTCAGCGGCGGAAACACCCGCGCACAGTCCGTACACAATGGTCTTAAGGCGCTATCAGATACGGCATCTGCACAGGATATTGTGCTAATTCATGATGCTGCGCGGCCGCTTTTGACCGTTGAGTTGATCGAAAAGCTTTTGAAAAAGCTTGAGACCTCCAAAGCTGCTATTTTGGCGTTGCCGGTCACGGATTCTCTGAAAAAAATTAAAAATCAGTCCATTACAGACGCACCTTCACGTGAAAATCTGTGGCGAGCACAAACGCCTCAGGCTTTCCGTTTCGAGGACATTTCCCGTTCTTATGAAGTATGGCCCTCTGATCAGGAAGCCACCGATGAGGCCATGATGGCTTCCCATGCTGGTATTACGGTCGATGTGGTCGAAGGCGATGCCAGATTACAAAAGCTGACCTACCCCGAAGATTTTGCTGTCCTTGAGGCTATGATGTCCCCCACTCCTTCGCTTAAAAACCTGCGTGTCGGTCAGGGCTTTGATGTGCACCGCTGGGGTGACGGTCAAAGTGTGTGGCTGTGTGGTGTGGAGATCAGTCACAACAAAACGCTCATAGGCCATTCAGATGCGGATGCCGGTTTGCACGCGCTCACTGATGCATTGATGGGGGCCGCAGGCCTTGGGGATATTGGTGAGCATTTCCCGCCAACCGATCCGCAATGGAAAGGTGCTGCTTCTTATATTTTTCTTGAACACGCGGCTCGTCTGATACGTGAACGCGGCGGGGATATTATCAATGTCGATGTGACGCTGATCTGCGAGCACCCCAAGATCAAACCGCATCGTCAGACCATGCAGGTTCGATTGGCTGAAATATTACAGATTGATGTGTCTCAGGTCAGCGTTAAGGCTACGACAACCGAGACACTTGGCTTTACCGGTCGTGAAGAAGGTTTGGCTGCTCAGGCCGTTTGCCTGATCACGCTTTAATTTTATAAATAAAAAAAACACCGTTCCCCCTGTTTGGGGGGGTGACGCAACTGCGAAATAATGTTTTGTTTTCGCGTCCGGTCGGCATTTTCGCGCAATCCTTATTAATTGCGGACCTTATATTTTTCCTCCCTATTGGCTGACCGGACAACTCAAACAGGCAGGCCCATTTCAGATCAGGTTTGTTTCGATAACCATTTGATCATACGCGGGTTCAACCCCTTCGGGCAGTTGCTGCTTAAGGATTTCGTAATCCAGTTCCTGATGCAGATTGGTCAAAATAGCGCGTTCCGGCCTGACGCGTTTAATCCACGAAAGTGTCTTATCCAGATGCGAATGCGTAGGGTGCGGTGCATGACGCAGTGCATCAACAATCCATACTTTGACGCCTTTAAGCGCCTCAAAACTACTTTCGGGCAGGTCGCTGATGTCGCTTGAATAGGCGACGTCACCGATACGATAACCCACTGACCGTATAGGCCCGTGTTCCTGATCGAACGTAATCACCGGAACAACTCCCCCCGCTCCGTCAATTGACCAACGCGTACCCAAAGGCGGCAGGGTTTCCGGCGCACAGATCGGCGGATAGCCCAGTTTTCCGGTAAATACAT